>NZ_CP107942.1:2317500-2935833 GCF_036053395.1 Actinoplanes sp. NBC_00393 | reverse complement strand
TGCAGCGGGTCAAGCTTCCTGAAGATCAACAGAAAGGGCCGCCGTGTCCCACCCCAGTCACCGTCAGATGGCCGCCGACATGCTGGCCAGCGTCGACAACAAGCTGCCCGGCACTGCCGCGGTGATCGCCGCCGCGCACGCGCACGCCGTGCTGGCGCTGGCCGACGAGATGGCGGCGCTGCGCCAGGCCCTGCAGTCCGCGCCGCGCGACCAGGACCGCAGGTAAGCGATCATGGCCGGATGACGGTGGTGTGGCGCGACGTGCTCGTCGACGTTGCGGTGGTCGACGGTGACGGGTTCACCGCCGAGGTGGGTTCGACGGCCCGTTTCGCGATGGAGCTGGACTGCCGGTGCTGGGCACCCGCCCAAGGGCCGGCCGCGCCACGGTATGACGGCGGCGACCACGTGGTCGCGGGCTGCGACGTAACCACCGGCTCGGACCGAACGCGACTGGCAGGTGCAGCGCATCGTCCGGCTGTCGCACGACGGCGCCCGCACCGACGTGGTGGCCGTCAGCCGCGAACGGCGGGCCCGGCGCGCCTATCTGCTGGACGTGATGTGACGGTCAGGGCTTCCACTGCGGGTCGCGGCCGGTGCGGGCGAGCAGCCGGCCGAACTCGTCGGTGTCGTCGGGGGCGGTGACCTCGGGGCCGAAGGCGCCCATCTGGCGGCCGGTGTCGCCCATGACGTCGAGGAATTCGCGGGTGGAGGTGAGCAGGCCGTCGTCGACCCGGTACGGCTGGCCGGTGGCCTTGGCCAGGTCCCAGCCGTGCACGACGAGGTCGGTGACGAGCATCTGGCCGACGACGCGTTGCGGCAGGCCGAGCCCGGGTGAGGTGCCGTCCAGGCTGGACGGGTCGGCCCACACGTCGCGCAGGCCCTGCACGTCGTCGGCGAACTCGGTGCGCCAGTCGCCGGTGAGCCGGTCCGGGCCGGCGCTCCAGTCGACGTCCTTGCGGTGGGCCAGGGCCTGGAAGTTCTGGGCGACCTGCAGCAGATGGTTCAACAGGTCGCGCACCTTGAAGTCGGCGCAGGGGGTGCGGTCGTCGAGTTGGTCGTCGCGGACACCGCGGACGGCGGCGGTGACGGTGGGTGCGGCGGCGTCAAGTAGATCACTGATCTCGGTGGACACCCGGACCAGCGTACGGAGACCGGCCGTGCCAGACCAGAGCCGTCATCCGGTCGTGCGGGTTGCCGCGCCCGGTTTCCTCATCTGTGCAGCTCAGCGACCGACCGTTGCGCGCATGCAGGACTCGCACCCGGATCACGTCGCCGCCGTTGCCGCGCTGTGGCCGTACGTCAAGGTCGAACGTGTCGGCGCCTCCCAGCCGGCGGCGCGGCTGCTGCCGGCCTCGCGCGGCCGCTGCGGTCTGTATGTGCTGCGGTTCGCCGACGGTGCGCTGCAGGTCGGCCGGGCCACCGACGTGGTGACCCGTTTCGCCGCGCTGTGCCGCAGCGAGAACGACCTGGTGGAGATGCATTTCTGGCGGTTCGCGAAGGCCGGTCTGGACAGCGCCGAGCAGTCCGCGATCGGTGTGCTGCGCCAGGCGGGTTTCCGGCTGCGCGACACCGGCAACGGCCTCGACGATCTGCTGGCGCCGGCCGGCCAGCTGGCCTGGCTGACTTCCCCGCCGGCCGACACCGTCGGTGCCGGCGCGCGCCCCGACCGCCCGGAGCTGCGGGCGGCCAATCTGCCGAAGTTCCGCACCCTGCAGGCCGATCCGCGTTTCGGCGCGCTACTGCCGGCGGTACGCCGCTACCTGGCCCGCACCATGCCGCTCCCCCGCCGCACCGAGTTCTCCCGCTGGTCGGTCAGCGCCCGCCCGGCGACCAACGAGCACGCCTGGCCGCGGCTGCTCACGGTGAGCGTCAACTGCCTGGAGACCCTGTACGCCGGCGCCCCGGCCGGCGAACCGCACCGCACGATCTTCCACGTCAACGTCGACCTGGCCGTCATGCAGCGGCAGTGGGGCGCCGACGTCGAGGAACTGGCCGAACGGTTCGGCGCCGTCTACTACTACCAGGCCGGCTACCGGGCGCGGCCCGGCGTGCTGGCCCTGCAGGTCGAGGGCGCCCGCAACCTGATCCGGCTG
The DNA here is from genome assembly GCF_036053395.1 of Actinoplanes sp. NBC_00393. Lineage (NCBI taxonomy): Bacteria > Bacillati > Actinomycetota > Actinomycetes > Micromonosporales > Micromonosporaceae > Actinoplanes > Actinoplanes sp. NBC_00393. Next base: position 2,933,740 of record NZ_CP107942.1, on the reverse strand, counting down.
CTGGACGTGCCCGGTGTCGTCGAGGCGGCCCGCCGCCTGAACCTCGACATGATGCGCAAGGGCCCGGCCCTGCAGCGGCGCAGCCACTCGTTCGCGCTCGCCGACCTGCTGCTCGAACCGGTCCCGCCCGCCGACGCCCCGGCCGACGCGGACGCCTTCCAGCAGGGTGAGCTGTGCGCCGAACGCGGCGAGCACGAGCAGGCCGAACTCTGGTACGCCCGGGCGGCCGCCACCGGCTACCAGGGGGTACGCCGCAACCCGGACTGGAGCAGCATCTGGGCGCTGATCGCGTGGGGCCGCCAGTTCGCCGCCGACGGTGACCTGCCCAGCGCGGCGTCCTGCTACGAGTCCGCGGCCGACGCCGGAGCCACCGAGGCCTACCTCGACCTCGGCGACACCCGCCTGGAACTGGGCGAGACCGGCGACGCCGCCGCGGCGTTCCGCACGGCCGCCGCCTGCGGTCACCACGCCGGCTGGCACGGCCTCGGCCTGGTCCACCACGAGCGCGGCGAGCTGCGGCAGGCCCGCCGGCACTACCTGCGGGCCGTGGACTTCGGCCAGACGCAGGCCCTGGTGGATCTCGCCGACTGCCACGCCGAGCTGGGCGAGACCGAGCAGGCCGCCGGCTGCTACCGCGAGGCCATCGCGGCCGGGCACACCGACGCCCACCTGAGCCTGGGTGACCTGCTGCACCAGCGCGGCGACGACGACGGCGCCGAGCAGCAGTTCCGGCACGCCGCGGCGGCCGGCCACCCGGAGGCGGTGACCCGGCTCGGCAGGCTGTTCTACGACCGCGGCGACCTGGACGCCGCCGAACCGCTGCTGCGTGCCGCCTCTGACGACCCGGAGGCCGCGCACCTGCTCGACCGGTTGCTGCGCCGCCGCAGCGACATCCCGGCAGCACCGGACCTGCTCGCCGCGGCCTGAGCGTGTCCACCCTGTCTAATCGACGCAGGCGCCGGTTCGGATCGGGGCGAGCCCCCCATCCGGGCCACTACGGGGAGGGAGCCGGGTGTGCAGCCGTCGCAACGCTGGCAGGAGTTGCTGGCCGAACGCCTGCAGGAGGCGCTGAGTGTGCTCGCCGGCACGCCGGGCGTGCACGGTTTCCTGGTGGGCGGCAGCGTGGGCCGCGGCGAGCCGTGGCCGATGTCCGATATCGACCTGCTGCCGGTCTGCACCGGCGACCACGCCCGGGCCGCTGCCGAGCTCGAGCGCCGCCATGCCCGGCTGGTCGACTGGTGGGCCGCGTCCGGCCGGGCGCAGACCCTCGACATGGGCGCCCTGGCGTTCACCACCGCGGAGATCCGCGACGCCGTCCGCGCCGGCCCGGAGTTCGCGGCCGCCCGGATGGGTGACCGGCGCTGGTTCCACGGCCTGGACAAGGCGTTCGGTGGTTACGGCACCGACGAACTCGGCACCGCGTTCACCGCGTGGATCGCCCGCATCCGGTTCGACCCGGCGGTCGTCGCGGCCCGGCTGGACGTCTGGCGCGGGCAGGCCCGTGACGCTCTCACCCGAGCCCAGCGGGCGGGCGACCCGGCCGCGGCGACCCGGCTGCTGCAGGAGTCGGCCCGCGCCGGGCGGATGGTGCTGCTCGAGTCGTGGGGTGAGCGGCTCGGCTCGATGGGCCGCGAGTGGACCCGGTTCGAGCGGATGGCCGCCCGGCACGGCCACGCCGACATCGCGGCCCGGATCGCGGTGCTGGCCGGCGCCGACGTGGACAGCGCGGCGCAGCGGGCCGAGCGTGCCCCGGCGTGGCTGCGGGAACGCATCGACCTGTGCCTGGGCGCCCGGCGGGCAGTCGGTGAGCAGGTCAGCGCCGCCGAGAACGCCCGCGATCAGCTCGCCGCGTTCGCGCTGCATGTTGCCCGGCACCGCCCTGACCTGGACGGCGACTGGACCGGCTGTCCCGACCCGCTGCTGGCCGAGCGTCTCTCCGAAATGGCCGGGCTCGACGCAATCTACTGATGATGAACGTCGATTGCTGCCGAGTTTCGGGGTGATTGCGCCCAGGTTACGTTCCGCCCATGGCGGTGAAAGCGCTTACATCGAACCGTCCGGCGACCATCTACCAGGTCGCGGAGCGGGCCGGCGTGTCCATCGCCACCGTGTCGCGGGCGTTGCGCGACGACACCCCGGTCACCGACGAGACCCGCCGCCGGGTCCGGCAGGCGGCCGCTGAGCTGGACTTCACCCCGTCACGCTCGGCCCGTTCGCTCGCCGAGGGCCGGCACGCGGCCAACGGCATCGTCTTCCCCGACCTGGTCGGGCCCTACTACGCCGAGGTGGTGCTCGGCTACGAGGCGGTCGCGGCCGGCCTGGGCAGCAGTGTGCTGATCCTGGCCACCCGGGACCGTGCGGACGCCGCCGACGCGGTGCGGGAACTGGCCCGCCGCGTCGACGGCCTGGCGGTGCTGGGCCGCACTGTCGACGACGACGTGATCACCGGGCTGGCCCTGCCGGTGGTGCTGATCGCCCGGGACCCGGTGCCCGGCGTCGACACCGTGCGCACCGGCAACGTGAACACCGCCCGGGCCCTGGCCGAACACCTGCGCGGGCACGGTTACGAGCGGTTCGCGTTCCTCGGCGACCCGGACGGCTCACCGGACGTCGTCGGACGCTGGACCGGTGTCCGGCAGGTGCTGGGCGGCGCGTGCTCACTCGTACCGTCGCCCGGTTTTGATCTGGAGGCCGGGCAGCGTGCGGCGCGTGCCCTGCTGCGCTCACGCCGGCCACCGCGGGCCCTGATCTGTGCCAACGACGAACTGGCGCTGGGCGCTTTGCGTGCCGCCGAGGCCGCGGGCCGGGACGTGCCCGGCGAGCTGGCCGTGACCGGCTGGGACGACCTGCTGGCGGCCCGGTTCGCCGGGCTGACCACGGTTGCCCAGCCGATGCGGGCGCTCGGCGCGACTGCGGCCCGCTGGCTGGACCGGCGCATCAACGATCCCACGCCCGCCGCCCGGCGGCGGGTCCTGCCCACCCGGCTGCTCGTGCGGGGCAGCTGCGGTGCCCACCTGGAGGTGCATCCGAGATGAGAACCCGATTGTTCACCGCCGTGCTGCTCAGCGCGGTGCTGGTGGCCGGCTGCGGACGCGGCGGCAGCGAGGGCGGCGAGGCCGCCGAGCAGGTCAGCGAGGGCAAGGCGACCGGTGAGATCACCGTGTGGGCGATGGGCACCGAGGGCGAGAAGCTCGGCGAGTTCGCGAAGGCGTTCACCGCGGAGAACCCGGAGGCCACGGTCACCGTGACCGCGGTGCCGTGGGACGCCGCGCACCAGAAGATCGCCGGGGCGATCGCGGCCCGGCAGACCCCGGACGTGTCGATGATCGGCACGACGATGCAGGGCGAGTTCGCCAAGTCCGGCGCCCTGGACGCCACCCCGCCCGATCTGTTCAGCAAGGACGCGTTCTTCCCGGGGGCGTGGGACACCACCGTGGTCGGCGGCACCTCCTACGGGGTGCCCTGGTACGTGGAGACCCGCGGCATCTACTACCGCACCGACCTGGCCACCAAGGCCGGGTTCCCGGACGGCCCGAAGACCTGGGACGACCTGAAAGCCATGGCGGCCGCGATGCAGGACAAGGCCGGCGCCAAGTGGGGGTTCAACATCCAGCCCGGCAAGACCGGCAGCTGGCAGTCGGTGCTGCCGTTCGCCTGGTCCAACGGCGCCGACATCTCGCAGTACAAGTTCGACACCCCGGAGATGACCGAGGCGCTCGCCTACTACCAGTCGTTCTTCACCGACGGGCTCAGCCCCAAGGACCTGCCGCAGGGCGCGCTGGAACCGGCGTTCGTCAAGGGTGAGATCGCCGCGTTCATGTCCGGGCCGTGGCACGTCGGCATCCTCAAGGAGCAGGGCGCCAAGGATTTCGCGGTGGCGCCGATGCCGCAGAAGAAGTCGTCCACCTCGTTCATCGGCGGCTCCAACATGGCCGTGTTCAAGGACGCCAAGAACCGCGACGCCGCCTGGAAGTTCCTGGCCTGGCTGAGCAAACCGGCCGTGCAGGTCAGGTGGTACGAGACGGTCAGCGACCTGCCGGCCGTGCAGGACGCCTGGGTCGACCAGTCGCTGAGCGGCGACCCGATCCTGCAGGTGTTCGGCGAGCAGCTCAAGTCGGCGCAGGCGCCGCCCGCCTACCCGACCTGGGAGCAGGTCGCCGCGGCCTTCGACGTCGAGGTGGAGAAGGTGTGCGTGGCCGGCGAGGACCCGGGCACGGCCCTGAAGGCTGTGCAGGGCCAGGCCGACAGCATCGGCACGGGCGCCTGACATGGCGACTGCCACCGAGGTACGCGAAACCCGCGCACCCACGCCCACCCCGGCGGCCCGCTCGTCGCGCCGCCGCCGGCGTGCCCTGACCGGCTGGGCGTTCGCCGCCCCGTTCGTGGCCGTCTTCGGCGTGTTCCTGCTGCTGCCCGTCGTCGCGTCGCTGGTCATGAGTTTCACCGACATGCGCTCCACCGACCTGCGCACCCCGTGGGCCGTCGAGTTCGCCGGCCTGGACAACTACGCCCGCCTGCTCAGCGACGAGCTGCTCGCCAAGGCCGCCGCCAACACGGCGATCTTCGTGCTGTTCGGCGTGCCGCTGACCATGCTGGTCGCCCTCGCCGCCGCGAACGCCCTGAACTCCGGGCTGATCCGGCTGCGCGCGGTGTTCCGGGTCGGCTTCTACCTGCCGGTGGTCACCAGCATCGTGGCGATCGCGGTGATCTGGCGATTCCTGCTCGACCCGGAGGCCGGCCTGGTCGACGACCTGCTCGGCCTGATCGGGGTGGACGGCCCGCACTGGCTCGGCGACCCGTCGACCGCGCTCGGCTCGATCGTGGTGATCGCGGCGTGGCGCAACTTCGGCTCCCTCATGGTGATCTTCCTGGCCGCGTTGCAGGGCATCCCGCAGCACCTGTACGAGGCGGCCACCCTCGACGGCGCCGGCCGCTGGCAGCAGTTCCGCCACGTCACCCTGCCGCTGCTGCGCCCGGCCCTGCTGTTCGGCGCGGTCATCACCGGCATCGGCTACCTGCAGCTGTTCGAGGAACCCCTGGTCATGACGCAGGGCGGGCCGCTGCAGTCGACCCTGTCGGTGTCCTACCACGTGTACAACCAGTTCGGGTTCGGCAACTACGGCTACGCCTCGGCCGTGTCCTACGTGCTGTTCGTCGCCGTGGTCGCCCTGTCGGTCGTGCAGTTCCGGCTGCTGGGGAGCCGTGATGACTGACCGCCTGGCCCGCACCGCCCTGTACGCCATCCTGATCGCCGGGCTGCTCGTCGTGGTCGGCCCGTTCCTGTGGATGCTGCTGTCCTCGTTCAAACCGGAGGCCGAGATCCGCTCGGTGCCGCCGACCTGGTGGCCGCAGCACTGGACGCTCGGCAACTACGGGCAGCTGTTCGACCGGCTCGACTTCCCCCGCTACTTCGCGAACTCGGCGATCGTGGCGCTGCTGGTCACCGCCGGCAACCTGCTGTTCTGCTCGCTGCTCGGCTACGCCCTGGCGAAACTGGACTTCCCCGGCCGCAAGGCGCTGTTCCTGATCGTGCTGGGCATGCTGATGGTGCCCGGCATGGTGCTGTTCGTCCCGCAGTTCGTGCTGGTGTCGAACCTGGGGCTGGCCAACTCGTACGCCGGACTGGTCCTGCCGTTCCTGGCCGGCCCGTTCGGGGTGTTCCTGATGCGCCAGTTCCTGCTGCAGATCCCCGACGACCTGATCGAGGCCGCCCGCGTCGACGGCGCCGGCGAATGGCGAGTGTTCTGGCGCATCGTGCTCCCGCTGTGCAAACCCGCCCTGGCCACCCTCGGCATCCTGACGTTCCTGGCCTCCTGGAACAACTTCCTGTGGCCCCTGGTCGTGGCCACCACCGACGACATGTACACCCTGCCGGTCGCGCTCGCGCTCTACAGCATCGGCCAGAACCGCATCTTCTACGGCCTGCTGCTCGCCGGCGCCGTCGTCGTGGTGCTGCCCGTGCTGATCGTCTTCCTGGTGTTGCAGCGGCACTTCATGCGCGGCATCGCCACCACCGGACTCAAGTAGGAGGTGCTGGGTGAAACGCCTGCTCGCCGTCCTGATCCTGCTCATCCCGTTCACCGCGGTGGGGGCCGCGCAGGATCCGCTGCGCCGTTATGCCGCCGACACGTGGAAGTCCCTGACCGCGATGACGTCGCCCCTCGGCCTGGTCGCGGACAACATCTCGGGCGATTTGTCCGCTCCAAGTGCTTACACCTCGCCGACCAACATCGGCGGCTACATGTGGTCAGCCATCGTCGCGCGCGATCTGAAGATCATCTCCTCGGCGGAAGCCACCCGGCGAGTGGAAAAGACCCTGCGCACCTTGAGCACGCTGCGCCACCACGAAGAGTCCGGCATGTTCTACAACTGGTACGACCCGGCCACCGGCGAGGTCGTCACGGTCTGGCCGGAGGACGGGTCAACCGTCACCCCGTTCCTGTCCAGCGTCGACAACGGCTGGCTCGCCGCCGGCCTGCGCGTCGTCGCCGGCGGCATCCCGTCCCTGCGCGGCCAGGCTCAGGCGATCCTGCGCGACATGGATTTCGGGTTCTCCTTCAACCCGGCCGCCACCAGCCCGATCGGCACCCGCGGCCTGATCCGCGGCGGGTTCTGGGACACCGCGCCGCCGGGCTGCTCGGTGCCGCAGGACGGGGTGTGGTTCACCTGCAACCACTACGACATCACCGTCACCGAACCGCGGATCGCCACCTACCTGGGCATCGGCGCCGGGCAGATCCCGCCGACCGCCTACTTCGACACCATGCGCACCCTGCCGGAGAACTGCGACTACGCGTGGCAGGAGATGCGCCCGTCCGGGTTCACCACCACCCACCTGGGCCGCAGCGTCTACGAGGGCTCCTACACCTACCGCGGGATCACGTTCGTGCCGAGCTGGGGCGGGGACATGTTCGAGGCGCTGATGCCGGACCTGTTCGTCCCGGAAGCGCAGTGGGGGCCCAAGTCGTGGGGGCGTAACCATCCGGCGACGGTGGCCGCGCAGATCGAGCACGGGCTGAACGACGCCCGCTACGGGGCGTGGGGGTTCTCGCCGGCGTCGAACCCGGCCGGCGGGTACGCCGTCTACGGCGTGGACGCGATGGGCATGGACACCGACGGCTACCCGTCGGACGTCGAGGCGTCCAAGTACGACGCCGGGTTCGAAGGGTGCCGGCCCGCCGGGCCCGCACCGGACTACGGCGACGGGGTGGTCACCCCGCACGCGGCGTTCCTCGCGCTGCCGTACGCGCCCGGCCCGGTCCGCACCAACCTGGCCCACCTGGAAACCCTCGGCGCGTACGGGCCGGGCGGCTTCTACGACGCCATCGCCGTCGGCTCCGGCACGGTCGCCCGCCGCTACCTGTCCCTCGACCAAGCCATGATCATGGGCGCGCTCGGCAACCACCTCGGCCGGGACCTGCTCAAACGGGCATTCGTCACCCGCGACTTCGAACGGGCGGTGCGGCCGCTGCTGGCCCGCGAGACGTTCAACATCCCGGCCGGGCAGCCGCTGCCGCAGCTGCGGGGCCAGTCGTGACCGCCGCCGACCACGCCCGCGACCAGTGGGCGCAGCTGATGGGCGGCGGCGGCGCCCAGGACCGTCAGGCGGGCGAACCGCAGACCGCCGACCTGCCCGCGCCGCGTACCGTCACCGTCGAAGTCGGCCGCGGGCAGGTCACCGTCGCCTGGGACCCGGTGCCCGGCGCCATCGGCTACGCAGTGCACCGCTCCGACAGCCCGGAAGGGCCGTTCACCGTCGTCGACCACGGCGGCGGCGACGTCCTCGCCGTGCCGCACGGCCCGTACGCTGACACCACCGACGGCCGCGGCGGCTGGTACGCCGTCGCCGCCCTGCAGACCGTCACCGCGCTCGGCCCGCTGTCCGACCCGGCGTCCCCGTCCCCGTGGACCCCCGACCCCGACGTCCTCGTCAAGGTCGGCGCCGAGGGCCGGCCGCTGCACCGGATCTGGCAGGCCATGGTCGGCGCCGAACACCTCAGCCACCTGCTGTCGGCCGACACCACCGGCGGCCGGCCGATCGGCGCCGAACTGCGCGAGGCGCTGCGCCGCGTCCACGACGACATCGGCGTACGCACCGTCCGCGCCCACCACATCCTCGGCTGCGACTTCGACGACATCGACCGCATCTACGACCAGGTCCTGGAACTCGGGATGCGCCCGGTCGTCGAACTCGGGTTCATGCCGGCCGACCTGGCCGCCGACCCGGACCGCACGGTCTTCGCCTACCAGGGGATCATCTCGCCGCCGAAGGACTGGGACCGGTGGGCCGCCCTGATCCGCGACCTCGCCGAACACCTCATCGACCGGTACGGGGCGGTCGAGGTCCGGCAGTGGGCGTTCGAGGTGTGGAACGAGCCGAACCTGTCGGTGTTCTGGTCCGGCACCCCGGCCGAGTACTGGCGGCTCTACGAGGTCACCGCCGCCGCCATCAAAGCCGTCGACCCGGCGCTGCGGGTCGGTGGGCCGTCCACCGCGGCGGTCGGCTGGGTCGACGAGCAACTGCGCGTCGACGCGCCGGTCGACTTCCTGTCCACCCACGTCTACGGCACCGTGCCACTCGATCTGCGCCCGCTCGCCGGTGGGCGGCCGCTGTGGTGGACCGAATGGGGAGTGACCGCCACCCACGGCAGCGCCATCAACGACACCGTGTTCGCCGCCGCGTTCCTGCTCAAAGGGATGCGCTCGGCGGCCGGGCGCATCGACGCGCTCGCCCCGTGGGTGGTCTCCGACCACTTCGAGGAACTCGGCCGCCCGCAACGGCTGTGGCACGGCGGATTCGGGCTGCTCACCGTCGGCAACCTGGCCAAACCCAAATTCTGGGCGCTCGCCCTGGCGCAGCGGCTCGGCGAGACGGAACTGCCGGTCACGCTGACCGGCGACGGCGCCGACAGCCTCGTCGAGGCGTGGGCGTCGCGCACGCCGACCGGGCTGGCGGTGCTGCTGTGGAACGCCACCCTCGATCACGGCAAGGCCGCCGGGGATCCGGCCCTCGCACGCCGGGTCCGGCTGCGCACACCCCATCAAACCCCGCATCGGGTACGGGTATGGCGCGTCGACGCTTCCCACGGCAACCCGGCCGGCGCCTGGGACGGCGGTGACTGGCCCACGCCGGCGCAGTGGGAGCAGCTCGCCGCCGCCGACCGGCTCGACGAAGCACAGCCGTCGTGGGTGGCCGAACCGGGCGAGGACATCGTCCTGCAGCTGCCCAACCCGGGTATCGCATTCGTGTCCCTGGATGCGATCACGACCGGGACGTGATACTCCGGTGTGTGCGGCCCGGCCCCGGCACGGGCTGGGCCGCGCGTACTGCGGCAGGAGGTTGCGGTGAGTGAACTGGAACGCGGAACCGGGATCTTCCGGCGCAAGCCGGTCGACGAGATCGTCGACGACCGGGAGACCGGGCTGACCCGCAGCCTCGGGCTGTGGCAGCTCACCGCGATCGGGGTCGGCGGCATCATCGGCGCCGGCATCTTCGCGCTGGCCGGCGCCGTCGCCCACGAAACCGCCGGCCCCGCAGTGCTGATCTCCTTCCTGCTCGCCGGGATCGCCAGCGCGGCCGCCGCCCTGTCGTACGCCGAGTTCGCCGGGCTGATCCCGAAAGCCGGCTCCGCCTACACGTACGGCTACGCGGTGCTCGGCGAGGTCGTCGGCTGGTTCATCGGCTGGGACCTGCTGCTGGAGTACACGGCGATCGTCGCGGTCGTCGCCATCGGCATCTCCGGCTACTTCAACTTCCTGATGGGCGAGCTCGGCGCCGACCTGCCGGCCTGGATGCTCGGCGCCCCCGGCACCGGCGACGGGCACGTCGTCGACCTGTTCGCCGTCATCCTGTGCCTGTTCATCGCCTACCTGCTGAACCAGGGCATCCGCACCGCCGCCCGCTTCGAGACCATCGTCGTGGCGATCAAGGTGGCGGTGGTGCTGCTCGTCATCGGCGTCGGCGTGTTCTACATCGACACCGCCAACTACAGCCCGTTCTTCCCGTTCGGCATCAGCGGGGCGATCACCGGCGCCGCGACCGTGTTCTTCGCCGTGTTCGGCTACGACGCGATGAGCACCGCCGCCGAAGAATCCCACGACGCCCGCCGGCACATGCCGAAAGCCATCGTCTACTCACTGATCATCTCGATGATCCTGTACGTGCTGGCCACCCTCGTGCTCACCGGCATGCAGAACTACCAGGACATCGACCCGGAGAGCGGGTTCTCCTCCGCGTTCGCCGCAGTCGGCCTTTCCGGGCTCGCCGACGTCATCGCCGTCGGCGCGATCATCGGCATCCTCACCGTCATGTTCACGTTCCTGCTCGGCGTCACCCGGGTCTGGTACGCGATGAGCCGCGACGGCCTGCTCCCGCAGTGGTTCGCCAAACTGCACCCCGAACGCCGCGTCCCGACCCGGGTCACCTGGATCGCCGGTGTCGCCTCCGCCGTGATCGCCGGGTTCCTGCCGATCCGCGAGGCCGCCGAACTGACCAACATCGGCATCCTGCTCGCCTTCGTCGTGGTCTGCGTCGCCGTGATCGTGCTGCGCTACCGCCGGCCCGACCTGCCGCGCACCTTCAAGGTGCCGGGCATGCCGGTCGTCCCGATCGTCGGCATCGTGTTCTCACTGTGGCTGATCACGTTCCTGGCCCCGGTGACCTGGCTGCGGTTCGCGATCTGGTTCCTGATCGGCGGCGTCATCTACTGGTTCTACGGGCGCAGACACTCCCTGCTCAACCGCTGACCCGCGCCTGCAGGAACACCACCCGCCCGTGCGGGGTGGCGATCTCACCGAGCAGCGGATCCCGGGCGAACACCAGCACCGGATCCACATCGATCGAGTCACCCTCGTCGAGCAGCGTCCCGCGGTGGTTCACGAACGTCGCCGCCCGGTGCAGCAACGCGAACGGCCACTGCGGCGCCTCCTGCTCGCCGGCGCCGCGCTCGAGCCGGAACGTCAACTCGAAACCCCAGCCCGACCACTCCGGGTCGTCGTCCTCCGACTTGTCGTACAGCTCGCTCAACCCGTACGTCACGTAATGCCAATGCCCGTCCGCCGGATACGCGGCACAGCCGTGCAGGATGCTGCCCGGCTCCGCCGACGCGGCGAACGTGACATGCCGCGCCTGCGCGCCCGGGTAGAGACGGCCGAGCGCGGCATCGATCGCGTCCCGGCCGGGAGCGGGCCGCCGGTCACGGCCGGGTTCGGTGCTGGTCACCGCGGCATTATGCCCCGGCCGCCCAGCCTGTTGATCTTCGGCCCGCCGGGTTCTCATTCCGGCCGGTGACACAGCCGCCAGGCGAGCGCGACAGCGCTCTCCGCCGGGCCGAGGAAGTACTCCCACGCCAGGGTGCCACCCGCGAACGGGCCGATCTCGGCGAACACCGCCCGCGCCTCCGGCCGCCGATTCGCCAGGAAGTAGTACAACGCCAGCCAGTTGCGCATCGTCATCGGCCGCCCGGGACCCTTCGGGCCGACCCGCCACTTCGCCGTACACGCGTCCAACTCGGCCTGCACCTGCGGCCGCTGGAAGTACATGGCGACGTCGGCGAGGCTCTGCGCGTCCGCCCGGTTCCAGCTGAACTCGCGCATCGCGTACTCGAAATGGGCCAGGAACGGCATCATCACCGCGGTCGCGCCGGCCGGAGCCGCCGCCGACACCTCGCGGGCCACCGCGAACATCTGCTCGTGCGAGCCGAACCACTTCTGGCAGTACAGGCTGACCAGGGTGACGTTCAGGTCGAAGTTGAACGGGTCCCGGCGGCGGGCCTCCGCGAGCACATCGTGGAACTCCCGGCTCTGCACCCGGGCCCGGCCGTCGGCGAACATCGCATCCAGCAGCTCCACGAACGGCGCCGGGTCATACGGGCCGGCCAGGGCGATCGCCCGGCGGCTCACCTGCGCGGCGGCGTCGGACAGGGCGGCGAAGGCCTGGAACTGCTCGGCGCTGGTCTGATTCGCCGGGGCGAACCGCGGGCCTCGCCGGCCCGGCCGTTGAGCATGGCGGCCTGGATCAGCACGGCGGCCGGGTCGTCGGCGTCGGTCCGCAACCACTGGTAGAGCCAGGCGTCGTTCGCGACGGCCTCGCCGGCCAGCAGGGTGATCCGGCGGCCGCGCAGCTCCCAGTCCGTGCCGGAAGCGGCCACCACGTCGCGGGCCGCCTGCCAGTCGCCGAAGCCCACCCGGGTCAGGGCGTCGCGCAGCGCGTGGTCGTCGAGAGCGGGGTGATGGTCGAACGGCGGCGCTTGCGGGCCGGCCGGTGCGGCGGGCTCACGACGGAGCAGGCGGGCGAACATCGCAAGATCATAAGGGCGGGACCTCGGCGATCAAGCCTCCGCGGCCGGGCCCTCGGACGCCGGGGTCTCCGATGCCGGGGCCTGAGATGCCGGACGTCGGGCACGGCTGATTGCGGCGGCGGCCGCGCCGCCGACCGCGAGCAGGCCCAGCACCGCCGCGGCGAACCAGAACGCGCGATCCCGGGCAGCACCACGCCGCTGCGCCACCGCGACAGCGTCCACCGTCGGCTGCGGCGCCGGCCCAGCCTCCGCCAGCGCCGTCCCCGCACCGGGCAGCGCCTCGGTCAGCGCCCGATACGGGTTCAGCAGGCCATGCCCGTACTCGTCGCGGGACTCGGTCGGCGCCGGATCCGCCGACGCCAGCAACCGCCGGGTGATCTCCGCCGCCCCCGCCTTCGGGAACCGCTGCTTGAGCAACGCCACCGTCGCCGCCACATACGGCACCGCATAACTGGTGCCCTGCCCGGTCCGGTGACCCCGCCCGGCAGCAGCCACCGTCACCCCATCACCGAACGCAACCACATCAACGTACGGGCCACGCTGCGAATACTCCGCCCGGACACCATCGGCCCGAACCGCGCCCACCCCGATCACCCCCGGATAGGAAGCCGGAAACGGCACCGGGTTCCCGTCCTGCGCCCGCCCGGCGTTCCCGGCCGCCGCCACCACGATCACACCGGCCTTCACCGCGGCCGCCACCGCCCGCCGCACCCGCACATCGTCCTCGGTCATCACCAGCGAAATGTTGATCACCTGAGCGTGCCGGGCCGCCCAGCTGATCGCCGCCGCGAACTGCGCCGCACTACCCCGCGCACCGACCGCCCGGCCACCGAGCTCCGACTGCTCACTGACCCGCACCGGCACGATCGTCGCGCCCGGCGCCAGCCCACGAAAACCCGTACCGGCCGCCGGCACCGCAGCGATCACACTCGCCACCCCGGTGCCGTGACCGACACAGTCACGACGCCCGTCGGAATCCCTGCGCAGCAGGTCACGGCCCGCCGCGACCCGGCCCCGCAACTGCGGATGCCGGGCATCCACCCCGGAGTCGAGCACCGCGACCCGCACCCCGGCCCCGGTCGCCAAAGGGGCCAGGCGCTGTGGCGCGTACGCCGCAATCTCCAACGGCGTGCCCACCGCAACCGGACCCGACGGCGGAGCGCAGCCCGGCGCGGCAGCCGCCGGCGCCGGCACGGCCAGCAGCAGCGCCACCGCAAGCCCCGCCCGCACCACCGCCACCGGACCCCCAATGATCGGCCAGGATGCTACCCGCCACGGTTGTGCCTGTACGCCCCCCGCAGCTAGGTTGAGGGCACGAAATCTGCGGCGACGTGAGGGAAACCGGTGAAAATCCGGTGCGGTCGCGCCACTGTGAACCAGCCCTTCGCGGGGCCGGTGAGTCAGGACACTCACGCGCAGCAGGCCCCAACGATCGGGACGCGTCATCCCGCAGGAGGTTGATTCCACCGTGCCCAAGGCACAGTCTCTCGCCGTTCCGGCAGTCTCCCTCAGGCTCCTCGCCACCGCCGCCGGTGTCACCGGCCTCATGCTGCTGCTCGCCTACCTGGTCGCCTTCGACCAGGGCGCCCTCTCCCAGAGCGGGACGTTCCTGCACGAGCTCATGCACGACGGCCGCCACCTGCTCGGGGTCCCGTGCCACTGACCTACCGCCGACTGCTGCTCACCGGACTGCTGCCGGCCTGATCGCCGGCGGCTTCGCCTACTTCGCCGGGGAACCGCACACCGACGCCGCCTGCACATCATCGCCTACCTCGCGGTCGTCGTGCTCGGCCTGGTCGCGGTCTGTGCCGCCGTCCTGGCCGCCCGCACCCAAACCGCCGAATGGCGCCGCGCTGCCGCCACGATCGGCTTCCTGGTCGAGGTCACCGCCGCCTACCTGCTGCTGCCCACCTTCGACGAGGTGCCCGCCACGTTCCCGGCAACCCTGCTGTGGGACTTCCGGGTCTCCTCACTCGGCACCCAGGTGGTCCTCTGGAGCGTGCTGGGCCTCACCTACGCCGACCTGGTTGCCCGGCACGGGGCACGGTCCCTCCCGGAACCGTCCCCCGTCCCCGCCGCCGGCTAGCCGTTCAACACCGGGATCAACGCCGTCTCTTCGTGATCCAGGTGCGCTTCCAGCTCGCCGATGAGCCGATCCACCTCACCGGCGAGCTGTTCCTTCTGCAGGCCCGGCTCGTCCAGCACCTTGCGCAACTGCTCGAGCAGACCCGCGATGATCTCGTGCTCGGCCCGCAACTGTTGAATCACCGGCGCCAGATCCGGGCGCAGATGCTCCACCCCCGGGAACATGCCCTCGTCCTCACGCACATGATGACCATGCAGCCCGGCACACAGACTCAGGCAGTTGATCCGCAACTGCGCCCCCAGCACCGCACCCGAACCGGCCACCTCCGCCCGGATCAGCGCCAGCTCACGCCGGAACGCGTCATGCACCAACTGCAACATGCCACCCGGCGTAGCAGCATCGGTGCGCGGCGGTCCGGGGACCACCGTCAGGGCAAACACCGGCAGCGTACGGCCGGACGAGCGCTCATACTCCGCCCAGCCCGGATCCTGCTCGACCGCCCGCGCGAACACTGCATCACGTTCGGCGCCGGCCAGCAGGGTGGCCGTCACCTCGTACGTGAAGGTGCCGTCCTCGACGGTCGCCACCGGGTTGGCGCGCAGGTTGTGCACCCAGGCCGGATTCCGCGGCGACCCACCGGCCGAGCCGATCACGAGCATCCGCTCCCCGCCATCGGGCAGATATCCGAGCGGCACAGTATGGGGCCGCCCCGACCGGGCGCCGGTCGTCGTCAGAAGCAGCAGGCGGGCCCCCTCGAACATCCCGCCGACCTTTCCCTGGTTGGCGCGGAACTCCTCGATGACGGGGGTGTTGAAATCGTTCGGCATTCTCACCTTTCTCATTGACTTCTTTTGTAGGCACTCATTGATTTCTCTTGTAGGCACTCGAAAGCCGGCCGCAGTCACGCTGACGCGGCAGGCAATGTGGCGGCACCGACGGACGTTCGTCCAGCGGGCCCGACGCCATGGCGTCAACGCGCAGGCCGCAGCAGCGCGGGTGCGATATTGGCTCCTGCCTGAGGGCCGGCGCAGTACACCAGCGCCTCGTGTGCCTCGGGTACCTGCGCGCACGGCTCGACCAGGTGAACAGCAACAACCCGGGCGGGCAGGCGTGGTGCCACCGGCCTCAGCGTGGAATAGGTCTCACACGGCGCAACCCGGTCCCTGCCGAAGGGTCACGACTGTCCGGTGCCGGTATAGGCGGGGGCGCAAGGGTTCCGCGTTGCGGAGAAGAAGCTCAGTCAGGGCAGGCGGGGCGCGGGCAGCAGGCGACCGGGGCGGCCGCCGGGCGATCACGCGCCGGCCGGGTGCCCCACTCGGTAATGGCCAAAGGCCGACCCGGCAGTCACGTCCGAAACCCTACCCCGAACCGGCCGTCCCGTGGATACCCGTCTCTGACCGCTCATGCAAAACGGCGGCCGGACCGTAGCGCCGCCGCCGTATCTCGTCGCTCGGCACCGCCCACCCGGTATCCGGGTCCCCGGCTGCCTCGCAACCGTCGACCCCGACCTCCAGCCGCGCCGTAGCCGACTGAGCGACGGCCGCGCGAACCGAGCCGTCGCCCACACGCCTACCTGGCAGGGATAAGCCGTCTCAGCGACGGCCGACCCGCATGGGGCCGTCGTCCGTGGGCGCTGAGTGTGCCCGCAAACTGCTCCAGCGAGGTCTCGGCGGCTGAGGGCACCGCGTTGCTGTCCCAGGACCACGGTCGACGACGGACCGGAGTCGCGAACGCCGCTCGAAGCTCCTCGGTGGAACAACGTCCTCGGATAAGGCCGGCCCAGACGTTGCCGACAACGTCCACTCCCCACTGCTTCTTGGAACGGAGCCGGCTCGGGCGAAGCGAACCGCTCAGTCACGGATTGCGGTCCCAGCCGCGGAGGCTTGCGGGCCGCATCCGTACCGAACACAGCTACCCAGCCAAGGCAAGAAGACCTGCGACCTCACGCCGAATCCGGTTCTTTCGGTGGTCGGCGAAGCCGTCCTTTTGGTTTTGATCTGTGTGCGGCTTGCCGCACACCCTGTAAGCCATCCTAGGATGGTAGGCTACCGGCCAACGTCAGGTCGGACGTGAGAATGCCAGGTCAGATGATGAATGCGGCAAGCTGCGAGCTGTGATGAAGGGTGCTGGCCCAAGTCGTCGAGGCGAACGGGTGGCGCAGCGAGTGCGACGGCAACCGGTCCGCGGCAGCCGGCCGACACGCGGACCCAAGTCGGCCTGCTGGCCGGCGCGCAGCCCAGGTCTCGCGGCAGGCCGAGATCAGCGGCAGGCCGCTGGAGTCAGACCGTCCGGTCCGGCGGGAGACAAGCTGCTGAAGGCGGCGCTGGCGAAGTCCGGACCATTAGAGTCCGGCCAGCGAGGGACAAGCTGCTGAAACTGCGCTGTCGGAGCACAGACCGCTGGAGTCTGGGTCGGCGAGCGACAAGCTGGGTGAAGACTGTGCTGTCGGAGACCGGACGCGTGGCGGTGGGTGATGGGAGCGCTCTTGTTCGGGCGGCGTGTCAACAAGATCTTTCACACAACACGGTGAGTTGATCATCGATCCCATGATCACTTAGCGTCTCGGCCTGTGAATCTTCTGAGAGCTGCTTCCGCCGTACTGATCGGCGTTTCGATTTCGGGTCTCGCCGCCTGCGGCGCGGAGGAGAAGGCTTCCTCGGCGGCTCCGGCCGTCACCACCGCTGCGGCTACCGCGGAGCCAGCCGCAGCGGTCGCCGGCCCCTCCGACCAGGAGATCTGCGTGGCCGCCGAGAAGGTGAGCCTGGCCTACGGCCAAGGGTTGGTGGCTCTGGCGGAGAAAGCCACCAACGGCGGTGCGGACTTCCCGCTTGCCGGCAGCAAGAAGGTGCTGAAAGAACTCGCAGCCTCCCTGACCGAGGCCGCCGGCAGCAGCGACACCGCGACCGCGAAGGCGGTCAAAGCCGTCGCCGCCTCGGCCACCAAGGCCGCCAAGGAGCCGGCGGACCCGATCGCCGAGTTCGACAACGATCCCAAGGCGACCAAGGCCCGCACGGCGATCGACACGGGTTGCGAGGCTCTCGGCGTCGACACCGCCATCGGATTCGAATAGGGAGGTGCGCCACGGGCGTCGTCGTCCGTGGCCGGTAGCTGCACGGCAGGATCATCAGCCGTGATGTCTCGCCGACCGGGGCATTACGGCTGCTCAGGAGGGTTTCGACCAGCCGGCGCACACGTGGCACTCGCCACCGCAATCCCAACCCTGACCAGCACGTGTCCGGCAGGACGACCACGATGTTCGGCGCGCCGGGCCCGGGACCGCATGCCGTCCAGGGCGGCGCCGCTGGATGACCAGCAGCAGCGGGTCGGTGAAGGCGGTGCCGTTGATACGGCCTGGCGGGACGCTGCGGGTGCAGCGGCAAGGCCTGGAGACGAGCGCGCGGCGAGCATGAGCGGGCTGTTGGTGGTACCGACAATCAGCGGGATCAGGGCGTGTTGTCCGCGGCGGAGGCCCACTCCACGATCACCTCGAACATCGGGGCGCGGCCGGCGAACATCTCCACCCAGTCCCGCGTGTCGTAGCCGGCGCCCCGCGGCCGCGCCCACGCCGTGGCCAGCATCCGCGGCGCCAGCCAGAAGTACTTGGCGGCGCCGGTCACCCGCACCGCCCGCCGCACCAGGTCCTCCCCCACCGCCCCGCGCATCCCCCGCACATAAGCGCTGGTCACGGCCTCCAAGACCGACGGCAGCAGGGCCACATCCGCCAGGCCGTCCCAGAACGTGTCCAGCGCCAGATTCGCCACATCCTCGCCGATCGCGCCGGGTCCCGCGTACGCCCAGTCCAGCAGCACCGGCCCACGACCGGAACCGATCAGATTCATCGGCCACAGATCGTGATGGCACAGGGTGCGCGGCAGCGCATCCGCGGCCGCCAGCAGCGCATGCCGCCGCGCCCACAACCGCTGCAGGCCGGCACGCAGCGCCGGCGGCCAGGCCGCCACCGCGGCCGGATGATCCCAGTCCAGCTCGGCGGGCACCGGCTGCGCCAGGGTGTAGTCCCGCAGGAAATCCCGGGCCAGCCAGGCATGTCGCGGCGGCCTTTCGAGCCAGGCGGCCTGGGCGACGCCGATCCGGTACGCGACATCGCCCAACTCCGCCGCCCCGAACGACATGCCCGCCGTCCCCGCCACATCCTCCAGCCACAGCGCGACCGACCCGTCCGGCCGGTCCTCACTCGCGTAGCATTCCGGCCCCGTCAGCCCACCTTCGGCAAAAGCCGAGGCCGCGAAGCCGGACGCGTACGCCAACGGCTCCCGCCGCCAGTAGTTGAAGTGCCCCGGCTCGTCGCTGGCCGCCAGATGCGCCGCCGCACCAGCCCGCCGCGGCGTCGCGATCTTCAAGATCGCCGTGCCGTCCGGGCGCCGCACCCGCCACACCCCGCCGGTGATCTCGTTCGCCGTGCTGTGCAGCAGTTCCTCGGCGGTCCACCCCGGACGGATAAGATCCTTCGGCAATGTCACCTCCGGACCATATGCCAGGCCTCGAACTCGCCCGCCTCTTCTACACCGAGGCGGTCCGGCCGCTGCTCGGCGACCGGCCGCACATCGCCGCCCGCATCGGCCCCGGCAGCGACGTCCTCGGCTTCGACACCGCCCGCTCCACCGACCACGACTGGGGCCCGCGGGTCGACCTGTTCCTCGACGACCCGGGCGACCTGTCCGGGCAGCTCAGCCAGAACCTGCCGAAACACTTCCGGGGCTGGTCCACGCACTTCGAGCCGCCGGGCGCGCGGGTCCGGTCGATGGCCGACAACGACGGGCCGGTCGACCACTACGTGCAGATCAGCGACCTGCCGGGCTGGCTGCACGGGCGGCTCGGCTTCGACCCGGCCGCGCCCATCGAAGTCCTGGACTGGCTGGCCACCCCGTGGCAGCGGTTCGCCGAGGTGACCGGGGGCGCCGTCTTCCACGACCCGGACGGCGCGCTCGAGCAGGTCCGGGCACGGCTCGCCTGGTATCCGGACGATCTGTGGCGGTACGTGCTGGCCTGCCAGTGGACACGGATCGGGCAGGAGGAAGCGTTCGTCGGGCGTACCGCGGAACTCGGCGACGACCTCGGCTCGCGCATCGTCACCGCCCGGCTGTGCCGCGACCTGGCCCGGTTGCTTCTGCTGCAGCAGCGACGCTGGCCGCCGTACCAGAAATGGCTCGGGACCGCGATCCGCACCGACCCGGCGGCCGTCCTGCTCACCCGGGCCGTGCGGGCGGGCACGCCTGCCGAGCGGGGAGCGGCGCTGTGCGCCGCCTACGAAGAGGCCGGGACCAGGCAGAACACCCTTGCGCTGAGCACGCCGGTGCCGGCTGAGCGCCGCGCCTTCTTCGACCGGGGGTACGCGGTGATCGGCGCCGGACGCTTCGCCGAGTCCCTGCACGCCGCCGTCACCGACCCGCAGCTCGCCGCCCGCCCACTGACCGGCTCGATCGACCAGATCAGCGACAACACCGACGTCCTGGAACGGCCCGTGGTGTGCCGCGCGCTGCTCAGCGACTAGGGTGCCCCCCGTGATCATCCCCGGTTACCAGGCCCGGTTCGGCGACGACGTCGACGTCGCAGCGCTGACCGTCGACGGCCGGCCGGTCGTGCGCAAGCCCGGGTTCTGGGCCGAGTACTGGCGCCAGCTGCTGCTCCCCGACGAGGACGACCTGCTCACCGAGGTCTGGGGCGACACCGGCGACGACCTGGGCGACTACCTCGGCCCGCACCGGTGGCCGGTGCTGACGGTGGACCTGCGCGACGGCGCGCAACTCGCGGTCGTGTTCCGCAACCTCGACTACGACGCCGGTGTGGACTTCCTGGTCCTGCCGGGCGGCGGCCGCGACGCCATCGAGATCGCCGCCCTCGACGGCCACCAGACCGGCCCCGGACTGTCCTGGCCGGAGCTGCAGGGCATCGCCGCGCGCCAGGCCGACCCGGTCCGGCGCGCCGAGACCCTGCTGCTGCTCGCCCCCGCGTTCGGTGACGAGGCCGCCGACACCCCGCAGGCGGTGGCGCTGTTCGCCGAGGCGATGCGCACGCTCGGCGCCACCGGCGACGTCGAGAAGGTGGCCGCGGCCGCGGTCTCCGACGAGGTGGACTTCTGGGGGCACCTGCGCTGGCAGGACGGCGCACCCGACTGCGACTACGCCCCGCGCAACCCGGACAGCGTCTTCGCCCTGCCGGAAGCCTCCCGGCGACTGGTCACCGCCCTGCTGGCGCCCTAGCCGCTGGTACGCAGGACGCTGCTGGGCGCGACCCCGTAGGTGGCGCGGAACAGTGCGGCGAACCTGCTGTGGTCCGCGAAGCCCCACAGTGCGGCCACCGCCGCCACCGTGGTGGACTCCGGGTCGGCGGCCAGCAACGCCCGGTGCACGTGGCCGAGGCGGACCTGGCGCAGATACGTCATCGGCGTGACCCCGTGATAGCGGCGGAACGCCAGCTGCACCGCCCGGATCGACACGTTCGCCGCGGCGGCCACGTCCGCCGCCGAGATGTCCTCACCGGCGTGCGCCTCGATGAACGCGACCGCCCGCCGCAACGTCGCCGGGGACGCGTCGTGCCGGTCACCCGCGGTCGGGTCGGTCAGCGCCGTGTTCGGGAACGTGGCCAGGGTGACCGCGGCGAGCAGCTGAGTGGCGTGCGCGACGACCAGCGGGGCCACCGGCTGCGGGGACTCCAGCAGGCCACTGACGTACGCGTAGGTGGCCCACCAGTCGGCAGCGGCCTGCGGCGAGTGCGGATCCAGCGAGGTGAACCGCAACGGCTGCGGCTTACGGCCGGGCGCGTTGGCGGCCACCCGGTGCAGCAGCGCCGGGTCGATCACGCAGTTGCGGGCGCCGCCCGGGTGGAAACTCACCGTGTACGGCTCGTCCGGGTACGCCATCAGGAACAGATCCCCCGCCTCGTACCGGCCGGCTGTGTCCGCGCAGGTCCGTTCCAGCCGGGCCGACGAACTGCGGGTCACCACCAGCCGCCCGTCGAGCGGCTCGATCGCGAAATCCATCGTCGCCGTCTGCACCAGCGTGTCCAGGGCCAGCGGACCCGCCTCGGTGCGCTGGTACCGCATCGCCGGCCGCTCGTGCTCGGTGCGCAGGCACATCCGATTGCCGTAATCGACGGTGAACGTCTGCTGAATCGCGTCGGCGTCGGTGAGTTCGAACGCGCGGGTTCGCGGAAGGATCGCGTCCATACTTCGCCGGTCTATCGTGCGTCAGCCGGCGCGGCAAGCCTGGTCGGGCCGGTAGTCCCCCGCGCGGGTGATCCCTTACCGGTGACAGTCAGGATGTTGACCGCAACCACCACCGCCATGCCCAGCCACTCGTGGGTCTTCAGCATCTCGCCGAGCAGCACCAGACCGGCGAGCGCGGCGAAAACCGGATGGATGCTCATCACCACCCCGAAGAAGCGGGCCGGCACCCGCCGCAACGCGATCAGATCGGCGGCGTAAGGCACGACCGACGACAGCACGCCCGCGCCGACGGCGAGCAGCAACGCGGCCGCGGTCAGCCGGCCCTGCACGGCCAGGACCAGCATCACCGGCAGATACAGCAGCGCGGCGACAGCGGACGCGGCCGCCGGCGCCTGCAGGCCCGGCAGGCGCGCCCCGACCAGGCGATTGAGCAGGATGTACGCCGCCCAGCACGCCGCCGCGACCAGGCCACAACCGATGCCGAACCAGTCACTGGAAGCGTCCGGCAGCACCAGCACATAGACACCGGCGCCAGCGCCGACCGCACAGAGCAGATCCTTCCTGGTACGCGAGCCGGCCAGCGCCACCGCCAGCGGACCGAGGAACTCCAGCGTGACCGCGAGGGCGAGGCCGACCCGGTCCACCGCGGTGTACAGGCTCAGGTTCATCGTGGCGAACACGAGCCCGAGCAGCAGCGTCGGCCACCACTGCGCCCAGGTGAAACGGCGCAGGTCGGGACGGGCCACCGGCAGCAGCACCGCGGCGGCGACGAACTGGCGTACCGCCACCACCCCGGCCGGGCCGATCGCCGGGAACGCGTGCGCGCCGACGGCCGCGCCGACCTGGTTGCTGGCGGCGCTGCCGGCCATCGTGGCCAGGCCGCTGAGCAGACGTTCGTGGTTCACGGCGCCAGTCTCGGCCCGCGGAGGCGGCCGGGAGAAATACCGCCAGTACGCCAGTAATACGCTCAGCGCATGAATGTGGAGCTGCGACAGCTGCGCGCCCTGGTCGCGGTGGTGGAGGCGGGCACGTTCACCGACGCGGCCGCCTCACTGGACGTCTCCCAGGCGGCAGTGTCCCGGTCGATCGCGGCGCTGGAGCACGCACTCGGCGTGCGCGTCCTGGAACGCTCCACCCGGCACGTCGCGCTGACCGCCCACGGCACGCAGGTCCTCGCGGCGGCCCGGCGGATCCTCGACGAGCTCGCGCACCTGCAGCGCATCGCGGAACAATCCCGCGAACTGCGGGTGGGGTACGCATGGGCAGCACTCGGCAAACACACCCGGCGACTGCAGCGGGCGTGGACCGGCGCTCCCCTGGTGTTCGTCCAGTCCAACACGGTCAGCGCCGGGCTCAGCGAAGGCACCGCCGACGTCGCCGTCGTGCGGCGGGCGCTGCAGGATCCGCGGTTCGAGACGGCGCTGATCGGCACCGAGGGCCGGTGCGCGGCCGTGGCCACCGACAATCCGCTGGCCCGGCGGCGCACGGTGACGGTCGCGGATCTGGCCCGGTACACGGTGGCGATCGACGACCGGACCGGGACGACGACGCTGGACCTGTGGTCCCCCGGGCCCGGGCCGGTCGCGGTGCGGGCCACCCACGGCGTGGACGAGTGGCTGACGCTGATCGCGGCCGGCCAGGCGGTGGGGATCACGTCGGAGGCGACCGCCAATCAGAATCCGCGGCCCGGCGTCGCGTACCGGATGCTGCGCCACGCCCCCCGCATCGAAGTCTGGCTGGCCTGGTGGCGTGACTCTCCGCCGGCCGGGCTCGCTGATCTGGTCCGGTTGAGTCGTGCGGCTTATGGGTCGTCAGCCCGCCCGTAGGGCGGTCCTATGTCAGCCTGCACTGCCTCTAGTGCGTCCTAGGAAGATAGGCTAATCGCCTGTCGCGATTGCCTGGCCGTGGTTAGCTACCAGGCGTGGCGCATCCTTTGATGTTCGACGACGCGGACCCGCTGCTCAGAAAGGTGCGGGCCATCGCCCTCGGCTTCCCCGACGCGGCCGAGAAGATCTCGCACGGCCATCCGGCCTTCTATACGACGAAGGTGTTCGCCTACTACGGCGGCTCGGTGAAGGTCGACGGCGTGTACCAGCAGCACGAACACTCTTTGCTCGTCCTTCCCGACCCGGACGAGCGGTCGGCACTGCTCGAGGAAAAGCGCTGCTACGTCCCGGCCTACCTGGGCGTGGCCGGCTGGGTCGGCGTCGACCTGGATGCGGACACCGACTGGGACGAGATCTCGGAACTGCTCGACGCGAGCTACCGCCGCACCGCCGGCGTCCGGCGGGTGGCCACCTTGGACGCCCGCCAACGCCCGTAACCCTCGGCTGGCGCTCAGGGCTGCTTCGCCAAGCCGGAAGCGACGCTCAGCGCCAGCCGGGCAGATCCGGCTGGCTCACAGGGCTGTCTCGGCGGGCCGGAAACGACACTCAGCGCCAGCCGGGCAGATCCGGCTGGCGCTCAGGGCGGTTTCCGGGGTCGGGAACGAGCCTGGGAGCCAGCCGGGCTGAGGTTGGTCAGCGGCGGTCGTAGTAGAGGGCCAGGCCGAGCGCGACGGCGACGGCCACGCAGGTGATGACCACGCCGACCGGGCCGGCGACGACCATCAGGACGGACAGGCCGGCCCAGGCCAGTCCCCCGACGACGGCAAGGACGATCAGGAGCGTGCGCCTGGGGAGGCGCCGGCGTACCGGTCGGGCCAGCGAGGGATAGTCGGCGGTCAGCTTGCCGACGATCTCGTCGAACTCCCGACGCGTGTCTCTCGTGGCCATGTCGACCTCACCCGCCCAATCCGATACCGCAACACCCGGCACAGTCTTACCCAGCAATGGTGCCCCGCACTCCCCCTAAGGCATCCTAGGAGGATAGGCCTTTCGGTCTAGCCGGTGCCCCAGGCGGCGTACACCAGGTCGGTGAAGCCGTTGGCCAGCAGCACCACGGCGATGCTGGTCAGCAGGATCCCGGCCACCCGGTCCAGGACGGCGGCCGCGGCCGGGGAGATCCGCCGTTCGACGTGCCCGGAAAGGTAGAGCGTCACACCGGTGACGATCGCGTAGGCGACCGCGGCGACCGACAACCACAGCCGGCCGGAGACGCTGCCGGCGTCGGCGGAGGCCGCCACCCCGAAGGCGAACGTGGTGCCGCCGACGGTCAGCGGGAACGTGATCGGTGTGAAGAGGACGGACCGCGGATCGGTCGGCCCGCCGACCTCGGCCGGCACGGCAGAGCTGACGGAGGAACCGGATCCGGCCGGCACAGGACCGGCTCCGGATGGCGCCGGGCCGGAGGAGCTGGTCACGGCACCGGCGGAGGCGGCCGGCACCGAGTCGGCGGAGGACGCTGGGACCGTACCGGTGATCGGTGTGGCAGTAGGAGCGACGGCCGCACCAGGCTGAGCCGCCGCCGCGGCCGCCGGGGAAACAGACGCCGCCGGAGCGTCCGGGACCACGCCCCCGGTGCCGCGCATCAGCGGCACCGAGGCGAGGATCAGCGCGATACCACCGGTGGCGGTGAGCGCAGCCGTGCTGATGCCGAGCAGTTCGAGCAGCGGCTCACCCACCCAGATGGCCAGCAGCACGAAGACCGTGACGTTGAGGGCCAGCCCCAACGCCAGCCGCAACTGCTGGGGGTGGGTGAACGGCCGCACGATCGGCAGGTACGACGACAGCGCCGCGACCGGGCTGTAGAGGGCGAACAGTGCCAGGAACAGCACCAGCGCCTCGTATTTGAAGGACACCTCAGAAGTCCACGGCGTCGCGGATCAGCGGGCACGTCATGCAGTGCCCACCTCCCCGGCCCCGGCCGAGTTCCGCCCCCACGATGGTGATCACCTCGACGCCGGCGCGGCGCAGCAGGGTGTTCGTCGTCGTGTTGCGGTCGTAGGTGAAGACCACGCCGGGCTCGACGGCGACCGCGTTGTTGCCGCTGTCCCACTGCTGGCGTTCGGAGGCGTACACGTCACCGCCGGTCTCGATGACCCGCAGTTCCTTGAGCCCCAGCGACGAGGCGACCACGTCGACGAACGGCCGGTCCCCCTCGTCGATCACCTCGACGCCCGGCTCCCGGTCGCTGGGGAGCAGGGAGAAGGTGTGTACGCCGTCCATGATGTTCGGATAGAGCGTGACGATGTCCCGGTCGGCGAAGGTGAACACCGTGTCCAGGTGCATCGCGGCCCGCAGCTTCGGCATGCCGGCGACCACCACCTTCTCCGCCGCGCCCTGGGCGAACAGCGCCGCCGCGACCTGGGTGATCGCCTGCCGCGACGTCCGCTCGCTCATACCCACCAGCACGACGCCGTTGCCGACCGGCATGACGTCGCCGCCCTCGAAGGTGGCCATCCCCCAGTCCTGCTCGGGGTCGCCCCACCAGATCTTGTTGCCGGCGAAGTCCGGGTGGAACTGGTAGATCGCCTTCATCAGCAGCGTCTCGTCGTGCCGGGCCGGCCAGTACAGCGGGTTCAGCGTCACCCCGCCGTAGAGCCAGCAGGTCGTGTCGCGGGTGTAGAGGGTGTTCGGCAGCGGCGGCATCAGGTACTCGCGGACCCCGGTCGACTCGCGGGCCAGCGCCACGTACCCGGAGCGGAAGTCGTTGGGCAGGTCCGAGGTGGCCAGCCCGCCGATCAGGAAGAAGCTCAGCTCCTTCGGCTTGAGCTCGTCGAGGAACGCCCGGGTGTCGGTGAGCAGCCCGATCCCCACCTCGTTGGCGATGATCTTGCGGTCCAGCAGCCACGCCTTGGCCTCGGGGATCTCCATGGTCTCGGCCAGCAGCTCGTGCAGCTCGACCACCTCGACGCCGCGGTTGCGCAGCTTGTTGACGAAGTCCAGGTGGTCGCGCTGGGCGTTCTCCACCCACATCACGTCGTCGAAGAGCAGGTCGTCCGCGTTGGTCGGGGTGAGCCGCCGGTGCGCCAGTCCGGGCGAGCAGACCAGGACCTTGCGCAGCCGGCCGACTTCCGAGTACACGCCGTGGTTGATGGGCATGAGCAGTCCCTTCAAAGGAGAGAACCAGGACCCTTCAGATGGAGATCCAGCCGGCCGCGAGCGCGACGACACCGGCGACGGCGCCGGCGATCGAGACGGCGAGGATGACGAGTTCACGTCCGGAGAACAGCTGCCGGCCCTGCTCGCGGCGCGCCTGGACGAACAGCAGGGTGGCGGGGGCGTAGATGATGAACGACAGGAGCAGGAACTTCGGGCCGGCCGCCACCAGCAGGAAGATCGTGTAGGCGACGGCCAGGAAGGCGATGACCAGTTCCCGGCGGGTGGCCTGGATCCGCAGCGCGTACCCGGCGGCCAGCAGGAACGGGATCAGGGTGAGGGCGCTGGTCAGGTCCAGGGCGAAGTTGAACGCGTCGGAGGAGAAATAGGTGATCACCAGGACGATCTGGACCAGGATCGTGGACAGCAGCAGCGCGTTGAACGGGACGTCGCCGCGGGTGGTGCGCCCCAGGAACCGCGGCATGTCGTCGTCCTTGGCGGCGACGTAGAGCACCTCGGCGGCCATCAGCGTCCAGGCCAGGTAGGCGCCCAGCACGGAGACGATCAGGCCGACGCTGACCAGCACCTTGCCCCATTCGCCGACGGCCGCCTCGAGGACGCCACCCATCGACGGCTGGCGCAGCTGGGCGATCTCGTCGGCCGGCAGGATGCCGTAGGACACGATGGTCACCGACGCGAAGACGGCGAACACGGCCAGGAAGCCGAGCACGGTGGCCCGGCCGACGTCTTCGCGGCGCTTGGCGTGCCGGGAGTAGACGCTGGCGCCCTCGACACCGAGGAACACGAAGACGGTCACCAGCATGGTGCCCTTGACCTGCTCGAACAGCGAGCCGTAGGACGTCGGCCCGCGCAGGTTGTCGGCGAACACCTGCGGGTCCAGGGCGAAAAGAGCCAGAAGAACGAAGACCAGGATCGGTACGACCTTCGCGATCGTGACGATCCGGTTCACCGCCGCCGCGTCCTTGACCCCGCGCTGGACCAGGTAGAAGAAGATCCACACGCCGATCGAGGACAGCACCACCGACAGAACCGTGTCGCCGTCACCGAGCGCGGGGGCGATCGCCCCGATCGTCGACATGATCAGCACCCAGTAGGTGACGTTGCCGACGCAGGCACTGGCCCAGTAGCCGAAGGCGGAGAAGAACCCCAGATACTCGCCGAAACCGGCTTTCGCGTACGCGTACACGCCGGCGTCCAACTCGGGTTTGCGCAGCGCGAGGGTCTGGAAGACGAACGCGAGCATCAGCATGCCGGACCCGGCGATCAGCCAGGCGATCAGCGCCCCGATGACCCCGGTCTCCTCAGCGAACCGCCGTGGCAGCGAGAACACCCCCGCACCGACCATGCCACCGACGACCATCATGGTCATGGTCGTGAAGGTCAGCTTCTGTACGGACGACGTCTGCGGCGCGGTCGCTGTCATGATCTGCCCTCCCGGGTACCTCGCGACCGTACGAAAGCGGGCTACTCTGTCACCTCATCCGCAACGGATGAGTGGGCCCGGTGGACATCGGGCCCTGACAGCGGGCACGCTGTGCCGGTGACCGGTAAAGACGACCCGCGGCTGCGTGAGCTGGTGCTGATGCGCCGCGTCCGGGACCGGATCGACCGGGACTACGCCCAGCCGCTGGATGTGGAGGCGCTGGCCCGCGGCGTGCACATGTCCGCCGGGCACCTGAGCCGGCAGTTCCGGGCGGCGTTCGGCGAGTCGCCGTACAGCTATCTGATGACCCGGCGCATCGAGCGGGCGATGACGCTGCTGCGCCGCGGCGACCTGTCCGTCACCGACGTCTGCTTCGCGGTCGGCTGCTCGTCGCTGGGCACGTTCAGCACCCGGTTCTCCGAGCTGGTCGGCATCTCGCCGAGCCGCTACCAGCAGATCGCCGCCGGCGACGCCGAGGGGCTGCCCAGCTGCCTCGCCAAACAGGTGATGCGACCGATCAGGAACAGAGAAGCCACACCCACCCGCACGCACCTAGCATCGCAGGCATGAACGTCACCATTCACAACACGTTCCTGCCGGCCGACGACCCCGAGCAGTCCCTCACCTTCTACCGCGACGCGCTGGGTTTCGAGGTGCGCGGCGACGTCGGGTACGGCGACATGCGCTGGATCACGGTCGGCCCGGCGAACCAGCCGCAGACCTCGATCGTGCTGCACCCGCCGGCCGCCGACCCGGGGATCACCGACGACGAGCGCCGGACCATCGCCGAGCTGATGGCCAAGGGCAGCTACGCGAGCATCGTGCTGAGCACCCCCGACCTCGAGGACGTCTTCGAGAAGCTGCAGGCCAGCGGCGCCGACGTGGTCCAGGAGCCGATGGACCAGCCGTACGGGATCCGCGACTGCGCGTTCCGCGACCCGGCCGGCAACATGGTCCGCATCAACCAGCAGCAGGTCGGCTGATCCGGCGGTCGTCCGGGAGCCGCTCGGTCACACCGGTGCGGTCCAGCAGTTCCAGCAGCGGGACGGCCACCCGGCGGCTGGTGTCCAGGGCCCGGCGGGCCTCGCTGAGCGTGAACGGCTGCGGAAGCCCGGCCAGCACGCCGGCCGCCCGGTCCGGGGCGCCGGGCCGCAGTAGCACGGTCTCGCCGAGCCGCATGACCAGGCCGGCGCGCACCGCGGCGGCGATCTGCCGGGCGCCGAGACCCAGCTCGGCGAGCCGGTGCGCTTCGGGTGCCGCGAACGGCCGGGACTCGTCGAAGGCCTCGTGCACGGCCGCGACCAGCTCGGGTGGGATGCCGGGAGTGCCGGCGGTGACCCGGCCGCCGGCCAGGCGCAGCGGTGGCTGGATGAGGGCCTCGACCAGCGAGCGGTCGGGCAGGCCGAGCCGGTGCCGCAGATCCTCCAGCGGCGCGCCGGGTTCGAGCGGTTGGTCGGCGGCGTGCCGGGCCACCTCGTCGGCGAGTCGTTTGCCCAGGTCGGCCCAGTGCTGCGGGTCGGCGTACCAGTCACCGGTCACCGGCGTGCCCACCGGAACACCCATCCGCAGCAACTCCTCGCCCCGGATCAGCCGGCGCCGGCGCAGCTCGCCGGCGAGGTCGGCGGCACCGGTCATCCCGGCCAGCTCGGCGGCACGCCGGGCCGCGGCGCCGCGGCGGGTCAGTCCGGGCGGCGCCACGTCGAGCACGGTCACACCGCCCGCGACGTGATGCCGGCCCGGGTCGCGCAGCAGCGCCCGGTCGCCGAGACGCAGCGGAAGCGGCCGGTCCAGCCGCAGCCGCGCGGTGTCCGCACCCAGCGGGCGGACCCGGACCGGTACGGCCGCCGAGCCCACATGCAGCGTCACGGTGGCCGGCAGGTCCGCGACGGGGTCGCCGTGCACCCGCACGTCGATCAGGTCGGTGGCGCGGAACCGGCCCGGCGCCAGCAGCGCGGCGCCGCGCGCGACCCGATCCTTGTCGACGCCGCGCAGGTTGACCGCGACCCGGGCGACGGCGTCGGCGTGATCGACGGGTTCGCCGAGGCTCTGCAGCCCGCGGACCCGGACCGGCCGGGACAAACCGGTGAGTTCCAGTTCGTCGCCGCTGCTGACCGACCCCGCGCCGAGGGTGCCGGTCACGACTGTTCCGGCGCCCTTGATCGTGAAGGACCGGTCGATCCACAGCCGCACCGGCGTGTCGGTCTCCGGCGCGGGCAGGGCGCTGACCAGGCGATCCAAGGCGGTCCGGAGGTCGTCGAGGCCGGCGCCGGTGCGGCCGCTGACCGGCACCGCTTCGACGGCGCCGAGCGAGGTCGCGGCGATCTCGGCGCGGGCGGCTTCCATGGCCGGCCGGGGATCGGCCAGGTCGCAGCGGGTGACGACGAGCAGGCCGTGTCGCACGTCGAGGGCGTTCAGCGCGGCCAGATGCTCGGCGGACTGCCGGCGCCAGCCCTCGTCGGCGGCTACCACGATCATGGCGGCGGGGACCGGGCCGATCCCGGCCAGCATGTTCGGCACGAACCGCTCGTGGCCCGGCACGTCGACGAAGGCGACCGTCGCCCCGGATGCCAGGGTGGTCCAGGCGAAGCCGAGGTCGATCGTCATGCCGCGGCGGCGTTCCTCGGCCCAGCGGTCCGGTTCCATCCCGGTCAGGGCCCGGACCAGGGTGGACTTGCCGTGGTCGACGTGCCCGGCGGTGGCGACGACGTGCATGTCAGCGCCCCGCCTCGCCGTCGCCACGGCCGTCGGCATCACGGCGCAGCGGGCCGGACACGGCCAGGACCGCTTGGACGACTGCGGCGTCGGCATGTTCCGGGACGCAGCGCAGGTCGAGCAGCAGGCGGCCCCGCTCGACGCGGCCCAGGACCGCTGGGGCGCCGGTTCGCAGCGGTTCCGCGTACGCCTCAGGCAGCGACAGTGACCACGACGCAAGCTCGACCTCGGGCGCACCGCCGCCACCGACCACCGCAACCGACGTCACCACCGCGGCGTCCCCGCCCACCTCGGCCCGCAGTTGCTCGGTGCGCTCGCGCAGCGCGTCCGGGTCGGTGCGCAGCGCCGCCCAGGTCGGCGTGACCGGCCCGCCCAGCGTGGCGGCGAGCGCTGCCAGCGTCAGCTTGTCCACCCGCAGCGCCCGGGCGAGGGGATGCCGCCGCAGCCGCTCCACCAGGTCGGCGTCGCCCAGCAGCAGCCCCGCCTGCGGGCCGCCGAGCAACTTGTCGCCGCTGGCCACCACGAGATTCGCGCCGCAGCGCAGCGTGGTGGCGGCATCCGGCTCGTCCGGCAGCAGCGGATCGGCCCGCAGCAGCCCCGACCCGATGTCGGCGACCACCGGCACGCCCAGCCCGGCCAGGTCGGGGATCGCCGCAGCGCTGGTGAAGCCGCGCACGACGAAGTTCGACGGATGCACCTTCAGGATGAGACCGGTCTGCGGCCCGATCACCGCGGCGTAGTCGGCGACCGACGTGCGGTTCGTGGTGCCGACCTCCCGCAGCCGCGCGCCGGTGGATTGCAGCAGGTCCGGCAGCCGGAACCCGTCGCCGATCTCCACCATCTCGCCGCGGCTGACCACGATCTCGCGCCCGGCAGCCAGCGCGGTAGCGGTCAGCACCAGCGCGGCCGCGCCGTTGTTGACCACGTGCACGCCGCCGGCATCCGGCACCGCGGAGGCCAGCGCGGCCAGGGTGTCGCGCCCGCGCCGGGCCCGCCGCCCGGTGGCGAGATCGAGCTCCACATCGGTGTACCCGCTGGCTGCCACGATCGCCTCGGCCGCCGCCGGGGACAGTGCCGCCCGGCCCAAGTTGGTGTGCAGCACGACGCCGGTGGCATTGAGCACCGGCCGCAGCCCGCCCGCGTTCGTCGGCAGGGCCGCCACCGCGGTGTCGGCGACCGCTTCCGGCGCCAGCTCGCCGCTGCGCACCCGCTGCTGCGCAGCGACCACCGCGGCCTTCACCGCCGCCCGGCCGAGCGTCTCGGCCGCGGCCACCAGGCGCGGATCTCCCAACACCGCATCGGTACGGGGTACCCGCCGCCGAGAATCCATGCCATCTCCGTTCGCCCAACAAATCTTCGCCGCGGATGTCGAGAACGCCGGGGCGGCTCCGTCCCCGGGATACCCAAGCATCAGAACATCGATCACAGGAGCGTTGGCAATGGAACAGCACGAGATCACCGAGGTCCTGAACCGCCCGTACAGCCAGGAGTTGCTCGCCCGCGACCTGACCCGCCTGGCGTACGTCGCCAAGGACGGCACCCCGCGCACCATCCCGATCGGCTTCACCTGGAACGGCTCGCAGATCGTCCTGTGCACCAGCCGCAACGCCCCGAAACTGCACTCCCTGCGCCGCAACCCGTCGGTCGCGCTGACCATCGACACCGAGGTCCACCCGCCCAAGATGCTGCTCATCCGCGGCCAGGCCGAACTCGACGACGTCGACGGCATCCCCGAGGAGTACCTGCAGATGAACGGCAGCTACCAGATGACCCCCGAGCAGCGGGTCGAGTGGGAGGCGCAGGTGCACGCCCTGTACGACGGCATGGTCCGCATCGTCATCACGCCGACCTGGGCGAAACTCATCGACTTCGAGACGAATCTGCCCACCCCGGTCGAGCAGCTGGTCCGCCAACAGGCCGAGCGGCGCAGTGCCTGAGCACGTCGGCGGCGGCAAAGCCGAACCCGGCGGAGCAACAGCGCGGGCCCCGGCCGACCGGCCGGGGCCCGCGCTGCGGAATGGATCAGACGGGGGTCGTCTCGGTGACCTGCTGGGTGGCGGTCACCGAGATGGTGCACGTCGTCGTCGGGTGGGCCGGGCCGAATGCCGGCTTGACGAGGGCGTGCACGTAGAAGTGGCCCTGCGTGATCTGCGGGGCGAGGTCGAACTCACCGCCGGTGGCGCCGCCGTTGGGCCACCACCGCCAGCCCGGTGCGGTGTACTGCCCGGGATCCGGGGTCGGCGCGGTGTTCGTCGGGTCGTCGGTGAAGCCCATCATCAACGACGGCCTGGGCTGCGTGCACTGCGCGAGGAACGAGACGTTCAGCGGGCCGGGCTGGATCTCCAGGTCACCGCTGAAGATGTGGCACCCGTTGGTCGCCGGGCCGCACTCGACGCCGGTCCCGCTGTACTGCCAGACCGTCTTGGTCGTGGTGCGGGTCGTGATGGTCTCGCCCACCGCCACCGGGTCAGGCGTGGCGCTGAACGTCATGGCAACCGCAGCCTTCCGGGCGGCCAGTGCCGCCGGGGGTGCGGCCACCACGGCCACCGTCAGGGCAACTGCCGGAATGAGGAAACGCGCAATTCGCATCGGGCCCCCGCCCTCCAATGTGTTGAGTTCGCCCCGGAAGAAGATCCAGAGCAAGATTCCGCACGACGTTAGTCGAAGATCGACTCGTGCGCCGCCCCATGGGGTGGCAGATCGCCTTGCCCCGGGCACCCGGACGCCTGGCCCGTGTCGCCCGTCCGGCCTGCCGCGCGACTGCTCGGCGGACGTGATTCCCGCCGACTCCTACGCCGCGAGCAGAGTGCTGACTGAGCGGCGTTGGGGCGGCTCAGTCAGCACTCTCTGCTGCTCAGCGGAGGCGGACGGGAATCGAACCCGCCCGGCCCGGATACCGGGCCGCAACGGTTTTGAAGACCGCGAGGAGCACCAGCTGCCTGAACGCCTCCGCTGATCACCGTAGCCGCACTGTCCGGTTCGCGCCCGCTGGGCCAGGACGGAGAAAAAACTTCGAGAACCGTGTCGATTCGGGGTGGGGCCGTTCGAGCCATGGGTGTGAGGGCCGGTAGGCGGCCCGCCTCCGACAGGGAGAAACACTCATGCGTACGCGTACGCTGCTGACCGCCGGCATCCTGGCCGGACCGCTGTATGTCCTGGTGTCGCTGGTCGAGATCGCGCTGCGGGACGGCTTCGATGCGACCCGGCACGCCTGGAGCATGCTGGCCAACGGCCCGTTCGGCTGGGTGCACAGCCTGAACCTGATCGTCTCGGGTCTGCTGGTCGTCGCCGGCGCGATCGGGCTGTCCCGGACGGTCAGGCCCGGCGCGCTGCTCGGCGTGTACGGGCTCGGCATGGTCGGGTCCGGCTTCTTCGCCGCCGATCCGGGCCGCGGGTTTCCGGCGGGCACGCCCGAGGTGGTGCCGATGAGCTGGCACGGGAGCCTGCACTTCGTGCTCGGCGGGATCGGGTTTCTCGCCCTGGTCGCCGCCTGTTTCCTGATCGGGCGGCGCCTCGACGGTGGATTGGCCGTCTTCTCGTACGTCACCGGGGTGTTGTTCCTGATCGGATTTGTTGCGATGGCCGCCGGCGGCGGCACCGCAGCGGGCCTGCTCGGCTTCACCGGAGCCGTGATACTGGCTTCGGCCTGGCTGTCCACGATCTTCGCCCACTACCGCTGAACCCACTACCGCTGATCTTGAAGGGGACCCGACATGCGTTACCTGACCCTGTTGCGTGCGAAGCAGTCCACCACCCCACCGCCGCCCGAGCTGATGGCCGCGATCATGGCGCTCGGCGAGGAGGCCACCAAGGCCGGCGCCCTGCTGGACACCTCCGGGCTGGCGCCGAGCGCGAGCGGCGCCCGGGTGAGCCTGGCCGGCGGGGAGCTGATGCTGACCGACGGGCCGTTCGCCGAGTCGAAGGAGGTGATCAGCTACGCGATCTACGAGGTGCGGTCGAAGGAGGAGGCGGTCGAGTGGGCGTCCCGGTTCCTGCGGGTGCACCAGGACCTCTGGCCGGGCTGGGAGGGTGAGGTGGACGTGCTGAAGCTGTTCGGGCCGGAGGACTTCCCGGCGGCCGGCGCTTGAACAGCGACGCGAAGGCCGTTCTCGAGGCGGTCTGGCGGATCGAGTCGGCGAGGCTCGTGGCGAGCCTCGCCCGGCTCGTCCAGGACGTCGGGGTGGCCGAGGAGATCGCCCAGGACACCCTGGTCATCGCGCTGGAGCAGTGGCCGCGTGACGGTGTGCCGCGCGAGCCCGGCCCGTGGCTGCGGGCGACCGCCAAGCACCGGGCGATCGACCTGATCCGGCGGCGGACCAACTACGCGTCGAAGCTGGCGGTGCTCGCGCACGACGCGATCCCGCGGGAGGACGACGACGAGCTGATCGACTCGCTCGACGACCACATCGGCGACGACCTGCTGCGGCTGATCTTCACGGCGGCGCATCCGGTGCTGTCGGTGGAGGCGCGGGCGGCGCTGACGTTGCGGCTGCTGGGCGGGCTGAGCACGCCGGAGATCGCGCGGGCGTTCCTGATCAGCGAGGCGACCGCGGCGCAGCGCATCGTGCGGGCCAAGCGGACGCTCGCCGAGGCGGGCGTGCGGTTCAGCATGCCGGCGCCGGCCGAGATCGGGGAACGGCTGGGCACGGTCCTCGGAGTGGTCTATCTGATCTTCAACGAGGGGTACGCGGCGACCGGCGGCACCGATTGGGCGCAGCCGGCGCTGTGCCGGGAGGCGATCCGGCTGGGCCGGGTGCTGGCCGGGCTGCTGCCGGACGAGCCGGAGGTGCACGGCCTGCTCGCCCTGATGGAGTTGCAGGCGTCGCGGCTCCCCGCGCGGATCGCCGCCGACGGCCGGCCGGTGCTGCTGGACGATCAGGACCGGCGGTTGTGGGACCGGCTGCTGATCCGCCGCGGTCTGGCCGCCCTGGAACGCGCCGAGGAGCTGGGCGGCGGCCTCTACTCGCTGCAGGCGGCGATCGCGGCCTGTCACGCGCGGGCGCACACCGCGGCCGACACCGACTGGGCGCGGATCGCGGCGCTCTACGAGGTGCTCGCCTACCTGCTGCCGTCGCCGGTGGTCCGGCTGAACCAGGCGGTTGCGGTGGGCCGGGCCGGTGATCCGGCGCGCGGACTCCGGATCGCGGACGGACTCGGCGCGGAACGGTCGCTGCGGGACTATCCGCAGCTGCCCGCGGTCCGCGGTGAGCTGCTGGCCCAGCTGGGGCGGGCGGCCGAGGCCCGGACGGAGTTCGGCCGGGCCGCCTCGCTCACGCGCAACGAGGCGGAGCGGGAGCTGTTCCGGGCCCGCGCCGAGTCAGCGGTGGTACATGTCGATCCAGGACCAGCCGTCGCCCAATGACCAGCGCACCTGACACGGGTCCCCCGCGCATTCGACGATGCTGCCGGCCGGCGGATCCCCGATGAAGGCGTAGCCGGTGACACCGTCGACGATCCCGGTCCAGGCGGGCAGGTACACCGTGCTCGCGCCGTAGACGATCGGATCCCCGGTGAACGCCAGATACCGCAGCTCGGCAGGGAAAGGGTCCAGCTGATGGGTGCGGGCCAGTTCGGCGACGGCCAGGAAGCCGGCGTGGTGCCGCTCGTAGTAGCCGTGCACGAAGGCGGCGGTCCAGTCGGTTCGCACGATCGCCGTCGCGCCGGCCGCACCGACCACGAACGCCATCCCGGCCAGGAGGAACCGGCGGACGAGACAGAATGCCGCCGCGACCAGCGCCGTGGCGGCGACGGCCACCAGCCAGGCCAGCCCGGACACGGCCCACGCCAGAGGCCCGATCCGGCTGAACAACCACACGCCGGACAGCTGAGTCACCGCCACCGCCGCCCAGGCCAGCGGAACGGCGAGGACCAGCGCTGTCGCCCCGCGCCGCAACCGGCGCGCCGGCGCAGCCTCGCGGCCTTCCATCGATCGCATCCCGTGATAGTGATGGCCGAGCCGCCACGGAACCGAGTCGCCATGCGCACCTTCACAGAACCTCCACGCCCTGCGGCGCCAGAATGGCTGTGCGACAGTGCGTGGGTGACGACCACAGCCCGCCCCCGCCTGACCCAGTACGCGCACGGCGGCGGCTGCGCCTGCAAGATCCCGCCCGGCGAGCTGGAGAGCGTGGTCTCCGGCCTGATCGGCGGCGCCGCCCCGGACGGCCCCGGTGAGCTGCTGGTCGGCCTGGACGACGGCGACGACGCCGCGGCGGTCCGGATCGCCGCCGGGACGGCCGTCATCGCCACCGCCGACTTCTTCACCCCGGTCGTCGACGACGCGTACGACTGGGGCCGGATCGCCGCCGCCAACGCGCTCTCCGACGTCTACGCCATGGGCGGCACGCCGGTGGTCGCTGTCAACCTGCTCGGCTGGCCGCGCGACACGCTGCCGATGGAACTCGCCGGCGAGGTGCTGCGCGGCGGCCTCGACGTGGCCCGCGAAGCCGGCTGCCACGTCGCCGGCGGCCACAGCGTCGACGACCCGGAACCCAAGTACGGCATGGCGGTCACCGGCATCGCCGACCCGGAACGCCTGCTCCGCAACGACGCCGGCACTCCCGGCACCCCGCTGACCCTGACCAAACCGCTCGGCATCGGCGTGCTCAACAGCCGTCACAAGTCCACCGGCGAGGTGTTTCCGCACGCCATCGCGACGATGACCACCCTGAACCGGTCCGCCGCCGAGGCCGCCCTCGCCGCCGGAGTCCGCTGCGCCACCGACGTGACCGGTTTCGGCCTCCTCGGCCACCTGCACAAACTCGCCCGCGCCAGCAACGTCACCGCCGTCATCGACAGCGCCGCGGTCCCCTACCTCGAGGGCGCGCGCAAGGCCCTCGCGGACGGCTTCGTCAGCGGCGGCACCCGCCGCAACCTCGACTGGGTGCGCCCGCACGCCGGCACCGGCCGGGTCTCCGAGGACGAACTGCTGCTGCTGGCCGACGCGCAGACCTCCGGCGGCCTGCTGATCGCCGGTGAGATCCCCGGACACCCGGTGATCGGCGAATTGGTCGCGCGCCGCGGCGACGTCACCCTGAGCATCAGATAGAAACCCATCATCGGTACGACAAGCGCTATCGCGACCACCGCATTCGGTCGCGGCCGATGCGCGACCGCCGGGCTGATGCGCGTTTTATCGAAGCTTCACATTTCCCCAACGGATTAACCCGATTCGTCAGCACCCGCGGCCCGATGGACGCCGGGTTCGACTGTCCGATTCATGGCCCGGCGGGAAACCGTTACGTAGGGTCGTTTACGGCGCGCCACGTCATATTCCGCCATTCCCCTTCCATCGGAGCACATCATGCGCCGTAATGCGCTCATCGCCGCGACCCTGGTCGCCGCCGGCATGTCATTCGCACCGCTGCCACCAGCGTCCGCCCAGGCAGAAGCTCAGCCCGAAGCTCAGACCGCAGCTCAGGCCGAAGCCCGAGCTGAAGCCAAGGCCCTGCCCAGCGTGCAGGTCGCCGCCCGCTACAGCGGAACCGTCGCCCGCGGCGAGACCT
This sequence comes from Actinoplanes sp. NBC_00393, assembly GCF_036053395.1. Lineage (NCBI taxonomy): Bacteria > Bacillati > Actinomycetota > Actinomycetes > Micromonosporales > Micromonosporaceae > Actinoplanes > Actinoplanes sp. NBC_00393. Next base: position 2,895,532 of record NZ_CP107942.1, on the reverse strand, counting down.
ACTACCGTTCCGGGGATTTCGCGGTGTGGCGCAGCAGCGTCTCCAGCGCATTCCTCAGCGGATTCCGCAACGCGAACGGCCGCTTCGTCGTCGACGACGTGCTGACCATGACGGTCACCGGCGAAAACGGCCGCACGCAGACGTTCCGCCACGACTTCAGCCGGAACTGCACGGCACCCACACCGCAGCCACTCGACTATCTCAACCTGAACAAATACCTGTTCGCCGGCCTCAACACGGTACGGTTCGCACTCAGCGACAAGTGCGGCGACGTGGTCCGCAACTCGGACATCTTCCTGAGCGGATCCGGCGTCATCGACCCCGCGGTGGCCGGCGCCCGCGGCTGCTCCGGCAGCAACTGGGTGGGCGGCATCACCGGCAGCCCGGCGTTCATCCCGTCGACCAACCCACCGCAGCGCAAGGACCGCCGCGTCCAGGGCACAGCCGGGCTGAGCGTCGCCAACCGGATCAACTGCAGCGCGTCGGTGCAGGTCGCCCTGGAGACGAAGGTGTGCAACCGGTTCGGCTACAACTGCAATCCGCGGACCATCGCCAGCACCACCATCGAACGGCTGCCGGCCGCCGGCCCGCATGTGAAGACGCTGAGTGCGGACTGCCGTCGCGGCACCCACTCGTACCGGATGCAGGTCCGCGTGAAGTGGGTGACCTGGACCGGCTGGGCCCGCCAGACCGTGGTGCCGAAGTTCGAGACCCGGGTGCGCAACACCCCGGACGGTGACCGCGGCTGGACCCGGATCTCCTGCTGAGAGCCGCCGGGCCGGGGTAACAGGTACTCCATGTTCGAGGGATTCAAGGATGAGCGGGTGGACGTGGGCGACGTCGAGTTGCGAGTGCGGCATGCCGGGGACGGCCCACCGGTGCTGCTGATCCACGGCCACCCGCGCACCGGCGCGACCTGGCACCGGGTCGCGCCGCAGCTGCTGCAACGCGGTTTCACCGTCGTCTGCCCGGACATGCGCGGCTACGGCCGGTCCGGCACGGCGACGGTGCTCCCGGACCACTCGCAGCAGTCCAAACGGGCCGTCGCGCAGGACCTGGTGACGCTGATGCGGCGGCTGGGCCACGACAGGTTCGCCGTCGCCGGGCACGATCGTGGCTGCTACGTGGCGCTGCGCCTGGCCCTGGACCACCCGGACGCGGTGACCCGGCTGGTGGTCATGGACGGGGTGCCGATCAGCGAGGCCCTGGCCCGCTGCGACGCGAAGTTCGCCCGCGACTGGTACCACTGGTTCTTCTTCGCCGTGCCGGAGAAGCCGGAGCGCGCCATCCTGGCCGACCCGGACGCCTGGTACACCGCGGATCCGCGGGCCATGGGCGCGGAGAACTACGCCGAGTTCCGGGCGGCGATCCACGACCCGGACACGGTGCGGGCGATGCTCGAGGACTACCGGGCCGGTCTGGGCGTCGACCGCGATCATGAGCTGGCGGACCGCAGCGCCGGGCGCACCGTACGATGCCCGGCCCTGTTCCTGTGGTCCACCCGCGACGACATGGAAGACCTGTACGGCGACCCCCTGGCAATCTGGCGCACGTGGGCGGGCGACGTGCGGGGCGTGCCGATCGAGTCGGGCCACCACATGGCCGAGGAGAACCCGGACGCCGTCGCCGCCGCCCTCACCGATTTCCTCAAGTGACCCCGAGACCGTTGGCGCGGGCCAGCGCGACGGCGTCCTCGCGGGTGGCGACGCCGAGTTTGCCGAGCATCTCGGAGATCCGGTTGCGGATCGTCTTCGGGGCCAGGAACAGCCGGGACGCGACCTGTGTGGTGGACAGGCCGCGGACGAGCAGCTCGAGGATCTCCAGGTCGCGGGAGTCCAGCGCGGCCAGGCTCGGCGGCGGCGGCGCCACCCGCGTCGCCGCCACCACCGCGGCCTGCGCGCCGCGGCCCAGCACCAGGGCGCCGCGGGCGGCCGAGCGGATCGCGGCGAGCACGTCCTCCGGGTCGGAGTCCTTCAGCAGGTAGCCGTCCAGGCCGGAACCCAGACTGCGTACGACGGACTGGTCATCAGCGTGCATGGTGAACACCAGCACCCGCAGGCTGGGCTGTCGCCGTTTCAGGGTCGCGCCCAGGCTGATCCCGTCGCCGTCGGGCAGCCGCAGGTCCAGCACGGCGATGTCGGCCTCGGCGGTGACGGCCAGCGCCTCCGCGGCCGAGCGGACCGCGGCGACCACCTCCAGGCCGGGCTCCGAGTCGATCAGCGCGGACAGGCCGGCCAGGACGATCGGGTGGTCGTCGGCCACCAGCACCCTGATCACGGCGCCGCCGGCATTTCCAGGCGCAGCCGCGTACCCCGGCCGGCGCCGGCGTCCACCTGCAGCGTGCCGCCGAGCTCCTCCGCGCGGCGGCGCAGCGACGACAGGCCGACGCCGGGGACGATCGGGCCGCCCACACCGTCGTCGGTCACGTCCACCTGCACGGTGTCGCTCGTCGTGCGTACCTCGACGGCCACCTGCCCGGCTCGCGCGTGCCGCAGCGCGTTGGTGAGGCCTTCGGCGACCAGCCGGTACACCGCCACCGCGACCTCCGGGGCGAGATGCGCGTCCGGGACCGCGCCGAGCTTGACCTTGGGCCCCTGCCCGGTGAAGGAGCCGGCGAGGCGTTCCAGCGCGGCGGCGAGGTCGCCGTCGTCGAGAACCGACGGCGTGAGACCGGAGACGATGCGGCGCAGGTCGCTGCGGCAGCCGGCCAGATCGTTCGCCAGCGCCTCGAGGACCGGGGCCGGGCGGCGCCGCAGTTCGGCGCGGACCCGCATGCTCATCCCGACCAGCATCGGGCCGAGGCCGTCGTGCAGGTCGCCGAGGATCCGGGCGCGTTCGGTGTCGCGCTCGCGGGCCAGGTCGCGGCGCACGTGGTCGGCCTCGACGGCCAGGTCGACAGCCTTCGCCACCAGCGACACCGTCGGCAGCAGCTGCCGGACGACGCGGTCCTGGCGAGGCTCGGGACCCTCCGGGTGGCGCGGTTCGAGGTAGAGGGTGCCCACCCGGTCGGCGCCGACAGCGAGCGGATAGAGCACCCAGTGGCCGGGCACGTCCGGCAGGTCCGGGCCGACCACCAGGCCGACCTCCCGGTGGCCGCTCGCGGCGGCCACCATCGCGGCGGCCTTCCCCAACAGGGCACGAGCATCATCGGTACGGGTGTGCAGCTCAGCGGTGATCTCGGTGACGTCGGCGGCGGACAGGGCGCCCGGGCCGTACCGGCGGGTCAGGAACTGCCGCCGCAACCACAGTCCGGCCGGCAGCACCAGGACCGCCGCCACCACCGCGGAAAACGCCCCGGACACATCCGGCCGCGGCACCCCGGCGTGCTCGGCGCCGGTCCGGACCAGGGTGCCGACCCCGGCGCCGATCAGCAGGGTGGCGGCCGCGACCGCGGCGTCGACCAGCGGTTCGTCGACCGGGCGCAGCTCGCGGATGGTGACCAGCCGCACGATCAGGGCCGCGGCGCCCCACAACCCGAGCGTGGTGACGACCGCCGCCACCCGCGGACCACCGGCGACCGACGCCGTCGACACCGCGCCGAGCAGCGCCGCGGACCCGGCGACCAGCCAGACCAGCCGGCGCCGCGACATCCGGTCGGCGGCGATGTCCATCGTCGCGGCGACCACCGCCAGGGCGGCCACGACCAGGGCGACGCCGGCGCGTTCCCAGAGCTGCTCGATGGCGGCCCAGCCGGGCTGGTCACCGCGGAACAGCAGGGCGATCGCGGTGACGACCGCGGGGATGACGGCGAGCCCGGCGAAGGCACGGCCGAGACGCGATCGCGCGTGCCGGTCGAGCAGCAGGGCGGCGGCGAGACCGAACGCCGGCCAGCCCAGGCCGTACAGGGCTCCGGTCGGCAGGGTGCTCTCGCCCAGCCCGACCAGGGCCGGCGCCGCACCGGCCGCGGTCGCCAGCGCGGCCCCGACGACCGGGCCCGGCACTCCACTGTTCACAGACTCATGGTGCAGCACCGCGGGACGCGGTCACAGAGGCGCGGGACGCTCCGGGACATCGCGGGACTGGTGCCCGGGACAGGGTGGCGCGCACGGTGGACACAGCCCCGGAACGACCGGGGCGGTCCACGACGGAGGTTTCCTCATGTCCAACACCACTGCGAACCGTACGTCCCGCGGCATGTCCGCACCGATGCTCGTCGGCGGCGCGTTCCTGCTCTCGACCGTCGCGAACCTCGCGTTCCGGGTCGCCGACCTCGTGTTCGGCGACGGCGACCCGCACCGGCCGGAAGGACCGGTAGACAGCATCGTGAGCATCAGCGTCGTCGGCGGCCTCGGCCTGCTGGTCGCGCTGGCGGTCGGGCTGCCGCTGATCCGCGACCCGGCCCGGGCCCGGATCGGCGCGATCATCCTCGGCGCGCTGTCACTGGTCACGCTGCCGGTGTGGTGGTCGGGCGCCCCGGCCGTCCTCGGCGCCGCGGCAGCGTGGCTGGCCGGCCTGACCAAGGACGGCCCGCCACAGACCGGAGTCGCTCGCGGTTTCGGCATCACCGGTTTCGTCGTCGCGGTCCTGGTGATCGTCGCCGTGCTCGCCGGCAACCTGGCCTCCCTGCTCGGCTGACAACCTCAGCCGTGCTGGACCGTCAGGCCGTAGAACTTGACCTTAGCGCCGTTGGTGGTGCTCTCCGACGACGACTGGTTGTAGGAGCCGGCCTTGAAATACTGCCGGTACGGGTTGAACGCGGACGGGATCGGGTAACTCGTCCGCGTCCCGTTGACGGTCAGGTTGAGCCGGCTGCCGGTCACGTTGAGGACGTAGGTCCACTTCACCCCGAGGGCGACGTTGCCGACCTTGTGCAGCGTCTGCCCGCTGGCGTCCGGCGAGTTCTGGGTGCCGAAGAAGATGTCGCCGTTCGGCCGGTAGTACAGCTCGGCGAGAGGCTTGGTGGACGTGCCACCGGTGCCGAGCTTCACCTGGCCGACGGCGACGTTCTTCGTCACCGACACGACCCGCAGCTGGGCGCTGAGCGTGTGATTGCCGGCGAGCGTCCAGTCCGCGACGCTGCCGTTCGGGTTCATCTCGCGCAGCTCCGACCGGGCGTACTTCGAGTTCGGCGTGGTCACGCCCTTCTCCGGCGCCCAGAACGTCATCGACCCGTCGTTCTTGTCGGTCCAGAAGAACGACGAATTGGTGTAGCCGCCCTCGAGCCGCGACGGCGAGATGGTGTCGGGCTTGCCCGGGCTGCCGCTCGGCAGCTGAAGCGACCAGACCGACAGGTCGAAGTTGCCGCCCGGCGGCAGGCTGGGGTCGAGGGTGGCGGCCTCCGCGGCGCTGATGCCCACGGCGCCGAGCGTACCGGCGACGGTGGTGGACAGGGCTGCGGCGAGCAGGGTGCGTCTCTGCATGGGGATGACCTCGTTACCGTCAGGGGAATCCGGTAAGACAGTTAAATAAAGCAGGCCGTCGATGTCCGGCTCAAGCGGTTCGCCCACCCAAATCCTTAAACATCCTTAAATCCCCCAGCTGACCGCGAGCGTCGCTTCCGCCGCCGGGAAACAGCACTGGGCGTCAGCCCAACCCCGCCGGCTGACCGCCAACGTCCCTTCCGCCGCCGGGAGGCAGCACTGGGCGTCAGCCCAACCCCGCCGGCTGGCCTAGAGCGCGGGCTGGGTGGGCGGCCACCTCCATCAGCCCGGCGGGCGCGGTGGGGCCTTGCGTTGTGCGCAGGCCGCGCGGACGTAAGGGGACGGCGTCGAATTCGGCGGGCGCGGTGTCGGGCGTACTGATCAGGGGTTTCGGGCTAGGCGTTCGCGTTGCGGGAGCACGGTGTATTTGGGGTCCTTGGCGGAGGCTACGCCGCCTTCGAAGATGCCGAAGCGGGTGGCGAGCGACGCGGTGAGCAGGGAGAGGCCGGACAGGCCGGAGATCAGGCGGCTGCGGCGGCCGAGGAGGGCGCCGGCTACGCCGAGGGCGGTCAGGGCGCGTCCGGCGCGCAGGAGTCTGCCGGGGCGGCCCTGGGTGTAGGGCTCGCTGAGGATGCCCAACGTGGTCTCCACGCGGTGGGCGCCGTAGAGCTCGAGGGCGGCGCCGAAGACGGCCATGCGGCGGGCCGGGCCGGCCTGGGACGGGGGTGCGCCGAGCAGGCCGACGCCGGCGCCGCTGGCCAGGGCGCTGCCGGCGAAGACGTAGGGCAGTTCGGGGTACGCGGCGTGCCAGCTCGGGGTGGCGGTGTCGGCGAGCAGCACCGCGGTGTACGTGGCCAGGGCCGGAGCGGCGGCTGCGGCGGCGTACTGGCCGGCGGTGCCCAGTGGCGTGACCAGTTTGCCGAGGGGGCGGGGCAGCATCGGGGCGGCCTCGGCGATGGCGGAGACGCCCGCGGCGGCGCCGAACGCGCTGAGGATCCACGTGCCCATCGACATCGGCGACGTGGGTTTGGCGATCCGCAGCATGTGGTGGAAGCGGTCCGGGCGGCCCAGGTCGTTGACGAGGAAGTAGCCGCTGGCCACCAGGGCGCCGAGCGCGGTGGTGCGGCCGGCGCGGCGCAGCGCGGGACGGCCGGTGGCGTCACCGCCGGCGGCCAGCAGGGCGGAGCCGGCGGCGAGGCCGCCGGTGAACAGGTACGCGGCGATGTCGTGATGCCAGACCGGCGGCCGCACGATGGGGCGGCCGTAGTAGGAGCGGAACTCGGCGGGCGGCACCATGGAGCGGTCGGCGCCGCGCTTCTTCCCGCGGCGGCCGCCGTTGTGTCCTCCGCGGCCGGCGCCGCCCGTTTCCGCCCGGGCCTTGTCCTGGTGGCTCATGGGCGACCGCCCAGGAAGGACACGACGACAGCCGCGGCCATGGCGAGGCCGGCCACGCCGGCGCGTTTCCACATGGCCGGCAGGTCGCGGGTGGTGACGATCGGGTCGGGCGGCAGGCCGTACACCTCAGGTTCGTCCAACAGCAGGAAAAACGCGCCGTCGCCGCCGACGCCGTCGTCGGGGTCGTGGCCGTACAGCCGGGCCTCGCTCACGCCCTGCTCGTGCAACCGCGACACCCGCTCCGCGGCCCGGCCACGCAGTTCTTCGAGTTCGCCGTACTGGATGGACTGGGTCGGGCAGGCCTGCGCGCAGGCGGGCGTCAGCCCGTCGCCGATCCGGTCGTAACACATCGTGCACTTCCAGGCCCGCCCGTCGTCCTGCCGCTGGTCGATGACGCCGTAGGGGCAGGCCGGGATGCAGTAGCCGCAGCCGTTGCAGATGTCCTCCTGCACGACGACTGTGCCGAACTCGGTGCGGAACAACGCCCCGGTTGGGCAGACGTCCAGGCAGCCGGCGTGGGTGCAGTGCTTGCACACGTTGGACATCATCAGCCAGCGGAAGTCGGTGCGCGGCGCGTCCAGGTTCCGGCCGGGCAGATCGCTGCCGGGCATGCCGAGAAACTGCGGCGATGCGGTGGTCGCGGCCGCAGCAAGAGCATCAACAGCCGGGGGTACGCCCGGAGCAGTGCCGGTCTCCGCCGGCGCGCCCAGTGATGCCCGGCCCGCCGCCGGCTGTTCGATGAACGCCACGTGCCGCCACGAGTTCGCGGTCAGCCCACCGGTGTTGTCGTACGACGTGCCGAGCAGGTTGAACCCGTCGTCCGGCACCAGGTTCCACTCCTTGCAGGCCACCTCGCACGCTTTGCAGCCGATGCACACGCTGGTGTCGGTGAAGAAGCCCATCCGCGGCGGCGCGTCCACATATCCCGCGTCCGGCGCCGGGTCGAGCGGCCCGTACAGGCTGTTACTTCCCATTCTCGCCCGCCCGTCTGCGATAGCTCTCGACGTACTCGAGCAGGGCCGGTCCGACCGGGCGCCGTCCCGGCTGGATGTCGCAGGTGCCCACTTTGCTCTCCTGGATCAGCACGTTCGGGTCGAGGGTGATGCCGATCAGGTCGTTCGCCGAGTCGCCGGTGACCAGGCCTTCACTGCCCCAGTGGTACGGCATCCAGATCTGGTGCAGCACCCGGCCGTCGACGCGCAGCGGCCGCAGCCGGTCGGTCACCATGACCCGGGCCTCGATGGCGGCGCGCGCGGTGACGATGTGCGCCCACCCGAGGTGTTCCAGGCCGCGTTCCGCGGCCAGCTGCGGGGAGACCTCGACGAACATCTCCGGTTGCAGTTCCGACAGGTACGCCAGCTGCCGGCTCATCCCGCCCGCGGTGTGGTGCTCGGTGAGCCGGCTGGTGCTGAAGATGTACGGGTACACCGAGTTCACGCTCGGGTTGGCCGGGTTGTCCGGCCGGTCGTACACCTTGCGGGCCGGGTTGGCCTGCTGGCCGTAGAGCGGGTTGCGAACCGTCGACTCGGCCGGCTCGTAGTGGGTGGGCAGCGGCCCTTCGATCAGGCCGCTCGGCGCGTACAGCCAGCCCTTCCCGTCGCCCTGCATGATGAACGGGTCGTCGCCGGCGATCGCCGCGACCCCGCTGGCTCCGTCCGGCGGCCGGTAGGAGGGCGGCTTGGTCTTCTCGAAGTCGGGCACGTCGTAGCCGGTCCACTCCCCCGCCTCCGGGTCCCACCAGACGTACTTCTTGCGTTCCGACCACGGCTTGCCGTCCGGGTCGGCGGACGCCCGGTTGTAGAGGGTGCGCCGGTCCGACGGCCACGCCCAGCCCCACTCGCGGGCCACCCAGTTCTGCTCGCGGCCGGGTCTGCGGCGGGCCGCCTGGTTCACCCCGTCCTTGTAGACGCCGGAGTAGATCCAGCAGCCGCATGCGGTCGAGCCGTCGGCCTTGAGCGCGGTGAAGTTCGGCACCAGCTCGCCGGTGGCCACGTCATACCCGTTGATCTCCTTGAGGACGTCCTCGCCGCTGGGCTCCTCGTCCGGCCAGGTCAGGTTGAGCAGGCCCTGGTCGCGCGGCAGGACGGAGCCGGCCAGCCTCTCCCGGACCAGCCGGCCCAGGTGATGGAAGAACCACAGCTCGGACCGGCAGTCGCCCGGCGGGTCGAGGGCCTTCTCGCGCCACTGCAGCAGCCGCTGCGTCTGGGTGAACGTCCCGTCCTTCTCCGCGTGGGAGGCCGCGGGCATGAAGAACACCTCGGTGCGGCACTGTTCGGGCACGATCTCGCCGGTGGCGACCTCCGGTCCGTCTTTCCAGAAGGTCGCGCTTTCGATCAGGAACAGGTCGCGTACGACCAGCCAGTCCAGATTCGCCATCCCGAGTCGCTGCGCCTTGCCGTGGGCCGAGCCGACCGCCGGGTTCTGGCCGAGCAGGAAGTACCCCTTGATCTTGCCGTCGATCATGTCGAGGGCCTGCCGGTAGGTGCCGTGATCGCCGGTCAGCCGGGGCAGCCAGCCGTAACCCCAGTCGTTGCCGGCCGTGGCGGCGTCACCCCAGTAGGCCTTGAGCAGGCTCACCGCGTACGCCTCGGCGTTGGCCCAGAATCCCTTCTGCTCGGGGTTGCGGATCGCGTCGACCCACTGCCGGAACGTCTCGTGCTGCTGGTGGTGCGGCATCGGCAGGTAGCCGGGAAGCAGGTTGAACAGCGTCGGGATGTCGGTGGAGCCCTGGATGCTGGCGTGCCCGCGCAGGGCCATCACGCCGCCGCCAGGCCGGCCCATGTTGCCGAGCAGCAGCTGGATGATCGCGCCGGTGCGGATGTACTGCACGCCGACGCTGTGCTGGGTCCAGCCGACCGAGTAGACCAGCGCGGTGGTGCGCTCGCGGCCGGAGTTCGCCGTCCAGGCCTCGCAGACCTCGAGGAACTTGTCCTGCGGCACTCCGCAGACCTGCTCGACGACCTCCGGGGTGTAGCGGGCGTAGTGCCGCTTGAGGATCTGGTAGACGCAGCGCGGATCCTGCAGGGTCGGGTCCCGGGGCACGTCGGCCGGGATCGGCGGTCCGTGCGACTCCTGCTCGAGGCCGGAGGCGGTCTCCCGGTCGGCGTGCGCCTCACCCTCCTCCTGGCCCTCGTCCTGCTGTCCCGCGTACTGCCAGCTGCTCTGGTCGTAGACGTTGAGCTCGGGGTCGTAGCCGGAGAACAGGCCGTCGAGGTCCTCGGTGTCCTGGAAGTCCGCGCTGACGATCATGGACGCGTTGGTGTACGCCACCACGTAGTCCCGGAAGTCCTTCTCGTTGGCCAGGATGTAGTTGATCACCCCGCCCAGGAAGGCGATGTCGGCGCCGGCACGCACCGGCACGAACGAGTGCGCGAGCGCGCTGGTCCGGGTGAACCGCGGGTCGACGTGGATGATCTTCGCGCCGCGTTTCTTGGCCTCCACCACGTACTGGAAGCCCACCGGGTGCGCCTCCGCCATGTTGGAGCCCTGGATGATGATGCAGTCGGCGTTGGCCAGATCCTGAAGGAATCCGGTGGCCCCGCCACGGCCGAAGCTGGTCCCCAGACCGGGAACGGTGGCGGAGTGTCAAATCCGCGCCTGGTTCTCGATCTGTATCGCGCCCATCGCCGTGAACAGCTTCTTGATCAGGTAGTTCTCTTCGTTGTCCAGCGTCGCCCCGCCGAGGCTGGAGATGCCGAGCGTCCGGTTCAGCGGGCGGCCCTGGTCGTCGGTGTCCTCCCAGGTCTGCTCCCGGGCCTGCAGCACCCGGTCGGCGATCATGTCCATCGCCGTGTCCAGGTCGAGCTCTTCCCAGTCGGTCGCGTACGGCCGGCGGTAGAGCACCTTCTTCTGCCGTCGCTCGCTGGTGACCAGGCTCTTGCTGGCCGAACCCTTCGGGCAGAGCCGGCCCTGGGAGATCGGGCTGTCCGGGTCGCCCTCGATCTGGGTGACCTCGCCGTCCTTGACGAAGATCCGCTGGCCGCAGCCGACAGCGCAGTACGGGCACACGGAGCGGGCCATCGAATCGGCAGTGGTGGTGCGCGCGGTCAGCTCCCGCGAGCGCCCGGACTGTGCGGCCGCGCCGCGGCCCAGCGGGTCGGTCCCGGTCAGCTGCCGGTAGACCGGCCACCCTTCGATCCAGGTGCGGACGCCCATGGAAGGACCCTAACCCCGATCTTCGGCGCCCGCAGGACTTCCCGGGCTCCTTGGGAACGCTCCCAGATTGACGAATAGCGCAAGTTTCGATTCCGTTGCGCAAGTTTCGGGCCGATATCGCTAACGTGTTGATCGAGCTGGCTCGATCGTCCCGGTGATCGGGCCGACAGCTGACCCACCGTCCCCTGAAGTCAGCGAAAGGCACCGCAATGACAACCGCTCCACATCCCCAGTCCCGTCGCTGGCTGCGCACGATAGCCATCGCGGTGACGGCCGGAACCGTCGCCGCGACCACGGCGACCCTGGCCTCCAGCGCCGAAGCGGCCACCACGCTCGGCGCCTCGGCGGCCCAGTCCGGCCGCTATTTCGGCACCGCCGTCGCGATCAACAAGCTCAGCGACTCGACCTACTCGACCATCCTCAACCGCGAGTTCAACATGCTCACGGCCGAGAACGAGATGAAGATCGACGCGCTCGAGCCGCAGCAGAACCAGTTCAACTTCACCACCGCCGACCGGCTGATCACCCGGGCCAACGAGATCGGCGCCAAGGTCCGCGGGCACACGCTGGCCTGGCACTCGCAGCAGCCCGGCTGGATGCAGAGCATGAGCGGCACCGCCCTGCGCAACGCGATGAAGAACCACATCACCCAGGTGATGACCCACTACAAGGGCAAGATCCACTCCTGGGACGTGGTGAACGAGGCGTTCGACGACAGCAACGGCGGACGCCGCGACTCCAACCTGCAGCGCACCGGCAACGACTGGATCGAGGACGCGTTCAAGACGGCGCGGGCCGCCGACCCGGCCGCCAAGCTCTGCTACAACGACTACAACACCGACAACTGGACGTGGGCCAAGACGCAGGGCGTGTACAACCTGGTCAAGGACTTCAAGGCGCGTGGCGTACCGATCGATTGTGTCGGTCTGCAGTCGCACTTCAACAGCGGCTCGCCGTACCCGGGCAACTACCGCACCACCCTGCAGAACTTCGCCGATCTCGGCGTCGACGTGCAGATCACCGAACTGGACATCGAGGGTTCCGGCACCACGCAGGCCACCACGTACGCCAACGTGGTCAAGGACTGCCTGGCCGTCGCCCGCTGCACCGGCATCACAGTGTGGGGCATCCGCGACAGCGACTCGTGGCGGGCCAGCGGCACGCCGCTGCTGTTCGACGCGAGCGGCAACAAGAAGGCCGCCTACAACTCCACCCTCGAAGCCCTGAACGGCGCCCCGCCGTCGTCGCCGCCGCCCTCGTCCTCCCCGCCGCCCACCGGCAACTGCGCCAACGGCTACGTCGGCCTGACCTTCGACGACGGCCCCGGCTCCACCACCCAGCAGCTGCTGAGCGCGCTGAAGACCAACGGTCTGCGGGCCACCTTCTTCAACCAGGGCAACAACGCGACATCAAACCCGTCTCTGGTACGCGCACAGGTCACCGATGGTCACTGGGTCGGCAACCACAGCTACAGCCACCCGCACATGACCCAGCTGAGCCAGGCCGAGATGGACTCCGAGATCAGCCGCACCCAGACGGCGATCGCCAACGCCGGCGGGGGCACGCCCAAACTGTTCCGCCCGCCCTACGGCGAGACCAACGCGACCCTGAAGGCGGTCGAGCAGAAGTACGGCCTGACCGAGATCATCTGGGACGTCGACACGCAGGACTGGAACAACGTCAGCACCGACGCCATCGTGGCGGCCGCCGCGCAGCTCACCAACGGCCAGGTCATCCTGATGCACGACTGGCCGGCCAACACCATCGCGGCGCTCCCGCGTATCGCCCAGGACCTGCGCAACCGCGGCCTGTGCTCGGGCATGATCTCGCCGTCCACCGGCCGCGCGGTCGCCCCCGACACCACCACCCCGCCGCCGTCCTCGTCGCCGCCTCCCCCGCCGTCCTCGTCCCCGCCGCCGGTCCCCACCGGGTGCTCGGCGACGATCTCCAACAACGCGTGGACCGGCGGCTTCGTGACCACGGTGAAGGTCACCGCCGGCTCGACCGCGCTGAACAGCTGGTCGGTCTCGATCACCCTGCCGTCCGGATCCACGGTCACCAACTCGTGGAACTCGCAGGCCAGCGGCACGAGCGGCACCGTCCGCTTCGCCAACGCCTCCTACAACGGCCGGGTCCCGGCCGGCGGCAGCACGGAGTTCGGCTTCCAGGGCAACGGCACACCGCCCGCCAGCGCCACCTGCACCGCAGCCTGACCCCGCAATGAAACGACCCGGGAGCCTTCGAGCTCCCGGGTCGTTCCGCACCGCCCCGTGGCCCGGCGGTCCAGCACCGCCCTTTAGCTGGGCGATTCAGCAATGGCCGACGGCTGGGCGATTCAGCAATGGCCGACGGCTGGGCGATTCAGCACTGGCCGGCGGCTGGCGATTCAGCGGCGGCCCGCGGCCAGGGCGACGAGGAACTGGCCGCCGCCGGCGTCGACGCTCGCGGTCACCGGCAGCCCGGGCACCAGCCGGGAGAACCGGTCGACCAGCCAGTCCGCCGCTTCCTGAGCATCCTTCTTGGTCGGGCACCGGGCGACCAACTCCCGCCCACCCTTGCGTTCGAGCCGCTCGGCGACCGTGATCAGCGGCGCGGGCTCCACCACGCGCAGCCGGTCCGGCCAGGCGATGACCACCTTGACCGCGCCCTTGCGCGTGTTGCAGGCCCGGTGCGCAAGCCGCTCCGCGACTTTGGCCTTACGGTCAGCGGTCCGGCTGTCCACGCTGGGGCCACGCGGGTCATTCACCGACATATCGGAATCGACCGGCTCGTCACAAACCCAGCAGCGCCAGCCGTCGCGCTCCCCAACGTCATCAAGCAGACTCATGCGCTCAAACTAGCCGGTCACCCCACGACAGCCGACGCTCATCGCTGCCTCCCGCGCGCCGAAGCAGCAGTGGCGGTCAGCCAAACCCACCCAGCTGACCGCTAACGTCCCCTCACGCGCGCGGAGGCAACGGTAGCGGTCAGCCAGACCCACCCGGCCGGGAGTGTCAAGAAAACGGTGTAACTCGATTTGTTGAAGGTCAGTTACGGCCTGCGGTGAGGCGTCCTTCGAAGGCGAGGTCGAAGGCGTTGAGGGCGGGTTTCCAGCGCATAGTCCAGCGGCGCTGGCCGGTGCCGGTCGGGTCCAGGGCCATCACGGCGAGGTAGACGCATTTCAGGGCAGCCTGCTCGTTCGGGAAGTGCCCGCGGGCCCGCACGGCCCGGCGGATCCGGGCGTTCACGCTCTCGATCGCGTTGGTCGAGCAGACGACCTTGCGGATCTCGGCGTCGAAGGCCAGGAACGGCACGAACTCGGCCCAGGCGTTCTCCCAGAGCCGGACGATCGCCGGGTATCGCTCGCCCCAGACCTCGGCGAACTCCAGGAACCGCTGCTCGGCGGCTTGCTCGGTCGGTGCGGTGTAGACCGGCTTCAACGCCTTCGCGATGGCGTCCCAGTGCTGCCGGCCGGCGTATTTGAACGAGTTGCGCAGAAGGTGAACCACACACGTCTGGACCACCGTCTGCGGCCACACGGTGTTGATCGCGTCAGGCAGGCCGGTGAGGCCGTCGCAGACGGCCATCAGCACGTCCTCGACGCCGCGGTTCTTGAGCTCGGTGCACACGCTGAACCAGAACTTGGCGCCCTCGCCGCCGTCGCCGGCCCACAGCCCGAGGATGTCGCGGGTGCCCTCGGCGGTGACCGCCAAAGCGACGTAGATCGGCCGGTTGGCGACCTTCCCGTCGCGGATCTTGACGTTGATCGCGTCGAGGAACACGACCGGATAGACACGGTCCAGGGGCCGGTTCTGCCACTCAGCCATGCCGTCCATCACCTTGTCGGTGATCGTGGAGATCGTCTGCCGCGACACCTCGGCGCCATAGACTTCGGCCAGGTGAGCGCTGATCTCCCCGGTGGTCAGGCCCTTCGCCGACAGCGACAGGACCATGTCCTCGACCCCGGTCAGCCGGCGCTGCCGCTTCTTGACGATCTGCGGCTCGAACGAGCCGTCCCGGTCCCGCGGCACGACGATCTCGACCGGGCCGACATCAGTGAGCACCGTCTTCGCCCTCGACCCGTTGCGGGAGTTCCCGCCGTCCTTGCCGGCCGGATCGTGCTTCTCATAGCCGAGGTGGTCGGTGATCTCACCGTCCATCGCCGCCTCGATCACCCGCTTGGTCAGCTGCTGCAGCAGACCACCCTCACCGGTCAGCTGCAGGCCCGCGGCACGAGCCTGCTCCACGAGCCGGCCGACCAGTTCGGCATCGACACTCCCAGACAAGGCTGCCGGGTCCTTCTTCTTGGCCACCGCGGAAGTATCCACGGCCTCCGTCATCATGGTCATCAGGTGCGTCTCCTTGATCAGGAGTTACACCGTTCTTTTTACAGTCCCACCCGGCCGACCGCCAGCGTCCTATCCCGGGCGGGGAGGCAGCGTTGGCGGTCAGCCAAGCCGAGCCGGGCCGCTGACGGCCAGCGTCGTGTCCCGCGCCGGGAAGCAGCGGTGCTGGTCAGCTGGGAGGCTGCGTGGTGTGGACGGTGGGGTCGCCCTGGACTATCCAGACGTCGGGGCTGTTGATCGGGAGGAAGGAGCGGTCGCCGCCGGGCTCGCGGGTGGTGGGGACGGTGTCGCCGTTCGGCAGGTGCATGATGAAGTTGACGGGCTTGGTGTCGTCGGCGAGGGCGATGTCGTACGAGGCCCAGCCGTTCTCGATGCGGGTGGGTGGCATCGGGCGGTCCCAGGCGATCGTGGCGAGCAGGTCCGGGTCCACCGCGTCGCCCCACAGGTGCAGGCCCCAACCCTCGTAGTCGCCGGCCGGGCGCAGGTAGTGCAGGGTGGCGGTCTGCAGCGGCGGGCCGGCGTACCGGACGGTGCGGATCGCGCTGGTCACCCGGGTGCCGCCGGGCTCGGTGAGCACGGCGCGGTAGCGGATCTGGGTGCCGGCGGCCAGGTTGAGGGTGGAGAGGTCGTCGAAGGCGGTGTACGCGGGCGACGAGCTGTCCGTGCCCAGAGCAGTCCAGGCGCCACCGGCGATGCTGCGCTCGAAGCGGACCACGTGGGTGGCGCGTTCCGGGTCGGCGACGGCACGGACCTCGACGCGGCCGCGGACGTTGCTGCCTTCGGCCGGGGCTTCGATGGTCAGGGCCGGCGCCGGGACGCGGGTGCTGCGGGCCTGGCTGGTGGCGGTGTGCCGGGCGTTGTCGAGGACGACCGCGCGGTACTCGACGGGGCTGCCGGCGCGCAACCCGCTGACGTCGTGGAAGACCCGGTACGGGGCGGTGTCGTCGGTGCCGATCGGGGTCCAGCCGCCCTTGCCGGCGCGGGCGTAGAAGGTGACCTCGTAGAACGACGATCCGGTGACATCTGCCGAGACCTGCATTCGGGAACGGGACTCGGCGGCCGGAGCCGGTGTGCCGAGCGAGATGCGCGGGGCCGCATGGGAGGCCGGGATCCGGTTGTCGGAGGCGTACACCACAGCGGACAGCGGGGGCACGGTGAGAGTGAGCGTACGGTCGGCGCCGCTCTTCGAACGGGCGGGACCGGAGCCGTACACCCGGGAGAATTGCTGCCTGCTCGCGTACGTCGGAATGTCTGCCGTTGCGGGCTGCTCGCTGTTGTTCAGAGCGACCACGTACTCACGCTGCCGGTCGCGGTCGATGCGGGAGAAGGCGTAGACGCCGGAAGCGTCGGAGGCGTACCGATGCTGGTGTGCCCCGTCGCGCAGCGCGGGGTGCTTCTTCGTCAGCGCCGCGAGTTCGCTGATGCTGCGGTAGAGCGGGTGGGTGGGCACGAAGTTGGCCTGCGCGTGGGTGGCGTCGGTGCCGAGCAGGTCGTCGTCGAGGTACTCCGGGACGCGGCTGGCGAACATGGTCTGCCGGGCGTCCTGGTCACCGCCGGGCCCGGTGAAGCCCTGCTCGTCGCCGTAGTAGACGACCGGGTTGCCGCGGGAGAAGTACATGAGTTCGTGGGCGAGCCGGTCACGGGCGAGCCATTCGGCGTCGCCGGCGCCCGGGTTGTCGGTGACCACGAAGTTGCCGATCCGGCCCATGTCGTGGTTCCCGAGGAAGGTGGGCAGCTGGTAGACGTTCGAGTCGGCGTCGGTGTACCAGTCGTCGCCCGCGAAGAACTGCCCGAGTTGGCTGGTGGGGGCGCTGCGGGAGGCGAAGTTGCGGGCCGCGTCCTGGAACGGGAAGTCGATGACCGCCTGCATCCGGTTGCGGGTGGTGTACTGCGAGGTGAAGCTGCGGCTGGTGTCGAACACCTCGCCGAACATGAAGAACTCGCGCTTGCCCTGTGACCGGGCGAAGTCGAGGACCTCGGGACCGAACTTCTGCCAGAACGCGTCGTCGACGTGCTTCATGGTGTCGATCCGGAAGCCGTCGACGCCGAAGTCCGCGATCCACGTCTTGTAGATGTCGATCATGCCGCGGACCACGCGGGGGTGCTCGGTGAACAGGTCGTCGAGGCCGAAGAAGTCGCCGTAGTACGAGTTCTCCCCGACGAAGGTGGTGTCGCCGCGGTTGTGGTACAGCGTCACGTCGTTGAGCCAGGCCGGCACCTTGAGGTCCCGCTCGGCGGGGTCGAGCACCGGGGTGTACGGGAAGGAGACCGCCGGGTCGAGCGCCGGGAACCGGCCGGTGCCGGCGTAGTCGCGGTCGTCGAACGGGACGCCTGCGGCCGTACGGTATGGCTCGGTGTCCTTGCTGACGTAAGGCTGCCGCGCGCCCTCCTGATAGCCGATCACGTCGGCGGTGTGGTTCGTGATGATGTCGAAGTAGACCTTCATCCCGCGCGCGTGGGCGGCGTCGACCAGGGCCCGCAGCTCCTCGTTGCTGCCCAGGTGCGGGTCGATCCGGGTGAAGTCGGTGATCCAGTAGCCGTGGTAACCGGCCGACGGCCCGTCCTCCGGCTGGACCGGCTTGTTCTTGAAGCTCGGCGTCAGCCAGATCGACGTGGTGCCGAGCCCCTGGATGTAGTCGATGCGGTTGAGCAGCCCTTTCAGGTCGCCGCCGTTGTAGAAGCCCTTGCGGGTCGGGTCGAAGCCGGAGACCAGCGGGTCGGCCGGCAGACCGCCGGTGTCGTTGGCGGTGTCGCCGTTCTCGAAGCGGTCGGCCATGACGAAGTAGAAGTTCTCATCGGTGACCGGGGCGCGCAGCGAGTGCCGGGCCGGCAGGGTGCTGCCGGCGGCCTCAGCGGGCTGGACGGTGAAGGCTCCCGCGAGGATCGCGGACAGGGCGACGGCCACGAAACGACGGATCGACATGCATGGTGATGGTAGTCACCCGCCGATCACCCGGGCGGCCTGTTGTCGGAATCGCGGCAATCAGGAGATCGTGCCCGCCCGCTGCACCGCCTTGCCGAGCAGGTCGCGTGCCACCTTCTCGGAGCCGCCGATGTCCTCCCAGCCCAGGTCGGTGACCGTGACGACGGCGTCGCCGACGCGGGCCAGGCCGGCGTAGTAGCTGACCTTGGCCGGCTTCTCGCCACCGTAGGTGATCATCTCGTCGATGCGGACCAGCATCCGGTCGTCGCTGGACTCCAGGACGGTCCACTGACGTTCACCCTCGCCGAGGCCGCCGGGGCAGCGCTTGAGGGCGGCGCCGATGTGATCGAACTGTTCGGCCGCGCCGCCCGGAGTGTGCCGTCCGATGAAGTGCACGACGACGACCGGGGCGGTTCCGGCGGCGGTGGGATCGACGACGTAGCGCACGGCCACCGCGTCGGTGCGGGTCTTGTCACTCGGGTACGGCTCGGTGCCGCACGGCCGCAGCGGCCGGTACACCGCGAGGTCGCCCTGCTCGAGCGCCTCGGGCTCGGCGTCGTTGACGTCGGCGGCCTGCAGCAGGGCGCTGCCCGGAATGCCGGTGGTGGCCGGCTCGGGGCCGGCGCTCGCCGGTGGGCCGGCGGACGAGGCGGTCGCCGGTGCGGTCTCGGTGGCAGGGGTGCACGCGGCCAGCGAGGCGCCGAGCAGCCCGGCGGTCACCGTTGCACGAAGCGCGGCAGACATGGCGCTCTCCTCTCTGCGGTCCTGTTCGAACCTGCCCGTTATGGACGTACACCATGCCCGGCCCGCCCAGAAAGATCTACTTCGGGGGCAGGGCGAGGGCGTACGCCAACCCGCGCCGGACCCACGGCGCGAGCTGCTCGGGAGTGGCGCAGGCCTGCGCCTCGACGGTCAGCCAGCCCCGCATCGGCCGGCCGCGCATGATCATCGTTTCGGTGCCGTCCTCGGCGAGCAGATCGTCGTGGTCGGCGGGATCCACCCGCACCATCAGGCCGCCCTTGCCGCGGGCCACCACGGCCATGTTGCCGTTGATCAGCCAGGCCAGGCCGCCGAACATGCGGACCTCGGTCAGGTCGTCGCGGTCGCCGAGCAGCTCCCGGATCCGTTTGGCAAGCTCTTCGTCGTACGCCATGCCTGCGAGTGTGTCACCGCCGGGCCACTGTGATGCCGGCGAGGATCAGGTCGACGCCGGCCAGGAACTGCTCGCGGTCGTCGTGCTCGCGCAGCTGGCCGGCGACGTGGTGCAGGAACGGGAAGTCGGCGGGGTCCAGGTCGGCCCACGTGGCCGACTCGGCGCCGAGCACGTCGGAGCGGCTGGTGCCCGGCTCCTGCGAGCGCGCGTTGGCGGCGTTCTGGCCGGCGACGCCGAGGATGTAGTTCAGCAGCGCGGACGCGGCGTTGAACTGGGCGCCATCGGGTACGCCGAGCGCCTGCACCTGCCGCCCGAGGCGCTCGAAGATCTGCAGGGTCGCCGACTGTGAGGCGAGGCGCGACAGCTGCGTACCGATCCAGGGGTGAGTGTCGATCGCGTCGAACAGCCCGAGCGCGACCGCCCGGATCTCCCCCTGCGGTGTCGCGCCGGCCGCACCGGAGGTGAGCAGGCCGGCGAGGACGGCGTCGGTGGCCGCGGCCAGCAGCTCGTCCTTGTTCGCCACGTGCCAGTAGATCGCGCCGGCGCCGGTCTTGAGCTGCGCGCTCAGGGCCCGGAAGGTGAGCCCGCTCTCGCCGCGGGTGTCCAGCAGCTCGATCGCGGCCTCGACGATGCGCTCCCGGGAGAGAGCCGTCCTGGCTGCCATGCGCCCATCTTGACATGCCTGGAACGGCGTTCCAAACTCAATCACTGGAACGACGTTCCAGAAACGGGGAGATCACTGATGACCACAGCAGTCCTGGACGCGCCGAAAGCGTCCGCCACCTCACTGCGGGCCGTGTGGCCCGCCATTCTCGGCCTGTCGGTCGTCTTCCTCGTGGAGATGCTCGACAACTCCGTGCTCAACGTCGCGCTGCCGACCATCGCCCGTGAGCTGCACGCCACCGCTTCCGACCTGCAATGGATCAGCTCCGGCTACTCGCTGCTGTTCGGCGGCCTGATGATCGCCTTCGGCGCGATCGCCGACCGGTACGGGACGCGCCGGGTGATGCTGCTCGGGCTGAGCCTGTTCGCCCTGGCCAGCCTCGCCGTGCTGGTCGTCCGCACACCCGGCGAGCTCATCGCCGTCCGCGCCGCGATCGGCGTCACCGCCGCGATGACCGCGCCCGGCACCATGGCCCTGTGCTTCCGGCTCTTCGACCAGGAGAACCTGCTGATGCGGGCCACCTCGCTGATCGCCACGGTCGGCCTGGTCGGCATGGCCGTCGGACCGACCGTCGGCGGCCTGGTGATCCAGGTGCTGCCCTGGCAGACCCTGCTGGTGATGAACGTGCCGATCGCCGTGCTCGCGCTGTTCTGCATCAGCCGCGGCATCCCGGCCGACGACCTGGCCAAGCGCAACCGCACCCCGCTCGACCTGCCCGGCGCGCTGCTCGGCACGGCCACGCTGATCCTCACCCTGTGGACCGCCACGCTGGCCGTCGAGGACGGCTGGGGCCACGCGACGCCGTGGCTGGCCGGGCTGGGCGCGGTCGCGGGGGCTGTCGCATTCGTCGTGCGCGAGCGGCGTACCGCTCACCCGATCTTCGATTTCGCCCTGATCCGGCGCCCGGCCGTCTCGGCGAGCCTGGCCTACGAGGCCGCCCTCGGCCTCGGCATGGCCGCGCTCGCCTACAGCGTCTCGCTGCAGCTGCAGTTGGTCTGGGGCTGGTCGCCGGCGCAGGCCGCGCTCGGCAACCTGCCGCAGGTCGTCGTCCTGATCGCGGTCGGGCCGTTCGTCGAGAAGTTCGCCGAGAAGCTGGGCACCCAGCGTGCCGGGGCGATCGGTGCTGCCGCCGTGGTTGCCGGGCTGCTGGTCTACGCCCTGCTCGGCCGCTACGACTACGTGTGGATCGCCGTCGCGCTGGCGCTGACCGCCGCCGGCATGCGGGTCGTCTCGACGATCGCCGGGGTGACCGTGATGCGCGGGCTGCCGGAGGACCAGACCTCCACCGGCGCGGCGCTCAGCGACACCAGCCAGGAGGTCGCCGGCAGCGTCGGCATGGCGGTCACCGGCACCGTCGTGGCGGCCGCGGTCGCCGGATCGCTCACCGACATCGGCGGCGGCGTGGCCCACGACTTCGAGAACGCTGTCACCACCGCGACGCTGGTCCTCACCGCGGTCTGCGCGGCGCTCGTGGTGTGGGCCGCCCGCCGCGGCGCCAAAGCGCTCACGTCGTCACCCGCAACCCCCGGTCAGTGAAGTGCCGAGCCGCCGCGGCCAGCTGCTCCCCCGTCGGCGGGGCGGCGTCCGGCAGGAGGTAGCGCAGGCCGAGTTCGCGGTACTTGCCGACACCGAGCCGGTGGTAGCGGAGGATGTCGACCTGCTCGACGACGTCGCTCCAGCGGACCGCGAGGTCGGCGACGCCGGCGATGTTGCCCGGGTCGTCGGTGAGGCCGGGGACCAGCACGAACCGGATCCGCATCCGCGTGCCGCGGGCGGCCAGCCGGTCGCCGAACGCGATCGTCGGGTCCAGCGCGACACCGGTGACCTTGCGGTACGTCTCCGGGTCGGAGCTCTTCACGTCGAGCAGCACCAGGTCGGTGTCGTCGAGCAGCGGGCCGGTGGCGCGGGCGCCGAGCAAACCCGAGGTGTCCAGGGCGGTGTGCATGCCCTCCTGCTTGCAGCGGTGCAGGTACGCCTCGACGAAGTGGCTCTGCAGCAGCGGCTCGCCGCCGGACACCGTCACCCCGCCGCCGGCCGCCCGGATGAACGCCTGGAAGGTGAGCATCTTGGCGATCAGCTCGTCGACGGTCATGTGGCGGCCGGTGCGGCCCGCCCAGGTGTCCGGGTTGTGGCAGTACAGGCAGCGCAGCGGGCAGCCGGCGAGGAAGGTGACGAACCGGGTGCCGGGGCCGTCGGCGGCAGTGACGACATCCCAGGAATGCACCGAGGCCCGGACCGTTGCGCTCATGCTTCCAGGCTTGTCGCCGCAGGCCCGTACGCCCAGGGGCGAAGGTCCTCGACGCGGCAGGCGGATAAGGTCTCTTCCGCGGCAGCGATCAGCTCGGGGCCGTGACCCGAAGGCCGGCCGCGATCAGAGGGGGTACTGCGGCGGCTCGCGGCGAAGCGTGATCCAGCGGGTCTCGGTGAAGGCCTCGATGCTTGCCTCGGCGCCGCCGTGGCGGGAGCCGGTGCCGGAGGTGCGGACGCCGCCGAACGGGGCGGTGGCCTCGTCGTTGACTGTCTGGTCGTTGATGTGGACGATGCCGGTCGGGATGCGCTGGGCCAGCTCGAGGCCGGCGAGGGCGTCCGCGGTGACGATGCCGAGCGACAAGCCGTACGGCGTGTCGGCGGCCAGCGACGCCGCTTCGGAGTCGGTGGCGTACGGGATGACCGACACGACCGGGCCGAAGACCTCCTCGCGGAAGATCGTGGCGTCCCGGTCCGGGTTGGCGAGCACGGTCGGGCGGTAGAACAGGTCCTCGTACGTGCCTCCGGCTGCCAGCCCGGCGCCCTGCTCGACCGCCTCCTGCACCCACGCGTGGATGCGGTCGCGCTGGGTGGCGTCGATGACCGGGCCCAGGTGCACCTGGCCGGTCGCCGGGTTGCCGACGACCATCGACTCGGCTTTGGCGGCGAGCTTGGTGACGTACTCGTCGAACAGCGACTCGTGCACGATGTGCCGGCCGATCGACATGCAGATCTGGCCCTGGTTCAGGTAGTTGCCCCAGGTCGCGAGGTTCACCGCCGGCTCGACGTCGGCGTCGGGGCGGACGATGAACGCCGAGTTGCCGCCCAGCTCCAGGTGGGCGCGCTTGAGGTGGCGGCCGGCCGACTCGCCGACCGAGCGGCCGGCCCGGGTGGAGCCGGTGAACGCGATGACGCGTACCCGCGGGTCCTCGACCATCGCGGTGCCGATGTCCGCGCCGCCGGGCAGCAGCTGCAGTAGGCCCGCCGGCAGGCCGGCCTCCTCGAAGATCCGGACCATCGTGATGCCGCCGGTGACGACCGTACGCGGATCGGGTTTGAGAAGAACCGCGTTGCCCAGCGCGAGCGCCGGCGCGACCGCGCGGATCCCCAGGATCAGCGGCACGTTGAAGGGCGAGATCACCCCGACGACCCCCACCGGTACGCGTTGCGCGTACGACAGCCGTGGCTCGGCGCTCGCCAGCACCTGCCCGAGCGGGTGGGACGGCAGCGCGGCCGCCTCGAAGCACTCCTCGGCGGTGACGTGTACGGCGAACCCGGCGAACGGCGGGATCGAGCCGACCTCGCGTACGTTCCAGCCGATCACCTCCTCGGCGTGCTGTTCCCACAGCTGCCCGGCCCGGCGCAGGACCGCGGCGCGCTGCGGGTGCGGCAGGGCCGCCCACTCCTGCTGCGCACGCTCGGCGCTCTCCGCGGCCCGCGTCACGTCGGCCGGCCCGGCCAACCCGACGGTCGCAAGGACTTCGCCGGTCGCCGGCTCGATCGAGTCGAGCGTCCCGCCCGCTCCCTCGACCCACTGTCCGTCGAGGTGGATCCGTCCGGTGAAGGCGGCCGGGTCGAGCAGCTTGTCCTGCGGTGCGGTCATGCGTGCGGTCCTCGGTTCAGGCGGGGGTCGTGGAGCTCCTTCCATCGGCCGGCGACCCCGCCGGTGAAGACGAAACCGCTAGTGATCTCAGATACTCCCCCGGTGTCATGCCGACCGCGGCGCGGAAGTCGTTGACCAGGTGCGACTGGTCGACGTAGCCCAGCCGGGCCGCGATGCCGGCCGCGCCGGCCTCGCCGTCGACGGCGAACTGGCGGACCACCTCCTGCAGGCGCACCCATCGCCGGACCCAGGCCGGGCCCTGGCCGATCGTCTCGCGCAGGGCACGCTGCACGCTGCGCGCGGAGGGCTCCGGCGGCAGCGGTTCGCCGCGCATCAGCGCGGCCACGGCGTCGTTCGCCAGCCGCTGCCGGGCGGTCAGGGGTCGTTCGGCAACGAGGGTACGGATTAGCGCCGTCGCCCGGGCGATGCGGGACGCGACGTCCGGCTCGTCGGCGACCGCGCGCATCAGCGTGTGCAGCCGGGCGTCCAGCGCGGGGACGACCGCGAGGGTCCGGTCGGCGATCGCGTCCGGGGTCAGGTCGCTGACGACGGCAAGCCCGGCCGGCCGCAGCCGGATCGCGAAGGCGCTGCCCCAGCCGGCGATCTCGCGGACCCAGGTGCGCCGGTGCACACCGGTGACGACGAGTTCGGCGGGCACGTTGCCGGCCTCGACGGTGAGCGTCACCGCCGGGTCGGTGACGACGTGCTGCTGGATGCGCTCGCCGTCGGGCAGGTGCCACGCCACCGTCCAGAAGTGATCGACGACCGCGGCGACGCTCGCGTGCGCGTCGTGGATCGTCGCGGCGTAGCGACGCAGGTTGTCCGGGTGCAGCACCCCCGACCGGTCAGCCCGGTCGAGCGGCCGCGACGTGCTCGTCATCGGGCCAGACTGGCACCGGCTGTCGCGAATCTCCAAGACCGGCCGCGGCCCGGCGACCAGGATGTCGGGCATGCACAGCACCAACTACGTGAACACGTTCATCCAGGTGGCCGAGGACAGCCCGGCGTCGAGCGCGACGGTGCCGCCGCAGCGGGCCACGGCCAGCGTCGCCGAGCTCACCTTCCGGATGATCGCCGAGGCGCCGTACCGGTACACCTCCGACGACGTGGTCTTCACCGTGTGGGCGGACCGGCGCGCCGTGCCGGAAGGCGAGCGGGCAGCGGCGCGCGAGCAGTTCTTCGCCAAGGGCCAGCCCTGCCTGCGGTCGAGTGACCTGGGCAAACGGTACGGGTGGGGAATCCACTCGGACGCCGAGGGCCGGATCGCGCTGGTGGCGGTCGGGTCGGCGGAGTACGCGCGGCTGGCCGAGGGGCGGGCACCCGACGGGACCACCGTCGCGCTGACCCGGGCGATGCGTACCAGTCGCCGGAAGTGAACCGGACCACGACGGCTGCCGCCGCGGTCATCGTGGCGGCGGCCAGCCACCAGGCGATCTGATAGCCGGTGCCGGTGAACAGCGGCATCAGCAGCGAGGCCGTGGTGTTCAGCGCGCCGTGGAACAGGATGACCAGCAGGATGCTGCCGCCGGTGCGCTCGTACATCCAGGTGTGCAGGACCGAGGCGGCCAGCACCCAGATCAGGAACTGGGCGAGCGGGCGCTGGCCGGTGGCCGGCCCGGACACCATCGCGGGCAGGTGGAACGGCGCCCAGACAGGCCGATCAGCAGGCTGGCGGCGAGCGCGCCGTGCCGGCGGCGCAGCAGCGGCAGCAGGTAGCCGCGCCAGCCCGGTTCCTCGCCGAGCGGGCCGCCGAAGATCGTGCGGACGGCGAACAGGGTCGGCAGCGCGGCCCACGGGAACGGGCCGCCGCCGGTGTCGGCGGGCACGCCGAGCGCGACGGCGATCAGCACGGCCGCGCCGAACAGCAGCACCGGCAGCAGGAACGCGGTCGCGTACCAGGCGGGATGGACCCGCCAGCGGACCAGGCGGCGCAACAGGTCGCGCAGGTCGCCGCGGCGCCCGGCCCAGGCAGTCAGCACGAGAGCGGCGATGGTGGGCCCGTACGGCAGGAACGGCGCGCTGGACGGGTTGAGCAGGGTCAGCGGCCAGGCGGCCCAGGACACCAGGTAGCTGATCAGCAGGTAGACGGTGATGCGCCGGCGGTCGCTCCAGGCCCGGCGCGGTGGTGCCAGTTCGACTGTCATGGCGGGGACGCTAGGGCCGGTCGGCGAGGGCCCACACCGGCGAGATTGCCGGGATCGGAACCCGGCAATTTCACCGGTCCGGCAGGCCGGGCGGCGGTCGCAGGCTGTGGTGCGTATCCGATCCGTCGAGAGGAACTACGATGCGCATCGCCGTGAAAGTGCTGCTCGCCTGGTTCGCCTTCGTCAGCCTGGTCGCTGGGTCGTGGCAGCTGCTCGCGACCGTGGTCGCGGTCGCGCTGTGGGCCGTCCGGCTGCCGGCCGAACCGGTGAGCCCGACGTCGCGCGAACACGTGGCGGAGGTGGCCCGATGAGCCGGCTGTTCGTGACCGGCGGGACCGGCGCGCTGGGCGTACCGGCGATCGCTCATCTGCTGCGGGCCGGCCATCGGGTGGTCGCCCTGGCCACCGGAGCGGCCTCGGCCGCGAAGTTGCGGGCCGTCGGCGCCGAGCCGGTGGCCGGGCCGGTGTTCGATCCGGCGGCGATGGCCGCCGCCGTGCGCGGCGCTGACGCGATCCTGCACCTGGCCACGCGCATCGCGCCGCCGGCATCTGCGCGGCGCCGGTCCGCCTGGTACGCCAACGACCGCCTGCGCCGCGACGGCACCCGCGTCCTGGTCGACGCCGCCCTGCACACCGGCGTCAGCACGGTCGTCTATCCGAGTTTCGCCCCGGTCTACGCCGACGGCGGGTCACGCTGGCTGTCCTACGGCGATCCGGTCGCGCCGACCGACATCCTGCAGTCCACGCTCGACGCGGAACGGGAGGTCGACCGGTTCACCGCCGCCGGTGGGCGGGGTGTGGTGCTGCGGATGGCCGGGGTCTACGGCCGGCACTCCCCCGCCACCCGCGACGTGCTCGCGCTGGCCGGCAAGGGGTTCAGCGGGTTCGCCGGGCCGGCCGGCGCGTATCAGCCGCTGGTCTGGGACGAGGATGTCGCCGCGGCGCTGCTGGCGGCGGTGGAGACCAGGGGGCTGAGCGGCGGGTACGACGTCGCCGACGACCGGCCGCTGACCCGGGCGGAGCTGGCGGTCGCGCTGGCCGAGGTGGCCGGGCGCCGGTCGGTGCGCCGCCCGCCGACCTGGCTGGTGCGCGCCGCGACGGGGCGCCGGATGAGCTTCCTGCTGCGCAGCCAGCGGGTCAGCAACCGGCGGTTCCGCGAGGCGACCGGCTGGGCGCCGGCGATCCCGGACGCGGCCACCGGCCTGCGGTCCCTGCGCCGGTCCGGCGAGCGGGTGTAGCGCTCTCAAAGGTGCGAGCAGGTGGTCACCCGCCCGGCTCGGCGCCGGGGACGCGCCGTTCGGCGATCAGGTGCGCCAGCTCGGTACGCGAGGTGATGCCCAGCTTCGCGAACACGTTCCGCAGGTGGAAGTCGATCGTCCGGCGGGACAGGAACAGCTGGGCGGCCACCTCCGCGCTGGTCAGCCCGCGCGCCACGAACTGGGCCACCTGCACCTCCTGCGGGGTCAGCCGGTCCACCGCACCGCCCGCGACCCGGCGGTGGACCGCCTGCCCGCAGGCCCGCAGCTCGGCCTGCGCGCGAGCGGCCCACCCGGCGGCGCCGAGCGCGTCGAACCGGTCCAGCGCGGCCCGCAGGTGCGCCCGGGCGGCGGTGCGCTGCCGGGCCGGCGCAGCACGGCGCCGTACGCGTACTCGGTCCTGGCCTGCTCGAACGGCCGGTCCGCCGCCCGGTGATGTTCCAGCGCCACCACGAACCGGGAGGGGTCCGCCAGTCCTTCGGCGTGCGCGGCCCGGGCCTTTGCCCACGGTTGGCCGGTGCGCTCGGCGTACCCGGAAAGCTCCTGCGCCCACCCGGCGGCCCGCTGCCGGTCGCCGGCCTGATGGGCGGCCTCCACCCGGTCCAGGGCGGACATCATCCGCACCATCGGATGCCGGATCTGCGCCAGCCGGTCCAGCGCCGCCTGTGGCGCGGCCCGGGCGAGGTCGAGCGCGGACAGCGACCACCGGACCGCGTCGTCGAGCACCGCCATCGGCCGGTGCGGTCCGGCGGCCGCCTCGTCGAGGTGGCGACGGCATGCGCTGGCGTCGCCGCGCAGCGCCGCCAGCAGACCGAGGTGGGCCAGCGCCGGCCGGGCCAGATCGTCCTGCCGGGTCGCCCGGGCCAGTTGGACGGCCTCGCTCGCCACGGCCTCGCTGGCCACCCACTGCCCGGCGAGCAGGTGCGAGATGGCCTGCCGGGCGCCGGCCAGTGGCAGCACGCCGACGTCGCCGGCTTCGCGGGCCCGGGCCACCATGTCCGCGCTCAACCTCCGCTCGGCGGCATCGTCACCCAGGTAGAACGCGGCACGGTGGGCCGCGGCCAGCAGCGGCGCCTCGGCCACCCAGGCCGGCGCCGGCGACGAGGCACCGGCCAGGGAAAGGGCCTCCCGCAGCGGTCCGGTCGCGGCGGCCTCGCGTCCGGCGTACTGATCGGCCAAACCGGCCAGGAAGCGCACCAGGAACCGTTCCCGCGTGCCGTCAACCACCTGCAGGCTCGTGGCCAGGCGCGCCAGCGCGGCCATCTCGTCGCGGTCGGCGGCGAAGGCCGCCGCATCCACCGCGACCAGCAGCAGGTTCAGCGCGCGCAGCGGGTCGGTCACGGCCGCGTCCCGGGCAGCCGTCCAAAGGATGCGGTACGCCGCAGCAGCATCCCCCGCACCCAGGTGGATCAGGCCCAGCAGCCGGTCGATGTCGCTGTGCCACCGCGGATCGCCGGATGCCTCGCGCGCCCGCTGCAGCAACGGAACCGCCTGCTCCCCGCGCCCGTCCCGCCACAGGTTGTCCCCCGCACCGACGAGCCGGCGCACCTGGTCGCCCGGTTCCACGGACAGCTCCGCCGCACGGCGCAGCGCCGCCGCAGCCGCCGCGAACGCCCCACGGGCCCGGGCCCGGCCGGCGGCACGGTCGAGCTCCTGCGCCACCTCGCCATCGGGTCCGACCGTCGCCGCCGCCCGGTGCCAGGCCCGCCGGTCCGCGTCCCGGTCCTGGTCGAGCACGCCCGCGAGTGCCTGGTGAGCCGCCTGCCGGTCGGTGAAGGTGGCTCCGTGATAGACCGCCGAGCGCACCAGCGGATGCCGGAAGTCCAGCCGCGTGCCCTCCGCCCGCACCACCCCGGCCTTCTCCGCGGGCCCGAGCGCGCCCGCTTGCACGCCCAGGGCGGCCGCGGCAGCCAACACGGTGGCGATCCGGCCGGTCTCCTCAGCGGCGGCGACCAGCAGCAGCCGCTGGGTGTGCTCCGGCAGCCGCCGGACCCGGTCGAGGAAGGCCTGCTCGACGCCGGCGGTCAGGGGCAGCGGCACCGGCAGCGGCTCGGTGCCGGCCAGCTGCGCCGCGTCGAGGGCGCCGGCCAGCTCGGCCAGGGCGAGGGGGTTGCCGGCGGTGGCGACGGTGAGCCGTTCGGCGACGTCGGGGTGCACCGGGCCGGCGGTGTGCGCGGCGAGCACCTGCTGTGCCGCCGCGGTGTCCAGTGCGGTCACCGCGAGCTGCGGCAGGTCGTCGGCGGTGAACCCGCGGGCGGCCGGATCGCGCACGGCGAAGATCATCACGACGGCCTCGGCGAGCAGGCGCCGGGCCACGAAGGTCAGCGCCCGCGCCGACGCGGTGTCCAGCCAATGCGCGTCGTCGATCACGCAGAGCACCGGCTGCCCGGCCCCGAGGGCGTCGAGCAGGCCGAGCACGGCCAGTGACACCAGGAACCGGTCGGTGTCGCGGTCCGGTTCCATCCCGAGGGCCCGGCGCAGCGCGCCGGCCTGCGGCGGAGGCAGGATCTCCAACGCCGGCAGGGCCGGGCGCAGCAGCCGGTGCAGGGCCGCATAGGGCAGTTCCGCTTCCGATTCGACCCCGCGTACGCGCAGCACGGTCATTCCATCCGCCGCGGCGACCGTCTCGTCGAGCAGGGTGGACTTGCCGATGCCGGCCTCGCCCCGCAGCAGCAGCACCCCGCTGCGGCCCTGTCCCGCGGCGCCGAGCAGGTCCGCGAGCCGGCGCCGCTCCCCGTCGCGTCCCGCCAACACGCGTCGATGATACGAATCCGGCCCGCGCTCAGGCGACCATCGCGAAGGCCCGCCGGGCGGCCGCGATCGTCTCGTCGACGTCGTCGCCGGTGTAGGCGGCGCAGATCCGGTTGTCGGTGATCACATAGGGCGGGAGCAGGATGCCGGCGTCCAGCATGGCCAGCCGGAACGCCTCGGCCCGGCCGAAGTCGGCGTCGACCGCCTGGCGGAAGGTGACCGGCGGCTCGGCACGCCAGTTGACGATCCAGCCGGACCCGATCCCGGTGACGTTCGCGGTAACGCCGGTGTCGATGATCGCCTGGGCCAGGCCGGTCCGCAGCCGCTCACCGAGCCGGTTCATCCGGGCGATCCCGCCGTCCTCGAGCAGCGCGACGGTACGCCGGGCGGCCGCCACCGCGTACGGATTGGCGTAATACGTGCCGTCCATGGTGACCTCGCTGCCCAGCAGGTCCATCAGGTCGGCCCGCCCGCACAGCGCGGCGATCGTCCAGCCGTTACCCAGCGCCTTGCCGAGCGCGGTCAGGTCCGGCAGCACCCCGGCGATCGCCTGGTACCCGCCCAGGTGGTCACGGAAGCCGGTCTTCACCTCGTCGAACACCAGCACCGTGCCGTGCGCGTCGGCGAGGTCGCGCAGCAGTTCCAGGAAGCCCGGTGCGGGGGCGGCGTTGGTGTAGCTGTGCAGGTACGGCTCGGCGAAGACGGCGGCGAGATCCCGGCCGTACGCCTCGAACACCGCCCGCACCGCCCCGGCGTCGTTCCACTCGACCACGTGCGTGTCGTCGCCGACCCCGCGTCCGGCGCCACCGGAGTTCGGTGCGCCCGGCGGCGGCGCCTGCCCCGGGGCCACGTCGAAGTTGGCGCCGACCCCCAGCGCCCCGGCCCAGCCGTGGTAGTGCCCGTGGAACTTGAGGATCTGCCGGCGCCCGGTGGCCGCCCGGGCCACGTGCAGGGCATGCTGCAACGCGTCGGTGCCGGTGTTGAGGAAGGCGACCTTCTCCGCCGACGGCACCACCTCGACGATCTTCTCGGCGAGTTCGACCTCGCCGGCCTGCGGCCCCACCCAGGTCAGGCCGACACGGGCGGCGACGGTGTGCACCGCCTCGTTGACCCGGGCGTCGGCGTGCCCGATCACGATCGGGCCGTAGGACAGCAGGTGGTCGAGATAGCGGCGCCCGGCGGCGTTCCACAGGTAGGCGCCCTGCGCCCGGACCACGACGTCGCGGTAGACGTCGCGGCCGCCGGCCGACACCCCGTTCGGGATCACCCGGGCGGCCCGGTCCAGCAGGTCCTGGCTGTGCGGCAGTGCGGTGTGCGCGGTCATCGGTGCCTCCTCGGTCGGTTGCCGACACCGTGCCCCGCCCGCCGCACCCCGCGGACCGGCGAAATTGCCGGGGCTGTCCCCACCGCCACCGCCCGCAGCCCGCAGCCCGCCTTCAGCGGCGAGATCGTCAGCTCCCGCGACTACTTCGACCACCTGACCGCCGCGACCGGCTCGACCCCTTGATCGAGGCGGTCAAGGCGCGAAGATGACGGCATGCGTCACTACGTGGCAGACCTGCAGTCTCCGGCCGGCGCCCAGGGCACGGTCGCCGTTTACGGGCATTACGGGCGGCCGGTGCTGGTGTTCCCCAGCGAGTACGGCAGCGCGCACCAGTTCGCCGACCGCGGCATGGTGTCGGCGGTCGAGGGCCTGATCGAGGCGGGCCGGGTCAAGCTCTACTGCGCCGACTCGTTCGACGCGGGGACCTGGTCGGCGGCCGGCCTTCCGCTGGAGGAACGCGCGGTGCGGCACGGCGCGTACGAATCCTGGATCCTCGACGCGCTGGTCCCGCACATCCGGGCCGACACCGGGGACGCGGAGATCATGACGACCGGGTGCTCGCTGGGCGCGTTCCACGCCCTCAACTTCGCGTTCAAGCGGGCCGATCTGTTCCCGCTGGCGCTCTGCTTCTCCGGCAACTACGACCCGACCACCTGGCGCGGCTGGGGTTCGCCGGGCGACGCGGTCTACTTCAACAACCCGATCGCGTACGTCGAGAATCTGCACGGCGACCACCTGGACTGGCTGCGCTCGCGGCTCTCCATCCTGCTGGTCTGCGGCCAGGGGCAATGGGAGGACACCACCGGCGCCTTGGCGTCGACCCGGCGCATGGCTGAGCTGTTGACCGCGAAGGGCGTACGCCATGAACTTGATCTCTGGGGTTTCGACATCCCCCACGACTGGCCGTCCTGGCGCGCCCAGCTGGCCCACCACCTGCCCCGCTTCTGCTAGCCGCGTAGGCGCCGGTCGATAGAATCCGTCCATGGATGACCGCGCGCAGAGCCTGCTGAGCACGATCCGTGGACCTCAGGACCTGAAGGGTCTGGCGCCTGAGCAGCTGGCTGTGCTCGGCGCCGAGATCCGGGACTTCCTGATCGCCAAAGTGGCGCGCACCGGTGGTCACATCGGCCCCAACCTCGGCGTCGTCGAGCTGACCTTGGCGATGCACCGGATCTTCGACAGCCCCCGCGACCGGTTCATCTTCGACACCGGGCACCAGGCCTACGTGCACAAGATGGTGACCGGGCGGCAGGACGGGTTCGACCTGCTGAAGCAGCGCGGCGGGCTCACCGGCTACCCGAGCCGGGCCGAGAGCGAGCACGACCTGGTGGAGAACTGTCACGCCTCGACCGCGCTGTCCTACGCCGACGGCATGGCGAAGGCCTACGCCCTGCGCGGCGAGTCGCGGCACGTCGTCGCGGTGGTGGGCGACGGCGCGCTCACCGGCGGCATGTGCTGGGAGGCGCTCAACAACATCGCCGCCACCCGCAACCGGCTGGTCATCATCGTCAACGACAACGGCCGCTCCTACGCGCCGACGATCGGTGGGCTCGCGGATCACCTCGCCACCCTGCGGCTCAACCCGAACTACGAGAAGTCGCTCGAGCTGATCAAGGACGCGCTGGAGCGGACGCCGCTGGTCGGCAAGCCGGTGTTCGACGCGCTGCACGCGGTGAAGAAGGGCATCAAGGACGCCGTCGCGCCGCAGGCGATGTTCGAGGACCTGGGGATCAAGTACGTCGGACCGGTCGACGGTCACGACCTGGCCGCGGTGGAGTCGGCGTTGGTCCGGGCCAAGCGCTACGCCGGCCCGGTGATCGTGCACGCGGTCACCAAGAAGGGTCATGGGTACGCGCCGGCCGAGCAGGACGAGGCCGACCGGTTCCACGCCCCCGGCGCTTTCGACCCGGCGACCGGCAAGTCGTTGGCGGCCCCGAGCCTCAAGTGGACGAAGGTGTTCGCCGACGAACTGGTGGAGATCGCCGGCGAGCGGCCCGATGTCGTCGGCATCACGGCGGCGATGCCGGAGTCGACCGGCATCGACAAGCTCGCGAAGGCGTACCCGGATCGCGCTTTTGATGTCGGCATCGCCGAGCAGCATGCGACGACGTCGGCCGCGGGGCTGGCGCTGGCCGGGATGCACCCGGTGGTGGCGATCTACGCGACGTTCCTCAACCGTGCGTTCGACCAGGTGCTGCTGGATGTGGCGCTGCACCGGCTGCCCGTGACGTTCGTGCTGGACCGGGCGGGTGTCACCGGGCCGGACGGGCCCAGTCACTACGGCATCTGGGACATGTCCATCCTCGGCGTGGTGCCGGGCCTGCGGGTGGCCGCGCCCCGCGACGCCGAGACCCTGCGCACCGCGCTGCGCGAGGCGGTGGCGATCAGCGACGGCCCGACGGTGGTGCGTTTCCCGAGCGGGTCGGTGCCGGCCGCGCTGCCCGCGCTGCGCCGGGTCGGCGGTGTCGACGTGCTCGCCGAGACGCCGGAACGCAAAGACGTCCTGCTGGTCGCGGTGGGACCGTTCGCCCAGGTCGGCGTGCAGGTCGCGGCTGAGCTGGGGAAACGTGGCATCGGGGTGACCGTGGTGGATCCGCGCTGGGTCCGTCCGGTGCCGGTCGAGCTGGTCGGTCTCGCGGGCGCGCACCGGCTCGTCGTGACCATCGAGGACGGGGTCCGCAACGGAGGCGTCGGCGATGCGGTCGCCAAGCTGCTCCGCGACCACGAGCTGGACATGCCGCTGCGCGACCTGGGCGTGCCGGTGCAGTGGATCGAGCACGGTACGCGGGGCGAGATCCTCGCCGAGATCGGCTTGACGGCCGCCGAGGTGACTGACCGGGTCGAAGGATTTCTCCGCGGCATTGTCGATCTGCAGTCCACTCGTTCGACGTGAGGGTGCGGGAGCCGGGAGGCGGCCCCGCCGACGAGGAGGACACAGTGTCCAAGTACATGCTGATCATGCGGGGTACCGACGAGTCGAACGCGGCCATGATGGCCGACATCGAGCAGATGATCACCGCGACCCGGCAGTTCATCGACGACATGGTCAAGGCCGGCGTCTACGTCGCGGCCGAAGGGCTGGACGATCCGGGCAAGGGCGTCGTGGTCGACTTCAGCAGCGAGACCCCGGTGGTGACCGACGGCCCGTACGGGGAGACCAAGGAGCTGTTCGGCGGCTTCTTCCTGGTCGACGTCGCCTCGAAGCAGGAGGCGGTCGAATGGGCGAAACGGGTCCCGGCGGCCCGCGGCGCCAAGGTCGAGGTCCGGCGGGTGCCCGAGGGCGACGAGACCCCGCAGACCTGATGGGTACGCCCGGCATCGAGGCGGTCTGGCGGATCGAGTCGGCGCGGATCGTCGCCGCGCTGACCCGGTTCACCGGCGACTTCGGGCTGGCCGAGGACGCGGCCCAGGAGGCGGTGGCCGAGGCGCTGGAGTCGTGGCCGCACGCCGCTCCGGCGAATCCGGCAGGCTGGCTGATGGCCACGGCCCGGCGGCGGGCGATCGACACGATCCGCCGCCGGGCCGCCCTGCAGGACCGGTACGCCCTGCTGGCGGCCTCGTTCTCCAGCCCTTCCCCGGCCGCCGAACACTTCGACCCCGACCGGATCGACGACGACGTGCTGGCGCTGATGTTCATCAGCTGTCACCCGGTCCTCTCCCCCGAGGCGCGGGTGGCGCTGACGCTGCGCGTCGTCGCCGGACTGTCCAGCGAGGAGATCGCGCGCGCGTTCCTCGTACCGGTGCCGACCGTGCAGGCCCGCATCACCCGCGGCAAGAAGACCATCGCGGCGGCCGGAGTGCCGTTCGAACTGCCCCCGGCCGGCGAGCGCCGCGAGCGGCTGGGCGGCGTGCTCAGCGTCATCTACGTGATCTTCACCGAGGGTTCGACCGCCACGTCAGGCGACCGGCTGCTGCGTCCCGGCGTCGCCTACGAAGGGATCCGGCTGGCCCGTACGCTGGCCGCCCTGCAACCCGGCGAGCCGGAGGTGCACGGCCTGCTCGCCCTCTGCGAGCTGACCGCCGCCCGCTTCCCGGCGCGGACCGCCCCGGACGGATCGCCGATCCTGCTCGAGGACCAGGACCGCCGGCGCTGGGACGTCTCGGCGATCCGCCGCGGGCTGGCCGCGCTGGGCAAGGCGTCGGCGCGCGGCCTCGGCCCCTACGGCCTGCAGGCCGCGATCGCCGCCACCCACGCGTCGGCGCCCTCGGTCGAGGCGACCGACTGGGACCGGATCGTGCTGCTCTACGAGGCGCTCGGCCGGGTCGCGCCCTCACCGGTGGTCGAGCTCAACCGCGCCGTCGCCGTGGCCATGGCAGCCGGCCCGGCGCCGGCGCTGGCCATCGTGGACGAGCTGATCGCCTCGAACCGGCTGCCGGGTTCGCACCTGGTCCCGACCGTACGCGGCGAACTGCTGACCCGGCTCGGCCGCCGCCCGGAGGCGCAAGCCGAGCTCGAGCTGGCGGCCCGGCTCTGTTTGAACGAGCGGGAACGTTCCGTGCTGCTGCGCAAGGCAGCCACACTGGCCTGAGCTACGACCGCAGGCCGCGATACACGGCGGTGATACCGACGAACAACAGGCCGATCAGTACGAGCGTGATCGCCGCATTGATCGCCACCGGCCAGTCCTGCACGAAGTACTGCTTGACGTAGTTCGAACCCACGATGATCACCACATAGATCCACCAGGGCGCCCAGCGCCCGTCCGACTGCTTCTTCGCGGTCATGACGTCCACCTCCTGTCCACATGGTTTCCGGCATCGCTGTGCTTGCCGTCCGCCATCGGATGGAGGCCCACGTCATCATTTGGTATCAGCGCTGGTTCGCCGTCACCCGGCACACCGCGAAGCGAGAGAGCCTACTGGCCGCGGGTGCCACCGCCTTCGTGGCTAGAACTCGGTGACCCGCGGCGCCTGGCCCGGGCACGACGTGTCGATGGCCAGCTTGATCACCTCGTTCGCGGTCGCGTGGTCGATCGGCACCCCGTCGCGCGAACCCATCGAACGGGTCGCGTCGACGACGTCCTCGCTCTTCGCGTCCTTGGCCAGCGCATTGCAGATGACGTCGGCCATGGCCTGGATCTCATCGTCGCCGCGGCCGCTGCCGAGGTCCGGCAGCTGCTCGCGGACCACGCTCACGAAGGCGTACGTCACCGCGGTCGTGGTCGTGGGCTGCGCGGTTGTCGGCCGGGACGTGGGCGCCGCCGCGCCCTCTCCCGGCACGTTCACGTTGACCGTGCATCCGCTCAGAGCGACGATCGCCGCCATCACGGTCACTGTCGGCCAGCGTCTCAGCATCGTGTACCCATCCCTCAAGATCGTCAGTGCGGCGAGCAAGAGAGTAGATGACGTCCGCCAGCAGGGCGCTCAGCCCTCGGCTTGCGGGCTACTGCGGCGACTCTCGGTCGCGGATCGCACCCTCGATTCTCAGCAGCAAGCCACCGAACAGCATCACGAGGCCCCAGAACTGCCAATCCCCGCCGGGAGCGTCGGTGAATTGGGCAACCAGCAGACAGATGACACCAAGGAGCGCGAGGAAGGTTCCCACGACACCGGGTCTGGATTTCGTGTTCACGGCGGAAGTGTAGGTCCCAGGTGATCTTCTGATGTCGGCGCTCCGCACCACCGCCGGAGCCGCGCAGCGTGAGCAATGCACCCCCATGATCTACTGCGTTCATGCCGTTGTTGTTGATCGATCTGGACAACACGCTGATCGATCGCGATGCGGCTTTCCGTGGCGCTGTCGTCGCCTTCCTCGCCGACCACGGACTTCCGGCCATCGACGTGGCCTGGGTGATGAGTGTGGACGCGAGCGGCTACACCGCACGCGACGCAGTCGCCTCCGCCCTGGTCAACCGGTACGGACGTACAGTGCCGGCCGCTGCGGTCGGCGACCTCCTGGACAGCGGCGGCGCCGAGCATGTCGTTCTGCCCGATGCCATTCGTAACGCCCTCTTGAGGGCTCGCGAGAACGGTTGGACGTGCGTGATCGTGACCAACGGCCGAAGAGAGCAGCAGGAGACGAAGATCCGGAACGCCGGTCTCGATCAGCTTGTTGAAGGCTGGGCAGTATCGGAGGTCGTCGGCCACAAGAAGCCCGCACCGGAGATCTTCCGGGCGGCCGCTGACATCGCCGATGGTCTCCTCGACGGTGCCTGCGTCATCGGTGACTCGCCGCACGCGGACATCGCCGGCGCCGTAGCACTGGGGCTTCGCAGCGTCTGGATCGCCAACGGAAGAGCCTGGACCCAGGATGCCTACCGGCCTACCCATGTCGCCGGCGACGTCGCCTCCGCCATCGGCCGGGTGCTACCGGCCGGTTCCAGATCACGGTAGGTGGTCACGGCCGTTCTCGCGGAGCGCCGTGCTCCCACCAATCGCTGGGCGGCCGCTCCCTGATGATCGCTGCCGCGATCTCCACCCGGCCGAGATTGCAGAACTTCCACAGCTCCTTCGCCGCGCGCGAATACTGGAACAGGACGCGATCGACGTCGAAGGCATCAAGCTCGCCGGCCCGGTGACGATCGATAGCCTCACCGACCTGGGCGACGAGCGCCCGCAGCTCGGCCTCGTGATACTCCGCGACCACTGCACGCGCCGCCCGCCGCTCCGCCTTGTCCGACACGTCGACGAGGTTACTCAGCGCCCTGCTGGCTGAGTCGCCTGGACCGACGACCACCCGGACCGCCGTCCAGCGAAGTCCCGGATGATCGGAGCAGGAGAGGTAGCAGACTGAGCCGGCACAGCGGCCGGGCCCTCCTCAGCCCGCTACGTTGCGGACGTCCTGTCCCTGCTCGGCGAATGCCTTGAAATCCTGCATGTGCTGCAGTGACTGCTTGCGGAAGGCGCCCGGCATCACGAGCGCCACCAGCCGCATCAACAGGCTGCTGAACCGGTACTCATTTTCGCTCTGCCAGAGCGTCCTCTGCGGGCCGGCTTCGGTCAGCCGCTCCCGCGCGGCGTTCCACATGCCGGCGCCGACGATCTCGCGCTCGAAATGAACGACCGTGTCCTCCGGGATCTCGGTCAGGTCCTCCGGTTCCCGGCGCGTGATGGTTTCGGTGGCCTCCATCCTCTGCTTACCCATCTGCATCACGACCCGCGACGTGGTGCCGACATGTCCGTGTGCGCCGCTGATCGGCTCGTGCAGCACCAGGCCCCGCAGCCATTTCGGCATATGTGCCGGGTCTGCCAGCAGCTGGGCAACCCTCTCCCGCGGCAGGGCGATCTCGATCGAGACGGTGTACTTCATGGTGGCGCGCTCCAGATTTCTCGAGTGAACGAGCACACGTTGCGGCGCCGCTCATGTTAGTCCGGGGTCGTTCCGGCGGTTTCGCGGCAGTGGACGTACGCCGTGCCCCGCTCAGCCGAGATGGTTCGCGGCCGTACGGAGCAGGTCCCACAGCAGCGCGCTCAGCGTCGCGGTAACCACCAACGCGAGGAGCATGAGGTGCCACGCGCGCCAGAGGCGTCGAGCGCCGGCCAACCACGCGAGCACGGCGAGCGGAACGATCACCTCGACCAGTTCCGCCGCGACGAATCCGCGCACGATGCCGGCGTCCGGTCCGTCAATCTCCCAGAGCAGCCAGGGTGGCGGTGGAATCTCCTGCCAGCCCTGGCCGGACAGCAGCCCGCAGCCGGCACCTGCGGCCAGCGCGGCGCTCGGCAGTCGCGCAGTGCGCGTCATGTGGCCCAGCAGGCCCAATGACGGTCCCGCGACCACCGACACCAGCAGCCAGGCCGTGGTCATGACCGCCAGCGAACGCAGCCCGTACCAATCGGCCGACGACCCGTCGACCAGCGTGCCGCCGCTCCAACGGCGGCTGACCGCGAGAATCAGCAGGTAGTAGACAAGGGTGGCCGAAACCAGCAGCACGGTCGCACCCGTCATCGCGCTGCGCCGGTCCGGAGCCGCCCGTCCGGCCAGCAACGCCGCTGAACCCCAGGCGACCCCACTGCTGACCACCGCGATCATGACCGGCCCGGCAACACCGTCGACGCCGTCCGCCGCGAACGCCAGCACCCCGAGCACAACCGCCACCACGGCGATCATCACGGTTCGACTTGCCGGACGCTGCGCAATGACGTTGACCACGCGGCGAATGCGGACCGTACTAGGCGTCTTCGCGCGCGCCGCGACGCCCCAGTGCCGCCACGATGCCGGCGATGGCCAGCCCGACCACGACGGCCACGAGCAGTGAAACCACCACCGAGTCAGTGATCAGACGGGTGGCGAGAGCCGAGACGGCTCCAGCAACGAAGGGAGTCCAAGGCGAGGCACTGTAGCGCTTCACAGGGATCGACTCTACCCAGTAGACGGTCGTGACCGCTGTCCCTGCTCGTCGAGACGCTCAAGCACCGCAAGGTCGTCGGGCGCCAGCCAGGTCTCCTCCAGCGGGGCGCCACCCGCCTTCCGGATCGCCGCAGTCAGGGGCCCGGCCCAAAGGTGCTCGATCAGGGCGACCGCCGCCACGGACCCCGGCGGCACGGCATCGGCCAGGGACCACACAGAATCACCAGCATCGCGTACGCCGTTCGCGTCCTCACCTTCCGACTGTCCGAGGAGCGCAGCCGCCACACCGCCGAGTCCCGCGTCGGCGCCGTCCGGCACGGCCAGCGTCTCGACCGCACCGTCCTCGGCACGCGAGACGAGGAGCAGGTCGACCAGGCGAACGATTCCAGCCTGCCGCAACCGGGTGAACTCAGCGATGATCTCCCCGGAGAACGCCGGCTGGTCGAACCCGACAACGAGCACCTGCACCGGCCCCATCACCGGTTCACCCGCGCCCGCAGGTCCCGATACTCCTCAGCGGTGATCACCCCGGCGTCGAGCAGCTCCTGCAACGCCGGTAGCGGGTCCCTGTCCGGCGCCATCGCCGGCCGAGGCCGCGGGCCGGACGGATGAGAGGCCGCATAGGCCTGCGCAGGCGTGAACCGGCCACCGTAGTACGGCACACTGCCGGTCATCCCGGAACGCCGCAACTGCTTCGGCACCAACAACATCGGTCCTCCTCTCGACCTCCGGCCAGTCTCACCCGCCCGCCGCAGCAACACCTCATCCCCAGCGGGTGCATCGTGGGTCTCACCGGCGGAGCAATGGCCGATCGCAGGACACTCGACTCGACGTTGCGGCGCGCGGCGTTCAGCGGGCCACACGCAACATGTTGCCGCGGCGGGCCATCCACATCCTCAGGCGACGTCGTAGACCAGGTGGGTTGCGGTCGAGGTCGCGGTCACGCTCCGCCGCACCAGCGTGCGCGGTACTTCGCCGCCGGCGAACAGTGGCGTGCCTGCGCCCAGGACTACGGGCGCGAGGTGCAGCGACAGCGTGTCGACCAGGCCGGCGTCGAGGGCCGCGCGGATCGTGGCGCCGCCGCCCATGAGGACCACGTCGCGAGCCGACGCTGCCTCCGCGCGCGAACGCGCGACCTCGATGGCATCGGGTACGCCGGTGGTGACGAACGTTCAGTCGAGTTCGGTGAGCCGCACCGACTTCGGCGGCGAGCCCGTCACGACGATGAAGGCCGGCTTTCCGACCTCGCCGGCGCCGTAGCCGGTCTCGTCGTTCCAACCCTGCGGGCCGTCGACCACATCGAAAAGCCGGCGACCGAGTACGACGGCGCCGGAACGGGCGGTCGCCTCGCGCAGGACGCGGCGGTCCTCGGGGTCGGCGGAGAACGCCCAGGCGTGCAGGGCCTCGCCGCCGGTGCCCAGGCCGTTGCGCGGGCCGGGTTCGGGCCCGGTGACGAAGCCGTCGAGGGAGACCGAGATGTCAGCGATGATTCGGGTCATGCGGGTGTAGACCGGATCCGCCGCGCAGACTCATCGCTGTCGGCAAGACGGTGAGGCCGGTGATTGCCTCGGAGCGTGACCACAGTTGCCGCGCGAGGTCGGGATTGGTCGCCGGGCCGGAGAGCTTTTCGAAGGTGGGCCGAGCAGGGCCGAAAGGCCGGCCGGGGCCGATGTGGCGGCCGGTGGGGGCGGCGGTTTCGGTGGCGGCGTAGAGAATCGGGGTCACGGCCTCGTCGATGGGCCGGCGCAGGGCGAGGCCCAGCAGTGTGCCGACGGCGCGGTCCAGCAGCGGCGCGTTGCGATCGAGGTGGGTCTTGGCCATGCCGGGATGGGCGAGCAGGCTGCGTACGGGCGATCCGGTCGCGCGTAGCCGGCGGTCGAGTTCCAGGGCGAACAGCACGTTGGCGAGTTTGGACCGGGCGTAGGCGCGGCCGGGTGAGTAGCCGCGTTCGGCGGCGAGGTCGTCGGGGTCGAGGCGGCCGATGCGGTAGAGGCCGGAGCCGACCGTGACCACGACCGGGTTGCGGCCCGCGTTCAACCGCTCGAGCAGTAGCGCGGTGAGGGCGAAGTGGCCGAGGTGGTTGGTGGCCAGCTGGCTCTCGACGCCTTGCGCGCTGAGCCGGCGCGGCACGTTGCCGATGCCGCCGTTGTTGATCAGCGCGTCGACGGTGACGGCGTCGGCGCGCAGGCCCTCGCCGAACGCGTGC
This sequence comes from Actinoplanes sp. NBC_00393, assembly GCF_036053395.1. Taxonomy (NCBI): domain Bacteria; kingdom Bacillati; phylum Actinomycetota; class Actinomycetes; order Micromonosporales; family Micromonosporaceae; genus Actinoplanes; species Actinoplanes sp. NBC_00393. The sequence goes on along the minus strand of NZ_CP107942.1, from coordinate 2,853,737 downwards.
ACGGTGTCGAGGTCGAGCAGGTCCAGATGGCGGATCTGGAGGTCGGCTGCCGGGTGGTCGGCGATCAGCTGGTCGCGGGCCTGCCGGCCTTTCGCGATGTCGCGGACCGCCATGATCACTCGGCCGCCGTGTGCGGCGAGGTGGCGGGTGATCGCGAGACCGAGGCCGCTGCTGGCGCCGGTGACGACGAAGGTGCGGCCGGTCTGATCGTTGAGGGTCCAGTCTGCGGCGTGGTCCATGGGTTCTCCCGAGCGCTAAGCGGATTACTTATCCGATTCAAGGGCAGCGTAAGCGGATTGTCAATCCGGTTAGGTAGAGTGGCGTGGTGACTCCACCGCTTCGCGCCGACGCCGCCCGTAACCGTGACCAGCTGCTGGTGACAGCCCGCGAAGCGATGGCCGAGGGTGATATGGCTCTGCAGCTCAACGACATCGCCCGCCGGGCCGGGATGGGCGTCGGGACGGTGTACCGGCACTTCCCGACCCGCCGGGCCCTCATCGAAGCGCTCGCCGAGAGCGCCTTCGCCACACTGGTCGAGGAAGCTCGCAACGCGAGCCGGCACGATGACGCCTGGACCGGAGTCGAGGTCCTGCTGCGCGCCCTACTCCTGGGGCAGCTGACCGATCCCGCGTTCGCCGAAGTGATCTCCACCGGAGCCGAGCAGGACGCCTTCACACAGACGACCGCTCATCGCGAGGAGTTCAGGACGGCGGCCCGCGAGGTGCTCGAGCGGGCGCGACAGGCTGGTTCGCTGCGCCCCGGCCTCACCGATGAGGACCTGCACCACCTGGTCTGCGGCACCGCGTTCGCCCTGCGGATCGGTGCCGACCCCGCCGATCGCATCGAGCGATACCTGCGGGTGCTGCTCGACGGCATCCATGCCGCAACGATGAAGCGGTGACGGTTACCATCCCGGTGTGAGAGAGGATCTTGCCAGCTGGCTCTACAGCCTTGCCTGGCGAGTCACGCCGCGGTTGCCGGGCCCGGTCGCCGGGCTCGTCTTCGACTCCGTCGCCGCCGGGATGCGCTGGTCGGGTGCGGGCGGGATGCGCCAGCTGCGGGTCAACCTGGGCCAGGTGCTCGGCCAGGCCGTGGACAGTCCAGCCGTGACCGCCGCGGCCGCTCGGGGCGCGTACTCAAATGGCCGGCGCCGCGCTGGTGCTGAGCGGGCACCGGTTCGCCACGGTCGCGCAACGCCTGCGGCCGGAGCGGCTCTATCAGCGGTTCGTAAGCCACCGTGCGGCGCTCGGCATCGAGGTGCTCCCCGCCGACGAGACTCGGCGGACGGTCACCACGCTCGCCCAGCGGCTGCGTGCCGGCGAGGTGGTGTGCCTGGTCGCTGACCGGGACACGTCCGCGGCCGGCATCGGCGTGCGGTTCTGCGGCGCGCCGACGACGTTCCCGGCCGGGCCCGCGCAGCTGGCGCTGCGCACCGGGGCCGCGCTGCTGCCCGTGTCGCTCTGGTACAACGGTCCGCGACTGCGGGTCCGGATCCACCCGGAGATCCTCCCGGGCCGTGAAGCCGCCACCCGGGCCCGGGTGGCGGCTATGACGCAGGAGCTGGCCGACGTCTTCACGGACGCGGTCCGCCGGCATCCCCACGACTGGCACGTGCTGCAACCGGTCTGGCCGGCCCCAGCCCACCGGACCTGAGCAGAAGCCGGCGGCGCTGAGGGTTGTCACGGCCGGCAGGGCCGCTCGGACGCTCAGAGGCGCTGATCCGGGCGGACAACACCGGCCGGCCGACGTGGTCAGTGGATGGCGGCGTGGCCCGGGACGACCGCTTCGGTACGGCGTACCAGAAGGGAGACTGCGACCGCGACCAGGGAGATGGCCGCGCCCCACAGGAAAGCCTGCTGGATGCCGGCCGTGGTGGCCGACAGGGTGTCGGCGCCGTCGGCGAGGCGCGACGTGGTGGTCTTGGACAGCACGGTGATGAACAGGGCCGTGCCGGCCGCGCCCCCGACCTGCTGCAAGGTGCTGATGATGGCGCTGCCGTGGCCATAGAGGTCAGCGGGCAGGGCGCCGAGCGCGGCGGTCATCAGCGGGGTCAGCAACGTGGCCAGGCCGCTGGTCAGCAGGACGTGGTAGCCGACCACCAGGGCTAGCGGCGTCGTCGGGCCGGCTGTGGACAGCAACCACAGCGCGGCGGTGAGGGCGATCGTGCCGGGCAGCACCAGCGGGCGCGGGCCGAAGCGGTCGTAGAGGCGGCCGACGATCGGCGACAGCACGCCCATGGCGACGCCGCCGGGCAGGACCAGCAGGCCGGCCTCGAGGGTGCCGGTGCCGTGCACGTTCTGCAGGTAGATGGGCAGCAGGATCAGCGCGCCGAACAGGCCGATGAAACCCGTCACCAGTACGAGCAGACTGACGGTGAACGAGCGGTGCCGGAAGACGCGCAGGTCCATCAGCGGGCCGCGGCCGTTCTGCAGGGCTCGCTGGCGCCACACGAACAGGGCGAGGGCAGCCAGGCCGGCGGTGACCGGGATCCAGGGCGCGACCGGGGCGTGACCGGCGGCTTCACCGAGGCTCGACAGGCCGTAGATCAGACCGCCGAAACCGGCGGCGGACAGGACCAGAGAGAGTACGTCCAGGTGCGCCTGCTTCGGCGTGGTGATGTTGCGGACCTTCCAGGCGCCCAGTGCCAGGGTGAGCAGGGCGATCGGCAGGACGACCAGGAACAGCCAGCGCCAGCTCAGCCGGGACAGCACCAGACCGGAGATGGTCGGGCCGACCGCGGGCGCCACCGAGATGACGATCGAGATGAGGCCCATGATCCGGCCGCGGGCGTGCGGCGGGACCAGCGTCATCGCGGTCGTCATGACCAGCGGGATCATCACACCGGTGCCGGCGGCCTGCACGATGCGGCCGGCCAGGAGCAGTTCGAAGCCGGGTGCGGCGGCGGCGATGGCGGTGCCGAGGCTGAACAGGCCCATCGCGGCGACGAAGATCTGGCGCAGCGTGAAGCGCTGCATGATGAAGCCGGTCGCCGGGATGACCACGGCCATCGCCAGCAGGAAGCCGGTGGTCAGCCACTGCCCGGTCGCCGCGGAGATCTGCAGGTCCGCCATGAGGCGCGGCAGCGCGAGCGACATGACCGTCTCGTTGAGGATCACGACGAACGCGGAGAACACGAGCAGGCCGATCAGGGTCCGGTCGGAGCTGCTCAGCCCGGTTGTCCGGTCCTCCGGCGGTGCGGTTGACGCGGTGGTCCGAGATGCGGTGGTCACAGGAGCTCCTCCGTTGAGTGGCAGCAACCAGCATAGTGGCAGTGACTGCCAACTCGGCAAGCGCTAGCATGGTGCGCGTGACTGACACCACGGATCTGCGGGAGCGGCGCCGACTCGCCACCCGTGCCGAGATCGAGGCCGCGGCCATCGACCTGTTCGCCCAGCGCGGGTCCGAGCGCACCACCGTCGAGGACATCGCCGCGACCGCCGGTGTCTCGCAGCGGACGTTCTTCCGCTACTTCCCCACCAAAGAAGATGCCGCCCTCGACGTCAATCGGGTTTTCCAGGAGGCCATCGCCACCCGGATCGCCGGTTCGAGCGGACTGCCGGACGTCTTCGAGGCCGTCTCGGCGGCACTCGCCGAGTTGAGCGCGGGCGGCAGCGCGCCGATCGACCGGCTGCTGCGGGTCCGCTGCCTGGTCGCGCGCGACGACAACCTGCGCCGGGTCGCGATGAATCTGGACGCCGAGTTCTGCCGCGCCAACCAGGACCGGATCGCCTCCGCTCTCGGCGGCGGGTCGGAGCTGCGCGCCCGGGTGATGATGGACACGGTCACGGCTGCCATGCGGGCCGCGCTCGACGAGTGGGCGATGCGCCGCCAGTCCGGTGAGGACACCGATCTCGTGGAGGTGTTCCGTCAGGCGTGCGCGTTCCAATACGAAATGCTGCAGAGCGTTTTCGCGCGATGACGTTTCGACGAATCGTGAAGTGTTTGCGCGGCGAATAGCTCCCTCCGCAGTATCGGCGGCGTGCCGGTTCCACTCAGCGCGCCGGCCGGAGCAAAGGAGATTTGCCGCATGTCCCGATCGCAGCGGATCAGCGCATTGGCCGCCACTTCGGTGGCAACCTTTGCCATGATCGCCCTACCCACGTCGCCGGTGTATGCAGCCAGTGCGTGCGTCCAGACCAACACTTACAAGACCAATCCCAATCATCCGCCGTACACCGCGCGGATCGCGTATTGCGACAACGTGGCTCCGACGACGGTCTATTCGGGTGCGACGTTCGCCGAACCGGCCGGAAAGCTGACGACATCACGCAGTTGGTTCATGTGCTTCAACGACCACGGCGAATATCACGGCCGAGGTCCGCATCCGACCCGCTGGCTCTACACCAAGGCCGATACTCCCGCCAACACATGGGGGTATGTGCCTGACTTCAGGATCTACAGCGAGACCGACACGGTCGCGACAAGGTGCTTCTCCTGACGCGCAGGAGACGGGTCATCGCACAGCGTGCTGCATCGGCGTCGCCGGCCGCCCGCCCAGGGCCTTGATCCGGGCAGCAGCGTTCGCCTAGGCGTAGCCCGGGTCGCGCAGGTAGCTGGTGAGCCGGACGATGTGGTCCACCGTCATGTCTGCGGACGCGAGGATCGCGCGGATGTTGGACCAGAGCAGCTCCAGCTGCTCGTTCAGGTCAGCACCGGGGACGCCGGCCGGGTCGAGTCCCATGGTGCCGGCGACGAAGGGCATCCGCTGGGCGCCGCGGACCTCCATGGCGTGGACGTAGTCGCCGGTCGCGGCTTAGTACTGCTACGGGGGTTCGTAGCTTCCGAGCGTGCTGAGTCGTTTGCGGTAGTGGGAGTTGCGGGCTCGCTGCAGGCAGCGGCGGCGGAAGTTGGACCAGGCCAGTATGTGTGCGGCGGGGTGCTGAACGGCCAGGACGAGAGCGGCGAACAGGCGTCTGATCTCGTTGACGGTCAGCGGGATCAGGCCGTCCTCGTCATCGTCGGCGGGTGTTTGCTGGCGGCGTTCTCGGTGGTGCGGGTGACGATGAGGAACGCGGCGGCGGCCATGGCCAGGGTGATGTGGGCATACCAGCCGTCGTAGCGGCGGGCCTGGTACTGGTCCAGGCCGACCTCGTTCTTGGTGGTCTGGAAGCCCTCCTCGACCGCCCACCGTGAGCCCGCCGTGCGAACGAGAGTCCGTAGCCGGGTACCGCGCGGGCCGAAGCACACGTAGTAGGCCAGCTCGCCGGTGTTGATGTTGCGGCGGGCGAGAACCCAGCCGCGGCGGCCGTGCGGGAACTCAGCACGGATCGGGGTGGACACCCAGTCGTAGACCCGCGGCCCATGGGCGCCGTCGCCGCAGGAGATCCGCCGCCATGCCCCGGCCCGGATTCGGCTGATGAGGGCGTCGACGCGGGTGGTGGTGTGCAGTCCGGCAGGCACCTCATGATCTTTGCGGGTGGCCATCACGTAGTGGATGTCTTGTTCTTCACACCAGTCGCGCAGACCCCGGTTCTGGCCGTAGGCCTCGTCGGCGGTGAACCAGGCGAACGGCGTCCCGGCGTCGACGGCGCGTTCCAGCATGGTTTTCGCCTGCTGTGGTTTGGTCGCGAACGCGACCTCGTCGCCGATGTTCGCCTTGCGGCACCGGTCTCGGTCGTCGGTCCACGATGCCGGCAGATACAGCTCCCGGTCGATCAACGCCTGCCCGGCCGGGGCGTGATAGGCGAGGAAAACCCCGATCTGGCAGTTGTCGACCTTGCCGGTGGTCCCGGTGTACTGCCGTTGGACCCCGGCGGAGTGTTTGCCCTTCTTGATGAACCCGGTCTCGTCAGCGACCAGCACTCCACCCGGATCGCCGAGCTCCGCGACGATCCGGGCCCGGACAGCGTCACGGACCGCGTCCCGGTCGAAACACGGGCTGCACAGCAGCGCTTGCATCGAGTCCGGGGTGGCATCACCGGCATGCTCGGCGAGGGTCCAGCTGTTACGCCGTTCGATCGGAGCCATCAATCCGCGCAAGTACTTCCGTGCCTGCCAGCGGGTCTCCACCCGGCCGAAATGGTGCGAGAACTCCAGGAAGAACTCCTGGAACGCCTCATCCCAACCCTGAACCTGCTCAACCGTCACCACGTCCGGCAAACGATCCAGAACTACTCGAAGTAGTGATCCGCCGTAGCAGTATTAGACCGCGCCGGCCGGGTTGTGCGGAACCGTCTGCATGGTCATAGGCATACCGTGCGACGGCGTCAAGCGGGCTTCACCGGGACGTCGCGGGGATGTGGATGCCGGCGGCGCGGAGCCTGGCCTCGAACAGCGCGGTCAGCCGTGCCGCGGCCGGCGTCGGCTCCTCGCCGTGGTGGGCGATCAGGGTGTACCGGGTAGCAGCTTCGGTGCGGGCACGTAGGCCGGTAACGGTCTTCAGCAGCACGGGATCAGCGAGGTAGTGCTCGGCCGCAGCGGTGGCGAGCTCGGCGATGCGGGGGTCGTCCGGCTCCCAGGCCGCGGCTTCGGCGGCCCGCCTGGTCAGGGTGACCAGGCGGGTGTCCTGCAGGGCGTGCTCGAAGTGGGTCAGGTAGTCGTCGAAGCCGTCCGGGACCAGGGCCCGGGCCAGCACCCAGCCGTCCCGGGTGGCGGCCACCTCGGCCTCGGTGAAGCCGAGGCCCGGCATCCGTTCCAGCAGAGTGACAGCACGGTCCGGCAGCAGGGCCCGGTCACCGTCGGCGAGCCGGTGCAGCGTGTCGCGCCGCGCCGTCAGCTCGTCGATGCGTGCGGTGAGCTGCCGCTCGACGCCGGCGAGCGCGGCGGCGAACCCCTCACCGTCGGCGTCGAGCATCGGCCCGATCTCGGCCAGCGGCACCCCGGCCTCGGCCAGCGTCCGCACCTGCACGAGCCGCAGCAGGTCGGCCGATCCGTACCGCCGGTAGCCGGAGCTGTCACGGTGCGGCTCCTCGGCCAGGCCGAGCTTGTGGTAGTGCCGCACCGTCTTGATCGTGACGCCGACGAACGCGGCCGCCTGCCCGATCGTCACCCCGTTGCTCATCCGCTCACTCTGCCGAATACCTCGCCGACGAGCCGCTGCTGGGCCTTCTGGAACGCCGGACCGATCGACAGGGTGGCGTCGTCGACGCAGTTCAGCGTGGCGGTGAGGGTCTTGCGGCCGTCGGGCGTGCTGTACATCAGCGCCGCATGCCCGACCGCCGCCCCGTTGTGCGAGATGAGCGTGCCGCCACTATCCGTGGTCACTACGAAGACGCCCAGGCCGTACTCCATGTCGGGGATGCCGGTCGGGAGCGGCCTGCACATCTCGGTCAGCAGCTCAGCCGGCAGGAGCCGGCCGCCCAGCAGCGCCGAGATGAACGTGTGCAGGTCCCGGTTGGTGGAGATCATGTCACCGCCGGTGGAGATCCAGGACGGATTCTGCCGGGTGACGTCAACGATCGTGTCACCGTGCCGGTAGTAGGCGTGCGCGTGCGGCGCGGGCAGCTCCGGCGAGGCGTCCGGCACCAGGGTGCCGGCCAGCCCGAGGGGCCCGACGATCAAACGCTGCAATTCTTGAGCGTACGAACGACCGGTGACCTTCTCGACGAGCAGCCGGGCGAGCACATAGTTGGTGTTCGAGTAGCTCCAGCCCGCTCCCGGCTCGAACCGGGCCGGCTCGCCCAGCGCGAGCCGCACCAGTTCCTCGGGCCGATAGGTCCGGAACCGGTTGTCCAGCCATTGCTGCCCAGTCGGGCCGTACGGAATGGCGATCCCCGGCGCGATCGTCCCGTCCGGGTAAACCTCACCGGTGAAGTTGAACAGCCCGCTGGTGTGCTGCAACAGCATCCGCACCGTGATCCGCTGGTCCACCCCGAACTCGCTGAGGTGCTTGCCGACCGGATCGTCCAGCCCGAGCCTGCCTTCGGCGACCAGCTGCAGTACGAGAGTCGCGGTGAACGTCTTGGTGTTGCTGCCGATGCGGTGATACCCGTCGACCGGCGGCTTCTCGGTCCCGCCCAGCTCGGCGGCCCCGGCGCTGCCGACCCACTCCCCCTGCTCGTCGTGCACGCGCAACGACACCCCGACGAATCCGGACTCGACGATCTCCTCGATCGCCGTCTGCAACTGCGACATGGTGTCTACTCCTCTGCGGTCTGTACTGCGGCTGCGAGAAGACTCCGCCTTGACCCAAGGTCAACCTCAACAGTGACCTGGCTCACACATGTGCACGGGCCCTACGATGCGGCCGTGGGTTCGCCGCTGACCGTGCGCCCCGCCCGAGCCGAGGATGCCGGGCAGATGGCGCTGGTCAACGTGCGCAGCTGGCAGGAGACCTACCGCGGGATCGTGCCGGACGCTGTCCTAGACGACCCGGGCTTCGTGCCTGCGCGGCAGCGGTTCTGGACGGCCGCGCTGACCGACGAGCGGTACCGCGCGAACCGGGTGGCGGTCGCCGAGCGCGACGGCGAGCTGATCGGCATCGCGATGTCCGGCCCGCCGCTGGACGCCGGGGCGGCGTGGGGACGGCAGTTGTATGTGCTCTACGTGTGCGCCGCCGAGCACGGCACCGGCGCCGGACGCGCGCTGCTGGAAGCGGTCGTCGATCCGGGCGAGTCGGCGGCGCTGTGGGTGGCCGACCCGAACCCGCGCGCTCAGGCGTTCTACCGCAAGCACGGGTTCATGGCCGACGGGGCGGTCCAGGTCGACGGCGGGATCCGGGAGATCCGGATGGTCCGGGCGGTCAGCTGATCAACGGCCGGTACGGGTCCTCGCCGTCCGGGCAGGTGTCGGTGCGCTGCGCCCACGGCTGCCAGGCGCCCCGGTCCTGCCGGCCGCTGAGCCGGTCGGCGTGTTCGGCGACCTGGATGAGCTGGCCGGTGGTGAGCGGGATCGCCGCGACGTAGACCTTGCCGACGTGATGGCACATGGTCGAGCAGTCGTTGACCGGCCCCAGCGGCTCCCCTGCGACGGCGGCCAGGTCGGCGTACCGCCAGCCGAGCGGCCCGGCCATGGCCTTGAGCTGCTGCAGATTGTGCCAGCCGCCGCCGAGCATGCCCCGGATCGTGGCGCGCGACAGCCCGGTGAACGGCAACTCGCTCAGACCCATGCCGCGGTTGCGCAGGAAGGCGGCGAGGATCTCCGGGAACCGGTCGGTGCCCGGTGCGGCGGCCGTCACCTCGTCCGGCACGTCCAGCCCGGGTGGCGGCGCCAGGGACCGGGCGAACGCGGCGAGGGCGGCCAGGTGCGGGTGGTCGCCGAAGGTGACCCGGTACGCGAACTCGCGCACGACCTCGGGTTTGCGCTGCGGTGGCAGCAGCGACGAGGGCACCGGGCGGCCGGCGAGGACCAGTACGTCGGCGAGGGGCAGGTCGAGTTCGCCCGCCAGCTCGATCAGGCGTGCGGCGTCGTAGCGGGCACCGTCCTGCAGAAGTTCACGAATCGCAGCTGTCCGCGTCACCCCGACACCGTACTCAACATCATCGATTCAGTCGGGGCACTGCAGCACCGCCCAGACGATCTTGCCGGTCGGTATGCGTACCGCTCCCCATCGGGTCGCGGTGGCCTGGACCACCTGCAGACCCTGCCCGCGATCGTCCAGGGGTGTGCCCCGGCGGACCGGGGCCAGCGCCCGCAGTCGGGGCAGCTGGGCGTTGCCGTCGCAGACGGCCAGGTGCAGACCCTCGCGGCGGCGGGTGATGGTGACCTGCACGTCGGTGCCGGCGTGCTCGACCGCGTTGGTGACCAGTTCGGAGATCACCCGCCGGGCCGGGTGCAGCAGCTGCGGCAGGCCCCAGGCCAGGCAGGTGTCGGCCACCAGGGTGCGCGCCAGGCTCGGCGCGTCCGGGTCGGGCAGCAACCCGACGGTCACGTACGGCGCCGGCTCCCCCGGTTCACCGGTCAGCTGCTGTTGCTGCTGTGTCATGGTCGGACGCTAAGCGGTCGCGGGTCGCGGACTATTACCGGAATTAATCGCGGATCCCGGCGCGGCGGGCGAGCCCGCGCACCCGGCTGTCACGGCCGTAGCGGGGCCGCGACAGCAGGATGCGCAGGGCGTCGCGGGCGCCGTCGGACGTGGACACCTGCTGCGGGGCGATCGCCTCGGCCCGGTACAGCGCGACGGCTGCCGCCTCGTCCTGGCCGCGACCCTGCAGCAGGGCCCGGGACAGGTCGATGAAATAGGTGGCCCGGCGGTGCGCGGACGCCAGGAAGTCCGGCCGGAAGCCGGGCGGCGCGGTCCGGGCAGCCGGACCGTCACCGAGCGCCACGAGTACGGCAACCCGCCACATCCCCACGTTGGTCGGCCCGAAGTTGAACCAGTCGTTGCCGCGTTCACCGGTGTGCGCGGCGACCCGGGCCGCCTCGCCGAGGTGCGCGGACGCCGCCGCGGCCAGCCCGGCCCGGGCCGCGAGTTCGGCGCTGATCAGGTGATGCATGCCGTAGGTGCTGGCGGCCGCGGCATCCGCGCCGGCGAACGGGGCGAGCCGGTCGATGCCTTCGGCGGCGACCCGTTGCGCGCCGGTCGTCCCCGCCACGGCCCGGATCCGGGCGTAGTTCGCCAGCCCGACGTAGGCGGGTTCGCCGAGGTCCTCCGCGGTGTGCATGGCCACCCCGGCGACGGCCAGGGTCAGGTCCGGGTGGCCGAGCTGCACGCAGGTGGACACGGTGGTCGAGCAGGCTTCGACGGTCCGGCGCTGGTGCAGCCGTTTCGCGTGGCCGGTGACGGTCCGTGACTCGATGGCGAGGGCGGTCAGGGTCGCGGCGAGCGCGGGGACGAGCAGGTCGTACCGGCAGGCGTCGAAGTAGTGGTCGAGCACCGCGGTGTCCGTGCAGCCGTCCGGCGGGTCGTCGCCGGCGGTGACCGCCGGCATGGTCAGCGCGATGACGCCGGAGCGCAGGCCGGCCATCGCCGCGGCGCTGACCGGTGTGTCGCAGGGGTCCTCGCCGGGCCGGCCGGTCAGCTCCGCCACCGAGATCTGCAGGGCCCGGGCCAGCGCCGCGCGGGTGGCCTGCCGGTCCAGCGGCGCCAGGCCGCTCTCGATCTGCGCGACGTAGCCCTGACTGAAGCCGGCCAGCTCGGCCAGCACTCGCTGGGTCAGGCCCCGGCGCAGCCGCCAGCGCCGCAGCCTGGCACCCACTTGTTCGCTGTCCACGGCCTCCCCGATCAGCCGACGACGGTCAGTTCATCAAAGCGTCCCAGCGCGACTGCGGGCGGACAACGGGTACGTCCGGCACAAATGGGTGGCGATGGCCTGCGCCGACCGGCGGCCCGAGGTGGTCAGCACGTTGTGCGCGGCCGCCGGCACAGTCACCGACGTGCCGCCGGTCATCGCGGCCACCTCGGCGCGCCAGCGCGGCGGTGCCACCGGGTCGAGGGAGCCGCCGAGCACGAGCGGCGGCGCCGGCAGCCGGCGCAGGTCGTCCTCGATGGCGTTGTGCACCGAATGGCCGACCGTGGACAGGACCCGCCACGGCTTCGCGTCGGCCACGTCGCGGGCCAGCACCAGGGCCTGCCAGGGCTGTTCGACGAACAGGTCGAGCGCCCAGCGGCCGATCAGGTCCCGCCGGGACCGGGCTCGCGGGTCGGTGGTGGGGCCGGCCAGCACCAGCGCGGCCACCAGGTCCGGGCGCTGCACGGCGAGCCGGGCGACCACCTCGGCGCCGAAGGAGTGCCCGACCAGGCAGGACCGGTCCAGGCCGAGGTGGTCGAGCCAGCCGGCCAGGTGGTCGGCGTGGCGGCTCACGTCGTACGCCGCCGGGGGTTTGCCGCTGTGCCCGAAGCCGGGCAGATCCGGCACGAGCACCGGGTGCCGGGCGGCCAGGACGCGCGCGGTGGGCATCAGGTAGCGGTGCGACACGGCGAGACCGTGCACCAGGACCACCGGCAGGCCGCGGGCACGGCAGCAGTGCCGATCATGGGTACGCACACCGCGCACCGTCACCCAGCGGCTTTCGAATCCCTCGTCCTCCGGCACCGCCTGGACATACCCACAAAGATCACCGATCACCGGCCGCCGAGGCGTTGAGATAGCGCAGCACGGCCAGCACCCGGCGGTGATCGGTGCGGGCCTGCGGCAGGTCGAGCTTGGTGAAGATGGCCGTCACGTGCTTCTCCACGCTGCGCCCGGCCAGGTTCAGCTGCTCGGCGATCGCCGGGTTGGAGCGGCCCTGCGCGACCAGGTCGAGGATCTCGCGTTCGCGGGGCGACAGGCTGGCCACGCCCCGGTCCACCGCGGGCGCGGCGAGCAGCTGCCGGACCACTTCGGGGTCCAGGGCGGTGCCGCCGGCGGCGACCCGGCGCAGCGCGTCGACGAAGTCGTCGGTGCGCACGATGCGGTCTTTGAGCAGGTAGCCGATCCGGGCCGGGTGGTCGGCGAGCAGCCGGCGGGCGTACGACGTCTCGACCCACTGGGAGAAGACGAGCACACCCATGTCCGGGTGGTCCTGCCGGATGCGCAGGGCGGCGCGCAGACCCTCGTCGGTGTGGGTGGGCGGCATCCGTACGTCGGCGACCACGATGTCCGGTTGCAGCGAGGCCGCGGCGGTGACCAGGTCGTCGGCGTTGTCGACGGCCGCCAGCACGTCGATGTCGTAGTCGGCGAGCAGCCGGGTGAGCCCGTCGCGCAGCACCGGGTTGTCCTCGGCGATGACGGTGCGCATGTCAGCTCTCCTTCGGCAGGGTCAGGGTGATGGTGGTCGGCCCGCCGGCCGGGCTGTCGACGGTCAGCGACCCGTCCAGGGCGGTGGCCCGGCGGGTGAGCCCGGCCAGCCCGCTCCCGTCGCCGGGCCGGGCGCCGCCGCGGCCGTCGTCGCGCACGCTCAGCCGTACCGTGTGGTCGTGCTCGTCGAGGGCGACGCTGACCCGGCCCGCCCGGGCGTGCCGGGCGACGTTGGTGAGCAGTTCGGCGACGCTGAAGTACAGCGCCGAGGCGACCGCGTCGCTGGGCCGCCCGGCCAGGTCGACGCGCAGGTCCACCGGCACCGGGCTGCGCGCTGCCAGGGTCTGCAGGGCGGTCGGCAGACCGTCGTCGAGCGCCGGCGGGTGGATGGTGCGGATGATGTCGCGCAGCTCGGCGAGCGCCTCGGTGATGTTGTCCTGCGCGTCGCGGACCAGGGGCCGGACCTCGTCGCCGGTGCGGCGTTCGATCCGGGACAGCGACACCGCGAGCGCGACGAGGCGGGCCTGGGTGCCGTCGTGCAGGTCGCGTTCGACGCGGCGCAGCACGGCGGCCGCGTCCGCCTGCAGGGCCGCCCGGCCGGCCTCGAGCTGGGCGATCCGGGCGCGGGCCGGGTCCGGTTCGAGCAGTGCGCGGATCAGGACGCGGTCCAGGGCGGTGCAGAGCCGGACCAGCCACGGGCAGATCAGGGCGCAGGAGGCGCCGATGGCCACGGTGGACCAGGCGATCTCCTGCGGGGCGCCCAGGGTCTCGTGCGCGAACGACCACCAGGCCGGGGATGTGACAGCGGCCAGCCCGACCAGGATGAAGACTCCGAGGTAGACGGTGATCACCGCGAGCGGGAGTTTCAGCAGGCAGTAGCCGAGCGCGCGCCACCCGGTGGGATCACGCAGGACGGCAGTGGCCCAGCGCACCGGGTTGCTCCGGCGGCCCAGCGGCTGCGGCGCCGGCCAGTCCCAGCCGAGGAGCGACCGCGCCGGGGCCCGCACCCAGCGCGCGGTGCCGCGCAGCAGGAACAGCACGGCGACCAGGAACGGCAGGCCGACGGTGAGCACCGACAGCACCGACGCGAGCAGACCGAGGACGGCCAGCGCGAACAGCGGGAGGGCCAGGAACAGGCTGGTCAGCGCGTAGCCGACGGCCCGCCAGGTGCGGGCCTCGACCGGCGCCCGCAGGATCCGCAGGACCATCACGCGTCCACGCTGACGGCCTCGAGCGGCCGGCGGCGCAGCAGGACTGCGGCGGGCAGCAGCATGCCGAGACCCACCACCAGAACCACGCCGAGCACCCCCGCGATGATCGCCCCCGCCGGCAGGTAGGGCATCGTGACGCCGAGGCTCGCGTGCAGCAACGGCACCAGCAGCGTAGCCGCCGCACCGGCTGCGACGAGCAGCCCGGTAACGACCACCACGAATGCTTCGCAGGCGACGATGCGCAGGGCCTGCGCTTTCGTCGCGCCGGTCAGGCGTACGGTCGCGAACTCCTGACGCCGGCCCATGGTGACCGTGACCAGCGTGGCCAGTGCCGCCACCGTGGCGAAGGCGGAGTAGACGACCGTGCCCGAATAGTCGAGCCAGAGCACGTCGCGGGCCTCGTCGACGCCGGTCACGTGGGCGACCGTGGTGTGCATGGCGACCTTGACGGTGGCGAACGAGGTGGCCAGCGACAGCGGCACCAGCGCGCCGGAGAGCGAGCGTGAGCGGACCGCCAGGCTGGTGGCGGCGATCGCGCCGGTGCGGCCGAAGAGCCTGGCCAGCGGGGCGCCGGCGCGCAGCAGCACCGGGCCCAGCAGCCCGGCGGCGATACACATCGCGAGCATCACGATGAACGCCGACCCGCCGGCGTCCTCGGCGTTCATCGTGGCGATCTGCTGGGCGGCGACGATGCCGGCGGCGGCGAAGAGCAGCCCGGCGCCCGTACGGATGATCCCGATGTTGCGCCGCGGCACGGCGGTGTCGCTCATCGCGGCGGCCGGGCGCACCCGCGACAGCCGGATCGCGGCGAGCAGGGCGCCGAGCAGCGAGGTGGGCACGGTGACCGCGAACGCGATCGGCAGCGCCGCCGGATGCGCGTGGAAGACGACCGATGCCGGGGCCACGTCGTTGGCGACCAGGCCGGCCACCCACCAGCGGCCGACCAGACTGCCGAGCGCGGCGCCGGCCAGCGTGGCCGGCACGGACACCACCGCGGCCTGCAGGGCGATCGCCCGGCGTACCTGCCCGGGGCCGGCGCCGATCGTCTTGACCAGCGCGATGTCGCGGGCCTGGCGGCTGATCGCCGAACCCATCGTCACGCCGACGATGATCAGCGACAGGTAGACGGAGATCAGCACGAACAGCGGCGCGACGACGGTCAGGCTGCTCTCCTGCCCCGCCGGGAGCGAGGACTGCAGCCCGAGCGAGGCGGTCACGATGGTGGCGGCCAGCGCCTGCGTGCAGGCCGGCCCGACGAACGTCCACGGATGTCTGCGCAGTGCCTGCCGCACCAGCCCGAGGATCATGCGGTCACCCCCGCCAGGCGCTCGGCCACGGCAGAAGCATCGGGGGTACGGTCGTCGGCCGCTATCTCGCCGGAACGCAGCAGCACCAGCCGGTCGCTCCACGCGGCGGCGACCGGGTCGTGGGTGACCATCACGACAGTGACGCCGTCGTCGTCCACCGCCTCGCGCAGCAGTCGCAGGACCTGCGCGCCGGTGGCCGGGTCGAGGGCGCCGGTCGGCTCGTCAGCGAAGATCACCGTGGGTGCGGTGACCAGTGCGCGGGCCAGCGCCACCCGTTGCCGCTGGCCGCCGGAGAGCGCGCCGACCGGGCGCCGGGCGAGCCCGGCCAGGCCGACTGCGTCGAGCACATCGTCGACGTCGCGGGTGCGGGGCGCGCCGAGTCGGCCCGGTAGGCGTACGTTCTGGCCGACTGTCAGCTCCGACAGCAGGTTGTAGGACTGGAAGACGAAACCGACCCGGTCGCGGCGCAGCCGGGTCAGGGCGCGCTCCCGCATCCTGGTGATGTCCTGGCCGGCCAGGCGTACCGTGCCGCCGGTCGGCCGGTCCAGGCCGGCCGCGCACTGCAGCAGCGTGCTCTTGCCGGAGCCGGTCGCGCCCATCACCGCGACGAACGAGCCCGCCGGCACGGCGAGCGACACATTGTTCAGTGCCGGGGCGCCGCGCCGCGTGTACCGGCGTGACACCTGGTTGAGTTCCACCGCGATATCCATGCCGTTCACCCTGGTCGCGGCGGCGGTCCCGCACATCAGGGTGGACCGCCCGGCGATGGTGCGGTCGACCGCACCTTCGCCTGCGAAAAATGGGTGGCCGGGCGCCGTTGCGCGCTATTACCGTGCTGCGGAACCGAGTCGTCGAGTGATGGGCGTGCCGTTGTACATCCTGTGAAACATCCCAAGCACTGATTTGCAGCGCGCCGTGCCGCGCGCCTTTCTGCTGCGGATTTCTCACAGGAACCGGTGTACCTCTGTGCTCAAAATCTGGGCCGTCGTGCCCACGCGCCTTCCCCTCGTTCGCCGTCGATGCCACGCCTGCGCCGCCGACCGTTTCCGGGCGAGCGGCAAATTCCGGGTCAACGCCAACCACAAACTGCTCGACGCCTGGCTTCTCGTGCTGTGTACCGGTTGCGGGGACACGGCCAAGCTGACCCTGCTGGAGCGGACCAATGTGCGTTCCATTCCGCCATCGTTGCTGGACCGGCTGCATGACAACGACCGTGGTCTGGTCGCGGAACTGCTGCAGGACCCGGATGTGCAGCACCGCAACCACATCGCCCTGGACTGGGACGACGCCTGGCGTCTCGACACCGGCGGATCGGAACACCTCGACCAGGAGGTGATCGACATCGCGGTCCGCTTCGCGGCGCCCATCCCGGTCCGGCCGGTGCGCCTGATCGCGGACGGGTGCGGCCTCACCCGCGGCGAGGTCCTCCGGCTGATCACGGCCGGCAAGCTGGTCTCGGCGGTTCGCCTGAACGGCAAGCTCGCCGGCGACTTCACCTTCACGCTCAAACGCTGACCCGGCTGCGGGCCTGCCCGGCAGGCCCGCAGCCCACGATGATCGTCAGATGCTGGTCGAGGTAACTGCTGTCACGCAAACGCTGGTGACCATGGCCACGGCGGCGTCGCCGGCGATCGGTATGGACGCCGACATGGTGGTCCTCCGCGGCCGGCTGGCCGCACAGCCCGACGAGGTGGCGGTCCTGGACCTTGGTGAGACGTCCGTTCTGCTCGATCTCGCCGGCCCGGTCCCTCCGCCGGCCTGGAATTCCTGGGTCGAGTGCAGAGCCCCTTCCCGCGCCGTGGAGATCTACCCCTGCGAGCTCTGAACACCCTTCGTGGTCCGGGTTCGGCTGCGGTGAGTGGACGGAGGCGGGCCGGGTCTCCTCCGGGCCGGGTCCGAGAACACGACTTCGACCCCAACCGGCGGGCAGGTACGGCGGCCCGGGCGACATTTGGGGTTCCCGAACGCCGGCACACCCGTAGCGGGTGTACCTACACCCGCCACGGGTGTGGCCGTTGTCGGAAGGTCTCCCCTCGCAGAGCGCCGGCCGCCGCGCGCGGTGCTCTGCCGGCCGGGGAGGGCGGCCGGGGGCACGCCTGCAGCGCGACCCGGCCGGCCCACCCGGTGCGTCTCACGATCAAGGCGGGCGGCGGGGTGGCTCGGTAGACGGGCCGCCGGCACTGCACCGATGGCGAGACCCCGACGCCGAAAGCCCTCTGGGTGCTTCTTGTCACGGGGGTCGTGGGTCTGGTGCGGTGAGCCGCATGACGCCGATCGAGGTGGTGTTCGAGACCCATGCGCTGAGCGAGGACAACGAGCGCGGCATCGCCACCGGATGGCTGCCGGGGCGCCTCAGCGAGCAGGGGCGGGCCAACGCCGCCGCCATGGGGCGGCGGCGACGCGGCGACGGTATTACCGCGGTGTTCAGCTCCGACCTGCGGCGTGCCGCGCAGACGGCGGAGATCGCCTTCGGCCAGACCGGGATCCCGATTCTGTACGACTGGCGGCTGCGCGAATGCGACTTCGGCACCCGCAACGGCTCCCCCGCCGCCGAGATCAGCAGCGACCGGCTCGACTACTGCGATCGTCCCTATCCCGGCGGCGAGAGCCACACCGAGGCGATCTCCCGGGTGACGCGGTTCCTCGCCGATCTGCCGACCAGGTGGGCCGGGCAGCGCGTCATGGTGATCGGCCACCGCGCGACGTACCGAGCCCTCGAACAGGCGACCACCGGTCGAACCGTTCACGATCTGGTCGCGGCGGACTTCCTTTGGAAGGCCGAGGGCTGGGAGTATCGCCTGCGCTGACCATCAACGCGGCGTTCGCGGATTGGCTCGCATGTTGTACAGATAGCGGCCGTCCCGCAGGAACGCGATCAGCGGATACAGTCCTTCCTCGCGCTCGGTCCCAACGAAACGGTTGTCGCCGGCGTGGACGTACCGGGCTGTGCTCGGCCCGTCCTCGAACTCCACCGCCAGGCCTTTCGGGGTGGTGGTGAGGGCTATTCCGTCCGCATCGGCCGTCACCTCGAAGAGGGCCATCGGCCCCTCGAAGCGACCGGCAACCGTGTCACCGCTGAAAGGCACCGGCGTATCCGGCGGCAGCAGCCGTGCCGGCACGCGGATCCCGGCGGTCGCGGCGAGGATCTCAGCCAGCATCTCGTCGATGAAGGGCTGCGCGTCCCCGCCGTTGGTCAAGACGGCCAGCACCACGCCACGATCCGGCACGATCCGCCAGGCCGTGCGCTGTCCGGTCGTGCTTCCGTCGTGGCCCACCACCGGGACGCCGTCCCAATGGAAGAGCATCAGACCCAGGCCCCATGCGTACGGGTGACGCGCTCCGAGATCAGGCAGGGTGACCTGGGGCCGGCGCATCTCGGCGAAGGTTCCGGGCGGCAGCACCCGGGTGCCGTCCTCCGCCACCCCGTCCGCGAGCAGCATCCGCCCGAACCGCACCAGGTCCCGGGGCGCCCCGCTCGGCGTGGACCCGGCCGGCGCGTTCGACTGCGGCAACTGCCACCGCGGCGACACCCGCTGCGATTCCCCGACATGTCCGACCGCGGCGCGGAACATCAGCGCCTCTTCGGCGTACAGTGCCATGTGCTTCGCCCCGATCGGCTCGATCAGGCGTTCCCGCATCGCCGCCTCCCAGGTCCCGCCGCGCAGCCGCGCGACGAGGGCGCCGAGCGCGCAGTACCCGCTGTTGCAGTACGAGAACATCTCCCCCGGCGCGTGCACCTGGCCGGCGTTGCCCCGCATGTAGTCGATCAGCTTGAGCACGGCGTCGTCACCGCGGCCGGTGTCCTCGAACAGGTCCCCTTCGAACCCGCCCGTGTGCGACAGCAGCTGCCGCACGGTGACCGCCCCGGACGCCCCCGCATCCCGCACACCGAACGTCGGCAGGTAGGTGCGAACCGGCTCGTCCAACCCGACGAGCCCCTCGTCGACAAGCTGCATGACCAGCGACGCCGTCCACACCTTGGTGACCGACCCGATCTGGAACAGGCTGTCGGTCGTGGCCTCCACCCCGGTGTTCCGGTTGACCACCCCGGTGGCCGCCTCGAAGAGCTCCTCGCCGACGCCGACGGCCACCGCAGCCCCCGGCACCCGATGCCGCTCGGCCGCCTGATCGATCCACCCTTGAAGCTGCCCTCCCACCGTCATGCCGATGACCGTAACTGCCCGGCCCCGGTCATGCTGGTTGCGTGACCTTGACCTGGTTGGACGAGCCCACGGTGGACGCGCTGCGGGCCGGCCTGCGCGTGGTGGCCCCGAAACTCGCTGACGGCGCGATCGTCACCCGGGGGCTGGAGGCGAGCGACGATCCGCAGTGGTGCACAGCGAGCGCGGTGGTCGACGACCGGTTCGTGGTGAAGTTCGCCTGGGCCGAGCCGCCCGCGCAGCGGATCCGCCATCAGGTGCGGGTGCTGAACGCGCTACGTACGTCCGCACCGGGCCTGCCGCTGCCCGAGGTGGTGGCCGCGTCCGACTCACCAGCGATGCTGGTGACCCGCCGGACGCCGGCGTCACCGTTCTTCGGCGTCCGGCACCTGATCACCCCGGCCGACCCTGAGGTGGCGCGTGACCTGGCCACCGTCCTTGCCGTCCTGCACAACCCCGCCGTGCTGAAGTCGGTGTCCGAGGCGATCGGCCCGTTACCCGAACCGGCGGCGCACGCCACGACGGACACCCTGCGCGCCCGGCTCGGCCCCCTGATCAGACCCGGCCAGCGGGATCGGGTGCTGTCGTGGTGCGACTGGACCGACGACATCCTCGCGGCCCCGGCCCGGACCGTCCTGGTGCACGGCGACTTCCACGGCGACAACCACCTCTGGGACCGCGACTCCCTGCGGCTGCGCCTCGTCATAGACCTGGAAACCGCCGGCACCGGCGAACCCGAGTTCGACCTGCGATGCCTGCCCGGCGACTGCGGCATCCCCCTGTTCACCGCGACGCTAACCCAATACGAACAGCTGTCCGGCACGAAGCTGGACATCGACCGGATCATGGCCTGGCACTTGCGCACCGTCCTGGGCGACGCCCTGTGGCGGGCCGAGGCCGGAGTCCCCTTGCCGGACCACCGCACCCCGGCAGAGTGGGTCGATGACCTGGACGCCAGGTTCACCGCCCTCTCCACCTTCGACCGTCCCTAGACGGCCGCAGCCGGATGCTCTCTGGAGCGAGGTTGCGATGCCCGGCAGCCCGCAGGGCGGCCTGGGGGCCGATGGGGCTGTCGGCGTAGTCGCGATACGCCGGCGCGCTCACGACCACCGCCAGAGGACTCCGCCGGTCGGGTCGAGCAAGGGGACTCGCTGGCGGCGACGCTGCAAGCGTTTCTTCAGGCGGGGATTCCGCGGAGCCGCCGGTGAGGTTGCCTGATCCACCGGCGGTCTCTGCGGTGCTGGGCCAGCGGCTCAGGCCGGGTTGGCGAATCTGGTCAGGGCGCGCGCCCGGTATTCCGGGGATTCCAGGAAGCCGTGCTGGATCTCTTGGAACGGGGTGCCGCTGGTCATGACGGCCACCCAGTGGGCGAGGCCGTTCGCGTCCGGGACGCGGCCCAGCAGGAAGGCGTACAGCTCGGTGATGCGCTGCGTGCAGTACTCCGGGGAGAACAGGAACGAACGGATCACGTCGGCGGTGCTGGTGCCACTGTTGAGGACGTTGATCCAGTGCTGGCGGCCGGCCGGGTCGGAGACGCGGCCGAGGAGTTTGCCGTACAGGGATTCCACGAAGTGGTCGGGAACCGGGTGGTTGTTGCGGTACTCGGGGCTGTCCAGGAAGCCGACCAGGATGTCGTGCCGGGGTACGCCGCGGCCGAACTGGTCGGTCCAGTGTTTCAGGCCCGGGTCGTCGGGCTGGCGGTCGAGGATCTCCACATAGATGCGGGAGGCGGCGATCGTGCAGTACTCCGACGAGCGCAGGAAACCCTGCACGACGTCGCGGATACTCGCCCCGGACTGGCGCTGGGCGACCCAGAAGTCGAGGCCCTGCTGGTCGGGCTGGCGGGCGAGCAGGTCGGCGTATAGCGCGGTGATCCAGTCGCGTTCCTTCTCGGTGGCGCGGGTCGCCAGGTCCCGGATCGTCGGGGAGGCGTTGATGATGCTGCTGATGCGTACGCCGAAGTTGAACCCGCCCCCGGTGGTGCAGCCACCGTTGGTGTGCACGCCGACGACCTCACCGGTCGGCGACAGGATCGCCGACCCGGAGTTCCCGCCGAGCGTGTCGATGTCGTTGTACCGGATCTGGGTGTTGACCAGGCCGGTGACCGGGCCCGCCTCGATGCGTTTCCGCTGGCCGGCGGGGTGGCCGATGATGCAGACCATGTCCTGCAGCTGGGAGTCCTCGTCGGCCACTGCGGTGCTGCCGAACTGCTGCGCGGGCGCGCCGACCAGCCGGATGACGGCGAAGTCGAGCTGGCCGAGCCGGTGCTCGACGAGCTCAGCGATGGCGACCCGCTGTTCGGGCCGCGGGGTGCCGTTCGCGTCGAGCTGGTAGTTGAAGTTGACGTGCATGTTGGTGACGATCTCGCTGGACGGGATCACCGTGTTGGTGCCGTTGACCAGCGGGAGCTGCCAGCTGTTCGGGCTGCGCGGGACACTGTCGAGGCAGTGGCCGGCGGTGAGGAACAGGTTCTCAGTGATCAGGGTGCCGGAGCACCAGCGCACGCCGGACACGTTGCCGGCGTCGACGTATTTCAGGGCCAGGTCGTCGTTCCACTGCAGCTGGCCGACGGCGCCCTGGTGGGCGCTGACGAACGGGACGGTCACGCCGAGCGTGCCGTCGTACTGCTCGACCGGCTGGGAGTCGTCGGTCGCGCCGCAGATCGTTTCCAGGATCGTCGCGTAGTTGTCCTCGGTGACTGCCATTTCCGCGAGCCGGCGTGCCACCTCCTCGATCCGGGGAGGGAGTGGTGGGTACAGCTCGTGCTCGTGCTTCTGACCGCTTTCATCGCACATGGTGAGCCTCTTACCGTCAGACGAATTCGATGCCGGTGGAGGCGGCGCGCCGGTGCCACTATCGGCACGGTAGGACCGGATCCGCGGCGGCGGCAGGCATGTGATGGAACCACGACACCTCCGGCATGATCTCCTTCGTGTCCCGACTGCTGCGCCTGATCGCCGTGACGATCCTGCTTCTCCCTGCCGCGTGTCACCGGCCCGTCGCGGAGTCCGGGCCGGGCGGCTGGACCGCCGACACGAAAGGCCGCAACGGACTCGGCACGGTGCCGGCCACCGATCTGGGCTTCGTGCGCCACGCCGACGCGGTGGACTGGCCGTCCGCCTCGGACTGGGTGCCGCCGGGCGACGGACTGCGGGCCATGCTGCCGGCGGCGGACTGCGTGCTCGCGCTCGGCGACTACCTGAACGGCCATCGTGCGGTGACCGCGAACTGGACCGGGCCGCAGGCCTGCGACCGGCTGCAACTGGATCCGGCACCGGACGGCAGGCAGGGAAACGGTGACGGTCCGCCGGATCAGGTCAACGGCTGGCCGGGCGGCGGGATCAACGCCGACGCGGCGCTCGTGACACCGGAGGGCAGCATCCTGGCCGCCGCGAGCGACGGTCTGACTCGTTACCGCGACGGGCAGCGCGAGCAGCTGGCCCGGGCCGACCTGTCCACCGCCGGGTTCGAGGGCAACGGTACGCGCAGCCTGGTCCGGGGCCTGGTCCGGACCCGCAGCGGTCGCATCGTCGTCAACGCCGACCTGACCACGTCGGCCGGCCCGCCTCCGGCGGTCCTGGTCTCCGCCGACGGCAGGAAGTCGCTGCGCCGGGTCGATCTGCCGGCCGCCGACGGCCCGGCGCCCGGCAGCCGGCAACTGCTGGCGGTGATGGCCGCCGAGGGCGACACCGTGGTGGCCATCGGGTACGGGTGGGGCACGGTCGGTGTGTGGCGCTCCGTCGACGGCGGCCGCAGATGGACGGTGTCGAGCGTCGACGGTCTGCCGCCGCAGCTGGTGCTGACCCGGCTCGTGCGCGCCGGCGAGCGGTGGTTGGCGTTCGGCGCAGTGGACCGGACCGAGACTGGAGAGCAGGACATTCCGTACGTGTTGAGCAGCGCGGACGGCGTCACCTGGAAGCCGGTCCCGACCGCCGGGATGGGCGCCGGCCGGGTCGCCGACGTCACGGTCGACCGCAGCGGGACCGTGGTCGTGGTCGGGGCCGTCGACGACTCCCGGCCGTACGTGGAGGGCCGCCGCGACGACTACTGCGGTGTCGTGTGGCTCGGCGACGGGACGGGCGGGTGGCAGCGCGGCGAGCTGGGCTGCAGCGACTCCCCGCCGCAGGCGGTCACCACCCTGCACGACGGCCGGGTGCTGATCGCCGGCAACCGTGACCTGTGGCTGCGGGCCGCCGCGTGACCCGGCCGGATGGCATGATCGGCGGATGCCCTCCCCCGTGACCGTCATCCGCGACGGCGCCGTGCGCGCACGCGGCTACCGCGACGGCGACGCGGTCGTCTACGACTGGGGCTTCACCTGGCAGGGCGCCGAGCGCGAGCAGCGCAGTTTCGTGCTGCTCGACACCGGGTTCCAGATCAACCAGCCGGTCGTCTTCCCGGAGCACCAGCGCGGCTGGTGGTACTGCGACCTGGTACGAGTCGTCGACGAGGGGCACACCGTGCACGTCGACGACCATTGGATCGACGTGATCGTCGGGCCGCCCGACCATCCGTACCGGGTGCTCGACCTCGACGAGTACGCCGACGCGATCGCCGCCGGCGACCTGGACGCCGCCACCGGCGTGGACGGGCTGCGCCGTACGCAGCTGTTTCTCGATCGGCACCTGAACCGCCGGCACGACACCCGGCGCGACTGCTGGCCCGACTTCCCGCCCCGCGCCATCGCCGCGCTGGCCGGCCTCGTGGTCACCCCGCAGTGGGAGCACCTGGACCGGTGAAGCTCCGCCATTCCGTTCGCGCGATCATCCTCACGGACCAGCACGAGGTCCTGCTGTGCCGTCATGTCCTTCCCGATTTACCGGGGCGCGTCGTCTGGGCGGCGCCCGGCGGAGGGGTCGAGGACGGCGAGACGCCGCTGGCCGCCCTTCGCCGCGAGCTCGCGGAGGAGATCGGGCTCGCCGTCGACAGCCCGCCGCACGTGTGGCACCAGGAGGCGGTCTTCGGCGGCGTGCCGGGCCACGACGGCGTGGTCAATGATTACTTCCTGGTTCGTGCCGCGGAATTCGTGCCGCGCGGCTCCCTGTCCGACGACGAGCTCGCCGCCGAGAACATCACCGAACTGCGGTGGTGGTCTCTTCGTGACATCCGCGGTTATCGCGGGCCGGACCTGTTCTCGCCACGTGATCTGGCCACGCCGCTGGCCGCCTTGATCGACGGGGGTGTGCCCGGGCGCCCGGTGCCGCTGAGCCTGTGATCTGGCGGCGGCAGGTTACGGTGCCCGCCATGATGATCATCGCGCCGCCACGGGTTCTGCTCTGGTTGTTGCCGGCGCCAGGACTCGTGTGGTGCGTGGGACGGGTGTTCGGCGTCGAACGGGGCGTCCTGGTGATGGTTGTGGCCTTCACCCCGTACATCGCGGTGTGGTCTTTGGTCCCTCTATTGGTGGCGCTGGCGGCGCGGCAGTGGGTGGCCAGCGTGGTTGCCGGCGTCGCTGTGGCCGGCCTGGCAGCGTGCGTGCTGCCGCGTGCCGTGCCGGACCTCGACCGGGGGCCGACCGACGGTGTGGCGGTGCGGGTGATGACGGCGAACATGTGGTTCGGGGCGGCTGATCCGGCGGACCTCGTGCGGTTGGTGCGGGAGGAGGACGTCGCCGTGCTCGCGGTGCAGGAGTTCACCGCGGACGGCGAGGCGGCGCTGCGGGCTGCGGGGATCGCCGGGCTGCTGCCGTATCAGCAGCTCGCGGCGGAGGACGGGGCGAGCGGATCCGCGATCTATGCTCGCTACCCGCTGACCGAGGCGGGGTCACGCCGCAACGATGGTGGGTTCCGGCAGGCGTACGCGACGATCGCGCCGCCCGGCGCTGCCCCGGTGTTCGTGGAGTCGGTGCATCCGCTCGCGCCGGCGCATCCCAGCGTGCTCAACGGCTGGAGCGCCGACCTGCGCGAGCAACTGCCGGCCGACCCGGACGGCGTGCCGCGGATCCTGCTCGGCGACTTCAACGCGACGCTGGATCACGCGAAGCTGCGGGCGCTGATCGGCACCGGTTACCGGGACGCGGCCGACGCGGTGGGTGCGGGGCTGATCGCCAGCTGGGGGCCTTACGACGGGGATCTGATTCCGCCGGTGACGATCGACCATGTGCTGGTCGACGAGCGGATCGGGGTGCGTGACGTGTCGGTGCACGCGGTGCGCAACGCCGACCATCGCGCGGTCGTCGCCGCGCTGACGCTGCCCGTTACGCGTCGCCCATGACCAGGCCCTCGATGGTGTGCTTCTGGGTGATCGGCGTCAGCTTCTCGACGATCGGGCAGTCCAGGTGGTCGCGCACCTCGGCCGGCAGCGTCGCCCAGAACTTCTCGGTGACGGCCAGGTCGTGCTTGTCGCTGTTGGTGGCGTCGGCGGCGTCCACGCCGAGCACCAGCACCGGGCGGGAGAACTGCGAGTAGTTGCGCGTGCCGCGGTGGATGGTCAGCGCTGAGCGGGCGGAGATGTCGCCGCGCTTCGGGTATTTGCGGACGGCGCGCTCCTCATACCGGCCGTACTGCGTCTTGCGCGGGAACATGCCGTGCCCGAACGACGGGTCGTCGTCGAACTGGGTGCCCGGGGCGATCTCGAACGGGCCCATGTCCTCGGTGGTGTCCACGCCGGTCAGGTTGAAGGCGAGCGAGTTGAGCCGGCCCTCGGTGCGGGTGACCTCGGGCATCGGGAAGTCGCGGTGCCACGGCTGGTTGACCGCGCCGGCGAACGGGATGTCGAAGCCCAGCTCGACGATCTTGTAGTCCTCCCCCAGCACCGCGGCGCTGACCGCCGTCACCCACGGGTGGGTGACCAGGTCGACGAAGCCGCTGAGCTGCTCGGGGTGGATCTCCACGTAGTAGCGGTGCGGCCCGCGGCCGACCGCGCCGCCCGGCCGGTCCTTGGCCTCGGCGAACGCGGTCTCGATGTCGGCGCGCATGCGGTCGGCCCAGTCGACGCTGAACGCGCCGCGCAGGGCGGTGATGCCGTCGGTGTAGATGGCTTTGCGGGCATCTTCGCGGGCATCGAGGGAAGTCGTCATGCACCCCATGTTGCAACGTGGCATGCCACGTTGCAACCCCTGGCGCTAGCATGTTCGCGTGGCTGCGAATCTTCGTCAGGTCGCCGAGCGCGCCGGCGTGTCCGTGCGGACGGTCTCCAACGTCGTCTCCGGCTTCGCGCTGGTCGCGCCGCAGACCCGCGAGCGGGTGCAGCGGGTGCTCGACGAGATGGGATACCAACCCAACGCGGCCGCCCGGCACCTGCGCGGCGGCCGGTCCGGACTGGTCGCGCTGGTCATCCCGGAGATCGCCTCGCCGTACTTCGGGGAGCTCGCCGGGCACCTGGCCGACGAGGCGGAACAGCGCGGCTGGACCCTGCTGGTGCAGCAGACCGGCGGCGACGCCCGCCGCGAACGCGAACTGCTCGACGGCGTACGCGGTCAGGCCGTCGACGGCCTGGTGATGAGCCCGTGGGGCCTGTCCCCCGCCGACCTGCGCCGCCGCCCCGACGCCGCGCCGCTGGTGCTGCTCGGCGAGCAGGACGCCGACGGGCTGCTCGACCACGTCGTCATCGACAACGTCGCCGCCGCCCGCGAACTGACCCGGCACCTGATCGAAACCGGCCGCACCCGGATCGCCGCCATCGGGTTGCAGCCGCACCTGAGCAACGGGACCGCGCAGCGGCGGCTCGACGGCTACCGGCAGGCCCTCGCCGGGGCGGGGCTGCCGCACGACCCGGCCCTGGAGATCCCCGTCGCGCACCTGCACCGCTCGGACGGCGCAGCGGCCATGCGCGATCTACTCGCCGCTGCGATCGATGTCGACGCGGTGTTCTGTTTCAGCGATCAATTGGCCCTCGGGGCGCTGCACGCAGCCACCGCGCACGGCCTGCGGGTGCCGGCCGACCTGGCGGTCGCCGGTTTCGACGACGTCGAAGACGGACGGTACGCCAATCCGGCGCTGACCACCGTGTCTCCCGACAAACCGGCGATCGCCCGGGCCGCCCTGGACTGCCTCACCGCACGGCTGAGCGGCGCCTCGCCGGCGCCGGCCCGCCATCTCATCGCCCACCACCTGGAACTGCGGGCCAGCACCGCTTGACCATCCCCGTATCGGAAGGCGAGCGCGGCTGCGCAACCAGGGGGCTGGTCACGGTGCCGCCGGACGGGTGAGGTGGCGGACGGCGTCGACCACGGCGGCCCTGCGGCGGCCGCTCTCGACCAGGTCCAGGAATTCCGGTTCGCGTAGCTGCCACATGTTCGCCAGCGCCAGCACGAGCGCGAGGATCTCCGGCGCGGCGATGCGGTCGGTGACGACGCCTCTGGTCTGGGCGTCCGCGATCACGGCGACCTTGTCGGCCATCGCGGCCGCGGTCGATGCCCGCCGGGAGGCCGTATCGCCGCGCTCGAGCTGATACCACGCGACGAAACGCAGCACGTGCGGGTGGGCCGTGCCGGCGTCGTAGAGACGTCCGGCGTACTCACCGAGGTCGTCGGCGTCGATCGGGACGGCGGTGACGGTCTGCTCGACGATCAGGTCGAAGACCGCCTCGAACAGGTCGTCCTTGTTCTTGTAGAACGAGTAGACCAGGCCGGCGCTGATGCCGGCTCGCTTGGCCAGGCGGTCGACGCGGGCGCCGGCCACACCGTAGGCGGCGAACTCTTCCAGGGCCGCTTCGAGCAGTTGCCGGCGTTTCGTCTCGGGATCGCGGGTCCGCATGCCACCCAGCCTACTAATGAACGTTCATTTGACAAGCCGATCCGGCCGCCGTAGCGTCGCTATTGAATGAATGTTCATTACGAAGGAGTTCCGATGGCATCCTGGACCCCCGCAGAGATCGGCGACCAGACCGGGCGCGTCGCCCTGATCACCGGTGCGAACAGCGGAATCGGCTGGCAGACGGCGCTCGTGCTGGCCGGGCGGGGCGCCCGGGTCGTGCTGGCGGGGCGCGACCCGAGCAGGCTCGCCTCCGCCGCCGCGGCGATCCGCGCCCGGGTGCCCGGCGCCGAGCTCGACACTGTCGTGCTCGATCTGAGTGATCTTCATTCGGTCCGGACCGCGGCGAAACAGGTCGTCGACGGCGGCCCGCTGGACCTGCTGTTCAACAACGCCGGCGTCATGAACATCGCGGACCGCCGCACCACCGCCGACGGCTTCGAGATGACCTTCGGCACCAACCACCTGGGGCACTTCGCCTTCACCGCCCAGGTCATGCCCGCTCTGCGCCGTGCGCCGGCGGCCCGCGTGGTGACCGTGAGCGCGATCGCCGCCCGGTGGCCCAGCGGCGAGCTCACCGACCTGATGAGCGAACGCCGCTACCGGCCGATGGGCGCCTACGCCAAGTCCAAGCGGGCCAACATCGTGTTCACCGTCGAACTCGCCCGGCGGCTGGCCGGCACCCCGATGACCGCGGTCGCGGTGCATCCCGGTGCGGCGATGACCAACCTGCAGCAGGAGACACAGGGCGCTGTCGCCAGGCGCATGATGGGTTTGCTGGCGAAGGTGGCGATGGGCTCCCCCGAGGGCGCCGCCTGGCCCTCCCTCTACGCGGCGACCGAGCCCGGCGTCCGCAGCGGCGATTTCATCGGCCCGGCCGGGCGCCGCCAGGACTCCGGCACCCCGAAACCGGCCCGCCTCCCCCGCGGCGCCGACGACCGGGCCACCGGCGCGACCCTGTGGGCCGACAGCGAACGCCTCACCGGCGTCACCTTCACCGTCTGACACAGCCGAATTTCCTGAAGACCGGCACCACCTCCGGCAGCGTCGGCGACTGGCTGCTCCCCCCGAAGCCCTGCGCCGCGGCCACGAGATCGTGGCCGTCACCGGCTATCGGTCCCGGATCAGCGGCCAGGATTCCGACCTCACCGTCGTGGACGGCGAGGCAGCCGCGACTCCAGCCAGCGCAGCAGGCATGAGCCCTGTTCCCGTTGCATGTGGCGCAGCCCCGGCAAGTCCGGCAGCTCCGGCAGGTGGCCCTCCCGCCAAGCGCGGCCGGCCAGCCCGGCGAGCGCCACGTCGACGTCGCGTGCCGGGGCGTCCTGCCAGCAGGAACGCTGGAGGAGTTGTTCGGGGTCGTGCCCGCACGCGGCGAGGTCCGGCGCCAGCCGGATCAGGTCCATCCAGCCGGGCGCCGTCCACAGATGGGTCCAGTCGACGATCCGCAGCCGGCCGCCGGGCTGCCGGATGATGTTGTCGCGCCGCAGGTCGCCGTGGTGCAGCGCGGTGCCGCCGGTGAGGGCGCCGAGCCAGCCTCGCTCCAGTTCGGCGAGCAGCGGGATCGGAATGTTCACCGGCAGCGGCCGGCCGCGGACATGGTCGACGGCGATGCGGCGGTGGCCGGGCTCGCCGTTCAGGGCCTGCCAGGTGCCGAGCAGGGGCACAAACACTTCCGCGTACGGCGAGGTGCCGCCGATCGGGCACGGATCCAGCAGGTCCCGCAGGCGTTGCACCATCGCAAGAACGTGCGGCAGGTCCGCGCTTTCCCATCGCGTCACCGTTTCGCCCTCGACGACCTCGTAGGCCGCCACTCGCCACGGCCCGACCACCGCGCAGCCGACGAGCCGTGGGCCGAGGTCGCCGGTCACGTCGGCGAGGACCACGCCGGCCTGCACAGCGTCACCGAGGCCGGCGGGCCCGGCCTTGACGAACAGCCGGGTCCCGCCGCCGCCGGCCACGACCGAGGCGATCGACGGCGTGAACCCGGCATCGGCCGGGTGCTCGGTGCGGATCGGGCCGCCGAGCAGTTCCTCGACCGCCGCGCGGACGCCGGGCGGCGCGTCGGCCAGGCGTGGGCGGCGGATCACCCTCGCCATTCTGCGGCGGCTCCGCGCAGGACGTAGCGTGAGGCGTCCGACATTCGGGAGCGTCCATGAGTCTGGAAAAGGTGATCTTCGGGTTCTTCGTGCTGCTGGCCGCGACGCTGAACTTCGGCTTCTTCATCGGCGACATCGACGACCCGACCCTGCACAACGAGTACGAGCTGTTCGCCGCCGTCGTGGTGAACCTGATCGCCACCGTGCTGAAGTTCGGCGACCGCACCCAGATCGGCGCGGTGCACCTGGCCACCAGCCTGGTCGCCGACCTGCAGCTGATCGCGGCGACGCTGGCCTGGACGTGGGCCACCCAGATCTCCGCGGCCGGCCTGGACGGCGAGTCGATGGCCAGTGTGGTGTCGCTGTCCGGCGGCGCGCTGATGGCCAACATCGTCTCGGTGGTCCTGCTGGTCATCGAGACCGTCTCGTTCCAGCGGCGCTGAGAGAAGCGGCTCTGAGAGATGAGAGTGCGGCGGATGATCGGCCGCGACGAGGCCCGGCCCCGCGCGGCCCGGCGCTGGACGCGGATCGCCGCGGCGGTGCAGGGGCCGCCGACGGTGTTCCTCATCCTGCGGCGGATGCGGGCGCCGCTGATCGTACTGATCACGATCTTTGCGATCAGTGTGCTGGGGCTGACCCTGATCCCGGGGCGGGACGATGCCGGGCAGCCGGCGCGGATGGGGTTCTTCGACGCGTTCTACTTCATGAGCTACACGGCGACGACCATCGGGTACGGCGAGATCCCGCACGCGTTCACCGGCGCGCAGCGGCTGTGGGTGATCGCGAGCATCTACCTGACCGTGATCGGGTGGGCGTACGCCATCGGCTCTCTGCTGACGCTGTTGCAGGACCGGGCGTTCCGGCAGGCCCTGGCCCTGCAACGCTTCACCCGCACGGTGGCCCGGATCCGCGAGCCGTTCCTGCTGATCGCCGGGTACGGCCAGACCGGTCAGCTGCTGGGCCGCTCGCTGGACGCGCTGGGCCGGCGCCTGGTGGTGGTCGACACCAGCGCGGACCGGGTCGACGCGCTGGACATCGAGGCCTATCACGCCGACGTGCCCGGGCTGGCCGGCGACGCCCGCAACCCGAAGACGCTGGAGCATGCCGGGCTGGGCCACCCGTACTGCGAGGGGGTGCTGGCGCTGACCGACGACGACGAGGTGAACCTGGCGGTCAGCATGACGGCCGCCCTGGTACGCCCGGACCTGCCGGTGATCGCCCGCACGGTGTCCCCGGCCGTCGGGCACCGGATGGCAGCGTTCGGCTCCCCCACCGTGGTCAACGCGTTCGACCGGTACGGCGATCACCTGCGGCTGGCCCTGCGCGCTCCCGCCTCGTACCAGTTGATGGTGTGGCTGGAGAGCGGCCCGGGCGCGGAGCTGCCGCCGCGCGGGCAGCCGCCGCGGGCCGGCCGCTGGGTGCTGTGCGGGTACGGCCGGTTCGGCCGCGAACTCACCGAGGACCTGCGCGCGGAGGGCCTGACCGTCACCGTGATCGACAACGCGACGACCGCCGACGAGCCGTGGGTGGTGGTCGGCGACGGCTCCGAGCCGAGTGTGATGGCCCGCGCCGACCTCGGCGACGCGGTCGGGTTCGTGGCCGGCACCGACAACGACACCACCAATCTGTCGCTGGTCGCCGCCGCCCGCCGGATCAATCCGGAGCTGTTCGTCGCGTCGCGGCAGAACCGGCCGGAGACAGCGCCGCTGTTCGCCGCCATGCGGGTCGATTCGCTGCTGGTGCCGGCCGAGGTGACCGCGCACGAGATCTACGCGCAGCTGAGCACCCCGCTGCTGTGGCGGTTCCTGCGCGACATGCCGGCGCTCGGCGATCAGTGGGCGGAAGCCATGATCGAGCGGCTGCACAAGCGGTGCGGCCGCCGGCTGCAGGGGCTGTGGCGTACGACGGTGGACGAGCACGACGCGCCGGCGCTGACCCGGTGGCTGGGCGGCGGGCCGGCGACGATCGGTGACCTGCTGCGCCACCCCGACGACCGGGACCAGCGTCTGGACATCGTGCCGCTGCTGGTGATGCGCGACGGCGAGGTCGCCTTGGGGCCTGCCGACGGCGACGAGCTGCGGGCCGGCGATCAGATTCTGTTCGCCGGGCAGCCGTGGGACCGGCGGGCGCTGCTGGACACGCTGACGATCGACGCGGTCAGCCAGTACGTCCTGTACGGCCGGCGGGTGCCGTCGAGCTGGATCTGGCAGCGGCTGAGCCGCACGCCCCGCGCCGGCTGAGGTGGCCGATCGGCCGATCGTGTTCACCCGAACGGCGACGCAATACCGCATTGATGGCGGCCAAAGTGAGGGCTATGGTGGCACCATCGGTCAGCCCATTCATGACCTCCGATATGCGGGATTGCGCGGGGAGGGAATGCCGTCATGCGTACGCATTTGTTGTCCGGCCTCTTCTCGGTCGCATTTCTTTTCGGCGCCTCGCTCACCGCTGCCACCGCTCCGGCCGCGCCGCCGGCCGTGACGCACGCGCACCACGTCGGCCACGACCACGACGCCGAGCATCTGGCCGAGGATCTCGTGGGCACCCCGATGCGGGTGATCGAGCAGAACACCACCGCCAACGCGCAGCGGATCCAGCGCGAGACCGGCATCCGCCCCGGTACGACGCGGTCGAGGCGGGCCGTGGACGCGGATCCCGAATTGTCGGGCGCGTGGAGTCCGGTGACGCTGACGCCGGTCGTCCCGGTGTTCTCGGCGGTGCTGCCGAACGGCAAGGTGCTGATCTGGGACTCGGTCGGCGACAACGCGAGCGAGACGTACCCGAATCACACGTACACCCGCGCCGCGGTCTGGAATCCGGTCGACAACACCGAAAAACGCGTCGATCTGATGGGCAGCAACATCTTCTGCGCGGGCTTCGCGCACCTGCCGAACGGCAACATTCTGATAGCCGGCGGAAACGCCAACGCGCAACTCGCCGGAACGGTCCGGACCTACGTCTTCCACTGGCAGACCGAGACGTGGACGCGCGGCAACGACATGGCCGCCGCCCGCTGGTATCCGTCGGTGGCGGCGACGGCCAACGGCGAAGGGGTCATCATCGGCGGTGGCCCGGCGACCGCCGAGGTGTACCAGAACAACGGCGCGATCCGCGCGCTGACCGGATTCACCAAGTACAGCGCCCGGGTGTACCCGTTCCTGGGGTCGCGCCCGGACACCCAGGTCGGGCTGTTCGGCCCGTTCAACGCCGGGTGGACCGTCAACACGGCCGGGAACGGGGCGACCACCGGCACCAGCACCCGCGACGGGATCGCCCGCGACTACGGCAGCTTCGCCACCTACGACATCGGCAAGACGATCGTGGCCGGCGGCGGCAACGTCACCGAGGACGGGCTCGCGCAGGTGCCCACCCGCAGCGCCGTCGTGCTCGACAGCAACACCAGGCTGGTTCCGGCGGTCACCTCGACCGGGCCGATGTCGGCCGGGCGCCGCCAGCACAATCTGACCGTGCTCGCCGACGGCTCGGTGCTGGCGACCGGCGGCATGACCAGCGCGGCGGGCAACACCCTGGTCGATCTGGCCAGTGCGGTGACCACGGCGGAGCGCTGGGATCCGGCGACCGGCGAATGGACCGTGCTCGCCGGGGCGAGCCGGATCCGGCAGTACCACTCGACCGCGGTGCTGCTGCCCGACGGCCGGGTGATGACCGGTGGCGGCGGGGTCTGCAAGGTCTGCATGCAGGTCGGATACCTGGAGAAGAACGTCGAGTACTTCAGCCCGCCGTATCTGTACGGCGCCGACGGCGAACTCGCGACCCGGCCGGTCATCGCGGCGGCGCCGGCCGGGATCGGCATCAACACGACGTTCACGATCTCGTCGGAGCAGGCGGCCGACATCCGCAAGGTCGGGCTGGTCGGGCTCAGCGACGTCACGCACGGCGTGGACCAGGGGCAACGCTACGTCCCGCTGCGATTCACCGCGTCCGGGACGACGCTGACGGTCACCGGGCCGCCCACCGGCGGGGTGGCGCCGCCCGGCTACTACATGCTGTTCATCGTGGACGCCGCGGGCGTCCCCTCGGTGGCGAAGATGGTCCAGGTCGCGCGCGGACCGAACCCGTTGCTGAGCCCGGTGCGCAACAGCACCGGCCGGTGCGTCGACGTGCCGTCGTCGGCGCTGGCGATCCGGACGTACCTGCAGGCGTACACGTGCAACAACAGCAAGGCGCAGGCGCTGACCCGGCTACCGTCCGACAACTCGGTGCGGGTCCTCGGCAACTGTCTGGACGTGCCGCAGGGCAACTTCGCGGCGGGTCAGCGGATCTGGGCGTACACGTGCAACAACACGGCCTCGCAGACCTGGCAGTTCCCGGCGGACGGCACGATCCGGCCGATCGCCCGGACCACGCTGTGCCTGGCCGCGGCGTCCCCGGCCAACAACGCGGTGATCCAGCTCGCCACCTGCAACGGCAGCACGCTGCAGAAGTGGACCTGGTAGCCGCCACGTGATCGCCTCTACCGTCCCCGCAACCGCGGGAGTACGGTGACGACAGGTGTGCCGGGAAGTCTGGTCGGCGGTCATGATCCGTTTGCGACCGGAAAGGCACACCCGTCATGGACGATGTCGCGCTGCGTGCAGTCCACCTGACCAAGCGGTATGGACGGTTGACCGCCGTCGACGATCTCAATCTGGACGTCGCGGCGGGTGAGGTGTTCGGGTTCCTCGGGCCCAACGGCGCCGGGAAGTCCACCACCATCCGCATGCTGCTCGGGCTGGCCCGCCCGACCACCGGGCACGCCCACCTGTTCGGCGTCGACGCCGGCGATGCCGTACGGGCACACCGCAGCGTGGCGTACGTGCCCGCCGATGTGGCGCTGTGGCCGCGGCTGACCGGTGGCGAGCATCTGGAGCTGCTGGCGGCGACCGGTCCGGGCGTCGACCGCGGCTACCGTGACGAGCTGGTCGAACGATTCCAGCTGGACCCGTCGAAGCCGGCCCGGGCCTACTCGACCGGCAACCGGCAGAAGGTCGCGCTGGTCGCCGCGTTCGCCACCCGGGCGCCGCTGCTGGTGCTCGACGAGCCGACCAGCGGCCTGGACCCGTTGATGGAACGCGAATTCCGCACCGCCGTCCGGCACGCCCGGGAGCGCGGCCAGACCGTCTTTCTCAGCTCGCACCAGCTCGCCG
The DNA here is from genome assembly GCF_036053395.1 of Actinoplanes sp. NBC_00393. Classification (NCBI taxonomy): domain Bacteria; kingdom Bacillati; phylum Actinomycetota; class Actinomycetes; order Micromonosporales; family Micromonosporaceae; genus Actinoplanes; species Actinoplanes sp. NBC_00393. Next base: position 2,818,527 of record NZ_CP107942.1, on the reverse strand, counting down.
AGGTCGAAGCGCTCTGCGACCGGATCGGCATCCTGCGCGCCGGGCGGCTCATCGAGGTGGCCGCCGTCGGTGAGCTGCGCGCCCTGCACCGCCGCGAGGTCACCGTCGCCTACACCGGCACAGCGCCGCGGCTGGCCGGGATCCCCGGCGTGCAGGACGTCGTGAGCGCCGATCACAGTCTGCGATTCACCCTGGTCGGGCCGCCGGCGCCGGCCCTGCGTTCGCTCGCCGACGCCGACGTCACCGGTGTGTCGATCCGCGAACCGAGCCTGGAGGAGATCTTCCTGGACTACTACGGACACCAGGCCCTGCGATGAACGCCGCTCCGGCGATCAACCGGCTCGCGGTCCGGCAGGTCTGGCCGGGATCGCTGATCGTGCTGGGCATTTCGGCCGGGATGACCGCGGTCATCGCGGCGACCCACGCCGGCGTGACGGCCGACCCGGCCGCTGCCGCGGGCCTGCGGAACATCGCCGGCAATCCGGCCATCCGCACCCTGTTCGGGAATCCGGTGGCTCTGGACCACGCCGGCGGCTTCACCGTCTGGCGCGCCGGCACTCCCGTCGCGATCCTGCTCGGCACGTGGGCGATTCTCACCGTCACCCGCATCACCCGCGGCGCGGAGGAGGCCGGTCGATGGGATCTGCTGCTCGCCGGCCGCGTCGCTCTGCGGACCCTGACCGCACGGCATCTGACCGTCGTCGCCGCGGTCGCGGTCCTGACCGGAGCTGCCGTCACCGCGGCACTGTCACTGACCGCCGACCGGCCGTTCGGCGCGCTGCTCCACGGCGCCGGGATCGGCCTGATCGGGCTGTTCAGCGCGGCCACCGCTGCGCTGGCCGCCCAGCTGTTCGCCGCCCGCGCCACGGCCTCCGGCGCGGCGGTGGGCGTGCTGGGCGGCGCCCTGCTGCTGCGGATGGCCGGCGACGGCGTCACCGGGCTCGCCTGGCTGCGCTGGCTTTCCCCGCTCGGGCTCATCGAGATCAGTTCACCGTACGGCGAGAACCGCGTACTGCCGCTGGTGGTGCTGCTGCTGGTCACCGCAGGTACGGGTGCCGCGGCACTGTGGCTCGCCGGACGACGCGACGCCGCCGGCGGTCTGCTCACCGCCGGCGCCGGCGGCCGGGCGAACCGGGGGCTGCTCGGCGGGGTGCACGCGTTCGCCGTACGCCGCATGCTGTTGCCCTTGCTGGCCTGGACCGCCGGCGTGCTCGCCTACTTCCTGCTGATCGGCCTGACCGCGGTATCGGTCACCGCATTCATGGCGCAGAACACGACCGTCAGCGAGATGGCCGGGCAGGCCGGATTCGGCAGCCTCGACCGGGTCGAGGGGTTCACCGCCGCGATCTTCGCGGTCCTGGCGCTGCCCGTCGGCGCGTTCGCCGCGATCCGGATGGGCACCTTCGTCGCTGCCGAGTCCGACCGGCGTCTCACCCTGATCGCCGCCCAACCGGTCAGCCGGGTGCGTCTGCTCGGCGCCGAAGCGGCCGCGACCGCGTCCGGCATGGCCGCGCTGGTCACCGTTGCCGCGCTGGCCGTCTGGGCGGGCGTCACTGCCGCCGGCGGCGGCCTGACCGCCGGCGCGGCGCTGCGGGGCACCTGGAACGTCCTGCCGGTGGCCATGCTCAGTCTCGGCGCGGCCGTGTTCGCGACCGGGTACGCCCCGCGCGCCGTGGCGGCGATCGGCGTGCTGCCCACCACCGGGGCGTTCCTGCTGCAGATCGTCGCTGACAGCGCCGGCGCACCGGGCTGGGTCCTCGACCTCTCCCCGTTCGCGCACCTCGCGCCCGTCCCGCTGGCCCCGGTCGGCGTGACCGCGGCGGTGGTCATGCTCGTGATCGGCGCGGTTCTCGCCGCGGCCGGCGTGCAGGGTTACCGAATCCGCGATCTGAGTGGGTGACAGCACGCCGCCCGATGCGGCGACGACGATTCACCCGGGTTCGGCTGCGGCGCACCACCGTTCCGCAGACGCGTGACGGTGGTACGACAATGCCACCGAAACGGCTGAACCGTCACGGAACTGTCATACGGTCGCGGACCGCTCGCCACGTGGGTCGAGCAGGCTGGTCGCCGTCCTGTGCCTGATTCGGCGACACCGGAGGCCACGCTCATGCACTCGCTCCCTGAGAATCCCGACGACTGGTCCGAGCCGGCGGACTGTTCTCTGGGGATGTCGACCGACGAGTTGATCGCGGAGGTGGTCGCGGCGTCGGTGCTCAGCAACCCGCACATCCGCGGCGGTCACCTCACGATCCAGGTGCAGAACCGGGTGGTGATCCTGTCGGGGGACGTCCCGTCCACCGAGGCGCGCAAGATGATCCGGCAGCTCGCCTGGTCCACGCCGGGCGTGCACGACGTGTGCAGCGACCTCGGCGTCGTACCGCCCGGGGAGGTCACCGGCGGTGAGTGACGGTCGCGGCGGCGAGCGCGGGTAGGCGTACCTCGAATCGGCAGCCGCCGGTGATGTTGCGGGCGTGCACCTGGCCGCCGTGCGCTTCCACCAGGCCGCGCACGATGGCCAGGCCGAGCCCGCCGCCGCCGGCGGCCTCCGGGGTACGCGCCCGGCTGCCGCGGAACGCCACGTCGAACACCCGCGGCAGGTCGTCGTCCGGGATGCCGCCGCAGCTGTCGGACACCGCGAACCAGACCGTGCCTGCGTCCCGGCCGGCGTCGATGCGGATGCTGCCGTCGGCCGGGGTGTAGCGCAGCGAGTTGGTGAGCAGGTTGTTCAGGATCCGGTTGAGTTCGGCGGCGCCGGCGGTGACGGTGGGCCAGTTCTTCTCGGTGGCCAGCACCCGGATGCCGCGGCTGCCGGCCAGCGGGACGACCGCGGCGACGGCGTCGGAGACGATGTCGGCCAGCGGCAGCTCGGTCGGGGTGAGCCGCAGGGTGCCGGCGTGGATGCGCGACAGTTCGAACAGGTCGTCGACCAGGCCACTCATCCGGTCGGTCTCGGCGCGGATCCGCCGGTGGTAGTCGGCGACGGTCTGCGGGTCGGCGACGACGCCGTCCTGCAGCGCCTCGGTCATCGCCCGCATCCCGGCCAGCGGGGTGCGCAGATCGTGCGACACCCAGGCGACCAGGTCACGGCGGCCGGCCTCCATGCGCCGTTCCTGGTCTCGGGCCTGCGCGGCCCACATCGCGGCGGCGGCGAGCCGGCGGCCGAAGACCGTGCCGAGCGCCAGGCTGACCACCGCGGACGCGCCGACGGTGACGAGCACGACCTGCAGGTCGTGGTTGGACAGGAACATGGCCTTGCAGACGGTGACCACCCCGGCGACGACCGCGGCCACGGTGATGGCCAGCAGGGCGCAGACGTGCACGGTGATCGAACGTCCGCGCAGCAGGCGCAGCGCGGCGGCGCCGAGCAGGCCGACCGCGGTGCCGGCGGCCAGCGAGTACAGGCCGATCAGGACGATGTCACGCATGGCCGGCCGGTTCGTAGCGGTAGCCGACGCCCCAGACGGTGACGAGCCGGGTGGGCGCGGCCGGGTCCGGCTCGATCTTCTCGCGCAGGCGGCGCACGTGGACGGTGACGGTGGACTGGTCGCCGAAGTTCCAGCCCCACACCCGGTCGAGCAGCTCGGCGCGCGACCACACCCGGGCCGGGTTGCGCATCAGGAACTCCAGCAGGTCGAACTCGCGTACCGTCAGGGCGAGTGGCCGGCCGTCCAGTTCGGCGGTGCGGCGGCCGGTGTCGGCGCTCAGCGCGCCGTCGCGCAGCAGGGCGGGCCGCGGCGTCGCGGCCGGCGCCGTACGGCGCAGCACCGACCGCACCCGCAGGACCAGCTCGCGCGGACTGAACGGTTTGGTCACGTAGTCGTCGGCGCCGACCTCCAGGCCGAGCACCCGGTCGCTCTCCTCGCCGAGCGCGGTGAGCATGACGACCGGCAGGCCGGGTTGCTCGCGCTGCAGGCGCCGGCACACCTCGAGACCGTCGAGGCCGCCGAGCATCAGGTCGAGCACGACGAGGTCGGGGCGTTCGGCGTCGACGGCGGCGAGCGCGGCGAGACCGTCGGCGGCCAGCCGCACCCGGCAGCCGTCCTGCTCGAGGTAGCGGCGCACGACGTCACTGACGGTCGGGTCGTCGTCGACGACGAGTACCTGGTGGGTCACGTTCGGAGGTTACTCACTCGGGCGCCTGCGGCGCCCGCCCGGCGATCTTTCGATTTTCTTACGGCACGCCAGGACGGTCCCGGTGCACACGGCCAGGGTCAGGAGCAGACCGGCGGCGTACGGGCGAGGCAGCACGCTGGGGTTGCCCGGCGATCTTCCGAAGCCCAGCACGAGTGGCAGCGCTACCACGACGACGGCCAGGTCGACGGCGGCCGCCGTGCGGACCGTGGCCTGCCAGCCGGACGGGATCACGCGGCGGATCAGGGCGCCGGCGGCCAGCAGGAGCGGCAGGAACACGGCGTCGTGCAGCAGCAGGACGGCGAGCAGGAACGCCAGCACGCCGAGGTGGTCGACGTCGCTGTCGGTGACGGCGCCGATCAGCGCGTACGCCATGGTCAGCGCACCGGCGGCGATGAGCGCACGTCTCACCGGACGCTCCGCAGCGTGATCCGGTCGACCCATTTGGTCTGCAGGACGCCGGGCCGGTTCGGCGCGATCAGCCGGGCCGGGTAGCCGTGGTCGAGTGCCAGGTCCTCGCCGCCGAGCCGCAGCGCGATCAGGGTGGCGCCGTCGGCCAGGTGCGGGCCGGCCACCACCGACGTGCGGTACCGGCCGGCCGGCTGCAGGGACTCCACCTGGGCCTCGCATCCGGCGAGGTCGGCGCCGACGAGAGCGGCGAGGTCGCGCAGCCGTACCCCGGACCAGGTGCCGACCGCGCTCCAGCCCTCCACGCAGGCGATCGGCAGGACCGCGGTGTGCTGCGGCAGAGCCGCCAGGTCGGCGCGGCTCAGCTCGACGCTGCGGCCGAAGCCGGTGACGGTGAGGCGGTAGGCGGGGTCCATCGCGGACTCCTGGACCCCGGCTGCAGCTGCGGTGCGGTTGACCGGCAGTCCCTGCGGTCCGGTGCCGGGACGCCGTGGCGCGAGCACGGAGACGGCGGCCAGCGGGCGGACGGTCTGGCCGACGGTGGCGATCGTGATGACCCCGGCTGCCGCGCCGGCCGCCAGCAGGACCTGGCGGCGCCCGACCGTCTCCCCGGGTACAGGCGGCCCGGCGCGCCGCACGGCGGGAAGCTGCACGCCGATGTGCACCAGGAGCGCGCCGATGGCGAGCCAGGCGACCCAGTAGTGCGCGGCGGTGAAGAAGAACGGCATCGGCGCGTACCAGTAGGCCGTGTTCAGAATGCCGCTGACCACCTGGAACAGTGCCGCCGCGACCAGCGCGGCGACCGACAGCCGCTCGGCGGCGTGCGCCGCGCCGCGCAGCAGCGGCCAGGTGAACAGCCGCGGGTAGACCGACCAGAGTTTCGCGCCGAGTAGCGGCACGACCGCCAGGCCGGTCGCCACGTGCAGGCCCTGGGTGAAGCGGTAAAGGCCGGCCGGGCGCGACGGCCACCGGAACCAGCCGGGCGGCTGCTGAATCAGGTGGCTGAGCACACCGGTGACGAAGCAGATCCCGAACGCGACGGCGAGCGCGATGCCGAGCAGGCTGGTCAGCCGGGCCGAGCGCAGCGGGGACGAGAAGGCGCCGGGGCGCAGCGGCCCGCGCCGGGGTGGCTCGGTGAGCCAGGTCAGGGTCCGGCTCACGCGGGAGCCAGGGTCGTGAACCATCGGCCGGCCTCCGTCCAGCTCGTACGGATGTGCAGGCCCGCGGCGTGGGCCAGGGGCGCCAGATCGTCGGCGGCGACCTGCGCCCAGCGAAGTGGCGCGCCTGAGCTGCCGGCACCGTCGTGCAGGGTGGCCGGGCCGGACCAGCTGCCGGTGCCGGGCGGTTCCACTTCGGTGTGCAGCCGGCCGTGCGCGGCGAGCAGGTCACGGCAGCGCCGCAGCAGCGCGGCCGGGTCGCCGCCGATGCCGAGGTTGCCGTCGGCGAGCAGCAGGTGCTCCCAGCGGCCGTGCCCGGGCACCGGCGCGAACACGTCGCGGCGCAGGGCCGGGGCGCCGCGCGCGCGGGTCAGGCGTACGGCCGCCGCGCTCACGTCGATGCCGAGCACCGGCCGGCCACGGCGCAGCAGGGCGCCGGTGAGCCGGCCCGGACCGCAGCCGACGTCGAGGGTCGCGCCGGTGCAGCGTTCGAGCAGTCCGCGATCGCCGGGACGGGCGGCCCGGCACCACGCGGCGGCGTCCACCCGGTGTTCACGGCCGTCCGGCGCCCGCATCACCAGCTGCGCTTCCCCGCCGGTGACGGCCCGCAGCAGGGCACTGTCGTAGAGGTCGAGTGCGGCCTGCTCGCCGGGCGGGCAGGCGGTGAGCGCCTGGTTCACAGCGTCTCACCCCCGGCCATCGACGGCGGCTTCCCCGCGTTGGTGCTGGTCATCGGCAGGGTGGCAGCGGCGGGCGGCTTCCCGGTGCGGCCGCCGGTCATCGGCCGGGCGACGACGGCCGGTGGCTTTCCGGTGTTGCCGGCCGGCAGCCACCGGGCCACGGCGGCCGGGAACCGGGCGCCCGGCGGGCAGGCCGCCGCGACGGTGACAGCGTCCGCGGCGGTGTCGACGTCGCGCAGGCGCGGCAGCAGGGCCGGGCGCAGACCGCGGCCGTGCAACGCTGCCAGGGTGTGCTCGCCGGTCGTCGCGGTGGACATCGGCACCTGCGGCAGCACCGCGGCGTGGGTGGCGTCGTGCAGGCCCAGCGCCCACCAGCCGCCGTCGTCGGCCGGACCCAGCACTGCCGGGGTGCGGCACAGTTGTGCGGCCGCGTCCCGCAGCATCCGGCCGGTCAGCTGGGGCGTGTCCATGCCGATCAGCAGCGACGGCACCCCGGGCAGGGCGGTGTCGGCGAACGCGGCCGCCAGCCGCTCCCCCAGGCCGGTGCCGCGCTGGGGCACGCACGCCCAGCCGAGCGGGACCGGGTGGTCGCCGTCGAGCACGAGCGTGCGCCGCACAGCCGGAACCCCGATCGCGGTGCGCAGCGTGTCGGCGAGCGCGGCGGCCGCGATCGCCGCTGCGGTCTGCGGGGTGCAGGGCGGGCAGAGCCGGGTCTTCACCCGTCCGGGCACCGGCGCCTTCGCCATCACCAGCAGCTGGATCATCGGGCCAGCACCGCCCGCATGTCGTGGATGGCGACGAGGGTGCCGCGCAGCGTGCCGGTCACCTTCGACCGCGTTCCGGCGGCCCGCGGCCGGTACGCGACGTCGACCTCCCGCACCCGCCAGCCGGTCCGGGCCGCGCCCAGCAGCAGCTCCAGCGGGTAGCCGCAGCGCCGATCGCGCAGATCGAGGGCGAGCAGGGCGTCGCGGCGGGCGGCACGCATCGGGGCGATGTCGTGCACGGGCAGGCCGGTGGCCCGGCGTACCCGATGGGCCAGGACCGCGTTGCCGGCCCGGGCATGCGCCGGCCAGGCCCGGGCGCTGGTCGGCCGGCGGCGCCCGCACACCAGGTCGGCGTCGCCGGCCCGGACCGGGCCGGCCAGCCGGGGCAGCTCCGCCGGGTCGAAGGACCCGTCGGCGTCGAGCACGCACACCACGCCGTCGACCGGATCGGCGGCGAGGATCCCGGCGTGCACCGCGGCGCCGTAGCCGCGCTCGGCGACCTCGATCACCCGGGCGCCGTGCCGGCGGGCCACCTCGCGGGAGCCGTCGGTGGAACCGTTGTCGGCCAGGATCGGCCGGTAGCCGTCCGGCATCCGGGCCAGCAGCCACGGCAGGGCGGCGGCCTCGTTCAGGCAGGGCAACACCACATCGGTCATGGACTGGAAGTTAGCCCTGGTCAGGGCCGCCAATTCTTACCGAACGCGAACGCCCGTGACAGTCCTTACGAACCGCTGACGGATCGGCTCCGCAGGCTGCGGACCCCGGCCGGCGGGCCTACGGTCGCCGGCATGACGCACATTCTCGTGACCGGCGGAGCCGGGTTCATCGGTACGGCCGTGACCGCCGCCCTGCTCGCCGCCGACCATGACGTGTCCGTCCTGGACTGCGCTCATCCGGCGGCGCACCGCGAGCCGCCACGGACACCGGACGGTGTCGTGATGCACCGCGCCGACCTGCGGGAGCGGGCAGCGGTCCGCGAGGCGCTGCGCGGCGTCGACGTGGTGATCCACCAGGCGGCACTGGTCGGTCTCGGCGCCGGGCCCGACGATCTTCCGGAGTACGTCGGCTGCAACGACCTGGGCACCGCGGTGCTGCTCGCGGCGATGGCCGAGGCCGGGATCCGGCGGCTGGTGCTGGCCAGCTCGATGGTGGTGTACGGCGAGGGCGCCTGGTCGTGTCCGCGGCACGGCCCGGTCCGGCCGGCGCCGCGCGACACCGCCGATCTGGCGGCGGGCCGGTTCGATCCGCGGTGCCCGGACTGCGGGACGACACTGAGCGCCGGGCGGGTGAGCGAGGACGCCCCGGTGGATCCGCGCAGCGTCTATGCGGCGACCAAGGTCGCCCAGGAACACCTGTGCGCGGCCTGGGCACGTGAATGCGGCGCCGCGGTGGCCGCGCTGCGCTACCACAACGTGTACGGGCCGGGCATGCCCCGCGACACCCCGTACTGCGGGGTGGCGGCGATGTTCCGGTCCGCGCTGGAGCAGGGCCGGGCGCCGCAGGTGTTCGAGGACGGGCGGCAGTTGCGCGACTTCGTGCATGTCGAGGACGTGGCGGCGGCGAATGTGGCGGCGCTCGGTGCCGGGGACGGCTTCCGGGCGTACAACGTCGCCTCGGGCCGGCCGATGAGCGTGGGCGCGATGGCCGGCGCCCTGGCCGGCGCCTTCGGCGGGCCGGCCCCGCAGGTGACCGGCCGGTTCCGGCTGGGCGACGTGCGGCACGTGGTGGCCTCGCCGCAGCGGGCCGCCGCCGAACTGGGCTTCCGCGCGGCGATCGCGCCCACCGCCGGGGTACGGGAGTTCGCGTGCGCGCCCCTGCGCAGCTGACCCGTCGCCCCTGGTTGTCGTCGCAGGCCGACCGGTGGACGCTCGGCGTGGTTCTCGCGCTGGTCGCGGCCGCCGCGCTGGCCGGCGCGGTCCTCGGCTGGATGGGCCGGCCGGTTCGCGCATCGGCCGCCCCGCTGTTCGGGCACGTGCTGCCGCACGCCGGTCCCGGCACGCCGGCCGCGGTGGCCGTCGCCGTCACCGTGATCTGCTGGGGTCCGCGGCTGGCCGGGCAGTTGCCGTGGCGCCGGCTGCTGGCGGCTGCCTGGGCGACGTCGGTGGCCTGGACCTTCGCGCTGGCGCTGGTGGACGGCTGGCAGCGCGGGGTGGCCGGCCGGCTGACCACCCGGTTCGAGTACCTCGCCGAGGTGCCCGGCGTGACCGACGTGCCGGCCATGGTGCGTGGATTCGCCGGGCGCATCGTGGAGGGCGGCGCCGACCCGTGGACCACCCACGTCGCCGGGCATCCGCCCGGCGCCCTGCTCGTGTTCGTCGGCCTGGACCGGCTCGGGCTCGGCGGCGGCGCCTGGGCCGCGACGCTGTGCGTGCTGGCCGGCTGCGCCGCGGTCGTGGCGGTCGCGGTCACCGTGCGGGCGGTCGGCGACGAACGCGACGCCCGGGCCGCCCTGCCGTTCCTGGTGCTGTTTCCCGGCGCGGTGTGGATCGGTGTCTCCGCCGACGGCCTGTTCGCCGGTGCGGCCGCGGGCGCGGTGGCCCTGCTGGCGGTTGGGCTCGCCCGCGCGTCGCGGTGGGCGGTTGCCGCCGGTGGGGCCGCTCTGGCCGCGTGCGCGTACCTCTCCTATGGTCTGATCCTGCTCGCCGTGCCGGCGCTGGCGCTGATGTGGCTGTTCCGCGACCGGCTGCGGCTGCTGTGCTGGGCCGTGCCCGCCGCCGCCGCGGTGGTGGCCACGATGACCCTGCTCGGTTTCGCCTGGTGGGACGGCTACCACCTCGTCCGGCAGCGCTATTACCAAGGGTTGGCCAGCGAACGCCCGTACGCGTATTGGATCTGGGCGAACCTTGCCGCCCTGGCGGTGTGCGCCGGCCCGGCCGCGGCGGTGGTGCTGCGCCGCGCTGTCGCCTGCGCCCGACACTGCCGGGTGGCCTTGCTGGTGCTCGCGTGGGCCGCCGCCGCACTGGCAGCGGACCTGTCCGGCCTGAGCAAGGCCGAGGTGGAGCGGATCTGGCTGCCGTTCGCGATCTGGTTGCCGGCTGCGGCGGTCCTGCTGCCGCACCGCGACCGCCGCGCGTGGCTGGGAGTGCAGGCGGGCACCGCGCTGCTGGTGAACCATCTGGTGCTCACCGCGTGGTGACCGCTGATCAGCGCGTTTGGTCGAGTGTCCAGCGCAGCTGGAACGCCAGAGCCACGGCCATCAGCGCGGCCGGCACCGCGGTGAAGCCGAGCAGCAGCGCGGTGTGCGCGGAGTCCGGCTGGGTCACCGTCTGCCCTTCGGTGGTGGCGATGAAGCCGCCGACAGCGAGCACCGCGGAGTACACGTACGGGCCGATCGCGGTTCCGGTCGCCTCGGTGGCGGTCCAGACGCCGGTGTAGGCGCCGGCCCGGGCGATGCCGCGCGCTTCGGCGGCGGCGACCGCGTCCGGGACCATCGAGAACGCGAACAGCTGCAACCCGGCGAACGCGATGCCCAGCGCGACGACCACGGCGACGGCCGGGACGGTGCCGTAGCCGAGCAGCGGCGCGAGGGAACCGGTCACGAAGATTGCCTGGGAGATCAGCAGGCCGCGCTGTTTGCCGATGCGCCGTGACACCTTCGCCCAGACCGGGCCGGCGACGACGGCCGGGCCGAGGAAGGCGCCCATGAACACCGCGGTCAGGCCGGAGTTGCCGAAGACGTACTCGGTGTAGAACGGCAGCGCGGCCAGGAAAAGATGGGTGGTGGTGCCGGTGAACAGGTAGGACAGCACCAGGGCCCGGAAGTCGCGGTCGCGCCAGGCGATCGCGATGTCGCCGAGGGTGGAGTGGGCGTGCTCGTCCGGCGTCCGGAATCCGGCATGGTCGGTGAGGCGGCGCACCCCGGTCAGCGCGACCAGGCCGGAGACGACCATGATCCCGGACAGCAGCAGCGCCATCCGGGCGTAGTCGCCGCGCCCGCCCGCGGCCACCAAGGCGGGGGCTGCGACGCCGGCGCCGAGCAGGCCGAGGGTCAGGAACAGCATCCGGAACATGAAGACGCGGGTGCGCTCGTGGTAGCCGACCCGCAGGTCCGACGGGGTGGTCAGGTACGGCACCTGGAAGCAGGCGAACAGCAGGTTCCCGGCGATGAACCAGCCGCCGACCCACAGCGCGGCCGCCGGACCGGACAGTCCGGCCGGAACGGTGAACATGCCGACCATCGCCACGGCGAGCAGCAGGCCGAAACGCAGCAGGCCGCGCCGGTGCCCGGCCCGGCGGGCGTCGCGGTCGGAGCGGCTGCCCAGCAGCGGATGCACGACCACGTCGATGATCTTCGGCAGCAGCAGGGTGAGGCCGGCCAGGAACGGGGAGACGCCGAGCGTGTGGGTGAGGAAGTAGAGCAGCAGCAGGCCGGGCACGGTCACCCAGACGCCCATGCCGATCGAGCCGGTGGCGTACGCGATCAGGTCGCTCGTCCGCGTCCGGTTCTCCTGCCGCACCGTGGTCATGAGCTCTCCGTGTGCCGGGCGACGACGCCGGCCGCCAGGTCGGCGCCCCCGAACGCGCCGGAGCGGGCCCGGCCGGCCAGGGTGCGCGCGACGATCCGGTCGGTCAGCGCGGGCAGGTGGCGGGCCAGGAAGAATTCCACGGCGCCGCGCCGGGTGGTGGGCAGGTCGCGGCGCGGGCGCCGGCTGAGCGCAGCTTTCAGCACGGTACGCACGACGCCGTCGAGCGGCTCGTACTGGCTCATGCCCTCCAGCGAGAGCCCGGCGGCGGCCGTCGAGTCGTGGATCGGGCTGCGGACCGCCGACGGGTACACGCAGGTCACGCCGACGTGGGTGCCGATCTCCAGGCGCAGCGCGTCGGCGTACGCGACCAGGGCCCGCTTGGACGCGCCGTAGGCGGCGGCCAGGGGCAGCTGCATGACGGCCATCCGCGACGACAGCATGACGACCCGGCCGCGGGAGGCGACCAGGGCGTCCACACAGGCCGCGGTCACCCGCCAGGTGCCGAGCAGGTTGATGTCGAGCTGGCGGCGTACCTCCACGCCCGGCGCCCGTTCGGCCGGGGCCGGCCCGCCGATCCCGGCGTTGTTGATCAGCAGGTCGAGCCCGCCCAACAGGGCGATCGCCTCGGCCACCGCGGCCGGCACCGCCGTGTCGTCGGTGATGTCGCAGGCCAGCACCTCGACCGGGTCGTCGACGCGGGGCGCCAGGTCCAGGCCGACGACCCGCGCGCCGAGCGCGTCCAGGCGGGCGCAGATCGCCCGGCCGAACGTTCCGGACGCACCGGTGACCAGGACACGCATGCCCTTCGGATCACGGCTGCTCATGCGGGCACTCCTCGGGCCAGGCGGGCACGGCCGGCCGCGATCTCGCGGGGCACCGCCGCAACGTACTGATCGAAATCGACGCGCATGTGCGGGCGCGCGGTGGCTCCCCAGCGTTCGACCGCCGCGCGCAGCGCGCGGTCCACAGCGCGTTGCTGCTCAGCAGCAGGCGGCAGGGCATAGGCGCCCGACAGGTACGCCGCGGCCAGCTTGGCCTGCGCCTCCACCACCGGGAACGCCGCGCCGGTGGACTGCATCAGGCCCACGAACGCCAGGCTCGGCTCGTCCAGATGGAAGACCCGCTGGTAGAGCGGCAGGCGTTCCGGATCCGGCCCCAGCCACTGCGGTGAGAGAAACGGGATCTGTACGCGGTACCCGGTCGCCCACACGATCACATCCACCGGATCGGCGGCGCCGTCGGTGAACTCGACCCGGTTCCCGTCCAGGCGCGCGATGCCGGGTCGCGGCGCCACCTCGCCGTGGGTGAGCCGGTGCAGGATGGTGTCGCTGATCGTCGGATGGTTCTGGAACAGCCCGCCGGCCGGGGCGGGCAGCCCGTAGCCCTGCGGGGTGCCGACCGCCAGCCGCAGCATGGTCTCGGCGACGCGCTGGCGCAGCCGCCACGGCAGGACGGCCAGGGCGCCGCCGGTGGCGTCCGACGGCCGGCCGAACAGGTACTTCGGGACGATGTGCACGCCGTGCCGGGCGGACAGCAGCACCGGGCCGCGGGCCGTGTAAGACGCGTCCACAGCAATGTCCATGGCCGAGTTGCCCATCCCGACGACCAGCACCCGCCTACCCGTGAAGACGTCCGGCGTGCGGTAGTCGTGGGCGTGCATCTGGACGCCGTCGAACGTGCCCGGATAGCCGGGCTCGGGCAGGCGCGGCGCCCAGTTGTGGCCGTTGGCGACGATCACCGCGTCGTAGCGCTCGGTGTCCCCGGCCTCGGTTGTCACCGCCCACAACCCGTCGCGTTCGACGCTGGTGACGGTGCTGCCGAACCGGATGCGCTCGGTGATCCCGAACTTGTCGGCGTAGTCCGCCAGGTACTCGCCGATGTGATCGGCCGACGGGTAGGTGGGCCAGTGCGCCGGCATCGGGAAATCCGCGAACTCGGTGCGGCCCTTGCTGGTGTTGAGGTGCAACGATGCGTACGCGTTGCCGGCCCACAGCCCACCGGGCCGCTCCCCACGCTCGTAGGCGACCGGCTCACAGCCGGCGTCGAGCAGGGCCTTGACCGCGGCCAGGCCGGCGGCGCCCGCGCCGATCACGGCGACACGCATGACATCTCCTACCGATGTTGTAGCTCTCGCCAAACCGTAGGCCCTGGGCCGCCGCCCTGGACATGGTGCGAACCACGCCGTTCCCACCCCACGTTGTGGGCCACCACAACATCGGGGCAGCATGACGGTCATGAACGCACCCGACGGCTGGACGGCCGTGGTCGACCTGATCGAACGCGTGATGGGCGACGAGGACCTGCTGCCGTCGGTGATCAACGGGGTGCGCGCAACGGTGCCGCAGGTCGCGGTGCTGGCGCCGTCCGACATCGCCGGGCACACCCGTGCGCTGCTCACCGCGGCGACCCGGGCCCTCGCTGCCCGGCGCGGCCCCACCGAGGCCGAGCTCTCGTTCGTCGAGGAACTCGGCGTCACCCGGGCCCGGCAGGGCGTGCCGATCGAGGCCGTGCTGGGCGCCATCCACGTCGCCGAACGCGCGATCTGGGCCCGCGCCCGCGAGGTCGGCCGCAGTGAGGGGGTCGGGCCGGACCGGCTGCTGGACGCCCGGGAGCTGTACGACGACTGGGCGGAGGCGGTCCGGGCCCGGCTGATCACGGCGCACCGGGCCGCGAAGGCGGGTGTGGAACCGCTGCCGGGCAGCCGGGACGCGGCGATCCTGCGGCGGCTGCTGCACGGCGGATCGGCAGCGGTGCTCGCGGTCGCCGAGGCGGGACTGCCGGCCGCCGAAGGACTGTGGGTGCTCGTCGCCCGGCCGCAGCACGCCGCCGGGGTGGAACGGGCGCTGCGGGAGCACCCGCCGGTGCTGTGCGCGGTCGTCAACGATCTGCTCGTGGCGGTCACGTCGCGGGCGCCGTCCACGCGGGTGGTCGCGGCCGGGGCGGTGGCCGGACTGGCCGGTCCGGCGGAACCCGGCAAGCTGGCGCCGGTCCAGCGGCACGCCGTCGCCGCGCTGGCCGCCGCCGAGCCGGCCGGGCGCACCGGCGTCGTGCACATCGCCGACGTGGCGTGGGTGGCGGCGCTGACCGACCGCGGCGACCTGGCCACCGCCCTGCTCGAACGCCATCAGCGGGCCCGCAGCGTGCTGGGCGTCAACGCCGAACCGGTGGCGCACGCCGTGCTGGCCTATCTGGAGAGCGACCGGGACGTCACCGTCGCCGGGGACCGGCTGTTCGTGCACCCCAACACGGTGCGCAACCGGGTGCGGCGGTTCGCCGAGGTCACCGGGGTCGACCCGGCCGGCACGTTCGGCGCGACCACCGCGTGGTGGCTGTGCCGCACCTGGCTGCGGGAGGCGACCTGACCCTGCCCAGCCTTGTACCGGCGCACCATGGTTGGCGCCGGCGGGGCGCGTCAGCGTGGAGGAAACATCGCTGACCTGGGAGTGGTTGTGCAGAAAGTGACGATGCCGTCGGTGGACCTGAGCGGGCGGCTCGCGGTCGTGACAGGCGCGAGCAGTGGGCTGGGTCTGGGCTTGGCGACACGGCTCGCGGCTTCGGGGGCTGAGGTGCTGCTCGCCGTACGCGACAGGGAGAAGGGTGAGGCGGCGCTGAGCCGGCTGCGCGATGCGGTGCCCGGCGCCGCTGCCTCGCTGCGTGCTCTTGACCTGGCCTCGCTGGCCTCGGTCGACGCCCTGGTGAAGGACCTCGATGCCGAGGGCCGGCCGGTCAACCTCCTGATCAACAATGCGGGGGTGATGGCTCCGGCGACCCGGCACACCACCGCCGACGGCCTGGAGCTGCAGTGGGGCACCAACTATGTGGGGCACGCCGCGCTGACGCTCGGGCTGCTGCCGCTGCTGCGGGCCGGGCAGGCCCGGGTGACCACGATGACCAGCAGTTCCGCCCGGCAGGCCCGGATCGACTGGGACGATCTGCAGAGCGAGAAGAAGTACTCGGCGGTGCGCTCCTACGGGCAGTCGAAGCTGGCGAACCTGCTGTTCGCGATCGAGTTGGACCGGCGCAGCCGCGCTGCGGGCTGGGGCATCGTCAGCAACGCGGCGCACCCCGGGACCACGATGACCGGCCTGTACGCGGCCGGGCCGAACCTGGGGCGCGACAAGCCCGCGCCGCACGAGGCGATCTTCACCCGGCTGCACCGCTGGGGTGTGCTGGTGCACAGCGTCGAGGACGGACTGCAGCCCGCCCTGTACGCCGCCACCAGCCCGGATGCGCACGGCGGCCGGCTGTACGGGCCGGACGGCGTCGGCCAGTTCACCGGCGGGCCGGCCGAACTGAAGCTCTACCGTCCCGCCCGCGACGCCGGCACGGCGGCGCGGCTGTGGGACCTCACCGTCGCTCGTTAGGAGAACACGTGGATCGCGCGAGGCTGGCCGACTACCTGCGCAGCCGGCGGGAGGCGTTGCAGCCGGAGGACGTCGGCCTGCCTCGCGGGCCGCGGCGGCGCACCCGCGGGCTGCGGCGTGAGGAGGTCGCGGTGCTCAGCGACATGTCGATCGACTACTACACGCGGCTCGAGCAGCCGCGCGGGCCGCACCCGTCGGAGCAGATGCTCGGCGCGCTGGCCCGCGGGCTGCGCCTGTCGATGGAGGAACGGGACCATCTGTTCCGGTTGGGCGGATACGCGGCGCCGCGCCGGGCCGCGGACAACGGGCACGTCAATCCCGGCATGATGCGCATCTTCGACGGGCTGCAGGACGCGCCTGCCGTGGTCTATTCACACCTCGGGGAGGCGCTGCTGCAGACCCGGTTGGCGGTGGCGCTGCTGGGCGACGACAGTGGGCATGCCGGGCTGGCGCGCAGCAAGCACTACCGGTGGTTCACCGATCCGGCGAGCCGGCTGCTGGTGCCCGCGGCTGACCAGGCGGAGCAGAGCCGGATGATCGTGGCTGATCTGCACGACTCGTACACCCGCTCCGGCCCGTCGTCGCGGGCGGCGCAGATCGTCGACGCGCTGCTGTCCGCCAGTGCCGAGTTCGCTGAGTTGTGGCGGGGGCATCCGGTGGCGCCGACGTACTGCGGGCCGGTGCGGCTGCAGCATCCTTCGGTGGGGCTGCTCGAGCTGAACTGCCAGCGCCTGATCGATCCGGACCTGTCGCAGCAACTGGTGGTCTACACCGCGTCGCCGGGCAGCGAGAGCCACGAGAAGCTGCAGCTGCTGGCCGCCATTGGGGATCTTCGATGGGATATGGACACCCCGTAAATTGATCGTATACGATCTGGGCGTTCCTGCAGGGACCGATGTGCCGACTCCACCGTGGCGGCGGAATTCGGCACATCGCCTTCATTCCATCGCATTCTCACTGGGGGAGAAATGCAATTACGCCTGCATGTCTTTTTAACGGCGCTCGTCAGCATGCTGTTCGTTTTCGTCGCCCCGACACCTGCCCGAGCCGACGTCGTTCCGGTCGTCGGCAACGGTTACACCATCTGGCAGCGCGGTGAGGCGGCGGAGTTCTGCCTGACCGCACCCGCAGGCGGCAACGGCGCCGACGTGTTGGCCTCTCCGCACGACTACGGCTGCACTCTGGCCTGGGACACACAGTGGATCTTCGAGAGCTACGGCACGATGGCCGGCTACCGCACCTACCGGATGAAAGTCCGGCACACCGGGCGTTGCCTCGACGTCCAGGACAAAGCGCCCGGTGGCGGCATGCGTCTGCAATTGTGGGACTGCCACTCCGGGACTCAACAGCGTTTCTGGCTCATGAACGGCCTGTACGCCGGCACTTTCTACATCGTTCCGGCATATGGTTCCCGCAGTCCTCTGACCCGGTGCCTCGGCTCCGACGACAACTGGGTGGTTCGGTACGACGACTGCTGGGATTTCGTCGTGCCTGACCAGCTCTGGAAAATGCGGCCGGCCGCTTAGAGAATGACGCGGCTCCCGGCCATGGCGGCCGGGAGCCGCGGTCACGTGGTGAGGCTCCTGGTCAGCGCGGCCTGGACGATGCGCAGGGCTTCCTCGGCGCCGATCCCGCTGCGGGCGACCACGGCGGCGTACTCCGCGGCGGCCCGGTGCGCCTTCTCCCGCCCCTCCTCGCCGGCGGCGGTCACATAGGAACCGGCCGCGCCGCGGGTCTCGATCAGGCCCGCCTCTTCCAGCTCACGGTAGGCGCGCCCGACGGTGTTGATGGCCAGGCCGAGGTCGGCGGCGAGGCGGCGGATGGCCGGCAGCCGGGTGCCGACGGCCAGGGTGTGGTCCTGGATCTGGCCGGCCAGCTGGGCCCGGAGCTGCTCGAACGGCGGAACCGGCGAGGCCGAGTCGATGACGATCATCGGGTCAGGCCGCGTTCGTGACCTGCCGGGCCACCGCGCCGGGGCGTGGCGTCCGCCAGGTGATCAGGGCGAGGGCGACGGCGCTGAGGGCGATGAAGACCATCCAGGCGGCGTTCCACCAGCCGGGCGCGGCGGCGAACACCGACGTGACCGGAAGTGACCAGACCACGGACGGCACGGTCATGTCGCGGGCGTCCTCGACCCGGATGACCACGTCGGCGGCCAGGGACACCTGGTCGTCGGCGACGGCCGGATACGTCAGCGCGTGACGCAGCTGGATGATCATGCTGACTGCGGTCCCGGCCAGCCCGATGAGCAGCACGATCCCCGCATACCTGGCGGTCGGTTCGGGGACGGTGAGCGCGTTGACCGCCATCGCCGTCGCGCCGGCGAAGATGGCGACCACGAAGGCGGCCAGTGGCACACCGAGAAGCGTGCGCCAGCCGAGCGGCACGGCGTGAGCCACCCGTCGCGTCAGCGTGGCTGCGGCCCGCCGGTCGGTCCGGCGCACCCACCAGTCCAGCAGCGCCTGGCCCAGCACCAGCGCCACCACCATCACGGTCAGCACCGCCAGCGACCACGGCTGATTGCTGACGTAGGTCAGAGCGACCACGCAGATGAACACGGCCAGCAGGATGGCAGCGATCAGGCGCGCCCCTTGCCGGACCGCCACCCGGGTCACCAGCAACGAGGTGGGCCGGTCGTCGGGCAGCCCGTGCACGGCCAGCCAGAGGCGGCCGCGTTCCCGGTCCGCCGCCGGCATCGCTGCGTCCGTCATGACGCCTCCCTTGTCTCAAGTCTTGTCTCAACAGAGTGCGTCAAGACTTGAGACAAGTCAACCGGGGCGGCTACAACAGGGCCGGCACCGCGGAGGCGAAGACGTTGTCGGGGTCGTAGGCGCGTTTGGCGGCGAGCAGGCGGTCCAGGTTCGGCCCGTACGACGCCCGGGCCCGTTCGTCCTCCTCCGGCCCGAGCAGGTTCGGGTAGCCGCCCGGCAGCGCGACCGGATCCAGGGCGGCCACCACCGAGTCCGCCCAGGCCCGGGGCCGGTCCGGGGTCTCCCCCGGCGGCCAGACCGCGATCACCTCGGCCACCTGGTGCGGGGTGCGCAGGGCGAAGGCCGTGGCGTCCGGATCGACCCGTGCGGCCGCGCCGTGGAACCGGTTGATGATCAGCGCCGAGTACGGCGACGGCAGCGTGTCGGCGCCCGCGATCAGGGCCTGCGCGGCGGCCGGCGACATCTCCGGGAACCAGCGGCTGCGCAGCAGGTAGTGGTTCTCCGCGGAGACGTTGCCGTCGAACATGGCGAGCGCGCCCAGGTACGGCATCGGGACCACCTGGTCCACGATCGGATGCCCGAGCGAGCGCAGCCGGTCCACCGCCTTCTTCCCGGCGGACCGGTCGGTCCCGGACCAGAACGGGCACAGGAACGGCAGCGCCCGCCCGTCCGGCCCCGGCAGGAATCCGCACATCACGGTCAGCTCGTCGGGCGCCTCCGCCACCACCTCGGCGTAGCCGGCGAGCACCGCCGCGGCCTCGGCGACCGGGAACATCAGCATCCCGGCGAGGATGACGGGCAGTTCGTGCAGCCGGTAGCGCAGGCGGGTCACGACGCCGAAGTTGCCGCCGCCGCCGCGCAGCGCCCACCACAGTTCCTTGTCGTCGTCCGGCCCGGCCGTCACGTGGGTGCCGTCGGCGAGCACCACGTCGGCGTCGAGCAGGTTGTCGAGCGCCAGCCCGTGCCGGCCGATCAGGGCGCCGTATCCGCCGACGGTGGTCAGCCCGGCCATGCCGACCGAGCTGACGACGCCGGTGGCGGTGACCAGGTCGTGCGGCGCGGTGACGGTGAGCAGGTCGGCGGCGGTGGCGCCGCCCTGCACGCTGACGGTGCGGCCGGCGGTGTCGAGGCGTACCCCGCGCATCCGGGTCAGGTCGACGACCAGGCCGCCGTCGCGGAGCGCCCGGCCGGCCCAGTCGTGCCCGCCCGCGCGTACCGAAAGGGGCAGTCCAAGCTCGCGGGCGGCATGCACGGCCCGGCTGACCTCGGCGGCGTCCGCGCAGCGGGCGATCCCGGCCGGCTGCGTGCTCACGGCCGCGTTCCAGACCTTGCGGGCGTCGGCGAAGCCGTCGTCGTCCGTCGTGACCAGACGTTCGCCGAGGCGCTGACGCAGAACACTCGTGACACTCATGGCCGGTGACGGTATCGGCTGGGCACGCCCGGTGCGGTCGGATCGAGGACGCTGGCTGGAAGTACCACCCGTGCAGCGGGAGCCTGGGATGCACCTGTATTGGGAGCCGAGATGACCTCAGACCCGCCCGAGGTGTTCGCCGCGCTGGAGCGTATCGACGGCCGGCTCGCCGGACTGCACCAGCTCTTCGAGAACAAGATCTCCGACGACCAGCAGCACCGCGAGTGGTCCGAGCACCTGATGACGGAGCTGACGAACTACCGCGACGACTGGCTGCGCCGCCACATGCTCAGCCGGGTCCTGCGCGACCTGATCCAGCTGCACGACACGGTCGAGCAGACGCTGCAGGCGTGCGCGCTGGGCGCCGCGTCCGCCGAGATCCTGCAGGCGCGGCTGCGCAGCCTGCGCGAGCAGCTGGTGCAGGCGCTGCAGCGGCAGGACGTCTCGCCGATCAGCAGCGGCGTCGGCACGCCGTTCGACGAGGCGGTGCAGGAGGCGATCGAGGTACGGCCGACAGCGGACGCCGCGCTGGACGGCGCTGTGGTGGAGGTGGTCCGGCTCGGCTTCCGCGACGGGCGCCGGGTGCTGCGGCCGGAATCGGTGGTGGTGGGCCGGTACGGCCCGAGCGATGGAGTACGCGATGAGTAAGCCGATCGGTATTGACCTGGGGACCACGATGTCGGCGATGGCGGTCGTCGACGACCACGGCCGCCCGTCGATGATCCACAACAACAAGGGGCACACGCTGACTCCGTCGGCTGTCATGATCCGCGGCGCGGAGCGGATCGTCGGGGAGCTGGCCCGCAATTCGGCGGTGGCCCGGCCGCAGCAGGTCGTCCAGTTCATCAAGCGGGAGATGAGCCGGCCGGACTTCGTGTATTCCGGCGAGGACGGTCAGAAGTACACGCCGGAGGAGCTGTCGGCGCTGATCCTGCGCAAGCTGAAGCAGGACGCCGCGGCGGAACTCGGCGAGGAGGTGCGCCAGGCGGTGATCACCGTCCCGGCCTACTTCGCCGACCTCGAGCGGCACCGCACCCGGACGGCCGGCGAGATCGCCGGCCTCGAGGTGATCGACATCATCAACGAGCCGACGGCCGCGGCGATCGCGTACGGCCTGGGCGGCGCGGCCGCCGACGGGACGATCCTGGTGTACGACCTGGGCGGCGGGACGTTCGACATCACCATCATGCGGCTGACCGGCGGCAACCTGGAGGTGAAGACCTCCAACGGCAACCACGCGCTCGGCGGCGCCGACTTCGACGAGGCGCTGGCCGGGTACTTCGCCGAGCAGTTCGAGGCCGAGCACGGCATCCGGCCGCTTGAGGATCCCCGGTTCCACCAGGACTTCTGGGACCGCGCCGAGAAGGCGAAGATCGACCTGTCGGACGCCGACGAGACCTTCGTCAACCTCACCGCCGGCGGCAAGTTCCTCGACCTGGAATTGCAGCGCTCGACGTTCGAGCAGCTGATCGGCCACTACATCGACCAGACCCAGCAGCTGACCGAGACCGCGCTGGCCGACGCCGGGATGAGCGCGGCCGACGTGGACAAGGTGCTGCTGGTCGGCGGCTCCACCCGGATCCCGGCGGTGCAGCGGATGGTGCGCGAGCTGCTGGGCCGCGAACCGGAGACCGGCATCAACCCCGACGAGGTGGTGGCGCTCGGGGCGGCGATCTACGCGGCGAACGAGCGGGGCGTCACCGTGCGCGACACGTCCGGCAAGGTGCGGCCACCGGCCAAGTTCCGCAATGTGACGGCGCATTCGCTGGGGATCGTCGTGCGCGAGGACGACGGCACGTCGCGCAACAGCAAGGTGATCCCGAAGGACTCGCCGATCCCGGCGCGCGGCGGGGACGTGTTCAGCACGTTCGAGGACAACCAGACCTCGGTGCACATCGAGATCCTGCAGGGCGAGGACGACGATCCGGAGGAGTGCATCAAGGTGGGCGACGCGGGGGTGCTCAGCGGCATCGCTCCGCAGCCGCGTGGCGTACCGAAGATCGCGGTGAGCCTGGAGTACGACAAGTCCGGGATGGTGCACGTGCGGGCCCGCGACGAGGGCACCGGCCGGGAGCTGCGGGCGACGATCGAGTACAGCGCGCTGATGTCCGAAGGGGCGAAGAACGACGCGATCCGCCGGGTCGAGCAGGCCAAGGTGCGCTGACACGATGCCCGACTACTTCATCGACTACTACGAGCTCGGCGAGCTGGACGCGGACCAGTCCCGGGAGACCAACTACCAGCGTCTCAAGGCCGCCCACGAGAAGGCCCGGGCGAAACGCGGTCACCGGGGCGCTGTCGAAGCCGGTCTGCTCACCGAGGCGATGAAGATCTTCAACGACCCGGAGAAGTACGCGCAGTACCGCGCCGTCTGGGAACAACGGCGGCACGGCACCCCGCCAGTCGCGGAGCCCGCTGCCGAGGACAAACCGCTCTGGTCGGTGCTGGGCACCCTGGCCGCCAAGGGTCTGCAGACCTATCTGGAGAACAAGAAGCAGGCCCAGGCCGAGGCGCCACGGCTGGCCCCGGCGTCGTCGCTGAGCGGGCTCTGGCGCGACTCGACCGGCACCCTGGTGCAGATCGAGCAGAACGACACCTTCCTGCGGGTCAGCGGCACCGACGGCTTCGGGCAGCCGGTCTTCACCGGTGAGGGGCAGCTGCGCGGGCGCCGGATCGACTACGCCGGACGGAACGCCGCGGGTCAGGTCGCCAACGGGGTGCTGGAGGTGGCACGCAACGGCAAGGTGATCACCGGCCGGCTCGTCTGGTCACAGTTCAACTATCCGGTCGGCATGACCATGGTTCGCCTGGTGCGTACGTGATGGAGCTGCAGTCCGTCCGAACGTTCCTCGACGAGATCATCACCATGCCGGACGCCGGGCAGGCTCGGGCGTTCGCCGTGTCCAACCGGACGATCCTGCTCAGCCCGTCGGCGTACCGGACGCTGGAAGACATGATCCGGGAGGCGGCGGCGGATGCCCGCCGCCGTCGCGCGCTGCTCTCGCTGCGGACCCTGCGAGTCGAACTGTTCGGCCGCACGGTCGCCGGGCGCGACCTGGACACCCCGCCGTTGCCGGAGATCGAGGTGGCGCCCGATCCGGGCCGGGACCGGTTCGGCTACTGGCTGGACCGGATCACCGTCGACGAACCCGCGCAGGTGTCGGCGACTCCGGCGCTGGCCGTGATGGACCTGCAACGGCGTCACCTGGCCCTGCTGCCGCGCACGATGATCGGCCGCGCCGACGCCGCGCTGCTGGACGAGCTGGGCGAGGTGCTCGCCGGCTACGAACGGATCCTGGCGGACGGCCCGCCCGGCGACGGGCTGGTGTCCGAGGCGGATCTGCTGCGGCGCTGCGCCGAGGTGCACGACTCGATGGCCCGCACCACGGAGGTGCTGGGCCGCCGGGAGGAGGCGGCCCGGCACCACGAACAGTCCGCGCTGCTGCACCGCCGGGCCGGGGACGAGCACGAGGCTGCCGAGGCCGGACGCCGCCGGGCCCGCCTGGCGTCCGAGGACGCCGGTGACGTCGATGCCGAGGTGGTACGCCTGCAGGCCGCCATCGACGCCGCCACCGGCCCCTCGGTCGAGGCCGTTCAGCGCGTCCTGGAGCTCGCCGAGCTGCACCAGCGCACCGGCAACGACTTCGACGCGATCCCGCTGCTGCAGCGCGCCGAACGCGAACTGGCCGAGCTCGGCTATCCGGATCCGGCCGGCCCGAGCCCGCAGGAGCTGGCCCAGGCCCTGACCGGTTTCGCCCGCTCCCCCGAATCCGGCGCCCGGCTGCTCGAAGTGATCCTGGTGCGCAACCTCTACTCGCGGATCTACGCCTGCTGGATCCAGGTGCATCAGGGTCGCGGCGAGACCGGGCAGGCCGAGCGTTACCAGCAGCTGGCCGCGGGACTCGACGATCCGGACGCCAACACCGACTTCTCCCGGCTGATGATGGCCGCCCTGCCGGACCTGTTCGGACCGCCGGACGGAACCGGGCCGCGATGAGCTACGGCGAGCTCAACGCCCTGACCCGCGACCTCGCCGCGCTGCACACCCGCAACCTGCAGCGCAGCCAGGGCCGCCGCGACGACCTGCTCACCGACGCCGCCCTGCTCGAGGCCCGCGCCCGCCGGCTCGGCGTTCCCGCGCTGGTCGCGGTCGCCATGCTGCGGCGGGCCGCGATCCTGACCGCCGCAGAGCGCTGGCGGGAGGCGCTGGCCGTGGCCGGCGACGCCCGCCCCATCGTGCCGGCGGACCGGCCGGACCTGATGATCCGGGCCCTGTCGCTGACCGCCGAGGCGTCCGCCGGACTGCGCGACTGGCCGGCGCTGGAATCGGTGTGCGCCCGCGGCATCGCGCTGGTCGAGGACCGCCGGTACAAGGTCAGCGCCCCCTACATGCAGAGCTCCTACCTGCGTTTCTCCGAGCCGCTGTACCGCCTCGGCGTGCGCGCGGCGCTCGAACGCGGCGACGTGGAGGCGGTGCTGCAGCGCGCGGAGCTGGTCAAAGCCCGCGGAGTGCTGCGCGGCCGCGCCACCGACGCGCTCTCCGACGAGGACGCGCAGCAACGCTTCCAGGCGCTCGGCCGGCGGCTCGCGCAGACGGCCGACAGCGACGAGGTCGCCCAGCTGCGGACGGAACGGCGATGGCTGTGGGATCTGATCGCTATCGGACGGCTGCGCAACGCCGCCGGCGACCTGCCGGATTTCAGCGTCGACGCGGTCCAGCGCCGGCTGTCCGCCGACGAGACGGTGCTCTACTACTTCTGGCTGGACCAGCGACAGCTTCTCGTGGTGACGCTGGACCGCCGGGACGTCGCCGTGCAACGGCTCACCCTCTCCGGCGACGAAGCAGACGCATTGAGCCTCGACGCCCACCGGATCACCACGATGTCCTCGGACAGATCTGTCATCGGAGGTGTGGTCGCCACCTGGCCGAAGTTGCTACCGGAGTTATCCGGCGGCACGCGCCGCCTGCTCGTGTCGCCGCACCAGCACCTGCATGCGATACCGTTCCATGCCCTGCGCTGCGACGGCGGCCACCTCATCGACCGGCTGGCCGTGATGTTCATCCCCAACCTGACCAGCCTGCTGCTCACCTACCGGCAGCGCCCGGTACGGCGCGTTCTCACCATCGGCATCGGCCACTACGACCAGCCGGGGCAGTCGGCTCAGCCACCATCGCTGGCCAATGCCGAAGCCGAGGCACGAGCCACCGCGCAGATCTACAGCGAGCAGGGCGCGCACAGCATCGGCCTGTACTCCACCGCCGCCACCGGGGACCGGCTGCGACGCTGGGCTGCCACCGGGTACCTGTCCCGGTTCGACTGCATTCACATCGCCAGCCACGCGGAGAACGTCCTCGGCGACACCCCGATGGAATCCCGGCTGCATCTGTACGACGAGGTGCTCGACGGCCTCGAGATCAGCACCTGGCGGCTACAACCCGAAACCGTGGTGCTCAGTGCCTGCTCCGCAGGGCAACGCTCGATCGGCGGGCGCGGCCTCGACGGTGTGCCCGGCGACGAGGTGTTCGGCTTGCAGGCTGCCCTCTTCACCGCGGGCGCGCACCGGATCATCAGCCCGTTGTGGCCGGTCCACGACGCCGTCGGTCCCGCGCTCACCGGCATCCTGCACCGCCACCTCGTCACCGGTTGCCCGCCCGAGGTGGCTCACCAGCGGGCGGTCGCGGAGTTCCGGGCCGCCGCTCGCCCCGTTCACAAATCGCCGCAGTTCTGGGCGCCGTTCTGTGTGACGGCGCTGGGACGGGTGGCTACCCAGGGAGAACAGCAATGGACGAGTCGACAATTGTGCTGAGTCTTGAAGTCGAGCCGGGCCCGGACGTCGAAGAAGTCGCCCGCCAGGTGCAGGAGGAGATCGCCGGCCTGGGCGGGGTGGCCGAGGCCGACGCCGCCCCCGACAACATGCGGATAGCGGGCGCGGAGGTGATCGCGATCATCGCCGTCGCGGTCGTCGTGGTTCGCGGCGTCCGGGAAGCGGCCCAGGAGATCAACGCCCTGATGCCGGAGATCGCCCGGATAATCCGCAACTTCAAAGGAATCCGGACGGGCTACGTGGAGATCGACGGCAAACGCGTGCCGCTGGCCGAGGTCGGCGAGCAGGAAATCGATCGCCTCGCCAACGGGTGATCCCCTACCGTGCGCTCCCATGGTGCAGACCGAGGAGCGATTCGTGCCGTCCGGAGCGTTGCGACTGTGGACCGAACGGGTGGGCGACCCCGATCATCCGCCGCTGTTGCTGATCATGGGGGCGGCCGCGCAGGCGATCAGCTGCCCGGACGCGCTGGTCACCCGGCTCGTCGAACGCGGCGTCCAGGTGATCCGCTTCGACCACCGCGACACCGGCCGCTCCAGCGTCGTGGATTTCGACGCGCAGCCGTACACGATCGCTGATCTGGCCGGAGACTGCCTGGCCGTGCTGGACGGCTACGGGCTGGCGTCCGCGCACGTCGCCGGCGCGTCGATGGGTGGCGTGCTCGCGCAGCGGCTGGCCGTGCACGCGCCGGACCGGGTGCAGTCGCTGACCGTCATCACCAGCACGCCGATGGGCGTGCACCCGGAGCTGCCGCCGCCGGCGCCGGAGTTCGAGGCGCATCTGGCCGCCGGGCTGCCGCCGGGCGTGGAGTCCGACGTGGCCCTGTTCCGGGTCTTCAACGGGCCGGTCCGCCCGTTCGACGAGCCGGCTGCCCGGGCGATGCTGGAGCTGGCGCTGTCGCGGGCCACCGATCCGGCAGCGGCCGCCAATCACCACCGGGCCTGCGCGACGATCACTCCCGACCTGCTCGCCCCGCTGTCGTCGATCACCGCCCCGACCACGATCGTGCACGGCCAGGTGGACCCGGTCTTCCCGGTCGGGCACGGCGAGGCCCTGGCCGCTGCGATTCCGGGGTCGCGCCTGCACGTCGTACCCGGCATGGGTCACATTCTCTTCTCCCCCGGCCTGAGCGAGGAGGTCGCCGACCTGATCCGGCTGTGACGGCACCACCGCTCGGCCCTGTCATCCCGGCCGTTCGTCGATGGACGAGACATAGACGAACGGTATTTGCTTCTGTCGGGATCGACATTGGGGGATGTGAATGCATAAACGGGGAGGGTGGTCCGCCACCCTGGTTCTGAGCCTCTTCATCGGCGTGGCGGTGGCGGTGCACGAGCCGACGCCGGACGCGCCGGCGGCGGATCCGCACGCCGGGCACATCATGCCGAAGGCCGTGCCGGTGGCGGTGACGACACCGATGCCGCTGCCGCGTACCGGGTGGGTGGTGACCGCGGACAACGGCCAGGCCTCGGCCGCCGCCGTGCTCGACGGTGACGCCGCAACCGCCTGGAACAGCGGGGCCACCGCCCTGCCGCACCGGCTCGCGCTGGACACCGGCAACCGGGTGGCGGTCAGCGGCCTGAGCTACCTGCCGGCCG
This sequence comes from Actinoplanes sp. NBC_00393, assembly GCF_036053395.1. Classification (NCBI taxonomy): domain Bacteria; kingdom Bacillati; phylum Actinomycetota; class Actinomycetes; order Micromonosporales; family Micromonosporaceae; genus Actinoplanes; species Actinoplanes sp. NBC_00393. The sequence continues at coordinate 2,791,008 of NZ_CP107942.1, read as the reverse complement.
GCGCCGCCGACGGCCGGATCGGCCAGTACCGCATCGAGATCAGCGACAACGGGACGACGTGGAGCGCCCCGGTGGCCACCGGCACCTTCGCCGACGACGCCACCCTCAAGACCGTCTCGTTCACCACCGTGATCACCCGGCACGTGCGGCTGGTCGCGGTTACCGAGGCCGGCGGGCGCAGCACCCGGTCCACGGCGGCCGAGATCAACCTGCTCGGCGGCACCGACCCGGCGCTACCGCGCACCGGCTGGACCGCCGCGGCGGACAGCCAGGAGACGGCCGCGCAGAACAACGCCGCCGCGAACGCCCTGGACGGCAACACCGCGTCGATCTGGCACAGCGCGTGGAGCGCCGCGCCGGTGCCGGCGCTGCCGCACACCTTCACCATCGACATGAAGGTCACCAACCTGGTGTCCGGGCTGAGCTACCTGCCCCGGCAGGACGGCAACCGCAACGGGCTGATCGGCCAGTACCGCATCGAGACCAGCACCGACGGCACGGTCTGGGCGCCACCCGCAGCCACCGGTGCCTTCATCGACAGCGCGCCGGCGCAGACCGTCACGTTCGCCCCGGCGCTGGCCAGATTCGTCCGGATCACCGCCCTCAGCGAAGCCGGCAACCGGGGCCCGTGGAGCAGCGCCGCCGAGTTCAATCTGCTCGGCCGCCCCGATCCGACCCTGGCCCGCACCGGCTGGACGGTCGCCACCGACAGTGAGGAGACCGCCCGGGAGAACGGGCGCGCCGCCAACGTGCTGGACGGCAACGCCGCCACGATCTGGCACAGCGCCTGGAGCGTCACCCCGGTGCCGCCACTGCCCCACTCGCTCACCGTGGACCTGAAGTCGTCCGTACTGATCGGGGGTCTGGCCTATCTGCCGCGACCCGCGGCCGGGGCCAACGGCCGCATCGGCCGCTACCGGATCGCCACCTCGCCGGACGGAACCACCTGGACCGACCGGGTCGCCGACGGCGCCTTCGCCGACAGCCCGGCCCGCCAGACCGTGATCTTCCCGCCGGCGCAGGCCCGCTACGTGCGGCTGACCGCGCTCACCGAGGCCGGCACCCGCGGCCCGTGGAGCAGCGCCGCCGAGATCGACCTGCTCGGCCCGAGCGGCTCGGTGGTGCCCAAACGCGGGGTGTGGAGCGCGCCGGTCGGCTTCCCGCTGGTGCCGGTCGCCGCCGCCCAGCTGCCCAACGGCAAGATCCTCACCTGGTCGGCGTTCCGGCCGGACGCATTCAGCGGCGGCACCGGGCAGACGCTGACCGCCACCTACGACCCGGCGACCGGGGTGGTCACCCAGCGCACGGTCACCGAGACCGGGCACGACATGTTCTGCCCCGGCATCTCCACCCTGCCGGACGGCCGGATCCTGGTGACCGGCGGCAACAACAGCGAGAAGACCAGCATCTACGACCCGGCCACCGACGCCTGGACCGCCGGGCCGAACATGAAGACACCGCGCGGCTACCAGTCGAGCACCACGCTCGGTGACGGCCGGGTGTTCACCATCGGCGGCTCGTGGAGCGGCGGCTGGGGCGGCTACAACGGCAGCCCGCACAAGGCCGGCGAGGTCTGGTCGCCCACCACCGGCTGGACCGCGCTGCCCGGCGCCGACGCCGCGCCGATGCTCACCGCCGACGCCAACCCGAACGGCGACTACCGCAAGGACAACCACACCTGGCTGTTCGCCTGGACCGGCGGGCGGGTGCTGCAGGCCGGGCCCAGCAAGGCGATGAACTGGTACACCACCAGCGGCACCGGCGGGGTCAGCCCGGCCGGAGTGCGCAGCGACGACGTCGACGCGATGAACGGCAACGCCGTCATGTTCGACACCGGCAAGATCCTCACGGTGGGCGGGGCGCCGAGCTATGAGAACAACAATGCAACCGCCAATGCGTACGTCCTGAGCGTTTCCGGCACCACGGTGACCACCCGGAAGGTGGCGCCGATGGCGAACACCCGCGCCTTCCACAACAGCGTGGTGCTGGCCGACGGGAAGGTGGCCGTCTTCGGCGGGCAGAACTACCCGGTCCCGTTCTCCGACAACACCGCGGTGCTCAGCGCCGAACTGTTCGACCCGGCGACCGGGTCGTTCAGCACGATGTCGTCGGCGGCGATTCCGCGCACCTATCACAGCGTCGCCATCCTGATGCCGGACGCCCGCGTCTTCACCGGCGGCGGCGGTCTGTGCGGCGCCGGGTGCGCGACCAACCACTTCGACGCGGAGATCTTCACTCCGCCGTACCTGCTCACCGAGGACGGCAAACCCGCGCCGCGCCCGTCGATCACGGCCGCCCCGGCCACCGCCGCGAACGGCGCGAGCATCACGGTCAGCACGGACAAGGCGGTCAGCTCGTTCGCGATCGTGCGGATGGGTACGGCCACGCACAGCGTCAACACCGACCAGCGCCGCCTGTCGTTGACGCCGACCGCGGTGGCTGACGGCTACCGGCTGACGATTCCGGCGGATCCGGGTGTCGCGCTGCCGGGCTACTGGATGCTGTTCGCCCTGGACGCGAAGGGGGTGCCGAGCGTGGCGAAGACGATCCGCATCGGCACGGTGTAGGTGCGAGGTGGCGGACCGACCACGGCCCGGGCCAGGCCGACGGCCACCCGGGACCGGTCGGTCCGCCACACCTGCTGCCGGTCGCGCGGCAGGCTCACCCTCGGTCCGCGCCGCTGCTCGACCAGCGCATACCCACCGGATTCGGCCACTGACGCGGCATCGCGCACGGCCGGCCCGGGTATGGGAGCAGGATGTCTCTTCGGTACGTGGTGCAGCGTCACCGGGCCCGCCGCCTGCACTACGACTTCCGGCTGGAGATCGACGGGGCGCTGGCCAGCTGGGCGGTGCCGAAGGGCCCGACGCTGGATCCGGCCGTGCGCCGGGCCGCCTTCCACGTCGAGGACCACGCGCTGAGCTACGCCGACTTCGAAGGCGTCATCCCGGCCGGCCAGTACGGCGGCGGCGACGTGATCGTCTGGGACTTCGGCACGTGGCAGCCCGGCGACACCGACGACCCGGCCGGCGCCGTCGAGGCCGGCGAGCTGCACCTGGACGTCTACGGCGAGAAGCTGCGGGGCCGGTTCGCGCTGATCCGCACCCGCGGCGGCAACGACGCCTGGCTGCTGGTGCACAAGCGCGACGAGCACGCGGTGGCCGGCTGGGACCCCGAGGACCACCCGTACTCGGTGCTCACCGGCCGCACCAACGACCAGGTGCGAGCCGGCGCCGATTGATCCTGCGGGTCAGGATGCGTCGGCGCCGAGCGCTGCCGTGATCTGCTCGATGGCGACCGCCTCAGCGGGGCTGACGGCCTGGCCTTCCTCCCGGTGCGCGGCCGCGACTGGACGCCGTAACCACGATCATGCCGGCGCTCGGCGGACCCTCAAGGACCGCCGTCATGACTCCTCCTTCGGTCAGCTGCCCCGGGAGATCGGAGACCTGTCGCCATTGTCTTGCAGGTATCACCCGCCCGGCCTCATTCATCAAGGATGATCCGCGCCCAGCCGCCCCGATCATGCGTTGCGGATGAGGTTGCGACGAGCCGAAACGTCTACGGTCGGGGCACCATGACCGTATTGCGAAGTGCCCGGCCGCCCGGCGCGGTGGCGCTCGACTTCGAGGCCGTCCATGAGCTGCTGGCCTCGTCCTTCGAGGTGTCGGTCGGCCCACCCGCCGCGGTTCGGCGCACCGTGCTCGACACGTTCGACCGCCGCCTGGCCCGTGCCGGTCAGCGGCTGGAGCAGATCGCCGAGCCCGGCGCCGCCCGGCTCGAGTTGGCGCGGAGCGGGCAGACTCTGACGCACGTGCTCCCCGGAACGGGGCCACGATGGCCGGCGATGGCGGCTGCGCTGCCGGACGGTGCACTGAAGGACCAGGTCGCGAACCTGGCAGGCATCCGCGCTCTGCTGGTCGTCGGGGAGAGCCGAAGACTGGTGCGCCGTGCCGAGTTGCGCAATGCGGACCACAAGATCGTCGTGCGTGTCGACGTGGACGAGCCTGCTGACGGTGGCACGCCGCCGACGACGGTCGTCGTCCGGCCGCTCCGCGGGTATCAGAAGGAGGCCGACCGGGCGCGGCGACTCCTCGCGCCCCTGCTCGAGCACGCCCCGGTCGAACAGGCGGCGCCTGCGGCCGAGCGCCGGCCGGCCGCCGATCCGAAAGCCCCGGCGCGGACGCTGCTCGCTGCCGAGCTGACCCGGTTCCTGGAGACTCTGCGCGAGAACCTTCCGGGCACGATCGCCGATATCGACACCGAGTTCCTGCATGACGTACGCGTCGCGATCCGGCGGACCCGCTCCCTGCTCAAGGCCGGCCGCCCGGCACTTCCGGCGCATTTCCCGCAGGTGTGGGAGCCGCAGTTCAAGTGGCTCGGCGACGTCACCACCCCGGTCCGCGACCTGGACGTGTACCAGCTCGGCCTGCCGGAGATGGCCGGCTGGCTGGTCGCCGCCTCGCCTGCCGACCTCAAGCCGTTCGGCAGGCATCTGGCACGCCGCCGGGCCGCCGAGCGACGTACGCTGCTGCGCGCGCTGCGCAGCGCCAGGCTGCGCCGGCTGCTGGACGACTGGCCGGGTGAACTGGCCGAGCTGGCCGCCTCCGCACACTCCTCCGACGGCACCGCGTGGTCGGCCGGCAGCCTGGCCCGCTCCACCGTCACGCGGGCGCACCGCCGGGTGGTCCGCGGTGGCACCGCGATCTCCGACGCCTCGCCGCCGGAGGAGCTGCACGTCCTGCGGAAACGGTGCAAGGAGTTGCGCTATGCGCTGGAGATCTTCGCGCCGGTGCTCGGCGACGTCCAGGCGCACAAGGCGATCAAGGATTTGAAGAGCCTTCAGGATGTGCTCGGCCGGTTCCAGGACTCCGAGGTGCAGTCGACGACGCTGCGCGGATTCGCCCACGAGATGCTCGCCGACGGTGTCCCCGTGGAAGCCCTTCTCGCCATGGGCGAACTCACCGGCCATCTCCATGCCGAACAGCAGCGCGCCCGCACCGAGTTCGGCAGCGCCTTCGCCTCCTACCTCGGGCCGGCCGGCCGCCGCCGGATGACACGCCTGCTGAGCGACGGAAAGGCGGCCGGGTGAAGATCTACGCGACCTACAACATCAAGGGCGGTGTCGGGAAGACGTCCACCGCGGTCAACCTGGCCTACCTTGCGGGTGCCGCCGGCCGCCGCACCCTGCTCTGGGACCTCGACCCGCAGGGCGCGGCGACCTACGTGTTCCGGGTCAGGCCGCGGGTGAGGGGCGGCAGCCGTGCTCTGGTCACCGGCCGGCAGCCCGTCGACGACGCGGTGAAGGCGACCGACTTCGACAACCTGGATCTGCTGCCGGCGGACTTCTCGTACCGCAACATGGACCTCGATCTCGACGACGCGAAGCGGCGGAAACGCCGCCTGCACGACCTGCTGGCCGGGCTGGCCGCGGACTACGACGTCGCCTTCCTGGACTGCCCGCCCGGCGTGTCGCTGGTGTCGGAGAACATCGTTCGCGCGGCGGACGTCCTGCTGGTGCCACTCATTCCCACGACGCTGTCGCTGCGCACGTACGCCCAGCTGACCCGCTTCGTCGCGGATGCGCCACGGCCGCGGCCGGAGATCATTGCGATCTTCTCGATGGTCGACCGGCGCAAGCGTCTGCACCGCGAAGTCATCGAGGCCGCGCACGACGGCACCGGCCGGTTCGCGGAAACCGTCATCCCATCGATGACGCTCGTCGAGCAGATGGCCGAGCAGCGCGCGCCGGTACCGGTCTTCGCGCCCACGGCCAGGATCACCCGCTGCTACCAGCAACTGTGGTCGGAGGTCGGCGAGGACTCGGCGCCCGCCTAGCCGGCCGGGCGGTGGTCGAACAGCTGCTCCCGGATGGCCTCGCGGGACTTCAGCGCGGTCTCGATCCGGTCCAGCTGCTCCGGCGTGGCGGGCAGGTCGAACACCTCGCTGATGAACCGCGCGAGGTCGGGCCGGTAGTCGTGGCCCCAGGCGCGGTAGCGGCCCGGCACCTGCGCGTTCTTCATGTCGATCAGCAACTGGAAGAACGTGGTGATCGGCCGCCAGCGGATGTCCGGCGGGATGCCGCGGGGGCTCGCCCCGTCGACGGTCTCCAGTGGCGGCCGGTCCGCGCCGAGCCACCGGGGCGGCGTCGTCAGCAGGTCCAGCCCGAACTTGGTGACGCCGTCGTTGTCGTGGCTGAGCATGACGTAGCGCAGCCGGGCCCGGCGCTGCGGGTCGATCGCCTCCAGTTGGGCGTAGTCGTTGACCACGGCAACGGTGTCGCGGTCGACGTCGAGCCGGTCCTCGCCGGTGACCTGGTGCATCCATCCGCTGCCGTACGGCGTACCGATCCACAGTGCGCGATCGATGCCCAGCGTCTCCAGACCGAGCGTGCCCCAGTGCAGGAACACGTCCTGGCTGGTGTGCGCGCCCAGGCTCTCGCCGAACAGGACCACCCGCGGGCGTGGTTCCGGGCGGCGCCGCACCTCCTGGAGGATCCTCAGCCACAGCAGCCGGTTCTGCTCCCGGGCTGCCTTGACCATGCCGAGTGACAGCGGCGACGGCCGCTTGGAGTACTGCAGTGTCACGGTGGCCACGTCGCCCAGCGCCAGGTATTGCGCTGCCGCGACGGCCACATAATTGACGTAGCCGGTGCCGGTCGGTGACACCAGCATGAGCACCGAGCGGTCGAACGCGCCGGTGCGCTCCAGCTCGGCCAGGGCGAGGTCGACGCGTTGGCGGGCGGACTGGGCGCTGTCGAGCCCCACATAGACCTGCACCGGCTGCGCGCGCGCCGGCGTACCCATCACCGTTTCGATGGACAGGTCGGGCGTACCGGGCGGGGCGTCCGGAATGGGCGCGGGCCGCGCGTAGGCGAGCGCGTGCCGGCGGCCCTCGCGGCCCAGGCTGGCCCAGGGCACCAGGCTGCCCGGTCCGCCGCTGATGGTGGTGCCGACCCACCGGGTCTCCTCGTCGGCCGAGATCAGCGGTTGCTCGGCCGACGTGCCGGCCTCGATGCGCCGCATCGCCCGGTGCCACAGGCCTGAGCCGCCGGCCGCCAGGGCGACGAGCAGCGCTCCGTGGCCCACCAGGCGCCACGCCTCGACCGGGGCGGGCAGCGCTGCGGCCATCCGCCGACTGAACTGATCGGTCAGCAGGTGTTCGGCGTAGGCGGCTGCGCTCATGCCCGCGACGATGCCGCCGGCCACTGACAGGGACCGCAGGGCTGACGGTTCGTCGCCCTGCGCGGGGGCTCGTACCCGGCGGCGCTCCAGCAGGTATGCGACAGCGAGGCCGGCCGGCACCGCCACGGGCAGAGCAGCGATCCGCCCACCGGCGCCGATCCTGGCGTCCAGCCACCGGGTGCCGGCCTGGGCTCCGCTGAGCACGACGCCACCCAGCCCGGTCACGGCGGACCGCCATCCGATCTGCCGGAGCAGGCCCCGGGCCATCGACTCATCGGCACGCGCCGGAAGCGTATGCTGCAGCGCCAGACCAGCCGGGATCGCGACGACATCGGCCAGCAAGGTCGATGGCGCCGACCCGGCGGACAACCAGACGGCGGTCGCCCGCAACGCGTCCTGCGCGCTGACCGTCAGCAGGTAGTGCAGCCCGATCGACAGGCCGGTGACCAGTCCCTGGTCACCGGCGCTGCGCGACGACAGCGAGGGAGCGAACGTCTCCGGGGCGAGCGCCGACGCGACCAGCAGCCCGATGTTCGTGGCCGGGTCCGGCTCGTTCAGTCCCTGTCCTGACATCGGCTCCCCCGTTGCGGGTCAGGCGCCGGACTCGTCGGCCGCGTCAGCCGTGATGGCGATGGCGAGGCCGAGCGCCTCGGTGATGGCGCCCGCGGCCCGGAGCACGCGCGGCGCTCCGACGATCGGCGCGACGGCGACGAGGATGTCCTGGATGTCGTCGATCTTGACACCGGACTCCACCGCCGGCGCCACGTGCAGCAGGTAGGAGGCCGGCGGCGCGTCGACCGCGACGAGCGCAGCGATCCGGACCATGAGCAGTGCGGTGGGGTCGAGCTCGACCCGGGCCAGCGACGCCGCGTTGATATCGGTCAGGGCCTCGAGGACGGGTGCCTGTCCGGTTGCCATCGACGTTCTCCTTCCAGGGCGGACGGGAGTCGTCCGTTTCCGCAGCTACAGGTTCGCGCTACGGTGCGGGCTCTTCCTCATCCGACGTGGATGAAGCCGTCACCGCCGCCCGCCGGCGCCACGGCAGGATCCCTTCCAGTTCAACATCCAGAGAGAAACTCAGAAACGTACGCACGAGCACGATCAACCCGAGCGTGACGGCACTCTCCAGCGTGCGGTCGACGGTGATCGTCAGCACGATGTCCGCGATGATCAGGACTTCCAGGCCGAGCAGGATCGCCCGGCCGATGCCCTGCCGGGCCCGCTGATAGGCGACCCGGCCGCCGTCGCGGCGGACGTCGACCGCCGCCGACGCGAGGGCCAGCAGCGAACCGGCGACCAGGATCGCGACGCCGGCGATCTCGAAGCCGTTGACCACCGATTCCATCGCGTCGTGGAAACTCACCCCGGTCGCCTCGGGGCACCTGCGATCTGCACGACCTTGCTCCTTCGGACCCGGATACGCGGCAGTGGCGTCACCAGCATCGACTCGCCGAGATCACCGGGCGTCACCCCGGTCGAGTGATTCGCAGCGACGGACTCGGTTGGGGCAGCAGCCCGTGCCCATTCGCTCGCGGCTTCGCGGAGCGTGGTCCCGGACGGACTGGGGAGCCGGGCGAGAGTCAGCTCACCGCATACGTGCAAGGCCTGGCGACATCTTCCACCAGCCATGATCCGCCGGGCGCGACTAATTCATCCGTTCCGGACGAGGCGGTCACATCGGATCGGCCGACATCGTCAAGCTGGACGCCACCGCGCTGATCCGGGCCGCATCATCGGGGCCGGCATCCTGCCGTACCTGCTGTCCCGACGGCTGCCCGAACGACCTCAGACCCCCGCACTGACGCCGACGGTCCGCCAAGCCAGGAGGAGGCAGCATGTCGGTCCAGCTCGAATCCGATCCGGGGCAGGTGCGGGGCGTGGATTGGCACGCCATGACGGTCGACGAGGTGGCCGAGGCGCTCACCGCCGACACCGGCGACGGCCTGTCCGCCGCGGAGGTCACCGCCCGCCAGGACCGGTACGGGCCCAACGCGCTGCGCTCGGCCCCGCCGGCACCGTGGTGGAAGCTGTTGGTGAGCCAGTTCAGCGACGGGCTGATCCTCGTCCTGTTCGGCGCGGCGGTGCTGTCGCTGGCCATCGGGGAGATCGAGGAGGCGGTGTTCATCGCCGTCCTGCTGGTGTTCAACGGCGTCCTCGGCTTCGGGCAGGAACGGCAGGCGCAGAAGTCACTGGCGGCGATCCAGGCGCTCGTCGTGCCGCACGCGCGGGTGCGGCGCGACGGGACTGTGCAGCAGGTTCCGGCGGACGAGCTCGTACCCGGCGATCTGGTGCTGTTGGAGGCCGGTGACACGGTGCCGGCCGACGGCCGACTGGTCGCGGCGTTCCGGCTGGCGATGGCCGAGGCCGCGCTCACCGGCGAGGCGGTGCCGGTGGACAAGAACACCGGGGCGGTCGGGCGCGACACCGCACTGGCCGACCGCACCGACATGGCGTTCACCCACACCGCGGTCACCGCGGGCCGCGCAGAGGTGCTCATCACCGCGACCGGCATGGACACCGAGATCGGCAAGCTGGCCACCCTGATGTCCGAGGTGGAGTCCGAGCCGACCCCGCTGCAACGCCAGACCGCCCAGCTCGGGCACCGGCTGGCGATGATCGCCGGCGCCGCCGTGCTCGGCCTGCTGATCGTCGGCCTGGTCCAGGGTGAGGACTTTCAGGAACTGATCGTCGGCGCGATCGCGCTGGCCGTCGCGGCGATCCCGGAGGCGCTGCCGGCAACGGTCACGGTGACCCTCGCGGTGGGGATGAGCCGGCTCGCCAAGCGCCGCGCCGTGGTCAAACGCCTGCACGCCGTGGAGACGCTGGGCTCGACCTCGGTCATCTGCAGCGACAAGACCGGCACCCTGACGCTCAACCAGATGACCGCTCGCACGCTCGTGCGCGGCACCGAGGAACTCTCCGTCGAAGGCCAGGGCTATTCGCCGGACGGGCGGATCATCAGCTGCGACTTCGACGGGCAGCCACCCGAACTGCGCCAGCTCACCGCGGCGATGGCGCTCTGCAACGACGCGGTCATCCGCGACGGGGCCTGCATCGGCGATCCCACCGAGGGGGCGCTGGTGGTTCTGGCCGGCAAGGCGGGCATCGACGTCACCGGCGCCCGGCGGCGGTTCCCCCGGGTCGGTGAGGTGCCGTTCGACTCGGCCACCAAGTACATGGCCACGTTCCACGAGGACACGTCCGGGCAGCGTCCCGGTGAGGTGGTGATCTGCGTCAAGGGGGCGGTGGAGAGCGTCCTGGAACGCGTCGATCACATCGCCGATCGCAACGGCGAGCCGCTCGCTCTCGACGACGCCGGCCGTGTCGCGGTCCGGGCGGCCGCCGACCGCCTCGCCGGGCGCGGCCAGCGGGTCCTGGCGGCTGCCGGCCGCTGGGTGCCGCGCGACCGGCTCGACCTCGACGGCGATCTGGCGCAGGCCGCGACCGGCCTGACCTTCCTGGGGCTGGTCGGCATCGTCGATCCGCCGCGGAGTGAGGCGAAGGACGCGATCACCGCGGCCCACCGGTCCGGCATCGAGATCAAGATGATCACCGGGGATCATCCGGCCACCGCGCACGCCATCGCCGAGGCGCTGGGCATCACCGGTGACGTGGTCCGTGGCGCCGATCTGGAGGCCATGGACGACCGCGAACTGGCCGGCCGGGTGCGCGACATCGGCGTGTTCGCGCGGGTGGCGCCCGAACACAAACTGCGCATCGTACGGGCGTTGCAGTCCCACCACCTGGTGGTGTCGATGACCGGCGACGGCGTGAACGACGCGCCCGCGCTGGAGCAGGCCGACATCGGCGTGGCGATGGGGATCACCGGCACCGAGGTGACCAAAGAGGCCGCCGACATGATCCTGCTGGACGACAACTTCGCGACGATCGTGACCGCGGTCCGTGAGGGCCGGACGATCTACGAGAACATCGTCAAGTTCGTCCGGTTCCAGCTCTCGACCAACCTGAGCGCCATCATGACGGTGCTGGCCAGCGCGCTGCTGAGCACGACCGCGCCGTTCACGACGATCCAGATCCTCTGGGTCAACCTGATCTGCGACGGCCCGCCGGCGCTCGCCCTCGGCGTCGACAAACCCCGGCCCGGTTCGATGGACGAGCCGCCGCGCTCCAAGAAGGCACAGATCCTGCCCTGGTCCCGCCTGCGGGTGCTGCTCTGGCTCGCCGCGATCATGGGCGCCTGCACGCTCGGCGTGGTGGCCTGGGCCGGCCAGCTCTACGGCGCCGCCGTCGCCGCGACGATGGGCTGGACCACGTTCGTGCTCGCCCAGCTGTTCAACGTCTTCAACGCCCGCGCCGAACGGGCGTCGACCTTCACCTCCGGCTTCTTCTCCAACCGGTACGTGTGGATCTCCGTCGGCGCCGTCGCATTCGCCCAGCTCGCCATCGTCAAGGTCGACTGGCTGGGCGACTTCTTCGACGCCGCCCACCTGACCGGCGCCCAGTTCGCGATCTGCCTCGCCCTGGGTTCGCTCGTGCTGTGGCTCGAAGAGATCCGCAAGTGGGTTGTCCGCCGCCGGGCACGGTCCGTCCGGACCGCCGTCGTCTGACCGCCCTCGACATCGGCCGGGTCGGCACCCCGGGCCCACCATGATCGTTTATGATCACCGTCGATCTCCGGCGCAGCAGCGGCCGGCGCCCGAACCGGCGCGTAGGTTCAACGGCAGCGGCGAAGCGTTCGCCGTGGCGCCGGGCATGGCCGAGGCGGTGATCGATGGACGAGTCAGCCCGGCATGCTGCCGTTTCTCGGTTCGGGCTGGAGGCCGGCCGGCCGGTGGTGCCGCAGCCGCACCTTCGGCGTGCCCGGCTGCATGGCCTGCTCGAGGCCGGCGCGACCCACCCGGTGACCGTGCTGCGCGCCGGAGCAGGCTGGGGCAAGACGACGCTCGTCGCCGCCTGGGCGGCGGAGCAGCCGCGACCGGACCGGGTGGCCTGGCTGACCGTGCGGCGCCGGCACACCGGCGTCGCGGCGCTCTGCTCCGGAATCGCCGCGGCCATGGGTTTGTCCCCTGTCGATATGCCGGCCGGCGACGAGGCGGCTGTCAGAACCTTGCTGGACCGGCTGGCGTCCGTTTTTGATCGCCGGAACGCTTCGTCGGCACTGATACTCGACGACCTGCACCTGCTGACGGGAACCTCGACCGAACGCGCGCTGGCCACCCTGGTCGCCCATCTTCCGGCCGGGCTGCGCCTGGTGTTGCTCTGCCGCAACCAGCCGGCTCTGCCCGACGCCGGCCGTTTGATCACGATCGGCGTCGAGGAGCTCGCCCTGCACGCCGCCGAGGCCGCGGACCTGGTCGGTCTACTCGGCGGTGGCGATCCCAGCATCGGCGAAGGATGGCCGCTCGGAGTCCGGCTGGCCGCCGAGTCCGACGATCCCCGCGCCATCGACGACTACCTGTGGCGCGAGGTCGTCGACCCGCTGCCGGCGCCGATCCGGCGATTCCTGCTGCGCACCAGCGTCGTCGAACAGCTCACCCCGGCGCTTGCCGAAACCCTCACCGGCATCGGGGACAGCGAGCACACCCTCGGCGCGCTCGCCCGCGACACCGGCCTGGTCACCAGCGACGACGACGCCGATCGATACTTCCGCTACCACGGTCAGCTGCGGGCGATGCTGCGGCGGCGGCTGGAGAGCGAGGCGCCGGGACTGGTCGCCCGGCTGCATGTCACTGCGGCGCACTGGTACGCCGCCGAACGCTCCGTCCCCGAAGCCCTGCGGCATGCGGCGGACGCCGCCGACTGGGCCTATCTGGGCCGGCTGGTGGCCGAGCTCGCAGTGACCCGGATCGTCTCCGCCGAACGAAGGCTCGTGGTCGACGCGGTGCAGCGGGTCCCGCCGCAGTTCCTGCCCACCACACCGGAACTGGCCCTCTGCGCCGCCCTGCTGGCCTTCGTCGCCGGCGACTTCGCCGCGGTCCCGAGCTGGATCGGGCGGTCCCGGGCCATGCTCGCCGGTCGCGACACGGCCGACCGGCTGGCGGTCGATGCGGCCCTGGGCCTGCTCGAGATCGGCACGGTCCACCGGGTCCACGGTGACATGCCGAACCTCGTCGAGGCGGCCACCGAGGTACTCGGGCGGCTCAGCACCGCGGACACCGGCCGCCTTCCGCTGTTGCTGCAGCTGCGCGCTGTCGCCACGAACAACAAAGGGGTCGGCCTGCTCTGGAGCGGCCGGCTCGAGCAGGCCGAACGGCATCTCTGGTCGGCACTGCGCGCCGCCCGCACGACCGGTCTGGAGCTGATCGACCTCAATGCGTCAGGCCACCTCGCTCTGCTGGCGTACTTCCAGGGCGACCTCGGCCTCGCAGAGACGCACGCCGGCTCCGCGCAGCAGCTCGCCGAACAGCACGGACTGTCCGCCACCGCGCAGGCCATGGCAGGACAGCTGGCCCTGGCCCTGATCGAGGTGGAACGCGACCGGATCACCGAGGCCCGCGATCATTGGCGGCGCACCCTGCGTACCGAAGCCAATCCGCCCGAGGCCGCCCTGATCGTGATGTCCTCGGTGGTGCTGGTCCACCTGCTGCTGGCCACCGAGGACGTGGGATCCGCCCGGTTGTACCTGCGGCAGGCACGTCAGGAGGACGTCTACGCCCTGAACGCCCCGTTCCTGCAACGCTGGATCAACCTGGTGGAGAGTGGGCTCGACGTGGCGCACGGCCTCCCGGCGCAGGTGGTGGCCCGCTACCGGGACCGGACCGCCCTGATGATGGCCGAGCAGGCCGTGCTCGGCCAGGCGCTGATCGCGGCCGGTGACAGCTCCGGCGAACAGTTGCTGGCCGCGGCCGCGAACGGTCCGGACCGGATAGCGGCCGTGCAGGCGTGGATCTCCCTGGCCCTGCTCGCCGACGCCCAGGGCAAGACGTCGCGGGCCGCGGCTGCCGCGGCCCGGGCCGCCGCCCTGGCCGAGCCGGACGGCATCCGCCGCCCGTTGCGGCGGCTCCGCCTGGCCGGCATCGATCCGGCGTCCGGGCAGCGGCCGCCCGCCCCCGGCGCCGCACTCCCCGAACCGCTCAGCAGCCGGGAGACCGAGGTGCTGCAGTTCCTGCCGAGCGTGCTCACCGCCCAGGAGATCGCCGATCACCTGGGCGTCTCGGTGACCACCATCAAGGCGCACCTGCGCTCGATCTACCGCAAGCTCGGCGCGGCCCGGCGCCGTGAGGCGGTGGACATCGCCCACCGCCTCGGCCTCCTCTGACCGGGCAGGTCTAACGGCTCGGTGTCCAGTAGCCGGTCAGCTTCAGGGTCTGCTGAACCGCGGCGGTGGAGGCGAGCGCCAGGCGGTGCTGCTCCTCGCTGAGGCAGCCGGCCTCGCTGAGCAGGCGCAGCCACGACATCTCCAGCGCGACGGCCGCCGCGTTGAACCGCTCGGACGCCTGCTTCAGCGGCGTCTGATCGCTGATGCCCTGCTGAGCGGCCGTCAGCTCGGCGTCGGCCTGCTTCACCCGGTTGACGGTGGTGCTGGGCACCGACGGCGCGGCCGGGGCAGACGCTGCCGACGGGGCCGGCGCGGGCGGCAGCGAGGCTTCGGCGCGGGCGGCGGCCAGCTCCTTCTCAGCCGTCGCCAGGTCCTGCCGTGCGGTGGCCAGCTGCTCGGCCGCGGCGATGACCTCGGCGCGCGGTTCGCTCAGCTCAGCGCCGGCGTCCTTGACGTCGCCCACGGTCGGCGCGGTCTCGTTGAGCAGGTCGCCGTAGCGGTCGAGCGCCGTCACATAGCTCGTGCTGCTGCGGCAGAAGGCGTCGACCTGGCCGGCGAGGGCGGCCTGCGCCTCGGCGTACGCCTCCTGCTTCTCGGCAAGCTGCCTCTCGGTGCGCCGCACCTGGGCGTCGCCGCTGCAGCCGGTAACCGCCAGCGTCGCCGCGACCGCCAGGATCCGCAGTCCTTTCACCGGAGCTCCCCGGCCAGAGGGCCCGCAGGCTCGGAGGCGAACAGGGTCAGTCCGAGCCGTTGCGAAAGGAACCGCGCTGCCAACTGGCCCTTGACGCTGTTGCCGTAGCCGTCGAGCGGTGGGGCGAACGCGGCCAGACCACCCTTGCCGGGCGAGACGACGATGATGCCGCCGCCGATGCCGCTCTTGCCCGGCACACCGACGTCGTACAGCCAGTCCCCGGACGTCTCGTACAGACCGGAGGTGGCCATCACCGCGAGCGCGTAGTGACAGACCGAGCTGTCCACCACGCGTTCCCGGGTGCGCGGGTTCACGCCGCCGTTGGCGAGGGTGGCGCCCATTACCGCGAGGTCGGTGGCGGTGACCCGCACACAGCTCTGCCGGGTGTACAGGTCGACGGCTTCGACCGGATCGCTGTCGAGCAGCCGGTAGGCGTGCAGCAGGTCGGCGAGAGCCCGGTTGCGGTGGTTGGTCGCCGACGCGGAGGCATAGACCTCGTCGTCGAGCGTCAGCTCCCGGCCGGCGAACCGGGACAGTCCGTCGCGCAGGAAGGCCCATCGGGCCTCGGTGGTGGCGCCGGGCGCCAGGCTGGCGGTGGCGATCGCCCCAGGGTTGACCATCGGATTCGTACGGCCGTCCGGGCCCCGCTCGACCGCCGCGAGCGAGTTGAACGGCAGCCCGGTGGCGTTGACACCGAGCCGCCGGCGGATCGGCTCCGGCCCGGCGGTCTGGCAGATCAGGGCGAACACGAACGGCTTGGCCACACTCATGATCGTGAAGCCATGGTCGGCGTCCCCGACCGCGTACGAACCGCCGCGGGCGCCGGCCGCGCAGATGCCGAACAGGTCGGCCGGCACGCGGGCCAGCGCCGGATACACCTGGGAGCAGGCACCGGCGGTCACGGTCCGGTACCGCTCGTACGCCTGGTCGAGGGACAGCCGCACGTGTTCCGGGGAGGGCAGCTCGCCGGTCGAGACGTACGGGACGACGTCGTTCTCGAGAATCTCCATCGATCACCAACGTAAGTCGCCGACCGTCGATGCGGCTTCATCCGCGACGGGTGACGCCGGGTGCGCGGGACCCGCCCGACAATGGCCGGGTGGCGGAGACGGGCTGGCGTGAGCGCCGGATCAAGGTCCAGGGACGTCCGGTGTTCGTCCGCATCGGACCCGAGGTGCCCGGATCCGTCCCGCTGGTACACGTACACGGCTTCGCGGTGTCCGGAAGCTATCTGTTGCCGACCGCCCGGGCGCTGGCCGGGCGCGCGACGACGCTCGTACCCGATCTGCCCGGCTACGGGCGCAGCGCGGCCTGGGGCCATGCGCTCGGGATCCCCTCGCTGGCCTGGGCGCTGCTCGAGCTACTCGACGCGCTGGAGCTGGAGCGGGTGTACCTGGTCGGCAACTCGATGGGCGGGCCGGTGTCGCTCGAGGTGGCGCACAGCGCGCCCGAGCGGGTGGCCGGAATCGTGCTGGCCTCCCCCGCCGGCGGCATGCACAACCAGCCGCTGGGGCGGGCGCTGCTGCAGCTCGCCCGCGACGTGCGCCGCGAGAGCCCGCGGATGATCCCGGTCGTGCTGCCCGACTACCTGCACTTCGGCCCGGTGAACGGGCTGCACCTGTTCAGCGAGCTGGTGCGGTTCCCCTCCCTGGAACGTCTGCTGCGCACGCCGGTGCCCACCCTCGCCGTGCTCGGCAGCCGCGACCCGCTGATGCCGCCGATGACGCGGGTGCGCGAGCTCGGCCGGCTGGCGCCGCCACACCTGACGGTGGTGATGATCGACGGCGCGGCGCATGCGATGAACTACAGCCACCCGGGCGAGCTCGCGCACGTGATCGGCTGCTGGCTCGACGGCGACGACATCACCGACGATCCCGGGCAGCCCGGCATCGCGCGGGTCCTGCAGATCCGGCCCGGGAACGGGTGACCTCACAGCGGGCCCGCCGACGGGTGATCTCAGAGCAGGCCGTGCTCGCGGGCCCAGACGACGGTGTCGCTGCGCCGGGCCGCGCCGGATTTGCGGTAGATCGCTCGCTGATGAGCCCGGACGGTATTGATCGAGATGCCCAGCTCGGTGGCGATCTGCCCGGCGGTCAGGTTGGTGGGCAGCAGGCGCAACACCTCCGTCTCCCGTTCGCTCAGCCCTTCGGCGCTGCCGGCGCGGTGCGCCGCGCGGATCTCGTCGATGAACGCCGTGGTGGCGCCGGTATTGCTCAACTGCAGGCGGTGCAGCAGCTCCTCGAGCCGGCCACCGGCGTGGGTGTGGAACGGGCGCCGGATCCCCTCCCGTTCGGCCAGCACGACCGCGTCGCTCAGCAATGCGGCGGCCTGGCCGGCATGTCCCCGGCCGTCGGCGATCAGCGCGCTGATGATGCCGGCCTCGACCGCGGCCACGGTGTGCGCCGGCACGGCAGGGCGGGTCACGCTGAGCAGCTGCTCGGCAAGACGCGGATTGCGTACGCCCAGAGCTGCCCGGGCCCGGACGACCTGATGCCGCAGATCGTCGGTCTCCCCGCCGGGACGCTGCGCGATCTTCTCCGGGTGGCCCGCAGCCAGCTCAACCTCGTCATCGGCCAGCGACAACCACCGGTCCAGGCCCGGCACCCGCATCCGGGCGTTGCGGTCCTCGCGCGCCGAGTGCAGGTGGTGGCGGGCCGTCGCGAGGTCGCCGTGCGCCAGCGCGAGGCGGGCTCGCACGCCGTGCACCACGATCCGCTGGGCGGCTTCCGGGTCGCTGTCGTGCGCCCGCATCCCGGCCGTGGCGGCCTGCTCCGCCGCGACCAGGTCACGGCGTTCCAGATGGATCAGCGCCTGGGCCAGATGGGTGGCGACCGACTGGATGGTGTTGCGCCAGCCACCGCGTTCGATCAGGTCCCGGGCGCCGGCGGCGAGCCCGGCGGCTTCGTGGACCGACCCGCACATGACCTGCAGCAGGGCGAGGTGACCCACCGCGTTGATCTCGGCCAGGTCGAGACCGGCGGTCCGGGCGGCGCTCGCCGCGGCCCACAGGTCACGGGCCGCTGCCTCGGGCCGGCCCAGCCAGAGCTGCGCGAGGCCCCGGTTGTTCAAGGCGATGGCGCGGTGCTGGACGACCGCGGCGCCCTCGGCCCGGGCCTGCGCGGACAGCATCGCCAGCAGATCGGTGCTGCCGGCGTGGACGGCGGGCATGTCACCGACCACGCGGTCGGCCGCCAGCTGCAGGGTGAGCAGCATGATCTCGACCGGCCGGCGGGTGTGGTCGGGGCGGCGGCGCAGCATCCGGCGGGCGTGCTCGACGCGGGCCGGGATGGCGTCGTAGTCGCCGCTGTGGAACAGCAGCACCGCTGCGCAGACGACGAGCTCGGGTGAGGAGTTCAGCTTTTCCGCCGGCACCTGCTGCAGGACCCGCGCGAGCGAATGCCGGTGCGCGGAGAGGATGAGCGGGGCGGCCTCGCCAGTCACCAGCCGCCCGACGTACGCCCAGTCCTGGGCGGCGATCGCGTGGTTGAGCGCCTCCATGACCGAGTTGTTGCTGGCGTACCAGCGGGCCGCGCGCCGGTGCAGTTCGTACACCAGCGTGGGAGTCTCCCGCAGCAGGTTGTGCCCGAGCGCTTCGCGCAGCAGGTGGTGATAGCGGAACCAGAGCGGTTTCTCGCCGAGCCGGACCACGAAGTCGTTGGAGGACTCCAGCTGTTCCAGGGTGCGCTGCCCGTCGTGCTGGGCGGTGATCGCGTTGGCCAGATCCGCGCAGAGCCGCTCGCAGATGCTGGTCTGCAGCAGGAACCGCCGCTGGCGACGGGACCGCCCGGACAGCACCTCGCCGATCAGGTACTCGATGACGCCGCGGGTGTGGCCGGTGAATTCGGCGAGATCACCGGAGTCGCCCCGGCCGGCCAGATAACCGGCGCTGAGACTCAGCCCGGCCGCCCAGCCCTCGGTACGCTGCACCAGGACGGCCAGGTCCGGCGCGGTGGGGGTGTGCCCGTGCCCGCCGAGCAGGGTCGCCGCCTCGCCCTCGGTGAACGCCAGGTCCTTCGCCCGGATCTCGGTGACCTGCCCCGCGGCTCGCAGCCGGTGCAGCGGCAGGGCAGGCTCGGCACGGCTGATCAGCAGCAGGCGAAACCCGGCCAGCGGATGCCGCAGCAGGTCGTTCATCTCGCCGATCACCTGCTCGTCGGTGATCTCGTGGAAATCGTCGATGACCAGCACGGTCGGATGCGGCAGGCGGCCCAGGCCGTCGGCGAGCCTGCGAACCCGTTCGGCCTGGTCGGCCGGCACAGAACTGAGGTCGGCGAGCGGGTTGCCCTCCGGCACCGCGCCGGCGACCCGCAGCGCGGCGACCACGTACGCCCAGAACAGCTGCGGATCGTTGTCGTGCCGGTCCAGGCTCAGCCAGGCGACCGGGTGGTCGCGGCCCTGCGCCCAGGCGGAGACGAGCAGGGTCTTGCCCCAGCCGGCGCCGGCGCAGACCAGGATCACCGGCGAGCCCATGGCGGTGTCCAGCATCTCGCACAGCCGTGGCCGGTCGACCGGGGATCGCGTCAGCTGCGGCCGGGCGGTCTTGGCCTCGATCAGCGGCATCCTGGTGGCGGCCCTGTCACGCACCCCGGATCCTCGCCTCGCCAAAGGCATCGCTGCCACCTCGCCCGAAAAGGGTATCCCGGTCGCCATCTGACGCTGGGGGCCAGAAAAGCACGTTGTTGAGCAACGGTCAACGACTGTGATCAATCCGGCGTAGGGCGGCCACGAGGAGTCAGCCCGCACTCCGCTGCTGGCTGCGGCCGCGACTCCAGTTGCGCAAGCACGCGGTGGCGGGTTCCCGGCTCCACGCCCCGGTCGATCATGGATCTGCGGATGAGGTCCAGATCAGACCCGTGCGAGCGCAGGTGCTCGATCAGCGGCAGGTAGCGGTCGGGCCGGTCGCGGACGAGTTCGGAGACCAGTCGCAGCTCCAGCGCCACCGCCGCGACGGTGTGCCGGCCGACAGTGGTCGGGACGTAGAACTTCCAGGGGCCCGAGCCGATGCACTCGAAGGTGTCTGCGCCGGTCGGCACCTCGACGGTGCTGGCACCCACATCGACACCGTCCACCGCGAAATGCGTGAAGTACTGCCGGGCGTCCGGCAACCAGGCCGGCGGCTCCAGGCAGGGGAACCCGGCCAGGGCATCGGCGAAGCCGTCGACGTCCTGGCGCCGCGCGACCAGGACGTCGATGTCGCCGGCTGGAAGTGGGACGCCCTGCGCCAGGGCGGCGCCGGTCCCCACGAGCCGGTACCGAATCCCGGACGCCGCCGGATCCCAGCGGTCAAGGACCAGCGACAGGATCTCCTGCAGCTGCGTGCGGTCGCGCAGGCCGTTCGGTGACATGCGGCGATCGTGTCACCGGGGTACGACAGTTTCCGCCCAGCGGCTCGTCGCCCACCCACGAAGGTGGTCCTCCGGGCAGAGTTCGTATGGTGACGGCATGGATCATGTCGATGCCGGCGTGTTGTCCGTCGCCTATCGGCAGGACGGCCCGTTAGACGGCTGGCCGGTCGTCCTGTCGCACGGCTTCCCCTACGACATCCACGCCTACGATCAGGTCGTCCCCATCCTGACCGCACACGGCGCGACGGTGATCCGCCCGTACCTGCGCGGTTTCGGCCCCACCCGCTTCCGTTCCGCCGCCACCGTGCGCAGCGGCCAGCAGGCTGCCCTCGGTTCCGACCTGATCGCGTTGGCCGACGCGCTGCACCTCGACGGCCCGATCGTGGCCGGGTACGACTGGTGCGGCCTCGCCTCCTGTGTCGCGGCCGCGTTGTGGCCGCAGCGGATCACCGGTCTGGTGTCGCTGGCCGGCTACGACATCATCGACATCGAACGACAACGGCATGCGTTCGACCCGGCCGTCGAGCATGCCGTGTGGTACCAGCACCTGTTCCAGACCGACCGCGGCCGCGAGAGCCTGGCCGCTCACCGCCGCGACCTGTGCCGGATGCTGTGGCACCAATGGTCACCCGGATGGGCGTTCGACGAGGCCACGTTCGCCCGGACCGCGGTGTCCTTCGACAACCCCGACTTCGTCGACGTCGTCATCCACGCCTACCGTCACGCGCTCGGCCGGGCCGCGGGCGATCCGGCCTACGCCGGTCTCGAGGACCGCCTCGCCGGTCGCCCGAAGATCACCGTGCCCGCGGTGACGTTGGACGGCGCCGGCGACACCTTGAAGCCCGGCGGCACCGCCGACCATGCGCCGATGTTCGTCGCCGGTCACGAGCACCGTCTGGTGGGCGCCGGCCACAACCTCCCGCAGGAAGCCCCCGCGGCATTCGCCGACGCCGTGCTGACCGTACGGTCCTGGCAGCGTTAACGACGTCCCGACTTCCACACCGGCGGAGGCGCCGCGCCGGAGACGTGCCACCGCCTGCCCGTCCAGGCAGAACGTCATGCGGCGAGCCAGGCCGCCCACATCCATCGCGCGCCTCAGTTCGAGATGTGGCATCGCTACGGCCTCGGCGTTTCGCTCGCCCTGACGCTGAACTCGTTGCCGTCGGGATCTGCCAGCAGGACAGCACCGTTCTTGTCGATCTCCAGCCGGGTAGCGCCGAGAGAGACGAGCGCACTCTGCTCACCGTCGGCGGCCACGAGCAGATCGAAGCGCTGCCGGTTGGGCTCCGTCTTCGGTGCCGCGGGCGACCCCGACCATGCGATCTTGGTGCCTCCGCCCGGTGACTGGATCGCGGTCTCCGCACCGTGCTCCCACACCAGCGGCCAGCCCAGCACCTTGCTCCAGAACAGGCCGACCTCGCGGGTGCCGTCACAGGCCAGCTCACCCAGCGGGCCACACCCAGCGAGGTACGCGTTGCCGGGCTCGATCACGCAGAACTCGTATCCCGCGGGGTCGGCCAGCACGACGTGCTCCTCCTCAGGCAGTTGCCCGACGTCGAGGTGGCGGCCACCCGACTCGAGCGCCATCGCCACCGTGCGTCTCTGCTCGTCGAGATCGGCGCTGGTCAGATGCAGGTGCATGCGGTTCTTGCCGAGTCGGCCCGCACGGCCGGCGACGAAGCGAAGGCCCAGCTGCGTCCCCGTGCCCGGCAGCAGCACCCCGTCGGCGTCCTCGATGGCCTCCCGGCGCAACAGCGCGGCCCAGAACTGCGCCGCACGAACCGGGTCGGACGCCTCGAAGGTAACCGCGCGCAGTCGCATCCCCAGACCGTAGGCACCGCCGCGGCCAAGCGCACGCCAAAATCTTGTCGGACGGTCCTGGCACAATCCCCACCCATGCACGAGATCGTCACCGGGGCGCTGGTTCGCGAGGGCCGGGTCCTGCTCGTCCACCGAAGCCCGAACCGCCACGCCTACCCGGACGTGCGGGATCTGCCCGGCGGGCACATCGAGCCGGCCGAGACCGAGCCGGCCGCGCTCGCCAGGGAGCTGCACGAGGAACTGGGCGTACAGATCGCAACAGGCACGGCGATCCATCTGTGCCGGCTGGAGGCAGGCCAGGGCGAGGATTCCGTACGCATCAGCGCCTGGCTTGTCGGCGAATGGGAGGGGACACCGGCGAACGTCGCTCCCGACGAACATGACGACATCCGCTGGTTCCGGCCCGAGGAGCTGCCTCCACTCGCCCACGAACTCATGGGCCCGGCGCTGGTGAAAGCGATGCGGGGCGCCGGGTCTGAAGCACCTGCTCCCACCCCGAATTGAATTGCACCTGTCCAGGCGCGCTGGAACCATCGCGCGCATGACCCAGGACACGACATCGGCAGCGCAGAAGTGCATCTTCTGCGCCATCGCGGCGCGACAGGCCGAGGCCAGCGTGGTGTACGAGGACGAGACCGTGGTCGCCTTCATGGACCTGAACCCCGTCACGCCCGGCCATCTTCTCGTCGTGCCACGCAGGCACGCCGTGGGTCTCGAGGACCTCGACCGAGCCACGAGCGCTCACGTCTGGTCCGTCGGTCACGACATGGCACGCGCCCTACGCCGCTCAAGCATGGCGTGCGAGGGAATCAACGTCATGCTCTGCGACGGCGAGGTCGCCTTCCAGACGGTCTTCCACTTCCACCTGCACGTCGTCCCCCGCTATGCAGGGGACGGCTGGACCCTCAAGGCCGAGACGCAGGAACGTGAAAGGGCGCTGCTGGACAGCGACGCGCAAGCAATCAAAGACGCCATCGCCTCGACATCGCGCTGAGAGCTATCCCCGCAGCTGCCGGACCGAGATCGTCACGTCCTCGAGCTCGTCTGCCACCACCGTGCCGTAGTAGTAGTCGTCGTTCTTCTCCCACAGAAACCCGTCCGGGATGGTCGAGGACAGATCCGCGTTGTCGCCGCGCCACCAGGTCGCGCGTACCGTGTCCTGCTCGCGGGCTTTCAGTTCCAGCAGGCCGCCCTCGCGGTGCCGGGCCGTGGTGGTGAAGAAGACCCTCAAGACGATCTGCTCGTACGGGACACGCGCGATCCAGCGCCCCGACGGTTCCTGGCGTGCACCCGGATGGTCCGGGCGCACCTCCACAGCCGGACCGTCCGGATCCGCGGACGCGTACGCCTGCTTCAACAGCTCGCCGTCCACCAGCACGTAGCGGCCGGCCAGCACGCCGTCGCGGGCGAGCGCCCGCGACCGGGCGTCCAGGAAGGCGGGATCCCCGAGATCGGCTGCGTCGGCCATGCCGGCAGGCTAACGCCCCGATGCCAGGCCCGCGATCAGGCGGCAACAATCAATCTCCTCCACCACCGGATATCCGTTCTCACCCAGCCCGGTCAGCTTCACCGCCGTCGGCACCCCCTCGGCCACCCTCGGCCCGGCGGTGGCCGGCTCCTACGCCGACCCGAGTTGAAGCCGGCCGGCACATCAACATCAAGCAGGCTCTGGACCTTGCCGGGCGGACTGGCAATCATGTTCCGATGACGCCCGAACAGCACGCCGCCCGCGCGGAAGCACTGGCCGCAGACGCAGAACGCCAGTTCGAGGTGGTACAGCGAGGCATCGACAGCAATGACGTGAACCCGGCCGATGTGCGCCTGCTGTCCGCGATCGCCCAGCTCGGCCAACTCCACGCCAGCCTCGCGCTGCGACCGGCCCGCGGTTGGCCGTCCCCGGTGCCGGCGACCGACGTCGTCGACTACGGCGACGGTTTCCCGCAGTAGACGACGAGCGAGCGCCGCCCCTTCCGCGATGTCCCGGGTGGGCACGCCGCCCTAGCATCGAGGTAGGGACGGATCCTGGCGGCGTCGCTGAGCGTTCTCATCAGCGCCGCCGTAGGCCTGGTGACCAATGTGGTCACCTCGGACCGACATCCTGCGCCGCTGTCTGGAGGGCGTCGACCTCAACGACTGCTTCGCCCTGCTGGCCGAGCTTTTCGACGTGGTGCCGGCAACGGGGCGGGACGCGCTCGCCGAGGCCTGCCTCGACGCGCTCAGCTGTGCCGACCGCTGGTGGCCACGCTGGTCGGAGACCGCGCCGGCGGACTCCCCCACCTGAGGCTCGTGCCGATCATCGGTGGCGGCGACGGCCGCATGGTGTCGTCACTGCTGCTCAGGTAATGGAGCAGTGATCCCTGCCTGATGGGCGACCACCGCGGCCGCCGCCCGGTTGTCCACGCCCAGTCTGGCCAGGATGGAGCTCACATGTGCCTTGATCGTTCCTTCGACCACATGCAGGCGCCGGGCTATCTGCCCGTTGGACAGGCCGCTGCCGAGGAGGGCCAGCACCTCCCGTTCCCGGGGAGTGAGGGCGCCGACCCGGTCACGGGCGCTGGAGCGCCGCGTGACCGTGGTGTCCGCGCCCGTCGCGGCGAGGTGCGCCACGACGCGGGCCGCGACCTTCGGTGACAGGTAGGCGGCGCCGTCGGCAACCGCGCGTACCCCCATGATCAGTTCCTCGGGCTCGCCGGACTTGATCAGGAAGCCGGCAGCGCCGCCGCCGAGCGCCTGCAGGATGTAGTCGTCCTCCCCGAACGTCGTCAGAATGACCACACGGGTGGCCGGCACGGTCCGGCGGAGCTCCGCCATCGCTTCGATGCCGTTCATACCGGGCATCCGGATGTCCAGGACGGCCACTGCGGGCCGGTGCCGTCGCGCCAGCTCGACGGCGTGGTGTCCGTCGCAGGCCTCCCCGATGACTTCGATGTCCGAAGCGGTGGCGAGTACCGCGCGCAGCCCGACACGGATCATCGGCTCGTCGTCGGCGATCAGTACGCGGATCATCGGCGGCTCATGGGGTGACTGCGTCCCGGGACACCAGCACGTCGTCGCGGAAGCAGAGCCGGTATGCGTCTCCGGACCGGTCGTCGAAGCGGTCGGCCGTCATCGCGTAGTACTCGCACGTCAACCCGTCCTCGGTCGGCTCGGCGGTCACCGGTCGGTAGCGCGTCTGCCGGCGCGGCAGGAGACGCTCCACCTCGGAACGATCCTGCCCGATGCGCAGACGGGCGAAGTCACCCGGTTCCAGGACCGCCTGTGACGCGGACAGTGTCTCCCAGCCCGCCAGGGCCCCGCTCAGCAGCGCACCGGTGACCAGCGGCACCATGACCGCGATGACCAGGGACCGGCCGACACGCCGCCGGGCGCGGCGATGTTCCTGCGGCAGCGCCCGGTCGACCTCAGGGGTGACCGGCGGTGGCACGGGGGTGTGCGGGATCCGCGCGGTGACGGCGAAACCACCGTGGTGCGGGCCGTGCTCGAAGGTGCCGCCGACGAG
Source organism: Actinoplanes sp. NBC_00393 (assembly GCF_036053395.1). Taxonomy (NCBI): domain Bacteria; kingdom Bacillati; phylum Actinomycetota; class Actinomycetes; order Micromonosporales; family Micromonosporaceae; genus Actinoplanes; species Actinoplanes sp. NBC_00393. Next base: position 2,765,252 of record NZ_CP107942.1, on the reverse strand, counting down.
CCGCACCCGTTCAGCGAGGCCGGTCAGACCATGCCCGCCGCCGCGGGGCCGTGACTGCGGGCCGTCTTGCGACTTCGGCGGGCCGTTCTCCACCATTATCGTCGTCTCGGTCGCCGCGTGCGTCACGGAAATGATCGCCGTCGCTCCGGGCGCGTGTTTGGCCACGTTGGTCAGCGCTTCCTGCGCGACCCGATGAACGGCCCGCTCGGCCATCGGCGGCAGATCGGCGGCCTCGCCATCGATGCGCAGCTCCACCCCCAGCCCCGATGCGGACGCCGCGGCCGTCAGCGCGGCGAGGCCGGGCCCGTGGGCGTCCATGGGGGCGCTGTCGGTCTGCTCGCGCAGGACGCCGATGACCTCGCCGAGGCGCTCCACCGCGGCCGCGGCCCGGGCCCTGAGGTCCGCGGCCGCCTTGCGATGATGCTCTTCCAGGTCCGGCGCGAGTTTCAGCGCGCCCGCGGACAGCGCGATCAAGGTGAGGTCGTGGCCGAGCAGGTCATGCATGTCCTGGGCGATCCGTGCCCGTTCGCGCAGCCGCGCTTGCTCGGCGACCAGTTGCTGTTCACGCTGCACCTGCTCGGCGCGTTCCCAGCCGGCCCGGACGAGTTCCTGATACTGGCGCCAGAACCGTCCCACGAACCATGGCGACATCGTGGCGGCGACGAACACGATCAGGAACCGGCTCGCCAGTGACAGCCAGCCGGGCACGACCGCGAACGCCACCACACCGGCCGAGAGCACCGCCACCAGCGCGAGCACCGCCGGACCCGTCCGCCCCGGGCGCCGACCGGCCAGGAATGCGGTGACCACGGTCGGCAGCAACCACCAGCCGCTCACCATGCTCAGACCAGCGAACACGACCGCAGCCGCCGTCAGAACACTCACGGAGCCAGGAACCCGTGCGGCCTTGATCGTTGCGCGCTTCACCGAGGCGACGGTACGGGCTGCGGCTGCCGCCCGACACTGCCGAAAGACAAATCAGCGTACGGCCGAAGCGCGCACCGGGATTTCGTGCGCAGATTTTGCTTGTCCCGCGCGTCGCGGTGCCGATGGTCGGGCCGTGACTGAACAGGCGGACCGCTTCGCGCTGACGATCGGCCCGGACGGACGTGTGCTGCTCGCCCTGTCGTTGCGGCGGCACCCCGGCGCGACTGCAGACGCTTACGCGCGGGCGCAACGCTATTGGGCGTGCGTTCCGGCCGGCGCGCAGCCGCGGTGGCTCGCGTTCGCCGGCGACCTGCAGCGGGCCGAGGAAGCCCGCGAGGCAGCGGATGCCCACGCTGCCGCTGCGGCCTACCTTTCGGGTGTGTCCTGTTCCGGATGCGGCGGCCGCCAGTGGCAGCCGGTGCACCGGGCGGCAGTGACCCGGTACGTGCTCACCGGCGCCACCGGTGCCTGCCTGCCGTGCCACACGCCGTCGAGCGGCACCTGGGCAGCCGCACCGCCGCCAGTCGCCGCAGTGCCCGCGCCGGTACCCGCTGATCCCCTGCCGGCGCGATTGGTCGAGGCGCGAACCCTGCCTGCGGTGACGGTGCGGATCGACGGTCCGGTGGCGGCCCTGCTGTGGAGCGCCACCGGAGGCGACGCGAAGATGATGTCGTCGCTGGTGACCGACGCGATCTCCCGCAACTTCGGCATCCGGCGTCCCGGCGACAGCCTCCCCTGACCGCCCCTCGGAAGGTCCGCCGGCCGGTCGGGGTCCATACCGTGAACCCACTATCGAGCGGGAGGACGCTCCCTCCCCGGAGGGAGCCGGACCGGCGCGCTCATTCCTACCGTGAGCAGCATGAACAGAATCGGCCGGCTTGCGGGGAAGGCCGCTGCCAAGCTGCAGCAGCAGAGACGGATCCACGTCGTCGCGGCGGTTTTGCTGATCGCATACACCGTGATCCACGTGGCATGGGCGATCGGCGGTGGACCGCGATTCCTGAACGGCCGGGAGTCCTACTTCCCCGGCGGATGGGTTCCGGTGGTCCTCGGTGTTCTGGCGGCCACCGGATGCCTGTGCGCCGCGGCTGCCGCCCGCCGCGAGGTGAGCGACACCGGCCGCTACGCACTCGCCGCCTTCAACGCCGTCGCGGGCACCGCCCTGTGTGTGTACTCGTTCCTGTTCCCGGTGATGCTGGTGTCGCTACTGTTCGAAGGCGTCCATTCCGGCACCATGACCAGCCTGCTGGCGACCGGCAGCGGCGCCGCCGGTGGCGTCCTGTGCCTGATCATCGCCGCGGACGAGCGCCGGCGGGCCGCGCATCCTTGCGAGTCCTGCGGCCGGGTCCACGGCAGATCACCGGAGAGCCGGGCGGAGCGGGCGCCCGGCTGGGCCTTCGCCGGCGCCTACCTCGCCGTGGCCGGGTTCGTCGCACGGATGAGCGTGTGGCTCAGCGACACGATCGCCGGGGGTTGGCCGTCCGCGGCGACCCGGGCGAGCGGCATCTCGTCGACCGCGATGCTCGTCTTCGTACTGTTGATGAGTTTGGCCGGCACCGTGCTGCCCCTGGCCCTGGCGCACCGTTGGGGCCGGATCTGGTCGGCCTGGTCGGGCCCGCTGCGCGGCCGGACGGTGCCGCGGTGGCTGGTGCTCGGCACCGGGCTGTTCGTCGGGGCGAGCCTGACCGCGTACTTCGGCATCGCCGGGATGACCGCCTGGATCCGCGGCGAGTTCGGCGGCCCGTTCCTGCCGCTGCTGGCGGAGATGGGCGGCTACACGCTGTGGGGTGCCGGGCTGCTGGTGGCCTCCGCGTCGTACTTCGCGTTGACCCGGCCCCCGTGCCCGCAGGTCGGTGACGTCCACCGTGGCCTGAGCGCCGTTAGCTTGAGGGGATGCGAGAAATAGTCAGCACAGCGGACGCGCCCAGCTCCCCGTTGTACAGCCAGGGGGTGAAGGCCGGCGGCCTGGTCCACGTCTCGGGCCAGCCCGGCATCGACGTGACCACCGGCGCCCTGGCCGGACCGACGATCCAGGACCAGACACGCCAGGCCCTCGCCAACTGCCGCGCCGTCCTGCGGGCCGCGGGCGCGACGTGGGAGGCCATCGTCGAGGTCGGCGTGCTCCTGGCCAGGCCGGAAGATTTCGCAGGAATGAACGAGGAGTACGCGACCTGGTTCCCCACCGAGCCGCCCACGCGCTACGTCGCCAAGCTCGGCGTCGAACTACCCGGCCTTCTCGTGTCCGTTCGCATGACCGCCTCCACCGCCTGAAAGAGGGGCAGGCGTTGTCGACAAACTGAAACGTGTTCTATTCTCGTGGCGTCGTGGAGGCTCGGCGGGAGGACGCGCGATGACGTCAGCAGTGTCGACCATCCGTGAGCTGGCACGGCGGTCGCAGGCAGCGGCCGGCGCGAAGGACCGTGAGGCCTGGCTCGGCCTCTTCACCGACGATGCGGTGGTGGAGGACCCGGTCGGCCCGTCCCCGCTCTGCCCGGACGGGCGCGGGCATCGGGGCGCCGCGGCCATCGCCCGGTTCTACGACACCGTGATCGGGTCGGTCGACCGGATGCGCTTCGAGATCGAGCGGTCCTACCTGTGCGGCGACGAGGTCGCCGACGTCGGCAGCATCCACATCGCCATGCCGGGAGGACGTTCCGTCCAGGTGTGTGGTGTCTTCACCTACCGCAGTGACGGCGCGGGAAGGATTGCGGCGCTTCGGGCGTACTGGGAGTTCGACAACCCGGGCGAAGGGCCGGGCCGCTGAAGCGGTCCGGCCCTTCGTGGTGGTGATCAACTGCAGGTGGCGCCGTTGAGTTTGAAGCCGGTCGGTGCGGCCGCATTGCCGGTGTGGTTGGCCTGGTAACCGATGGTTGCCGAGCCTCCCGGCGCGAGGCTGCCGTTGTAACTGGCGTTGGTAGCGGTCACCGTGCCGCTGGACGGCGAGTAGCTGGCGCTCCAACCAGAGACGATGCTCTGCCCGGCGGCCAGGGTGAACGCCAGGCTCCAGCCGTTGATCGCGGTGGTGCCGGTGTTGGTGATGGTGATGCTGTTGGTCAGCCCGGTGTTCCACGCGTTGACCGCGCTGCTGACCCGGCAGGCGCCGGTGCCGCCGGGGCTGGTCGACGGCGACACACTGGGCGAGGCGGACGGCGACTGGGACGGCGACGGCGACGGCGACGGCGAGGCGGACGGTGACGACGGCGGCGGGCTGGACGGCTGGCTGCCGCCGACGCCGCTCATGATGGCGTCGATGATGCCCTGCTGGGTGACCGTGGCGGAGCTGCGGTTGAACAGGCCGAAGCCGTGCTGCCCGTTCCAGCCGTTGTCCCAGTAGGCGGTGGCTCCACCGTACTTCTTGGCGGTGGCCACCAGGGTGCGCGCGTAGTCCACGCGGTACCGGTTGTTGGACGAGTCGTACGTCGTCTTGTCGATCGAGCCGTACTCACCGACGAAGAACGGGTAGCCGCGCGCGACGAAGGTGTCGCGCATCTTCTTCATCTGGCCGTCCATGAAGTCTTCCTGGCCCCAGACCGACTTCTTCGCCGGGTTGGTCGCGCCGGCGCCCCACTGCGTGATGTTGCCGTCCTCCTGACCGGCGAAGTCCCACGGGTCGTAGTAGTGCACCGAGATCATCAGTCGCTGCTCACCGGCGGGGATGGTCGACGACCGGTACTGGTCGGTCGGGATCACGAAGCCGCTGCCCACGGTGTGGTCGATGTTCGTGTTCCAGCCGGGCACCAGCAGCCATCGGGAGGCGTTGGTGCCGCCGGTGCGGCGCACGGTGTCCACGAAGATCTGGTTGTAGGCGTTGATGTTGGAGTAGCACGGCTGGGTCGGGTTGCCGTACTGACCGTCGAAGTTCTCGTTCATCGACTCGAAGATCAGGTGGTCGTTGTAGCTCTGGAACCGAGTGGCCACCTGCTGCCAGACCTTCTGGTACTTGTCGCGGATCGTGGTCTGGTCGGCCGCGTCGCAGATCAGCCAGGAGCCGGAGACGCTCTTGTAGCCGTCGCCGTGCATGTTGATCAGCACGTACAGGCCACGGCTGTGGGCGTAGTCGACGACCTCCTGGATCCGGTTCAGCCACGCCGCGTTGACGGTGTAGCTGGGGCCGGCTCCGATGTGTCCCAGGTAGGAGACCGGGATGCGGATCGTCTTGAAACCCGAGGCCCGTACCCGGTCGATGAAGGCCTGCGTCACCGTCGGGTTCCCCCAGGCCGTCTCACTGGGGATGCCGTTGATGTTGGCCTCGAGTGTGTTGCCCAGGTTCCAGCCGGCGCCCATGTCAGCTACCAGCTGAGGCCCGTTGAGCTGGGCGACGACATCGGCCGAGGCCGATCTCGTCACGCCGTACACGGTCCCAGCGAAGGTCAGGGTGGCGGCAAGTAATGCGAGCCCGACCTTCCGTACTCTCGTACCCATGTCTGTTCCCTCTCGGTCTCGAGCGCTGGAACCGGCCTAGCTCGGGCTCGCAGACCGCGTCGATCGAGCGTGGAGGGCGCCGGCTCCCGGTGCGGGGTCACCGTGGGAGCGCTCCCGGGATTGTAGACCATCTATTCGGTACGCGGACCGCGCGATCCTGTGATGGGATGCGCCGGTGTTGGAGATGCTGTGGGAGCCGCACGACCCTCGCCAGGCGCTCGACGAACGATTCGGCTTCAGCGATGAGAAGTCGGCCGGCCGCTGGGTTGCCGCGATGCTGGACGAGCACTGGGGTGTTCGCGTCGAGACCTGCGAGCGAATCGTGATGAGCGACGGCAACGCGCTGGCCTGGGTCGGCACGCCGTCCGGCCGGCTGATCGCGAAATGGTCGGTCGTGCCCGAGCGTTTCCCGCGTCTGGCGCAGACCGCGCGTCTCACCGGCTGGCTGCACGATCGGGGGCTGCCGGTGTCAGCGCCGGTTCCGGCACGGGGCGGCCGGCTTCAGGTCGAGGCCGGCCGTGTCTCGATGGGCCTGCAGCGCGAGATCATGGGCGAGCTTCTCAACACCGCAGACCTTGATCAGGTACGGGCGTCCGGAGCCCTCCTCGCCGAACTGCAGAGCGCCCTGGCCGCCTACCCGCACGCCGATCAGCTTCCCGCGCTCGCCGGCTCGTCCGAACCGTTGACCGCCCGGGTCACCGCTTGGCTCGGCTCCCGCGCCGGCCATCTGCCCGCGGCAGCCCGGGACACGCTGCGCGACCTGGTCGCCGGGGCGCCGCCCGACCGGCTCGCGCGTCAGCTCGTCCATTTCGACTTCCGCTCCGCCAACATCCTGGTCGCCGACGGCAAGGTCGCCGCCGTCCTCGACTTCGAGGAGACCCAGCATGATCACCCGCTGGTCGAGCTGGCCCGCGCGGCGATCCTGCTCGGCACCCGCTACCACAACTGGGGACCGGTGCCGGCCGACGTACGCGCCGAATTCGTCGCCGGTTATCAGTCCGTGCGCCCGCTGACCGAGGCCGAGGCACGCTGGCTGGACATCCTCCTGCTCTGGCAGGCCCTGGCGATGGTGCCACCCGGCGACGACCCGACCGGCTGGGGACCGTCGGCGTTGAGGCAGCTGACTCGCGCCCTCATCATTCAGGCTGATCTTCAACCCGTGCCTGGCGCTCGATCTCGAGTGGAGAGTCGATCCCGTCGGCGAGCCGGTGGCGCTCGGTGATGACCCGATCGAGTTGCCTGGCCAGCTGCTCGATGGCGGACGAGGCCAGGTACGTCTCGGCGCCGGCGTCGAGCATGCGGCGGATCGCCCCGAGATAGCTGATGCCGAGGGCGTCGTCCTCGAATTCGGCGGCAACGATGCGGGCCTCAGGAAACATCGAACGCAAGTGCCCGATCAGCTGCGGGCTGATCGGCGGCACCAGCAGCACGTCGGCCGTAGCCGGAGCAGAATGCATGTCGACGACGATGTAGCCGGCGCCGAGCTGCTCGGACAACGAGGCCCGCGCCGCATCGGGCAGCGCCATCGCCGTCGCAACAACGGTCACGTCGTCGTAGCCGGCCCGCGGCTCGGCGGTGTCTTCCCGCGGAGGACCGGGCGCGACGATCTCACCGTCGAGCGCACCACCCACGCCGGAAATCGTCGCAATCGGAAGGCCGTCCCGGGTGATGGGCAGCTGCTCACCGGGGCGCAGAGCGCCGATGAGGGCGGCGACGTCATCGGGGAGGCGTGATATGTCGATTCCGCCAGCATAGAAACGGGCCGCCAGCCGCCTCTGAGGCCGTGCTCTGTATCGCAAGAGTCCTCTTTGACGGCCGCGGCTACCATCGCCTCGAGTGCCTGGCCGGCCTCTCGAACTCCCGACGCGGTGACGGTGGGACATGACATGAGCGACGATTCATCGACCGGAAACAGGCCCTTTTCACCCTCGAAAGACGACTTCCGGGCCTCATAATCCTCGCCGCGCTCTTCTACATTTTCGCGTCCGGTGTCCTGGCGAACTCACTCAACGCCGATGTCATCCGAAATCGAAGGGATGACGACGATCGTGACGAGACATCAGTATTCGCGACCCAACGCCCATTCTTCAATGCGGGGATTGCATTCTTCCTGGCCGGCAATGTACTGCTCGGGGCGGCGGTGCTGCTTCTGTCGTACCAGTTCTCGTTGCGGGTAGGACTCGCCGCTTCCACCGTAGTGGCCGTCTGCATCGTCAACGTCGTGCTGTCGAATCTGGGGTTCCGGCGCCGATGGCTTCCCCTTCAAGCCGCAGCCCAGTTGGCCTATCGACTGCAAGGTGCCCGCTGGAAACGCTCGCGCTGAGTCGCTGTGCGGATGCGAGACGTCCGCAGGTCGTCTTTCCGCTGATCTTGAACGCGATCGTCTCCCCCATCCGAGGGAAATCCGGCGCCGACGGTTAGCCTCGGTCTTTCACTTGGCTCATCGTCCATAGCTGCTGATCGATTGATGTGACTTCGGATGCGGTTTGCCGGGTTGCTGGCATGCTGATGGCCCGGCGCAGGGCCGGGTTCCTCCGTGAAGCTGGTGGGACGTGGGTTGCTGGGTCAGCCTGCGGGTCGTGGGAGTGCCGCGAGGCGGCTGAAAGCGCTGGTCAGGGCCTCGGTCCAGGGCCAGTCGGCGGCGATGGCGAGGCGGGTCCGGCGGGCGGTGCGGGTGAGCCGGGCGGCGACGTGCAGCAGCCGGTAGCGCAGTCTCTTGGGCTCGGCGGTGGCGAGGTCGCCGTCGAGGAGCAGGGTTTGGGTCCAGGCGAGTAGGTCGATGCCGGTCAGGGCGAGTTGTAGCCAGGCCTGGTTGATCGCGAAGTGCCGGGACGGGAACCGGCCGAAGCCGGTGTCCTTGCCGGTGCGGATGCGGTCTTCGACGCGGGCGTGGGCCCGGTGCCGGGCCTCCAGGAACTGGATGCCGCCGTTGCCGGGTGGGGTGTCGGTGGCGACGACCTGATGCCGCCAGCCTTCGATGGTGTCGAACAGCGACAGCTGGGCGCCGGGGTGCGGGCGTTCGCGGCGGACCAGGAACCGGGTGCCCTGCGGCCAGCCGGTAGCGTCGAACAGGCCGGTGATCTCACAGACCTCGGCGTGTTCACGCAGGTCGCCGTCGGTGTCGATGGCGGGGATCCAGCCGGAGGCCGCGGTGATCGCTTGCCGGACGGGTTCGGTGATCGCGGTGCCGACGCTGAATCGGATGTCCAGGTGCTGCTCGCGCAGCGATCGGATGTGGGCGAGGAAGCCGTGGCTGGAGCCGGCCGAGTCGCTGCGCAGCAGGACCGGGGTGCCGTGCCGGTGGGCGTCGGGGATCTGGGTGAGTGCCTGGTCCAGGACGGTGATGTGGTCGGCGGTGGTGTTCGACCCGGCCCGGCCCTCGCGCAGGAGCCCGGACAGGGCTTCGCCGGTGTTGTCCAGGAAGCAGAACAACGGGTGATAGCCGAAGGTCTTCTTCCAGGTCCGGGTCGCTGCCTCCTTCTCCGAGTGGCAGATGACGATCGTCGCGTCGATGTCCAGGACCAGGCCCTGCATCTTGCGGCCGGCCACGGTGACCTGTGGCAGGTCGCCGCGGACCTCGGCGTGCTGAGCCCAGGCCACTTCCCGAGCCTGGGCTCGCGCGGCTCGCAGCTGGGCCAGCATCGCCTCGTCCACCTTCGACAGCAGCCGCCAGGCGGTCGGGTCGGAGGCGACCGGCCCGAACAGGCCGGCCTGGTCACGCAGGACGGCGAGATCGGCGATCGCTTCGCCGCCGTCGGCGAGCATCACCGCGAGATCGACCGCGATCCGGCCCGGGTCGTGCCCGCCACCGCGCTGCCGCAGACCCGTCAACCCAAGACTGAACGCGCTGGTCAACCCGGTCGCGTCGGCGAGATCGGCCAGCAGCCGGGCACCAGCGTGAGCGACCACGCCCCGCCCGCCACCAGTCACCGTGATCTTCGGACGTGTTGCGGTAGCCTTCACCCAGCAAGTGCCTTCCGTGACAGGAACATCGGACCCTCAGCAAGTCCTATTTTCCCTGATCAGAAGGCACTTCTTCTTTCTCCGCCCACTCCGTGGACAGCCCTTAACGAAGGGCCGAGGTTAGCCTCGGTGCGTACACCTGCGGCCATGAGCGGATGATGATGAAGCAACCCACCCTGTTCCTGACCGTGGGACTCCCCTGCACCGGCAAGACCACTGCCGCCCGGCGCATCGAGATCGAGCACGACGCGCTTCGTCTCACGAAGGACGAATGGGTGAAGGCTCTCTACGGGCACGAGAATCCGCCGACGGCGAGCGACGTGATCGAGGGACGGCTCATCCAGATCGGGCTGCGCGCCCTCGAGCTGGGCAACAACGTCGTCATCGACTACGGGCTCTGGAGCCGGGACGAGCGATCCGCTCTGCGCCAGGCGGCAGCGGACCGGGGCGCCGCGGTGGAACTGCGCTACTTCGAGCTGCACCCTGCCGAGCAGCGCAGACGACTCGACCAGCGCCAGGCTGCAGCGCCGCACACGACGTGGCCGATGTCCGACGAGGAACTCGCCGAGTGGGCCGCCACCATCGAGATCCCCACGCCGGGCGAGCTCGACGGCAGCGAGCCGATCGACGCCCCACCGCCGGGGTTCGTGACCTGGGACGCGTGGCGCGAACACCGCTGGCCGCCCTCGGTGTCCTGAGGCCCGCCCTTCGCAGCGCAGTGCCCGTCCACGAGCGAACATGCGCGGCCACCCGCGGCCCGGAGGCCGGCCCCCGAGTTCAGCGGATTCGGCCGCCTTCGGTCACCAGCCACTGACCGGTTTCCCAGTCTGATGGGCCGTCGACGCGGAAGCACAGGTCCAGGCGGATTTCGAGGTCAGGCCAGGGCGATTCGACGTAGACCGTACGGAAGATCTCCTCCAGGCCGGGAAGTGCGATGCCGACGGGCGCCGGGAACAGGTTCTCCAGCTCGGTTCGCGTGAATGTCGTCCATAAGGCGAACTGCCAGGTGGTGCACGGACACCAGGGGTCGTACACCAGCTCGAAGCGGGGTTCGCGGCCGACGACGAAGTCACGAATGTCGGTCGCCAGTTCCGCTTCGGTGGACGGGAGGAGGAAGGGCCACTGCTCGCCGGTGGGATAGCGGTACATCGTGGCGGCGGCGGCCAGGGTACGCACGAGGTCCGCCCAATCCGTGGTGGACAGCGAGCGGGCCGGCAGGTTGACACCGGTGTGGTCGACGCGCGTGACGGACCCGGCGATACGCCGTGTCAGGTCGGCCAGCTTCATTCGGTCGCGGTGTGGTGCCGGGCCGCCGCCGCCCGGGAGCCGGATGTCGCCGCAGGCGTCGAAGACGATCTCTGGCGTGGGCACGTCGGCCAGTTGGAAGGTGGTCGCCGGGCGGGCGGCAAGCGGCGCCGGTGGAGTCAAAGTCAGGCTGTCCGGAGAGCCGTTCGAGGCGTAGGTGACGTCGGCGAGGAGTTCCTTGAGGTCGCCGAGGAATTGCTTGGACGACGGTGAGTCAGGTATTCGGAAAACTATTTCCGCCAGTCGGTCCATGTCTGCGAAGGTAACAAATTCGGACCTTGTAGACGCGCTCACATCGGCCCGGGGTCCGCGGGCTGCGCGCGGATGCGGTCATCAAGGTGGGGCGGTGCGGGCACCTCGTACGCTGGCCGTGAGGCCTGCTTGACTCTCGCGGCGCCAACGATGAGCGTCGCGGGAGTGGTGGCGGATGGTCGCGGCCGAGGCGAACGGCCAGCCCGCCGCGATGGCCTGGTTGCGCGGTGCGCCGTTCGGCATGGCGGTGCTGACGGTCGCCGAAGAGGGCGATCCGGAGCTGGCGGAGGGAGTCGATGGCCGAGGACGCAGAGGGGCCGGTGGTCCGGCGGGGGCGTCGTGAGGAAGATCTGGACGTCGCCCAGCCGGCGCATCGGGTGGCGTTCGCCGGGCGCCTGCGCGAGCTGCGGCGGGAGTGCGGCGAGCCGCCGTACCGTGCGCTGAGCCGGCATGCGCACTGCAGCGCGGCCTCGCTGTCCGCGGCGGCCGGCGGCCGGCGCTTCCCGACCTGGGAGACCACCCGGGGGTACGTCACCGGCTGCCTGCGCCACGCCGGCCGAGAGGCCGAGGCCGGCCGGGTGCTGCCCCGGTGGCGCCGCCTGTGGGAGGACGCCGACCTGCAGGAAGAGGTCCTGCGGACCGGTCCCGCGCCGGTCCCGCCCGCAGTTCAGGCTACCGAACCGCGGCGCCGGCGGACCGTGGTGCGGGCGGCGGCCGCGCTGGTCTCGGTGCTGACCCTGCTGGCCACTCTGGTCGCGGCCGACGCGTCGCCGCGTACGCCCGAGCCGATGGCCGGCCTCTACAACATCCTCGTGGTGCCGTTCGACTCGTTGCCCGCCTTGCAGCGCACGGTCACCCGGGAGCTCACCGACTGGGCGGACGCGGACAGCGCGATCGAGACGCGGGTCCCGGACGACGACGAGCACTACGAGTCCTCGCTGAGCCGGCTGGCCGCGGCGCACGGTGCGGACATCGTGCTCACCGGACGGTTGCGCACCGGCGGTGACCAGTGGACGGTGGTGATCGAGTTTCTGCTCACCGACCGGGTCTTCGGCGAGACACCCGAGTTCGTCGGCCGCCACGAGATCAGCATCACCGAGCCGGCCGACGTGATCCGCGGCAATCTCGAACTGAATCAGCAACTGGCGGACGACACGGTCCGCTACGTCAAGGGTGTGGTCTCCTTCGTCCGCGGGTTGGGCCGCTACGCCTTGGACGACTACCCGGGGGCGGAGCGCGAGTTCCGGGTGGCCGACCAAGCGTTGACCGGGACCGGCGCCTCCCGGGCCGAGGTGGTGCTGTTGATGCTCGGCAATGCCATCGGGCGGGAGAACCGGTTCGCCGAGGCCGCTGCGGTCTTCCGGCAGGCCCTGGCGCAGCGACCGGACTATGCGCGCGCCTCGATCGGCCTGGCCGAGGCGCTGCGGGCAGCCGGGTGCGAGCGGGGCGGTGCCGGCGGCGCGCCGCTGCGGGAAGCGATCGGCCACTACCGGTCGGCGCTGTCCAGCCCGGACGGCACCCTGCTGGAGATGAAGGCCCGGCTCGGCCTGGGCCTCGCCCACCAGTGCCGCAGTGTCGTCCAGGCCGCCGGGCAGTGGGCCGAGGCGGATGCCGAGTTCGCCGCCGTCCTGCGGTTGCACGCGGGCGGAGGGCTGACCGCCGGGGCCGGCCGGCAGTCGTTGCGGCTGGCTGCCGAGGCGCGGGCCGGTCAGGCGCTGACCGCCTATCTGACGGAGGGTGGGCCGTCGGCGATGGCAACAGCGGCGCAGGGGTACGAGGAGGCGATCGGAATGCTCGACCGGATCGGCATGACGCGGCCCACCATCCGTGAGCGCAAGCTTGTCTTTCTCCGCAATCTGCGCGACGTGTACGACGCGATGAACGCGCCGGCCGAAGCGCGCGCGGTCGACGAGCAGATCCGCGCCGCCGGGGGCAAACGATGATGTTCTCCCGCCTGCGCGGGCGTGTCATTCTGCCGGCCGCCATTGTGCTCGCCGCTTCCGGTCTCGTGGTCAACCTGGCAAGCGGTTCCGGCGAGCCGCAACCGGATCCGCCGGCCATGGACACCGACGTGGAATCGACGCGGGCTCCGTACCCGGAATCGCCATCCGCCGCGGCGGCCGCTTCCGCGAAGCCGGCGGCGCCGTTCCCGTCCCCCTTTCTGGCCTCGTCCTCGCCCGCGTTCCTGCCCTCGTCCGCGCCTGCGCCCGCCGAAAGGGCCAAGACAACGGCCAAACCAGGTGAGGTACGCCCGAAGCCGCTCGATCCCCATCCTTCGCTCGACGATCTGCTGCGGCAGGGTGGACCCGTCCCGGAGGGGGTCGCCGACCAGATAGCCACCTTCCATGGGGCACAACCCGGGGAATGTCCCATCCCGCCGGTCCCCACCGTCGCGCCGCCCACCACCGAGCCGGCCGTCGCGCCGACACTGTTCACCCCGAAAACGTCGTTCGTCCCGGGCAATTTGATTGTTTGCCTGCGGGGATTCAGCGACTCCGACCCGATAACCCTGGTCGTCACCGGCCCGGACGGGGCCGCCACCACGTTCCGGCTGCTCACCAGCCCGGACCTCAGGTTCGGCGACTCCTTCTTCCTGGGCCTGGGACGCCCGGTCGGCGAATACCGGATCCGGGCGGATCAGGGCCAGATCAGCGTCACCGGCCGGTTCACGGCCGTGCGGCCCCCGGTCCCTGTCGGTTGGGTCAAGCCTGGACTTGTTCCGCCGGGTTCCCGATTCGACTTCGAGTTCGCCGGTTTCCCACCGAACCGGCCGGCCGTGCTCCATCTTTACTCCCGGACCAGGGGCTTCAAGATCCGATACCGGGCGGCATGGCGGCTGCCGGCCGACTCGTCCGGCGAGATCCGCGTCAGCCTGCCGACCAACGCCACGACCGAACTCGGCACCTACTACCTGCACCACCCACCCGCCGGGCCCGACCCGATCAGGCCCCTGGTGCAGTTCACCGTCCAGAGCTGACATTTGTCCACGAAGACGCTTTGAACAAATCGCTGACCTGCGTGAACAAGGCGCTTTGTACACAGCCGCCGAGCGATGGTTCCGCTCGCCGGGACGCCGCGCGACGCTCTTCCCCAGACAGCCGGACCACTGGAACGGCGCTTCTCTGGGGGGAAATCCATGATCTATCGAACATCGGCACGCTGGGGTGCCGGGCTGGTAGCCGCCGCGCTGGCCGTTGTCGGCCTCGCCGCGCCGGGGCACGCCGGGGGCCGCTCGTCGACGCAATCGGGGGTGTCCGGCGCCACCTTGGTGGTCCGGGCGGTCGACGCGGTCACCGGCGCACCGGTGAACGGCTTCTGCGCGACGATGACGGCGATCGCCGGCCACGCCTGCAGCGACGGGTCGGAGGTGACCCTGACCGATCTGGCCGTCGAGCCGGCGTCGGTCATGGTCGCCACTGGTTCGACCAACAACTATCTGTCGCCCGAGGCGATGCCGGTGACGCTGGTCGAAGGGGAGACCACGACGGTGACCGTCCCGCTCACGCTGGGTGGCCGGATCAGCGGGACCGTCGTCGACCGGATCGCCGGACAACCCGTCGTGGACGCTTGCGTCGCGTTGGCGGTTCCCGGCCAGGGCGTTTTCCCGGAGGGCTGCGACCCAACCGACGAGCAGGGGCGGTTCACCACCTACCCGCAGCCGGTCGGCACGTACCAGATGTTCGTCTTCACCCCCGAGGGGTACGGCTACCAGTGGGCCGGTCCTCGCGGCGGCACCGGCGACCAGCGTGCGGCGGCCCGGATCCGGGTTCGGGCGGACCGGGTGACCGAGGCTCCTACCGTGCGGCTGGACCGGTCCGGCACGATCAGCGGCGTGGTCCGCGACCCGGCCGGCGCGCCGGCGCCCGGGGTGAGCGTCGGGATCAGCGCGTGGGGCCTCGGCACCGGCCCGAGCAGTGACGTGGTGACGACCGACGAGCAGGGCGGGTACGTGCTCGACCGGCTCGGGCCGTACTCGTGGCCACTGAATTTCACGCCCAACAACGAGCTGCCCCGCCTGTGGTCGGGCGGCGTGGGCAACCGGTTCCGGGCCGAGACGATCAGAGTACGGGCGGGCGAAACCACCACGTACGACCAGAGGCTGGTGCGCGGCGCCGGGCTGCGTGGGGCGGTGACCGTGCGCGGCGGCACGGCGGACGACAGTTGGACACTCATCGCGGTGAATGCCGTGACCGGCGACGACATGGGCAAAGCGGACTCGGTCGACGACGACGACCGGGCGTACGAGATGCCGCTCGTCGGCGACCAGCAGGTCAAGTTCATATGGTTCACGGGTAGCCGTTCCGGCTGGTGGGACAACGCTACCGACATCACCACGGCGGACCGGGTGCGGGTGCCGAGGTCGAGGTTCGGAACGCAGGACCTGACGATCGGGTGAGCGGTGATCGGCGGGCGGGCGGCGGAACTCTGCGCCGCCCGCCCGCGGCCGGGCTCAGCACCACGCGGTGTCGGCCCAGTTCGTCACCCCCGACGACCTGTCCTTGCAACCGGTCAGCGGCGACTGCAACGGAGAGTACGCCGAGACCGACGAATACCCGCTGGTCAGGAAGTGCCCCTTGGTGCCGGTGTATTGGCAGCCCTCGTTCTGACTGCACAGGCCCTCGCCCCACACGTAACCTCGCGGGTACCAGAACGTCCGGGTCGAGTTGGCGGCGACGGTCATCGAATGGGTGCCCATGTAGGCGGTCCGCGTGGCGTTCCCCCGGATCTGGTCCCACCAGGCCCAGCGCTCCCAGTAGACCTGCACCGTGCGGCTGGTGTTGCCGTAGTTCTGGATCACCAGGCCGGTCCGGGTTCCGCCGGCCGCCGCGCTGCTCCACGAGCAGGCCCAGCCCTTGAGGGAGTACGAGGTCAGGTAGACGGACGGGCCACAGTCACCCGTCGAGTCGAACGGGCCGAACCCGGCACTCTGGTCGGCCATGGCAGGGTTGGCGCCGGGCGCGATCAGGATGCCGGCGATCAGGGCCGTCACGCCGAGGCGGCGCAGCGTACGTGTGAGCATCGCGCTCTCCCATCGATGAGGATTGACGGCTTCACCGTGGCGGCCCGGCCCGTCCCGGACAACAGCCATCTGTCGGCCGACCGGCGCTTTCTGTCCCCTCAGACACTTCACCGGCGATGGCCGGTGGCGAAGGCGCTACGCTCCGCGTGAAGATGGTCTTGGGCGCAGGCGCACGATGATCAGTCCGGGGGGGGTGGGCATGCCGATCGAGAGTGACCATCGCGGGTCGGACTCGCCCTATGTGGCTCGGGTCTGGCGTGGCCGCACCTCCGGGGTGGATCAGATGACGTCGGTCGCCACGTCGACCTGGGAGCTGGTCTTCTGGGAGCAGCAAGGCGTCATGCACGCCGCTGTGCACGGACCGGAGACGACGGCGTCGAGCGCTGCGACGGTGGGTGACTCGGAGTCGTTCGGGATCACGTTCGCGCACGGCGCCTCGATGCCGCATCTTCCGGTCGGCGAGCTCGTCGACGGCGGCCGGGGCAGTCCGCACGTGACCGAGCGGACGTTTCTGCTGCGCGGCGAGCAGTGGCAGATCCCCGACTTCGACGACGCGGAGCTGCTCGTGGAGAAGCTCGTGCGCGCCGGCGTACTGGTCCGGGACCCGCTCGTGGACGAGGTGGTGTGGGGCGGCGCCGCACGGGTCGGGTCGCGGACGGTGCAACGCCGCGTGGTCGCGGCCACCGGACTCACCCAGGGCGCGATCCGTCAGATCGAACGGGCGCGGGAGGCTGCGGTGCTGCTCGGGGCGGGCATCCCCGCCCTGGAGGTCGTGCACCGGCTCGGCTACTACGACCAGCCGCACCTGGCCCGCTCCCTGCAACGGTTCATCGGCCGGACCGCCACGCAACTGCGGGAGCCGGATCCCACCGCCGATCCCCTGTCGCTTCTGTACAAGTCCGAGGGTCCGGCCGGCTCATAGCGTCGTGTGCAAGCGGTGACCGTCACCGCGTACACGATGAAAGGCCACTGCGATGTCAGAAGGCACCGTCACCTCTGCCGACGGCACGACGATCGCCTACACGGCGTGGGGCGCCGGCGACCCGATCGTCATCATCGACGGCGCGACCGCCTATCGCGCCACGAACCCGTTGAACCAGGAGACGGCGGGCCTGCTCGCCGACGAGTTCCTGGTCATCAACTACGACCGGCGCGGTCGCGGCGAGAGCGGCGACACCCTGCCCTACGCCGGCGAGCGCGAGTTCGAGGACCTCCAGGCGATCATCGAGCAGGCCGGCCAGGGGCGCCCGGCGACCGTGTTCGGCTGGTCCTCCGGCGGCAATCTCGCGCTCAACGCCGCCGAGCACGGCGTGCCGATCGCGCGTCTCGCGCTGTTCGAGCCGAACGCGGCCGTCGACGACGCCCGCCCGCCGCTGCCCGGCGACTACGTGGCGCGCCTCGACGCGGCCATCGCCGACGGCCGGCCGGGCGATGCGGTCGCCGTGTTCCTGACCGCCGCGGCCATGGTGCCCGAGGGGGCGGTCGCCGGGATGCGCGAGCAGGACTTCTGGGCCGGGCTCGAGGCGGTCGCCCCGACGATCGCCTACGACGGCCGGCAGGTCGGCGACACCCTCTCCGGCAAGCCGCTGCGCCCCGAGCTGTGGCAGAACATCGGCATCCCGGTCCTGGTGATGCACGGGATCGGCACCTGGCCGGCCCTGGCCGCAGGCTCCCGCGCCATCGCCGCGCACCTGCCCACCTCCACACTCACTCCGGTACCCGGTGAAGACCACTCGACCACCCCCGACGTGCTGGCCGCCGCGCTGCGCGCCTTCATCAAGGAGAACTGACGTGGGGAAGATCGTGCTCACCGAGTTCATCTCCATCGACGGCGTCGTGGAAGCACCCGGCGGGGAGGACTTCAAGTACCCGAACTGGACCTTCGAGTTCGACCGCGGACCCGACGGTGAGCGATACAAGGAGACCGAATCGCTCCGGGCCGCGGCGCTTCTGCTGGGACGCAAGACCTACGAGGGCTTCGCCGAAGCCTGGCCCCAGTACGAGGGCGAGCTTGCCGACAAATACAACACCATGCCCAAGTACGTCGTCTCCCGCACTCTCACCGACCCGAAGTGGGCGGCCACGACCGTGCTGAGCGGCGATCTGGCTCAGGACGTGACCCGGCTCAAGCAGGAGGTCGACGGGGAGATCTCGGTGGCCGGAAGCATCCAGCTCGCCCAGAGCCTGCTCGCCCTCGACCTCGTCGATGAGATCCACCTGATGGCCTCACCGCTGGTCCTCGGCCACGGCCGCCGGCTCTGGGCACAGACGCCGGACAAGACCGCGTGGACGCTCAGCGAAGCAACGGTGTACGGCGACAGCACCCTGCTCACCATCTACCGACGCCGCATCATGCCGACCTGAGGCATCGTGCGCGTCATGATCCCCCTGGAGAGGGAGGCGGTTGGCCCGCCGGAGGGAAGGCGGCCGGCGGTGGCTCGGGCAACGTGGTGCTCATCCGAGGGAAGGAACGACGTTGAACGCCACCGATGCGCGACCGGCCCGCTGGGCGGTTGCGGCCGCCTACGCCGTACCCCTGTGTGTTCTTCCGTCAGCTCTCTGGCGGCTGACCATCGACGTGTCCGGGCTCGACTGGTACATGATCTTCTTGTCCGTGCTGTCCATGGCGCTCGCCCTGCTCACGCTGGGGCTCGTGCAGCCCTGGGGCCGGCGGCTGCCCGGGTGGCTGGGCGGGCGGCCCGTTCCGGCGCGGGCGGCGGCACGGCTGGCGATCACCGGCGGCGTGCTGCTGGTCGTGACCTGCGGGTACTTCTTCCTCAACCAGGCGTTCGACCTGGTCAACCAGGGTTGGAGCCCGAGTGGGATGCAGGACCCGGTCGTGCGCCCACGACCGGGTTGGGACATCATGCGGTTCTATGTCCCGCTGGTCCTGTGGGGGCCGCTGCTGATCGCCGTGGCGCTCGACTACCGCCGGCGCCTCCGCACGGTCGGCAACTGATCGCCGGGCGATCAGGGCCGGCCGGCGCCGGCCGCGGCGACTGCTTCCTCGCGGGTGCCGCCGAAGTGCAACGGGACGAACTGGCCGCTCTCGTCCCGGCCGCATCGGACCAGTACGCCCGCGACCAGCCCGTTGCGCGGTGGATCCCAGGTCACCAGCGGCGAGAACCTGGCGTCCGCGCCGGAAGCCGCCGCCTTGTCAGCGATCTTCTCGGCCGCGACGACTTCGGGCGAGGGCTGGTCCGACATCCAGCCGAAGACCCGGCCCACCCGCACGTCGCTGCCGTCCTGGGTGGCGCACCACAGCGGGTACGCCTGCGCGATGACCGTCACCCTGCCATTCTGGGCAGATCGGAAGGGCGGCCGGCCGCGTTCAACCAGATCCGTTCGCGTTGGCTCAACGCCAACGGCGCGGGCACCGGTCGGAGCGGCGCAGCCGGCCGAGGATGTCTTCCATCGCGTACACGCCCAGCATTCCGGCGAGGCCAGCGACAAGGGGCGTGGCGAGATCCGAGAGCAACGTCTGCATGCCGGTCCAGTCGGCCAGGTCGGGTGCAGCGGGCGGTGCCGGACGGGTGCCGTCGAGGTGACGTTGCCGCCGTAAATGTGTGGCGCGGGCTGACGCGTGTACGGATACTCCCCCGATGACCGAATTCGAGTCCCCTCAGCTCCTTCGGCCTCGTGCGTTGAAGCCGGGAGATCTTGTCGTGATCGCGTCGCTGTCCGGGCCGCTGCCCGCGGATTACGAGCGCAACGTCGAGCAGACGGTGGTCGTGCTGGAGCGGATGGGGTTTCGCGTGCGCCGGTCGCCGCTGCTGGAGGGTGGGCGGCAACGGTGGTGGAGCGCGGCTGCGCCGGCGGAGATCGCTGCGGAGCTCAACGGTCTTCTCCG
The DNA here is from genome assembly GCF_036053395.1 of Actinoplanes sp. NBC_00393. Lineage (NCBI taxonomy): Bacteria > Bacillati > Actinomycetota > Actinomycetes > Micromonosporales > Micromonosporaceae > Actinoplanes > Actinoplanes sp. NBC_00393. The sequence continues at coordinate 2,745,513 of NZ_CP107942.1, read as the reverse complement.
GGATCCTGAGGTACGCGCGATCGTCGCGAGTGACGGTGGTCAGACGGCGTTCGGCTACCTCGACCTGATCGACTTCGAGGCGGTCAGGGCTGATCCGAAGCCGATCCTCGGCTACAGCGACATCTCCCTGGTGCATCTGGCGTTGTATGCGCGTACCGGTCTGGTGGGGTTTCATGCCGACATGGCCGTGCCCGGCTTCGGTGGCCACTGGCAGGATGCGCCGGCGGCGCGCCGAGCGGAGCTCGAGACGCTCTACTCACGGTTGCTCACCGAAACCGAGGCGATCGGTGCGTTGCCCGCGAGTTCGCCGTGGGAGTGCTGGCGTGCCGGGCGTGCCGAGGGCCGGCTGATCGGTGGGGTGGTCAATCGCATCGCGCTGGTGCAGGCGACGCGGTTCGCGGTGCCGCTCGACTGGTTCGACGGCGCCGTGCTGTTCTGGGAGGAGATCGGCGGCCACACCTCGCACGTGTGGAGCTATCTGCAGGTGATGCGGCACAGCGGCATCCTCGATCGGATCGCCGGCATGGTGGTGGGCGTTCCGCGCGACATCGCCGGCCTCGAGGCGTCCCCGACGCTGTCCGAGATCGTCCTGGATGTGCTCGGCGAGCGCGACATCCCGGTGCTGGGCAACGTCGATTTCGGGCATGCCGGGCCGAATCTGCCGATGCCGGTCGGCATCCGGGTCGGCCTCGATGCGGAGCAGCGGACGTTGTCGCTGCTCGAACCGGCAGTGCGGGCGACAGCATCAATCAACTGAACGCGCGGTGGATACGTTCTACCGGTGCAGATACGCGAAGCTGACGCCCAAGACCTGCCTTTCCTCGAGCTCATCCTGCTGGAGGCCTACAACTGGTCGGAGGAACGCTTCACGCTCGACTGGATCCGCAGCGACGAGAGGGCGCGCCGGTACCTCGAGGGTTTCCCGGCCGACGGCGACCTCGGCCTGGTCGCGCTGATCGACAGCGCCCCCGTCGCCGCGGTGTGGGGCCGGGCCCTGCCCGCTGAGCGGGCCGGCTACGGGTTCGTGGCGCCGGACATTCCCGAACTGACGCTCGGCGTCCTCCCCGCAGCGCGCGGCCGCGGTGTGGGATCGCGCCTGCTGGCTGCCGTGATCGACCTGGCTGAGCAACGCCGACTTCCCGGCCTGAGCCTGAGCGTCGAGGACGGCAACGCCGCGCGCCGCCTGTATGAAAACGCCGGCTTCGAGGTGGTCGGGCGCAGCGGCGGGTCCGACACCATGCTGCTGCAGACAGATGCGGGCGTACGCCCGTAGCGCCGTCAGTTCGACGTCGCGGCGGGGAGCCCGGCGGTTTCGCCACCGACTGGGCCGGCTCATCGGCGGTGCACGCCGAGCCGAACCCCGCCTACCAGGCGATCCGCGACGCCATGGCCGCCCGGGCCGGCAGCGCCCAGTACGGTGACCCGGCCGCCGCCGGGCCGGCGCTGCGGCAGATCGCCGATGCGGACAACCCGCCGCTGCGCGTGCTGTTCGGCAGCCAGCCCCGTCGGCATCGTCAAGCACCTCTACGCCCAGCGTCTGCAGACCTGGGCCGGCTGGGAGCACGTCTCCCACGCCGCACCGGGCTGAGTCCTCACAGCGGACGAACGCCCCAGCCGGACTCACGGGCCGCCCGGGCCGCCGACCAGATCAGCTCGAACTCGTCAGCGGTGATCTCCTCGACGGCGAACTCCGGGGGAAAGTCGAGGGGTGCCTCCGGGCTCACTCCGTAGAAGCCCATGTAGTCGCGGACGGCCTCGAATCCGCCGGTGTCCCGAGCGTGCAGAGTCTCGGACAGCGACGCCGCTGCCATGAACACGTCGTCTTGTTCACGCTGCTCGACGTGGCGCAGGGACCACTGCGCCGCGTCGAGCTCGTCGTAGCACCAGAGGTCTTCCTCTGCCATGTACCAGCGGATATAGGTGACCACCGGGGCAATATACGGGCGCGATGCGGCGCGAGCCGCCCCCGGGCGCGCGTCTGCCGATCGAGACCGATCCGAAACAACCGAAGCGCCTCGGGGCCGCCGAGGATTGAGCCGGGCTCGCCCGGCGCCAGATCCAGATGCCGCGTCCTGGCGGGGTTATTCCGTTGATCTTCGAACGAGGGCCAGCCGACCATGGAGGTCATGCAGCCGGTCTATGTCGCCCTCGGTGATTCCATGTCCATCGACGCGTACGCCGGCGGGGCCGGGCGGGGAGCTGCCAGTCTGCTGCACCGCAACCGGGACGGCGACTTCCCCGACTGGGCGGGGCGGGACCTGCAGGGACTCGGCTACGCCGTGCAGAACCTGACCCGCGACGGTGCGACCACGGTCGGGGTGCTGCAGAGCCAGCTGTCGCAGATTCGGGCTCGTCCGAATCTGATCACGCTCAGCATGGGTGGCAACGACCTCATGGGTGCCTACGGTGACACCGCGGCGGCTCGCGGCGTGGTCACGCAGGTGGCCGAGCGCGCCGAGCGCATCCTGGACACGCTGCGCGTCATGGCCGGGTCGGAGGCGGCGATCGTGGTGACCACCGTGTACGACCCGAGCGACGGCACGGGCGTGCTGCCGGGCGGAGGGTTGCCGGCCTGGCCGGACGGCTCAGGCCTGCTCGCCGAACTCAACACCGTCCTGACGGCGGCCGCCGGCCGGCATGGCGCCCTGGTCGCCGACGTGCACGCCCACTTCCAGGGACACGGCGCCGCGGCCGGCGACCCGGCTCAACCGGACCCGCGGCCGGTGAACCGGCAGCTGTGGTACTGCGGTGTCATCGAGCCGAACGCCTGGGGAGCTCACGAGATCCGGACCGTCTGGTGGCGGACCTTGCGCGAGGCGACGGCAGGGCAGACGCAGGCCGGGTAGGAGCGGCTTCCCGGGTTAGGCTCGGCGCGGGTTCCTGACCTCGGGGAGTTTGTCGATGCGTGCCTGGCTCAGCTCGCCGTCTGTGCGCGGGCGGGTGCTGATCGCCGCCGTGCTGGCCGGGTGTTTCCTCTGGTCGATGGTCATCGTCGGGCTGTCCTTCGCGATGGCCGAGCGCGGCAGCGGGCAGTGGTGGGTCATCCCGCTGTTCGGCGCGTTCGTGCTGGCCATAGCGGTGCTGGCCGTGCGCTGGCTGCCGGCTCCCGCCGCCGGGAACGACCCGGCGGGGGCGGAACACGGTCCGGCACCAGGGCGGCGCACGCTCGCCGAGCCGCTGAGTTCGCGGGAGCTGGAGGTGCTGCAGCAGCTGGCGGCCGGCCGCACGAACGCGGAGATCGCCAAGGTGCTGTTCATCGCGCCCGGCACGGTGAAGGCGCACCTCAACCACATCTTCCGCAAGCTCGACGCGGCGAGCCGGCTGCAGGCCGTCGCGCACGGCCGCGAGGCCGGGCTGCTCGAGTAAACCCGGTTTACCCCGCCGGTAGGCCGTTCGGCAGATGCCCGGCCCGGCGGTTGTTCCTAGTGTCCGAGGGCATGAAGCAACGTCTTCCGTTCGTCCTCCTCGCGGTGTTCACGGTCGTGGTGCAAGGTTTGTCATTGATGGAGTTCGTCCCGTGGCCGGTCGCCCTGCTGATCGGCGCCGGGTGGGCAGCGGTCATCGGGGTGGTCGCACGCGGGATCAGCCGCCGACCTGTGTTGAGCGCGTGGGTGGAAGACGGCCTGGTCGCGCTGGGCTGCGTCACCATGGCGCTGTTCGCGTTCGGCGGGGCCGTCGGGCTGCTGATGCTGGGCACCGCGCTGGACAGCTCCTCGGTCACCGGGGAGACGATGGTGACGATGTTCCTGCCGAGCATCCCCATCGCGATCGCGGCGAACGTCCCCACCGAACTCGTGATCATCCCCGTTCTGCTGGTGCTCGGATGGCGGCCCGGCACCCGTCGGCTGCTGTTCGTCGCCGCGGCCGCGCTCTACTTCGTACACCGCATCTGGACCTATCTGGTCTTCGCCCCGGACCGGTTGGACTTCGCGGCGGCGGAGCAGTCGACCGCGGTGTTGAGCCTGGCCGAGAAGAATCAGTTCGCCGCGGCGCTGCACGTCGACGACCCTCGCTGGATCATGAACCTGCTGATCTTCGCGGTGCTTCTGGGCTCGGCCTTCTTCTCTCGAGTGCGGGAGGTTGTCCATCTCACGTCGTCCGATCGCCCACCGGCCATTTTTGCCCGCATTCAGGGCAAGCGAGAGCGGTCTGCGGCCTTTAAGCTGCACCGGTTCATTGATTGATCACGGGAGCAGTGGATGTTTCTACGCACGTGGACCGGAGCGGCCCTGGCCGTCACCGCTGGGCTGGCGTCCGTGGCGCTCAGTTCGCCGGCGCTCGCCGAGGAGGCCCAGCCCGACCTCAAGACGGCCATCGCGTTCAGCCAGGAGACCGGCAAGGTCGGCGACACGGTGACCGTGACGGTCACCGTCTCCAACAACGGCACCGGTACGGCCGAGGACGTCTCGGTGGTGCGCGAGTGGGACGACGCCCTGGCCTGGACGACGCCCGCGCTCGCCGGCGGCGCCAAGTTCGACCTCGCGGCCGGTGAGTCGAAGGTGCTGACCCGCACCGGCACCATCCCGGAGGCGGCGCTCGCCGACGGGTACGTCCAGGTGCTGTACTACTTCGCCGCGGCCAACAAAGACAAGAACATCAACGACAACATCGCCCACCGCAGCATCCGGGTACCGGGCCAGGTCGGTGACTACACCGTCCGCGTCGTCGACGCGCAGGGCAGCGGCGGCGTCGCCGGTGTCGTCGTCCAGTTCACCGAGCTCACCGACAGCCCGGGCAACGTCACGGCGCAGGTCACCACCGACGCGTCCGGAAACGCCGAGCTCAAGGACACTCAGGTCGGCCGCTACCAGCTGAGGATCACGCCGCCGGCGGGCTGGAAGAAGACCGACGTCGCCCAGGCCGAGGTCAGCATCAAGGCGAAGGCGGGCAGCTTCACGTTCAAGGTGGAGCGCAACGGCGAGCCGACGGCCGCGCCGAGCCAGCCGGCGCCTTCCGCGTCGACGTCGGCCGGCGCCACGGTGAGCCCCACCGCTTCCGCCTCCGGGGAGGCGCCCGGTGCCGGTGGCGGCGAGGGCGACCCTGGTCTGCCGATCACCGGCGCCAACACCACGGTCGTCGTCGTGGCGGGCGTGGGCCTGCTGGTCGCCGGAGCGGCGGCGTTCCTGCTCTCCCGCCAGCGGCGCACCCGCTTCACCAGCTCCAACTGACAGCACTGTCCGGCCCGCGCTGTCCTTCGACGGCGCGGGCCGATAGTACGGCGCGGGCCGATAATGCGGTGAGGCCGGCCGCGGTGGTCCACTAGGGTCGGGGGCATGACGCCAGCCCTTGCCAGCAGTGCCTTCGACTCGCTGCGCCTCGACGCCGTGCCCGATCACGAGACGCTGCGCCGGACCTACGAGCTGCCCAGCGAAGCGGCCGTGCGCAAGCAGATGACCGAGCTCACCGAGCAGACCCGGCGATTGATCGACTGCGCCTCGCTGGTCTTCGTCGCCAGCGTGGACCCTGAGGGCAACTGCGACGTCTCCCCGCGCGGCGGCCCCGCCGGGTTCGTCACCGTCCTGGACTCACGGACCGTGGCGATCCCGGACGCGACCGGCAACAAGCGCCTGGACACCCTGGAGAACGTCATCACCACCGGACGGGCCGGGCTGCTGTTCGTCATCCCCGGGCGCACCACGACGCTGCGGGTGAACGGCCGGGCCTGCGTCTCCACCCGCCCGGAGCTGCTGTCACAGCTGACCGCCGTGGGCAAGCCGCCGGCCAGCGCGCTGGTGGTGGGGATCGAGGACGTCTACCCGCACTGCCCCAAGGCGCTGCTGCGCGGCGCGGCCTGGAAGCCGGAGCAGTGGCTGCCGGCGGACGCCCAGCCGACTTCGGCCGAAGTGACCCTGGCCCAGCTGCGGATGCCGGAGCTCACGATCGCCGACATCGAGCAGCGGGAGGCGGATGCGCTGAAGTACCGCTACGAGTAAGGGCCTAGGTTGTCAGTCATGGCTGACGTACGGCTGGAACCGATGACCCAGGACCAGTACAAGCCGTGGCGGGCCGACGCCGAGGCGCACTACACGCGCAGCCTCACCACCTCCGGCCAGTCGGCGCCGGAGGCGGCCCGGGAGGCCGCCGACACCTACGCGCGGCTGCTTCCCCAGGAGTTCGCCACCCCGGACAACCATTTCTGGTACGCCTACGACGGCGACCGCCGGGCCGGTTTCCTCTGGATCAAGGTCACCGGCGTCACCGCGTTCGTCTACAACGTCGCCGTCGAGCCCGACCTGCGCCGCCAGGGCTACGGCCGCGCGATCATGCTGGCCGCCGAGCGCTGGTGCCGGGTCCACGGGCTGACCAGGATCGGCCTGCACGTCTTCGCCCACAACACCGGCGCCCGGGCCCTCTACGAGCAGTTGGGCTTCACCGAGATCGGCCGCAACATGGGCAAGGACCTGTGACCGAGGACGAGTTGAGCGCTGTTCGGCGGCGTCTGCCCCGGGGAACGCGGGTCCGGGGGACGGTGACCGGGTTTCCCGCGGGGGTCGGGCGAGCCGGCATGGCGGTGGACGTCGGCGACCCGGTTCCCGGCTGGGTGGACGTGCTGCAGTTGCCGGAGGAGCCCGCGCAGTGGCCGCCCGCCGGGCGTACCGGATTGTTCGAGGTGGTGCAGCACCGCGGCTTCGAGGTCCGGCTGTTCCCGCTGGACGCCGGGATGCGCAGCCGGCGTTTCCGGCGGCGGTGGACCGGCCCGCAGTGGGCCGCGATCACGCAGCGGTGGCCGGTGGATTCCGTGTTCGAGGCGACCGTCGAGAACGTCTTCCCTGCCAGCCGGGAGTTCACCGTGCGGTTCGGCGACTGCGGTGAGGCAGTGGAGTACGACGGCGCGCCTCCGCTGCCGGGAACCCCGGTGCGGCTCGTCGTCGAACAGCAATCGGAATGGACGCGCACGCTGATCCTCAGGCCTGCTCCTCGCTGAACTCGGTCACCGACAACGGCGGCACCCGCGCACGGCCACCTCCGCCTTGACGCATTCCGTTATCGGAATATGATGGCTGCCATGGCACGAGCAGCGACGACGTCGGACGCGTTCAACGCGATCGCCGAGCCGCAACGCCGGGACATCCTGGCGCTGCTGCGCACGGGTGAGCGACCGGTGACCGAGCTGGCCCAGGAGCTGGGGATGAGCCAGCCGGGGGCGTCCAAGCACCTGCGGGTGCTGCGGGAAGTCGGGCTGGTGCGGGTTCGCGAGGCGGGCAAGCAGCGCCTCTACGGCCTGGACGCCCGGGGGCTGCGGCCGATCCACGAGTGGGTCGGCGGATTCGAGCAGTTCTGGAACGAGAGCTTCGACCGGCTGGACGCCTACGTGCAGGGCCTCATGCAGACATCCCAGGAGGAGTGAGCAATGGCAGGGACAGGGCAGCAGACGGAGGCCGAGTCGTCGGCGGCCGACCGGGAGATCGTGGTCTCCCGGGTCATCGACGCCCCACGGGAGCTGGTCTTCGAAGCGTTCACGCAGGTCCGGCATCTGTCGCAGTGGTGGGGGCCGGACGGGTTCACCACCACCACGCGAGACTTCGAGTTCCGCGAGGGCGGCGTGTGGGACTTCGTGATGCACGGGCCCGACGGCACCGACTACCCCGAGTGGATCACGTGGACCGAGATCGTCGCGCCGGAGCGGATCGCGCTGCTGCACGGTGAGTCCCGCGACGACCCGAACGCCTTCGAGTCGGTCCTGACCTTCGCGGCGGACCGTGCGGCGACCCGGCTCGTGATGCGCACGGTGTTCCCGACCAGGCAACTGCGCGACGACGCGGTGGAGAAGTACCACGCGGTCGAGGGCGGCCGGCAGACTTTGAGCAACCTGGCGGCCTACGTCTCCGGGATGGCGCGCTGATGGCCGGGAAAGTGTTCTTCAGCGTGTCCATGTCGCTGGACGGTTTCATCGCGCCCGAGTCGGTCGACGAATTGATGGGGCGGCAGTGGATGGAGCTGCAGCGGTGGGTGTTCCCGCTGCGGTTCTTCCGGGAGAACCTGAAGCTGGGTCGCGGCGGCGAGGAGGGGCGCGACAACGACATCGCCCGGGAGACGTACGAGCGCACCGGCGCGAGCGTGATGGGCAGGCGCATGTTCGACGCCGGCGAGCACGCGTGGCCCGAGGAGGCACCGTTCCACACGCCGGTGTTCGTCGTGACGCACACCAACCGTGACCCGTGGGAACGGCCGGGCGGCACCACCTTCCACTTCGTCGACGACGGCATCGAGGCCGCACTCGACCAGGCCCGCGCGGCCGCCGGCGAGCGTGATGTCCGCATCGCCGGCGGCGGCGCCACCATCCTGCAGTACGTGAACGCCGGCCTGGTCGACGAGTTCACGATTGCGCTGTCGCCGGTGCTCTTCGGCGCCGGGATCCGCCTGTTCGACGGCGTGGACGCGTCCCGGATCGCCCTGGAACAGGTCCGTTCCGAGTCCTCGCCGCGGGTGACGCACCTGACTTACACCGTGCGCCGGCGATAGCCGGCGTCAGGCGCTGACGTCGACCAGAACTTTGCCGACGGCGCCGTTCTCCACCGCCTGATGGGCGTCGGCGGTGCGTTCGAGCGGGAAGCGGACCAGGGGCAGGCCGTGGTCCTCGCCGACCGGCAGCGCGCCCGCCGCGACTGCGTCGGACACGTCCTCGGCCGCCGCGGCAAGCGCCTGCTCGCCCACCGTGTAGAGCACCAGGAACTGGAACCGGGTGTTCAGCATCATGTTCTGCCGGACGTCCAGCTCGACCGGCTTGCCACCGTCGTTGGCGTACGTCGAGATGGTGCCGCGGGTGCGGAGCACGGCCAGATCGAGGGCGAGGTTCGCACCGAGCGCGACCTCCGCGATGAGGTCGACGCCGTCCGGCGCGTGGGCGCGGATCTGCGCGGCCGGATCGCCCTCGCGATAGTTGACGGTGTGGTGGGCGCCCGCGGCCGTGGCCAGGCGGGCCTTCTCCGGGCCGCTGATGGTGCTGAGCACCGTGGCGCCGGCCCACCGGGCGAGCTGGATCGCCGCGTGCCCGACAGCTCCGGCGCCACCGGCGACCAGCACGACCTTGCCGTCCAGCGCGCCGGGCCGCAGCCGCCGGGGCCCGTCCTCGGCGACGGTCAGCGCCCGGTGCGCGGTGAGCGCGGGCACCCCGAGCGAGGCGCCTAGGTCGAAACTCGCCTCGCCGGGCAGCGGCACGGCCCGGTCGGCCGGCACGACGGTGAACTCGGCGGCCGTCCCGGTCGGGCGGCCGGCCGCTGCCATGAACACCCAGACGCGCTGGCCGACCCGGCCGGCATCGACGCCGTCGCCGACCGCCTCGATCGTGCCCGCACCGTCGAGATGCGGGGTGACCTCGGCGAACTGCTTCGGATTCGTCGCACCGGACCGGGTCTTCCAGTCGGTCGGGTTGACGCCGGACACGGCGACCCGGACGCGTACCTCACCCGGGCCGGGCGCCGGCGCCTCACGGTCGACGAGTTCCAGGACGTCGGTGCCGCCGTTGTCGCGGTAGATGATGGCCTTCATCACCGCACGTTAACCCGTCACGGCGGCCTCGCGTCGCGGGGTTCGCCGGGCGTGCCGGGCGACGAGGCCGCCGCGTCCCGATTCGAACGTGACGGTCAGCGGGGCGGCCAGGAACACCGACGAGTACGTGCCGACGATGATGCCGATGAGCAGGGCCACGGCGAAGTCCACGAGGGAGTCACCGCCGAGCACCGCCAGCGCGGTCAGGATGAAGATCGCACCCAGACCGGTGTTGATCGTGCGCGGCACGGTCTGCAGGCAGCCGGTGTTGGCGAGCTGGGCGAAGGGGACGCGGCGGTTGTCTCCGGCCCGGACCAGCTCCCGGATCCGGTCGAAGGTGACGACCGAGTCGTTGACGGAGTATCCGATCACAGTGAGCAGGGCCGCCAGGAAGACGCCGTCGATCGGCCGGCCCAGCCAGGCGAACACGCCGACCAGAATCAGTACGTCGTGGAACATCGCCAGCACCGCGGCGGCGCCCCACTGCCAGCGGAACCGCACCGCCAGGTACGCCAGCTGGGCGGCCAGGGCCACGGCGAGGGCGATGAGCGCGTTACGGCGTAGCTCGGCGCCGAGCGTCGGGCCGATCTTCTCGTCCCGCAGCCGCTGAATCTCACCGCCGCCGGCTTCGGTCAGCGCCGACCGTACGTCTGCTTCGGTTGCTTCATCGAAACCGGCGGCACGGACGCTGAGATTGCCGTCGCCGGACGCGGTGACCACCGCCCGGTCGAGCCCGGCGGAGGTCACCGCGGCGCGGGCGTCGTCGGCCGGCAAGGGGTTGGCCACCGCGTACTCGATCAGCCGGCCCCCGGTGAACTCCACTCCCAGGTCCAGTCCGCGCACGCCGATGCCGGCGAGGGCCAGCACGGTGGCGGCTGCTGAGACGGCCACCCACAGACGCCGGCGTCCCATGATGTCCGGGTTGCGGGCTTCCAGCTTCCGCCGCACCCAGCCGACCCCGGCCAGGCCGCTCCAACTCGGGCGGCGTGCCAGCCAGCGGGCGCCGACCAGCGGTGTCGCCAGCACCCGGGTCAGGACCAGCGCGGTGAACATCGACGCCAGGACGCCGATGGACAGCGTGACGCCGAATCCGCGTACCGGTCCGGAGGCCAGGAAGAACAACAGGCCGGCCGCGAGCAGCGTGGTGATGTTGGAGTCGGCGATCGCCGACCAGGCGTGGGTGAAGCCGGACCGCAGGGCGGTGCGCAGGCTGCGGCGTGGGCCGCCGGCCGCGTACTCCTCCCGCGCCCGTTCGAAGATCAGCACGTTGGCGTCGAGCGCCATACCGATCGCCAGCACGAACCCGGCCAGTCCGGGCAGGGTCAGGGTGGCGCCGATGGCGAGCAGTGCGGCGTACGAGATCAGGCCGTAACAGACCAGCGCGATGGCGGCGACCCCGCCGACCAGCCGGTACACGCCGACGATGAACAGGATCGTGGCGATCATCCCGAGGACGGCGGCCAGCGCCGACGCGTCGATGGCGGCCTGGCCCAGGCTCGGGCCGACCGTACGCTGCTCGACGATCTCGACCGGCACCGGCAGACCGCCGGCGCGCACGAGCAGGGCCAGGTCCTTGGCCTCGTCCGCGTTGAACGAGCCGGTGATCTGGGTGCGGCCGCCGCTCATCCCGGCGTCGCAGGCGACACCCTCGTCGACCTGCGGTGAGGAGATCACCTCCTGGTCCAGCACGATCGCCACCCGCCGGGCCGGGTCGCCGGGCGGTGCGCAGGCGGCGGTGCCGGTCAGTTTCCGCCAGGCCTCGCCGCCGCTGCCGCGGAAGTCGAGGTTGACCTGCCATCCGCCGAACTCGCCGATGGTCGCGGTGGCGCCGCTGACCTGCTGCCCGGACAGCGCGGCCGGGCCGAGGCGCAGTGGTTGCCCGTCCTCCGAGTTGAGCACGAGTTCATTCGGGGCCGCTTTCGTTGTGGCCGCCGGCTCCGGTGCGACCCCGAGGACGGGACGGAACGTGAGTTGGGCGGTGCGGCCGATGACGCCTACGGCCTCGGCGGGTTCGGTGACGCCGGGCAGTTCGACGATGATGCGCCGCTCGCCGGAGCGGGCCAGGGTCGGCTCGGCGACGCCGAGTTCGTCGACCCGGCGGCGCAGCACCTCGAGCGCCTCGTCGGTGGTGGCCTGATTCGCTTCGGCGAACTCGCCGTCGCGGGTTTCGAGAACGATCTGGGTTCCGCCGCGCAGGTCCAGCCCGAGCCGGGGCGGGCGGGTGGCCAGAAGCCAACCCGACACCGCCAACACGACCAGGGCGAGAACCGCGCGCACGGCAATGGCGCGCGACATCTGAAATTGCTCCTCAACGCAGGAAGGCCCCGCGCGGCTGCCGTCGGGCGCCACCGCGGGTGAAAGGAAAGGGACACTGCTACGCCGTCTGGCGTGGCGGTGCCCGGCCTCTCATCGCGTGCAGGAGCGTCGAAGGGGTCGCGGCCGAAGTCGCCCATGCGGCAGCCGGCCAGACGGGACGGCGGCGGATGCCGAACAGGAAGGCGACGATCGCGGCGGCGAACAGGAACAGCGGGCCCGGCGAGAGCTTGCCGTTCAGCCGGGCTTCCGGCACCACGGGTATCGCGGCTTGCGGCAGCGCGGCCGCCACCGCGAGGCGGGGCAACTCGGCCGCTGTGGGAGCTTCCCCACGGGCGCCCGTTCCGAGGGCCGAGATCCAGGCGGTGCAGAGCACGAGCACCAGCACGGCGGCATGCCATGCCTGCCGTACCCGCCGCTCAAACGCCACGCCCCGGTCCTCCTCCGATCGGCCGAGCCTACCGTGCGAAGGCATCTCGGGCGGGGTCCCCACTCCGGGGGACGGGGCTCGCCACTCCGGGGGATCTGTCAGGGGGTCGGCGGGCCGAGGCTGGAGCAGACCGAGTGCCGAGCATCCGGAGGAAAGCCGATGAGAAGATCTGCTGTGATCGCGGTGGCGGTCATGACCGCCATGCTGGGGGCTTCTGCGGTGAGCGCCAGCGAGAGCACGGTGACTGCCAGCGTGCAGGGCTCGGGGCGTCTGCGTTATCTGGATCCGACGCACGACGTGCGGTTCTCCGTGGATGCCGCGGTCACGTTGCCGGCGGGGTCCACCGACCCGATGGCCGGTGACGCGCGGGGCACGGCTCGGATCTCGCACCACGTTCCGAACACGCCGGACGGGCCGATGACGATCTGGGCGCGGATCAGAGTCGACTGCGTCGTGACGGGTGGCCGGGTCGCCACCATCACCGGCGAGGTCGGCGACGCGGACCCGGTCAGCCGCAGGAACGGGTGGATGAAGCAGCGGTTCGGGTTCAGCGTCGCCGACAACGGCCGCGGCGCCTTCGACCGGGTCGGCTGGTCGGGTCCGCAGCGGCGGGACGTGCCGGGGCAGCCGGACGATCCGGAGCTTCGGCGGTGCATGGCCCCGGCGCCGTTCCTCGCCGTCCAGACGGGTGGGTACACGGTGACGGCAGTCGGCTGAGCGCGATCATTCGGCCAGCGCCTGCGTCAACTGGTCCAGGCCCAGCGAGCCGGCCTCCAGCGCCCGGCGGTGGAAGGCCCGCCGGTCGCCGCGGAAGGAAGCACGGGCCGCCAGCCACACCCGCTCCCCCACCTTGTACGTCAGCGCCTGGCCCGGCCGGCCCAGATAGCGGGCGAGTTCCACGGACGCGTACGGGCCCTGGTGGCACCGGTCCTGCAGCAGCTGCAGCGCGGCCGCCGGGGTCCACACCTCGCCGCCGCCGGACGGCACCGGCAACCGCAGGTGCAGGCCGATGTCGAGGACGACCCGCGCCGCGCGCAGCAGCTGCGCGAACAGGTAGCCCAGGCGGGCGCCCGGCTGCTGGTAGAGGCCGAGTTCGTCCATGAACCGTTCGGCGTACAGGGCCCAGCCCTCCTGGCAGCCGGACAGGCCGCCGAGCAGGTTCAGCCGTTGCCCGAGGCCGCCCCGGCAGGCCTCGGCGCCGATCTGCAGGTGATGGCCGGGGACTCCCTCGTGGTAGGCGGTGCTGTAGGCGTACCAGGTGGGGAAGCTGTTCTGTCCCTCGGGCAGGAACCACCAGACGCGGCCGGGGCGCGTCAGGTCCTGCGACGGCCCGGTGTACGCGGTGCCGGACGACACGGTTACCCGGGACTCGATGCGCCGCAGCGGCGCGGGGATGTCGAAGTGCACGCCGTCGAGCTGCTCGGTGGTGGCGTGCAGCAGCTCCTGCAGCCACCCGGCGAACGCGGCGCGGCTGTGCAGGGTGCCGGGCGCGTCGGGGCGGTCGAGCTGTTCGATCACCTCGGGCACGCTTGCGCCCAGGGCCTTCGCCTCGGCGACCAGCTCCGCCTCGATCGCGGTGAACTCGTCCCAGCCCCAGTCGTAGAGTTCGCGCAGGTCGGGCTCGCCGGCGAGGAAGGTTCGCACCCAGTGGGCGTACCGATCTGGTCCGAAAGGCTCCTCGCTGCGCGCCAGCGGCGCCAGCTCCGCAATCAACATCGCGGCGAATTTCTGGTACGCCTCCCCCGCGCCGCGCGCAGCAGCCTGCAACGCTGCCCGTTGCGGGCCGTCGCCGTAGCGCTGAACCAGGGCCATGTCGTCGTCGATCCAATTGCGGCAGCGCTGGGTCACGAGCTCCACCTGGCGGCGCGTCGGCAGGTGATCTCGCTCGGCGGCGAGTAGCAGGCTCCGCGCGTACCCCTCCAGGGCTGCAGGGATGGCGGCCTGGCGCGCGCCGGCCCGGGCCCAGCCGTCCTCGTGCGCCGCGCCCTCGGCGTCGCGGCCGGGCACCGCGGCCTCCACCGACTGGCGGATCAGCTGCAGCGGGCCGGTGGCCGCCGCATGAAGTTCGCGCAGATCCTCCCCGGCGTCGTGGAAGGCGATGCGGGTGCGCAGCCGTTCGGCGAGGTGGGCGTGCAGCGGGCTGGTCGCCGGCAGGGTCCCGAGTTCGCGCAGCGCGCGGGCGGCGAGATCGGCGCGGGCCTGATGGCCGTCCGGACTGTAGTCGGTCAGGCCGTCGACGTCCTGTTCGCCGGCCTCCACCACCGCCAGACAGGGGTCGAGTTCGGCCATGGCGTGCAGGAGCCGGCTCGCGAAGTCCTCGATCACGAACGCGATGCTAACGGCCGCCCGAGGAGATCACCGCCGTGCTCGGCGCGGACCTGCCCGCGGCCGTGCTCGCGTGGTTCTCGTGGTGCGACGGCGTCGCGGACGCGCCCGGCCAGACCATGAACGAGAGCGGCCTGCTCGACCTGGTCGACGCGGCCGGCTACGACACGGATCTACGAGCGGGTCACCGGCTGAGTGGTTTGCGGTAGCGGCGGTACTCCCGGAACACCTGGAAGCCGAGCCGTTCGTACAGCGACCGGGCGCCCACGGGATCCAGGCCCTCGGTGTGCAGGCGGATCGGCACGGTCCCACGCTGCTCGCTCAGGGTGCTCAGCATCCGGGTCAGCATCGCGGCCGCGAGGCCCCGGCGCTGCAGGTCCGGGTCGACCTGGACGCTCTCGATCTCGATGCGGGCGGGTGTGCGGCTCGCCGCGACCAGCCCCACCAGGCGTTCGCCGATGGTCGCCACGTGGAACAGGGCCAGCTGCGATCGGCTGAGCCAGTCGCGGAGCTCATCCACGTCCGGCATCGCGAAGTACGGCCGCCCGGCCCACGCGCGCGCGGTGAGGGCGGCCAACGCTGGGACGTCGGCGATCGTGGCGGCTCGGACCGTGACACCGTCCGGCAGCTGCCGTGGTCGCACCGGGGAGCCGTCGTGCTCCATCTCGACCATGGTGAACACCTGCCGATATCCGCTGCGTTCCAGCAGCGCCATCCGGTCCGGCTGGACGGTTGAGGCGTTGCCGCCGAGCACGACGGGGCCGTTGCCGGTGTGGCCGGCGCAGAGTCGGGCGGCGACCGCCTCGGATTCGCGCAGCAGCCGCCGGCCGAGGCCGCGCCGCCGTGCCGGGGGCGCTACATAGCCGTCGGTGAGATAGACACGGGTTCCGTCGTCCTCCGTCCAGGACCGCAGCGAACCCCAACCGGCCACGGAATCGGACGGGTCGACCGCGACGACCGCCCAGTCCGCTCGCTCCATGGCACGTCGCAGCCTCTCCGGGTCCGGAGGCGGTTCCATGGTGGAGTGCGGATCGGCACCGTCAGCCTTGGCATGCCGGGCCTGCAGCTCATGAATCACCGGCGCGTCGCCGGGACGGAACGGGCGCAGCAGGTGCTCGGTCACGCCCCGAGTACATCACCCCCGTCAATCGAGTAAGTCCGATTCGATGTGCTCGCCAGCCGGCGTCCCAGGGACGCTCTAGCTCGGCTCGCGACCGAGCCAGGTGGCGACGCATGCCTCGTTTCCCTCCGGGTCGGCGAGGACCCACCATTTCGGCGCGTGGGTGTCGGAGACGAGGCGGCCGCCCGCAGCCAAAGCCGCGGCGATCCGGGTCTCGGCCTGATCGTGCGGCACGGCGACGTCGAGGTGCATCCGGTTCCGCTGAGGACGCGGTTCGTCCATGAGCTGAATCTCGATTCCCGGGCCGCGCCGCGACGGGTCAGCCAGGTAGTTGTCGCCGACCTGCTGATAGTCCATCAGCGCGCGCCAGAACGGCAGCACGTCCGCGCAGATGAGCGCGTCGATCGTGACGTTGACAAGTTGGACCGCAGACGGATCCGCCGGAATGCCGAGGTCTGCCGCAACGGCCGAGATCTGCCGGGCCAGCGTGACATCACGACTCGCCAAGCTCACCGTGACGCCGGAGTCGCGCAAGTCGATGCGGGGCGGACGCTCGGCCGCGCCGACGAGCCGGCTGATCTCACCGACGAACGCGGCGCCGGTGGCGAACGAATCGGTGCGGAAGCAGGCCGAGACCACGGAATACAGGACGCGCCAGTCCTCGACACCGGTGGCGGCGTGGAATTGCGCGGCCGCGGTCTGCTCGGTCATGCCGGCCAAGTTAACACCGGGCACCAGGGCTCTGCCCAAGAGGCTGAGCGGCCTCCCAAGCCGGTCACCAAAAGGTGACCTGGTCACCATAAAGTGCGTTCTTCCCTGTTCAGCAGCGGTCTCTTACGGTTTCCCGGTAACCGAAAGAGAGCATGGAGGCGTACGTCATGGCTGTAACCCTGGTGAACCCGAGCGGGCTGCCGGAGATCCCGATCTACCGACAGGTGTCGGTGGCGACCGGTGCGAAGCTCATCCACGTCGCGGGTCAGGTGTCCTGGGATGTGGAAGGTAAGACGGTCGGTGACGGTGACCTGGCCGCCCAGGTCGAGCAGTGCTATCTCAACGTGGGCACCGCCCTGGCCGGCGTCGGGGCGACCTTCGCCGACGTGGTGAAGCTGACGATGCACGTCGTGGACTGGCAGCCCGAGCGGATGCCGCAGGTGCTGGAGGGAATCAGCCGCGCGGCGGCGAAGCTGGGCGTCACCCCGGCGGCGCCGGCGTCACTGTTCGGCATCGTGGCGCTGGACGTGCCGGAGCATCTGGTGGAAGTGGAAGCTGTCGCTGTCCTGGACTAATCGGCGGCCGGGTCGCGGAAGCGGTTGCGGGACGCCTCGATGTGACCGAGGTGTTGCTGCGTCCAGCCGCACATGCCGTCGACGACCTGGCGCAAACCCTCGCCGGCCTCCGTGAGGGTGTATTCGACGCGCGGCGGGATGGTGGGGTGGACAGTTCGCTCCACCAACCCGTTGCGTTCCAGCATGCGCAGGTTCTGGGTCAGCATCTTGTGGCTGATGCCACCGATCTGGTTGCGCAGCTCGCTGAAGCGCATCGTGCCCTGGCCCAGGAACTCGATGATCAGGAAGGCCCACTTGTTGGCGATGTCCGAGAAGATCTCCCGCGCCAGTGAGTCCGCTCGGGCCAGGTCGGCTTCCGGAGGGAGCTCGCTGATCTCCTGCCGAGTTCCCATCCTGTGCTCTCCTTCAGTTCCTGACTAACCGTCAGAGAGTAGCGCCCTGCGATGAAAGCGGTCATTCCGGCTTGAGCAGCTTCAGGATCTTCCAGCGGTAGGCCTGCAGCATGACGAAGCCGTGGCCGACGACCAGCAGCCCGATCAGGACGAGCACGCCGGCGATCGGCACCAGGTCGAGCGGCGCGGTGTACGCCAGCACCACGCGAACGGCCGCGTCGATGAGGAACGCCAGGCCCCACACGACGCTGGCGAGCGTCATCCAGCGCCGGAAGACCGTGTGGCCCTCCCACAGCTCGTCGTACCGGGCGGTCATCCGCGGCGGGCTGGTCTTGCGCGCCACGTCGAGGAGGAAGGGACGTGACGTGGCCAGCGACCCGATGATCCAGAGGCCGATCGCTGCCGTGATCCAGCTCTCCCGGGCCATCAGCGCTCGCTCGTCTCCGGTGAAGAGCGCGACGACCAGGGACAGGATCAGCGCCGCGATCACGAAGACACCCGTCGGGTCGAGGCGGCGGCTGCGGATCCAGGTGTTGGCCACGCTGGCGGCCGGGCTCAGCGCCGCGACCACGACGGCCAGCCAAGGGTCGGCGCCGATCGCGCGGGCGAGGTAGTAGATCGCCAACGGCAGGATCACGTCCAGGACGATCGCGGTGAGCGAGGCGCTCCAACTGGTCGTACGCGGGCTCTGCTCCGGCGTACTGGGCTGGGTTTCGGGCGTTTGAATGTTCATCCGGTCCTCCCGGGGTCGGCTCGGGTGGCGCGGTCAACCAGAGCTGTCAGCTCACGTCCGTACAGCTCCAGATCGAGGTCGGGGATGACCCACAGCTGTGGGCCGATGGCGTCGATGGCGGCGCGGATCGTCATGGCCATGGTGCGGGTGTCGAAGTCGGTGAACTGCCCGGCTGCCTGGCCGCGGGTGAGGATGTCCTGCAGCGGTGCGAGTGCGACGCCGTAGACCGAGGCGTCGTGCTGCAGCTTGCTGTCGCCGTCATCAGTGGTGAAGTTCATCGCGATCGAGGTGAGCACGCGGACGTCGTCGCGGTGCTCGGCGATGTAGCGCACGTTCGCCGCCACATACGCCCGCAGTTCGTCTGCCGGTGTGCCGTCGCCCGGGAGGCGCTCGCCGATGTAGCTCGCGCCGGCGGAGAGCACCGCCGTGAGCACCTCGGTGATGAGCTCGTCCCGGTCGGCGAAGTGGTAGAGCACCGCGCTCTTGCTCACGCCCGCCCGCTTGGCGATCTCCGCGAGCGAGGCACGAGGCAGGCCGAGCTCGGCGATCACGTCGATGGCGCACCGGATCATCTGGGCGCGCCGCGCCTGCTCGATGAACGAGCGCTTCTGACCGCTTGAAGATTTTTCTGACCGCACGTGCAGATTCTATCGCGGGATCCGGGGACGCGCACGGCGAGCCGCGGCCAGATCGTCCCGGTGGCTGACCAGATCGCGTCTTCGATCCTGGTACCGGGTGGATCTACGGTCACCCGATGAACAGCGCACTTGTCGTCATCGACGTCCAGGAGTCCTTCCGCCGGCTGCCGGACTGGGAGTTCGTCTCGCAGCCGGACATCGTGCGCCAGGTCAACCGGCTGGTCACCGTCTCCCGGGACCAGGGGCATCTGGTGGTGTGGGTGCTCGGCTCCCGGCCCGGCTCCGGCACCGTGTTCGATCCGGCGCGAGGCTACGTGCGGCTGATGGACGGGCTCACCCCGGAAGCCGGCGAGCCGCTGCTCACCAAGACCGCGCACAACGCCTTCACCACGACGAACCTGCAGCAGACGCTGACCAGCCGCGGCGTACGGCACCTCACGATCTGCGGCATCCGCACCGAGCAGTGCTGCGAGACCACCAGCCGGGTGGCCTCCGACCTCGGTTTCGACGTCACGTTCGCGGTCGACGCCACCGCGACCACGCCCATCCCGCACCGCGACGCGCCGCCGGAGGCGTCCTTCGCGCAGTTGATGAGCGACCCGCACACCCTGGGCGTGGCGGACATCGTGGAACGCACCGAGTACGCGCTGGCCGGCCGGTTCGCCGCCATCCGTACCGTTGCGGAGCTGACCGGCGCCTAAGGTCTTCGCTCATGCCCCGGGTCGTCTTTCTTCTCATCCCGCGAGTGCACCTGCTCGACGTGGCCGGTCCGGCGCAGGTCTTCTCCACCGCGACCGACCTCGGGCACTCGCACACCCTGACGTATGTGGCCGAGGAAAGCCCGGTCGCGACCGTGCAGGCGCTGCCGCTGCAGGCCGGGCTCGAGTGGCCTGCCCTGCAGCCGGACGACCTGATCATCGTGCCGGGCTGGCGGGGACCGACCCGCATGCCGGGCGCGGCCACCCTGCAGCGGCTGCGCGATCATCACGCGGCGGGCGGCACCGTCGCCGGCATCTGCGCCGGCGCCGACGCCCTCGGCCGGGCCGGCCTGCTCGACGGCCGGCGGTGCACGACGCACCACGCCAGCCAGGACGAGCTGGGCCGCCGATATCCGAGCGCTCAAGTCGTACGAGATGTGCTTTATGTTGAAGATCAGCGGGTGGTGACCTCGGCGGGCGTGGCCAGCGGCATCGATGTGGCGCTGCATCTGCTGGGCACCCGATTCGGGCCGTCCACTGCCAGCCGGGTGGCCCGCGCCATGATCGTCTACGCGCGGCGGCAGGGAACGGCGCCACAGATCAGCGCGGTGCTGCGGCATCGTCATCACCACAACGAGGCCGTCCACCTTCTGCAGGACCTGATCGACGCACACTTCACCGAGCGGCTCACCCTGCCGATGCTGGCCGAGGCGGTCGGCTACAGCGAGCGTACGGTCACCCGGTTGTTCCGGAACACGACCGGGCTGACGCCGCTGGCGTACCAGAGCGCTCTCCGCCTGGACCATGCGGAATACCTGCTCGGGCAGGGCGCGACAGCGGAGGCCGCCGCCCGCGCGGCAGGTTTCGGCGACCCCCGCTCGCTGCGCCGCCTGCGCACGAACGGCTGAACGCCGCACGACGTCAGATCATGGACGAATCGGCTCACCACCAGTAGTTGTCCTGCGGCTGGTAGGGGGCCTCGATGGTGCCGAGACAGCGCACCTTGCGGTCCTCCCGGTCCGGCCCAGCCGTGCGTACTCCATCGCGTAGGTCCCGTGCCTACGGACCGCTTTACTATGGTACTAGGAAAGCAGTAAGGTGCTGCCGTGTTCGTCTTCCGGCTCGATACCCACTCCGGCGTGCCGCCGTACCTGCAACTCGTCCAGCAGGTCCGCCAGGCGGTCATGCTGGGCTTCCTCCAACCCGGTGACCGCCTCCCGCTCATCCGCGAGGTGGTCGAGGACCTGGCGATCAATCCGAACACCGTCGCCAAGGCGTACCGGCAGATGGAGCAGGAGAACCTGGTCACCGGCCGGCCCGGCCAGGGCACGTTCGTCAATGAACAGCAGTCGGCCGTGATGCCGGCATCGACGTACACATCGCTTCGCCGCGGCCTGGCGACCTGGCTGCGCCGCGCCTACGCGGCCGGCCTCGACGAGCAGGCCGTCAACGCGCTCTTCACTTCCGTCCACCACCAGACGAGAAATGAGGACGTGGCGTGACAGCGACCGAGTTCGCGCTGCGCACCGACGGGGTGGGCAAGCAGTACCGGAAGGGCTGGGCGCTGCGCGACTGCACCCTGGCCTTGCCGGCGGGCGGCGTGATCGCCCTGGTCGGGCCGAACGGCGCGGGCAAGACCACGCTGCTGCGCCTGGTCGTCGGGTTGCTGGCGCCGAGCACCGGCACGGTGGAGGTCCTCGGCCACGACGTCACCGCCAGCACCCCGCAGACTCTGTCCCGGGTCGGGTTCCTGGCCCAGGACCACCCGTTGTACAAACGCTTCACCGTCGCCGAGATGCTCCGCTTCGGCCGGGCCTGCAACCTGCGGTTCGACCAGGGGCTGGCCGAGCGCCGGCTGGCGAAGCTGGGCATCCCGCTCGACCGCAGGGCCGGTACGCTCTCCGGCGGCCAGCAGGCCCAGGTCGCGTTGGCTCTCGCCCTGGCGAAACGGCCGGACCTGCTCGTCCTCGACGAGCCGGTGGCCAGCCTCGACCCGCTGGCCCGGCACGAGTTCCTGCAGGTCCTCATGGGCGCGGTGGCCGAAGGCGGGGTGACCGTCCTGTTCTCGTCCCACGTCGTGCACGAGCTGGAGCGCGTCTGCGACCACCTGATCGTGCTCAACCAGGGCCGGGTCACCCTCACCGGCGACATCGACACCCTCCTCACTGAGCACCGGCGGCTCGTCGGCCCGCGCACGGCCACCGACCTCGACCGGACCGGCACCGTCGTGGAGGCCGTCCACAGCGACCGGCACACGACCCTGCTGGTACGCGACGGCGGGATCCCGGCCGCGCCCGGGTGGCAGGCCCAGCCGGTCGCGCTGGAGGAGCTGGTGCTGGCGTACCTGCGCCGGCCGTCCGAGCCGAGCGCCGCGATCGCCTCGGGGGTGGCGGCATGACGTGGTTGATCTGGCGCCAGCACCGGACCGAGGTCGGCGTCCTGGGTCTGCTTGTCGGCCTGTTCGGCATCGCCCTGCTCGTGCTCGGGACGCAGGCCCACGACCTGTTCCCCGGCGGACCCGCCCGGTGTGCGGGAGAGGCCGGTCTCAGCGAGGCCTGCGCGGCCTCCTTCCGCCGGCTCGACGAGGGGTACGGCTACGTCGAGAATCTGCTGGCGGCCTTCTATCTGGTCCCCGTCGTCATCGGTGCGTTCCTCGGTGCGCCACTGCTCGCGCGCGAACTGGAGGAGGGCACCTGGCAGCTCGCCTGGACGCAGGCCGTGCCGCGGATGCGCTGGCTGGCGGCCAAGCTCGCGGCGCTGGCCGGCGTCACCGTCGCGCTCACCGGGATGTTCACCGCGGTGCTCACCTGGTTCCGCCAGCCCTTCGACGCGTGGGAGGGGCGGTTCCATTACGACGCCTTCGACCTGGAAGGGCTTGTTCCGCTGGCGTACGCGCTGTTCGCGTTCGGCGTCGCCACCGCCGCCGGGGCGATCCTGCGGCGCAGCCTGCCCGCGTTCGGCGTCGCGTTCGGGGCGTTCCTCGCCGCCCGGATGTCGGTGGCGCTACTGGCCCGTCCTGCGTACGCCACGCCGCTCACCACCACCGAGCCGGTCCCCGTCGGCGGCTCCAAAGACGTGTCCGGCTTCGCTGACTGGATGGTCGAACGCGGCTACGCAGACGCCGCCGGGCGCAGGCTGAGCTCGACCGAGTACTACGACCTGGAGGCCGCGGCCAACCAGGCCGGCACCAATCTCAACCAGTTCCTGCACGCGCGGGGCATCCAGCAGTTCATGGTCTACCACCCGGCCGACCGGTTCTGGACGTTCCAGCTCATCGAGGCAGCCCTGTTCGTCGCCGTCGCAGCGGTCCTGATCGGTGTGGTGGTGTGGCGGGTACGGCGCCGCATGATCTAGGCGGTCCGGCGCCATCATCGGCACCTTGCTTGCCCCGCACCGATGAGTTGGCGCCTGCTGCGACGTATCCCTTGGGACCGAACCCCACGGACCCGCAGGAGTTCCCATGCCAACCGTCCAGGCCATCATCAGCACGCCGAACGTCGATCGCCAGCGCGCCTTCTACGAGCGGCTGCTCGGCGCCGTCGAGACGAGCCGCTACCCCGCCGACGGGCAGGTCTTCTTCGTCGGCCTCAAGCTCGGCGACTCCGAATTCGGGCTGGTCGACGAGGCCGGCGCCGACCTGTCGGCGCCGTCGCGGATCCTGCTGAGCGTCGAGGTCCCGGACGTCGACGCGCTGCTGGAACAGGTGGAGGCAGCGGGCGGGCGGCTGCTGGGCCCGCCCACGGACATGCCGTGGGGCCAGCGGGTGGCCCACATCCACGATCCCGACGGCAACATGGTCAACCTGACCCAAACCCTGTCCAGGTGATCGACGCGGTACGTCTCAGCGTTGGGCATCTGCTGCGATGCGGGAGTAGACGAGCACGTCGGCGCGGCGGGCACCGATGGTCAGGAAGCTGCGGAGCCGCCCCTCCTGGAGATAGCCGTTGATCTCCAGTGCTCGTTGTGACGCGAGGTTGTCCGGCTCCACCCAGCCCTCGATGCGGGCGAGGTTGCCCGCGCTCAGGCCCCAGGCGGTCGTCAGTGAGATCGCTCGGGAGACGATCCCCTGGCGCCGGGCGGCGGGGACGATCCAGTAGCCGATGCCGGCGACGCCCTCCTGCGGGCGCAGCATCAGGTTGATGTGGCCGACTGCCTGGTCGGTGTGCTGGTCGGCGATCGCCAGTGCCACGCCTTCCCCGGAGGTGAGCCGGGCGTGTTGGCGGGCGATATAGGCCAGGCCGGCCTCTTTGGTGTAGCGCGCGGGAACGGTCGTGCCGACCGGGATTCTGGGGTCCTGGGCGGCCTGCTCGACACACAACAGGTCTGTGTCGCGCCACGGGCGCACGCGGACAACTCCATCGTGCAGCGCGGGCGGGTAGGCCAGGTTGGTCATGGCCGACCACTCAAACACATCGCAACGCACTGATCAAAGGGCCGGACCGTCCAGGAGTCTTCGCCTCTACCAGTATTTACTATCGACATTTGTCTATGCGCTGCTCGGGGTCGAATGGCGTGGATGTGGTGGGGTCTAGCGTGCGGGCATGGTCGATGACGCGCTTGCGCAGGAACTGATCGAGATGACTGACGAGGACCGGCGGCTGCAGCCCGGCGCTCTCGGCGATGACCTGGCCGCCCGGCTGGCCTACCGGCGGGTCACGGTCCGCAACGGGGATCGGCTTGCCGAGATCATCGATGCGTACGGGTGGCCGACCGCAGAACGCGTCGGCCAGGAGGCGGCCCGGCGGGCGTGGCTCGTGGCGCAGCACGCCGACCGGCAACTGCACCTGCAACGGCGAGCCCTCGCCTTGATGACCGAAGCGGTGCAGGCCGGCAAGGGCGACCCCGCGCAGCTGGCCATGCTGCACGACCGCCTCCTGGTCAACGAGGGCCGCCCGCAGCTCTACGGCACGCAGATCGCCGGCGTCGTCGACGGAGCGCCGGTCCCGTGGCCGTGCGAGCACCCCGAGCAGATGGATCAACGGCGCGCTGAGGTCGGCCTGGACCCGTTCGCCGCGCACGTGGCGAAACACGCACCGGCCTGACGTCAGGACGCGTAGATCGAATACTTCGCGTTCCAGCGCGTGGGCGTACCGAAAGTC
The DNA here is from genome assembly GCF_036053395.1 of Actinoplanes sp. NBC_00393. NCBI lineage: Bacteria > Bacillati > Actinomycetota > Actinomycetes > Micromonosporales > Micromonosporaceae > Actinoplanes > Actinoplanes sp. NBC_00393. The sequence goes on along the minus strand of NZ_CP107942.1, from coordinate 2,720,990 downwards.
GCCGGCCAGGTGCCGAACGCCCTGCCGGCGGTGCCCCACGCGCCCTGGTTGGCGCTGCCGGCGTCGTAGCTCATGTTGTTGTCGCCGTTGGTGTTGTACATCAGCCAGTACGCGGTGTTCGGCGCCAGGGTGGCGGTGACCGGCCGGCTGTTCCACGAGTTGGCGGCCAGCGTGCCGGACGTGCTCGACGCGACCAGCGCACCCGGTGAGCCGTTCGCGTCGGCGTAGATCGCCACCTGGTACTGGTTGGCCGCGGCCTGCACCGTCTTGAGATAGACGGAGACCTGGCTGACGGTGAGCGCGGTGGCGCCGTTGATGAACCGCGAGCCGTTCATGTAGTTCGCGGCGCCGGAGTCCAGCGAGCCGCCCACCTGGTCGTATCCGAGCCGCGACGCGCTCGGGTCGGCCGTGGTGAACACGAACTGGTGGTCGGCGGCGAGCGGGTTGCCCGCCGCGTCGGTCACGCCCGTCCGGACTCGCACCGTGTACTGGGTGGCGGCGGTCAGCGCGGCCGACGGCGTGATCGTCGCCGCCTGGCCGGCCGCGTCATAGGCGACCGACCGGTTGACCAGGGTGCCGCCGGGGCCGCGGAGTTCCAGGTTCGCCGGTGTGACGGTGCCGGCCGCCAGGCTCTCGCTGAACCGTACGGTGATCGGCGCATTCAGCGCGACTCCGGTGGCCCCGCCGGCCGGGGTCGTCGAGGTCACCGTCGGCGCGCCGGTGTCCGGGCCGGTGGTGGCGTAGAGGGAGAACTTGGCGTTCCACCGGCTGGACGTGCCGAACGTCGCCGGCCAGGTGCCGAACGGCGTGCCGGCGGTGCTCCACGCGCCCTGGTTGGCGGTGCCCGCGTCGTAGCTGAGGTTGTTGTCGCCGTTGGTGTTGTACATCAGCCAGTACGCCGTATTGGCGGCGAGAGCGGCGCTGATCGGCCGGGTGTTCCACGCGTTGGCGGCCAGCGTTCCCGACGTGCTGCTCGCCACCCGGGCGCCGGGTGAGCCGTTCGCGTCGGCGTAGATGGCCAGCTGGTACTGGTTGTTCGGCGCGGCCTGCACGCCCTTGGCGTACACCGACATGGAGTTGACCGTGGCCGCGCTGGAGCCGGTGACGAACCGGGAGCCGTTCATGTGGTTCGCGGCGCCGGTGTCCAGCGAGGCTCCGACCTGGGTGTAGCCGATCCGCTGCGGCGCCGGGGCAACCGCGTAGGTGGCGGTGTAGGTGGTCGCCGCCGTGGGCGCGGTGATCACGTGGGTCTGCGCCCCGCCGTCGGACCACGACGTGAACGTCGAGGATCCCTGCGGCGACGGCGCGGACACCGAGTTGGTCGAGCCCTGGATCACGGTACGCGTGAACGGCGTGGTCCCCGACGCCGAGCCGACGGTGAGCTGGAGTCCGGACGGCACGGTGTTGAACGTGAGGTCCACCGTCTCCGGGTCGAGCCGGCGCGCCACGGTGTGCGTCAGGCCTTCCTGGTCGGTGGCCACCAGCTTGAGTTCCAGATACGACGGGTACTCGTGGTCGGGTGCCTCGAACGACCCGGACGCCACCCCGTTCCAGGTGCGGATCGCGTGCTCGTGGCAGCTCTCCGGCGCCGAGCAGTGGTGCATGACCAGGCCCCAGTCGAGCCGCGACGCGGGAAGGTCGCCCTGCTGCGGGTCGGTGGCGTGGCCGGAGAAGGCGATCGTGTCGCCGACCTTCCAGGTCGTGGTCGCGACCGGCGTGTCGATCACCGCGCTCGGCGCCTCGTTGCCGGGCGTGACGGCGATCGTGCTGGTGCCGGTCGCGTTCAGCGTGTCGGTCACCGTCAGCCGCGCGGTGTACGACCCCGTCACCGGGTAGGTGAACGTCGGCGCCGCCGCGGTGGAGTCGGTCACCCCGTCGTCGGTGAAGTCCCAGGCGTAGCGCAGGCGGCCCTCGTCGGCCGGGTCGGGGTCGGTGGAGCCGGCGCCGTTGAACGTGACGGTCAGCGGCGCCGGGCCCTGCGTCGGTGACGCGTCGATGACGGCGCTCGGCGGCTGGTTGCCCGGGAAGTAGCGCACCCGGCGGATGGTGCCGCCGCCCAGGTCGGCGTAGTACAGCTCGCCGCCGGGACCGACCTCGAGGTCGACCGGGGCGGCGGCGTCGGAGATGAACGTCTGCAGGTTCGCCGCGTTCGGCAGGCCGCCCGGCGCGGACGGCAGCGACGCCCAGATGCACCGGCGGGAGTAGTCGGCGAAGAAGATCGCGCCGTGGTACGCGGCCGGGTAGGGACCGCCGGCTGTCGGGTAGAACGCCACACCCGTCGACGACGAGCTTCCGGTCGGGCAGGCCTCCCCCGCGATCAGCTTGCTGGAGTGGTTCCAGGCGACGAAGGGCTGGGTGTGCGTACCCGACGGCTGGGTGTAAAGGTTCTCGCAGATCGGCAGGTTGGCGCCGTCGTAACCGGGTTGCCGCGCGTTGCCCTCCCAGCAGGGCCAGCCGAAGTTGGTCACGCCCGCGGTCGGGTCGACGACCCGGTTGACCTCCTCCCAGGTGGTCCAGCCGGTGTCGGAGATCCAGGTCTCGTTGGTGCCCGGTCGCATGGTGATCCGGTACGGGTTGCGCAGCCCGTTGGCGACGATCCGCCGGATGTTCGGGTCGGCGGCGCCGATGTTCGGGTTGCCGGCGGCGGCCGCGCCGGTGGCCGGGTCCAGCCGCAGCAGCGTGCCGTCCAGCTGGGTCGGGTCGCCCGTGGTACGCATGTCCTGGGCCCGCAGCGCCCCGCCCTCGTTGGGCGGGTCGGAACACGGGTTGGTCGGCGCGCCGGCGGGATACTGGCCGTAGTCGACCGCGCTGAAGCTGGCGCCGTCCCCGGCGGCGACGTACAGCATCCCGTCGGCGCCGAAGGCGATGTCGCCGATGGAGTGGCTGGGGAACTGCTGGCACCAGTCGTGCAGCAGCACCTGCTCGCTGCCGGTCATCGTGTTGCCGTCGGCGCGCAGCCGGGCGAGCCGGCCGGTGACCACGCAGCGCCCGTTGTTCGCGCTCGCGCAGACATCGTTCCACACCGGGGCGGTCTGACCGGGCGGCGCGTCGTAGGTGTACAGCACGTAGACATACGGGTCGGCCGGGAAGCTCGGCGCCAGGGTCATGCCGAGCAGGCCGCGGTCCCACTGGTTGTGCACGTTGGCCGACAGGTCGGCGAACACCGTCGCGCTGGTGTCGGCGAGGTCGTCGAAGACCTTGATCCGGCCGCCCTTCTCGGCGACGAAGACGCGCCCGTCCGGCGCGAACTCGAGATCGACCGGCGAGCTGAGCCCGCTGAAGACGATCTGCTCCTGGAAGCCGGTCGGCAGCGCGACCGCGGTCGCGGGCTGCGAGCTCACGAACGACGACATCGCGACCAAGGTCAAGAACGCGACAAACCCACTGAGCGTACGCCGAAGCACGGCAGCCCCCTCCCCCATGCGGCGGAGCGGGACGCGGATCCATCACTCATGCCGAATATTGAGGGATCCTAATAGGACACCGAGTCACTCGGGCGTCGGCTGACCGACTCGACCGCCGCCCGACCGGCCAGAACTGGCCGCCCGTCCGGAGGATGCACGACGGTCGATGGCTGGCGTCCCGTACCCCGAAGGTGTTTGCATGCCCCCGTGATGTTGAGCGCTCTCGGCCGTTCGTGTGCCCGCCGGCGGTGGCCAGTCCTCGGCGCCTGGGCCGTCCTGGCCGTCGCCGGGCTGATCTTCGGTGGCCAGATCTTCGACCGGCTCGGCACCACCGACAGCCTGCGGCCGGATGCCGAGTCCCAGCTCGCGGAACGGCGCATCCAGCAGGTGGCGCCCGAGGGTCCGACGGTCGTCGCCGTGGTCGGTGGCCGCGAGGTGTGGGATCCGGAGCTGGTCGCCGACATCACGGCGGTCACCGCCGGGATCCGTGGGATGGACGGCGTCGCGGAGGTCGACGATCTGTACGGCTCGCCGGGCGGGCGGATCGGCGCCGATAACCGGAGTTCGCTGATCCGGGTCGAGCTGGAGCGCGGGCTGCCGGAGGACCGGCGCGAGCGGGTGGAGGATGCGGTCGCGGACGCCTTGCACCGCATCGATGCGCCCGAGGTGCTGGTCGGCGGCGAGAAGCTCGCGGAGCGCGCGTTCGCCGACCAGGCCATCGCGGACGCGGCCGTCGGCGAGTCGGTGGCGCTCGCCGTCCTGCTGGTCGTGCTGGTGCTGGTTCTCGGCGGCTTCGTGGCCGGCACGATCCCACTGGCTGCCGCGCTGGTCACCGTGGCAGTGACGTTGCTCGGCCTGTTCGGGCTGACCGCGCTCACCGGGGTCAGCGAGTTCACCGTCAACGTGGTCACCCTGCTCGGGATCGGGCTCGCCGTCGACTACGCGCTGCTGATGATCGGCCGGTACCGGGAGGAACGCGATGCCGACCCGGACGCCCCGGCCGCGGACCTGCTCGCGCGGACCAGCGCGACCGCCGGCCGTACCGTGCTGATCGCCGGGCTCGCGGTTGCCGCGGCGATGGCCGGGCTGGCGGTGTTCGCCGAACCGCTGCTCGGTGCGATGGCGCTCGGCGGCGCGATCGTGGCGCTGCTGGCGACGGTTTGCGGCCTGACCGTCGTACCCGCGCTGATCGCCGCAGCGCACCGCCGCATCCCTCGATCCCGCCCTGCCAGGCCCGGCCCCGGCCTGCTGGTGCGGCTCGCCGTGTTCGCGCAGGGCCGGCCGGGGCCGGTCGCGTTCGGCGTCGTGGCCGGTCTGCTCGTGCTGTCGGCGCCGTTCCTGTTCGCGGTCAACCTGCAGAACTCCGACGCCCGCGCGCTGCCCGCCTCAGCCGAGGCCCGCCGGCTGCACGAGGCGGTGCAGCGCGACTTCAGCGGCGGCCAGCCGGACCCGATCGTCGTGGCGGTCGACGCGGACCCGGCCGGCGCCGAGGTCCGCGACTTCATGAACGCGCTCAACACCCTGGACGGCGTGCTGCGGGTGGAGCCGCGGCCCGACATCGCCGCCCCGGTGGCCGTCATCGACGTCACGCCGGAGACCTCGCGAGACGTCGTGCCCGCGATCCGGGCGCTGGACCCGCCGTTTCCGGTGCTCGTCGGGGGCGCCGCCGCGGAGTTGGCCGACTACCGCGACTCGGTGGCCGGCCGGTTCCCGATCGCGCTGCTGATCGTCGTGCTGTCCGCGGCGGTGCTGCTGTTCGTGCTGACCGGTTCGCTGGTGGTGCCGGTCAAGGCGCTGCTGATGAACGCGCTCACCCTGCTCGCCACGCTGGGCGCGCTGGTCGTGGTGTTCCAGTGGGGTGTCGGCGACGCGCTGTTCGGCGTCGACTCGTGGGGCGCGATCGACGTCACCACACCCGTGCTGCTGTTCGTGTTCGTCTTCGCGCTCTCGATGGACTACGAGGTGTTCCTGCTCGCCCGGATCAAGGAGGAGTGGGACCAGCTCCCGGGCGACCACGCGGTCCGCGCCGGCATCGAGAAGTCCGGGCCGGTGGTCACTGCTGCCGCGCTGTGCATCGGTGTGGTGTTCCTCGGCTTCCTGCTCGGCGAACTGACCGCGGTCAAGGAGATCGGTTTCGCGATGGCGGTGGCGCTGCTGCTCGACGTCACGGTCGTCCGCGGCCTGCTGCTGCCGGCGCTGATGAGCCTGCTCGGCCAGTGGAACTGGTGGGCGCCGGCGCCCCTGCAGCGGCTGCACGCGCGAATCGACGCGCTGCGCTGATCACCCGGGAGGGCGGCCGCCGGTTGCCTCAGCAGGAGGACGACGGATCCGCCGGCCGGGTGCGGTTCGTGCCGGATGCTGCCGTGGCCGGCCCGGAACTCCTCCGGCACGCCGGGCCCGTTGTCCTCGACCGGCGTTGAACAACACCGCGGCGATCCGTCCGAGCCGATGTCGGTACATATCCACCACAAAACGGGCATAACACTCGGCGAATACGGGCAATAGCGACACCAACGACGAACCAGCAAGGAGCTGTCGCGATGCCTTCGAACGAATCCTCAGCCCTCCGAGCCCCGGGCGGGCTGTTCCGTTCGCCGGTGCCCGGCGAGCCGCTGCCGCCACCCCGGGCCCACGATCGCAGTCCAGCGGCGATGCAGCGTCTGCGCGAACCGTTCACCGTGCCGGTCGAGCCGGGCTCGCGTCTTCGCGCCCGATGCTGAAGCGCCTCCCGTCCCGCGCCCCGGTCCCTCGCCGGCAGGAAGCACCCGAACGGATGGCATCTTCGCGCAGTGGCACCGGTCACGGTAGGGCATCTGACGGCGGTGAGCTACTGCGGGGCTGCGGGGGTCCGGGTGCTGCTGGCCGGCCGCGACGCCGGCGGGCCGCTGCGGTTGACCTGTTCACCGGTGGTCCTGCGGGTGATCGAAATCTGCGGGCTGACCGCTGGGGACGGCCTGGTGGTGACCGGGACGGATTCGCAGCGGCACGGACCGGCTGGAATGGGGCGATCCGCGCGCTCTCTACCAGCGGCTGGGGTTCGCCTACGAGACGTTCCGCCGGTTCCTCCCCGCCCAGCTCGCCGACGCCGTCACCAGCCACACCACCAGGAGCACCACCACGGTACGTCTGCACTTCCCGCACGACGTCACGCACCGCAACCCCGCCGACGATCGCTGAGCCCGCGACACGTCGATCTTGTGTGTCACCTAGGCGACGGCATCTGACCTGCATCAATGCAAGGATGGGCTTTCGCGTCCCGATCGATGACGGGGTGACAGGATGCATTCGCCGGCGGAGCCCCACCTGATTCGCCCGCGCCTGCACGACCGGCTCGACGAGGGCGCGGCCCGCGCCGTGACTTTGCTCCGCGCCGGACCCGGTTGGGGAAAGACCGCGCTGGTCGCCGGATGGGCCGCCAGGAGGCCTTCACCGGTGGCCTGGCTGACGCTCCGTCACCGGCACCGGAGCGTGCCGGCGTTCTGCACGGACGCCGCGGCGGCGCTGCGAGCGGCGTTCCCGCCGTCCGCGGCGCCCGGCCGGTTCGCGCACGTCACCGGCGAGGTTCAGCTGCGCCGGCTCGCCACCGGGTTCCGCCGTCCCGTGCTGCTGGTCCTCGACGACCTGCACGCCGTGGTCGGGTCGCCGGCGCTGCGGGTGCTCGCCGGGCTGGTCCGACGGCAGCCGCCGGGTCTGCGGTTTGTGCTGCTCAGCCGTACGCTGCCGGGTCTGCCCTTGAAGGTGTCCCGCGCTGCGGGCGAGCTGGTGGAGCTCGACGCCGACACCCTGCGTTTCGACGACGGGGAGACAGCCGCGCTGCTCGACCTGCTCAAACCGGCCACGGAACCGTCCGTCGCCGCCGGCCTGGCCGAGGGATGGCCGGTGGCCCTGCGCCTGGCGGCCGGCGCCCATGACGCCGAGCCGGGCGAGGTGATCGGTGACTACCTGTCCCGTGAGGTGATCGCGGAGCTGAGCGCGCCGGTGCGCCGGTTCCTGATGCAGACCAGCATCGTCGACGAGCTGCCTGCGGAACTCGCCGACGCCCTGACCGCAGCCACCGGCGGCCGGCAGATGCTGGCCGGCCTGCGCCGGGACACCGGTCTGGTCACCGGGGACCGCTATCACGGGCAGTTGCGGGCGCAGGCGCGCCGGATGCTGGAGCGGGAGACGCCCGAGGATGTGGCGCAGCTGCATGCCCGGGCTGCCCGCTGGTATGCCGGGCAACGCATGGCTCCCGAGGCGCTGCGACACGCGGCTGACGCCGGGGACTGGGATTTCCTGAGCCGCCTGGTCGTCACCGTGGCGCCGGGGCTGAGCCTCTCGCCGCACCGGCAGGTCTTCGCCGAGGCGATCGAGCGGATACCGGCGGAGCTGATCTTCAGTACCGCGGAGTTCGTCGTCTGCGCAGCGATGCGCGTGCTGCTCAACGGCGACTTCCGGGCCGTGCCGATGCTGCTCGACCGGGCCCGCGAGCTGCTGGCCGAACGCAAGCCGGACGAACGGCTCGCCGTCGAGACCATGCTGGACATCATCGAGGTGGGCTCCGTGATGCGGATGACCGGTGACATACCCGCCATGGTCACGGCCACCACCCGCATCCTCGACCGGATGCGCGACCTCGACCCGCGCGCGCTGCCGATCAGCGCGCAGATCCGCGCCGTCGCGAAGATCAACAAAGGAATGGCTCTGGTCTGGACGTTGCAGATCGAAGACGCGCGCCGGCACCTGCTGGACGGCCTGACCGAGGCCGAACAGCTCGGCATGCCGCTGACCGCAGCCAACGCGCAGGGCCACCTGGCGTTGCTCGCCTACTTCGACGGGTCCCTGCGCGAGGCCGAGCGGCTGGCGTCCGCGGCACAGCAACAGACCGAACGACTCGACGCCATCGGCGCCGTGCAGGCCACCGCCGCCCACCTCACCCTGGCATTGGCGGCGGTGGAACGTGACCACCTCGCCGAGGCGCAGGCGCTGCTGCACAACGCCCGGCGTTCGGAGGCCGAACCGCCGGAGGCCACGTTCGCCGTCGTGTCACTGCTGGTCCGTGCCCACCTGGCGATCGCGGCCGGTGATCATCCGGCGGCCACGGCCGCGTTGCGCCAGGCGCGGGAGGAGGTCGTCCCGTCGCTGCGGGCGCCCCTGGTCGTCCGCTGGCTGGACGCGGTGGAGGCGGAGATCGACCTGCTCGCCGACCAGCCTGTCCGCGTGGTGCAACGGCTCGGCAAGGTGGCCCGGCCGTCCTCGCACGAGATGGTCGTTCTCGGGCGGGCACGCCTCGCCCTCGGTGACCAGGACGGCGGGGAGGACCTCCTGTATCGGGCCGCCGCCGGCGCCGATCGGATCAGCGCGGTCACCGCCCTGATCGCGCTCGCGCTGGCGGCGGAGAAGCGCGGCGACACAGCCCGCAGCGAGGCGGCCGCTGCCGAAGCCGTCGCGCTGGCCGAGCCGGAAGGGGTGCACCGCCCCTTCCGGGCGCTCGGCGCCGGACACCTCCGCAAGCCGGAGCCGCAACAGGCCCTGCTCGAGCCGCTGAGCGAACGCGAACTCGAGGTGCTGCAGTTCCTGCCGTCGGTGCTCACCGCGCACGAGATCGCCGAGGCACTGGGCGTCTCGATCAACACGGTCAGGGCGCACCTGCGGTCGATCTACCGCAAGCTGGGCGCGACGCGGCGGCGCGAAGCGGTGATCACCGCGGCCGCACGCGGTCTGCTCAGCCGTCGGTGAGCGCCTTGGCGAGTTGGTCGAGCTGCGGCTCGATGCCGCTGCGCCGCTGCTGCGGATCGTCCAGGCCGTCCAGGTACGCGCCCTGGTCGGTCAGCACCAGCCGGGTGCCGCCGTCCTCGGCGAAGAGTTCGACGGTCTGCACCGAGACCGACATCCGGCGGTCGAAGCGCGACATCTCGTAGCAGAAGATGATCCGCTGGTCGGGCACGATGTCGAGGTAGCGCGCGGTGTAGTAGCAGAGGTCCCCGCCGGGCGGGCCGGACGCGCTGGTCTCCAGGCCGCCCTCCCGGAAGTCGAAGGTGCTTTCCCCCTGGGTCGGCCAGCTCTCCGGACCGTGGAACCATTGCGCCTTGACGGCAGGATCGGCGAACGCCCCGAAGACCCGCTGTGGCGTCGCGCCGTAGCGGCGTTCCAGAACGATCGTCTCGTGCACGATGCTCATGACTTCTCCTCGTGATTGTCGCGGGCGAGATAGGCGCCGAGCCGGTCGAGTCCGGCGGCGAGCTCGGTGCGGCGGCCGGCGATCCACTCCTCGGCCGTCCGCAACGCGGCGGCGTTGACCCGGCAGGTGCGGACGCGGCCCACCTTCTCCGAGCGGACCAGCCCGCTGCCCTCCAGGACCCGCAGGTGCTGCATGACCGCGGGCAGTGACATGGACAGCGGCGCGGCCAGCTCCGTCACGGTCGCGGGACCGCGGCTGAGCTGCTCGACCATGGTGCGGCGGCCGGGATCGGCGAGCGCCGCGAACAGCAGGTCCAGGTGCGCCTTTTGGTTAAGCACTTACTTAAGTAATCCTATGTGGCGGGACATGTCAAGGCGCGCGGTCCCAGTGCACTAAATGCGGTGACGGCGGTGGTCTTCGCCGCGAGAATGGCCGCGTGGACGGGATCGAGGTCGTCATCGCGCACCAGGCGCGCGCCACCCTGCGCGCCGGCGACGTGTTCCTGAAGATCGACACTGATCAGGCCCGCATCGACGTCGAGGTCGCGGCGATCGCCATGGCGCCGGTCCCGACGCCGGAGGTCCTGTGGCGCAAGCCGCCGGTGCTCGCGCTCGCCACGGTGCCGGGACAGGCGATCGGCCGCCTCGGCCGGCCGTCCACCGCTTCGCCTGCGGCATGGGCGGCGGCCGGCGCCACCGTCCGGAAGCTGCACGACGCGCCATTGCCGCCGTGGCCCGGCCGCGCCCTCGACGAGATCGCGGCCGACCTCGACCGGGAATGCGCGTGGCTGATCAGCAACGATGTCCTTCCCGCCGCCCTGGTCGGCCGCAATCGCCGCATCGCTGAGGGTGCGCTGCGCCCGTACACGCCGGTCTTCACACACGGCGACCTGCACGTCAGCCACGTGTTCGCCGACGCCGACGAGATCACCGGGGTGATCGACTGGTCGGAGGCAAGTCGCGGCGATGCGCTCTTCGATCTGGCCACCCTGACGCTCGGGCACCGGGAGCACCTGGGCGACGTCATTGCCGGGTATGGCGCCGGCGTCGACCTCGACGGGGTCCGTGCGTGGTGGTCGGTCCGGTGCCAGCTGGCGATCCGCTGGCTGAGCGAGCACGGCTTCGACCCGTCCGCGCCGGGGTGCGAGGTCGACGTCCTGAAATCTCAGAGGTAGGCCGATGGGATGGGAGACACTCGGACGGTGGGGTGACGACGCCGTTCGCGTCGAACCGCTCACCGGCGGGGTCGCCAACGACGTGTGGACGGTGCGCGTCGGCGGGCGCCTCGCGGTCGGCCGTCTCGGGTCCCGGAGCGACGCCGACCTCGCGTGGGAGACCGGCCTTCTCCAGCACCTCGACCGTGCGGGCCTGGCCGTGCCGACGCCGATCCCGGCCAGGGACGGACGGCTCTTCGCCGACGGTCTGGTGGTGATGACCTACCTGGAAGGTGGGCCGCCCGAGTCGCCGGCCGACTGGCGCCGCGTGGCCGGCACGCTGCGCGAGCTGCATCGGTTGACGCGGGACTGGCCGCAGCGCCCGGGCTGGCGATCGTCGACCGATCTGCTGCACGCCGCGACCGGGACGAGGATCGACCTGGGTGCGATGCCCGCTGAGGGTGTTGTCCGGTGCCGGGCGGCGTGGGCCCGGCTCGCCGGACATCAGACCTGCGTCGTGCACGGCGACCCCAACCCTGGCAACATCCGCATGACCGCTTCTCAGGTGGCTCTGATCGACTGGGACGAGGCGCACGTCGACGTACCCGCCCTCGACCTCGTGCTGCCCGGCAACGCGGCCGGCCTCGACGACGGTGCGTACGACATCGCCGCGCAAGCCTCGGCCGCGTGGGAGGCCGCGGTCTGCTGGGGCGACGAGTACGCGGTCAAGCGCCTCGCCGAGGTTCGCGCGGTCTGAGCGCGGCACTGGTCTGGTGTCGAGGCTTCCCTATTTCGGCGGCGCCCAGTACGACTTCGGGTATCCGATGCTGGGCCCGTTCCACACCATCGGCGTGTTCGCCTGGCTGCTCGCGCCGCTGGCCGCACTGGCCGGTTTCGGGCGATGGCGGTCGCCGCCGCGATCACGGTGACGGTGGGGGTCGCCGTCGCGGTGTCGGTGGTCCCTCCCCTGGAGCTGACCGCGCTGTACCCGCCCCTGTTCCTGCTCGTGCCGCAGATCGGTCTCGGCATCCTGGCCCTGGCCGCCGACAATCGCCGCAGTCTGCGGGACACCGCCGTCGTCATCGCTCCGGCCGCCGCGGCGGCCGCGCTGGCCGGCACGTAGTACCGCAGCCGTGAATGCTCGGCGATCGTTGCGGAGGGATTCTTCGACAACGCGGTCGGCGGCGGGCGGATGGTGCTGGCGCGGGGAACGAATCCGTACGGCACCCTTCCCCGCCCAGAGTCTCTGGCTCGTCGAGGGCGACAGGCTGCACGTGGTCGTCACGGGCGCTCACGCGCCGATACCGTGGTGGCGGACGGCGCTCGGCAGGCTGTCCGTCCTGCCTGACTCGTAGGAAAGGACCGGTCATGCCCGGAAAGGCCGGACCACTCGACATCACGTTCACCGCGACGCTCGGCAAGGTCCAGGAAGGCGACACCTGGACCTGCGTGAAGATGCCCCGCTCGGCCGAGATCTTCGGCACGCGGGGGCTCGTCAAGGTCGCCGGCACCGTCGACGGGGTGCCGTTTCGCGGTGCGTTCATGGCGCTCGGCGACGGCACCCACAAGCTTCCGATCACGGCCGCCGTGCGCCGCGCCATCGGGAAAACCGATGGCGACGACGTCACCATTCATCTCAGCGAACGATTGAACTGAGCGTCAGCCGCGCAGCAGCGCGTCGTACACCGCGGCGAACCGGGCGCGCCGCTGCGCGTAGTACTCGACGTACGCCGGCCGCGGCTCGTACGTCGCCCCGGTGGTCCGCGGCGCCCGCGGGACGTCGGGAGCGAGCACGTCGAGCGCGAGCAGCGCGGTACCGCGCTGTGTGGCGCGCCGCCGGGTCACATGGGTGACGGGCCGCCCGAGTACGTCCGCGAGCACCTGGAGCCACTCGGGCTGGTCGTTGCTGACCCGCCCCGCCGCCGCTACTTCCAGGACCTGCGGTGCGGCCGGGTGCAGTTCGTCGGCGACCCGCGCGTAGGTCATGGCCACGCCCTCGACGATCCCGCGGAACAGGGTGTCGGCGTCGGTGGCCGCCGACACCCCGCCGAACACGGCCCGTGCCCCGCCGACCCAGCCGGGCGCGCGCTCCCCGGTCAGGTACGGCAGAACGAGCGGGGTGGCGTCGCTCGGCGCCGCGGTGAGCACGGCCGCGAGGGCCGGGCTCAGGCGCAGCGTGCTCTGCGCCCAGCTGACGGCCCGGCCGACGTCGTTGATCGCCCCGCCGAGCAGTGTGCGTCCCGCGTCGACCCGGTAGTTCCAGAGTCCGAACGGCAGCGGATCAGCCGGGCCGTCGAGCAGCACCCGCAGCGCACCGCTGGTGGCGGTCGCCGCGGTGAGCACGGTGGCGTCGAGCGCTCCGGATCCGATGTTGCTGGCGTACCCGTCGGTGATGACCGGGAACCACACCGCCCGGGCGAGGGCGGGCCAGCGCGCCGGGGCCGCCGCCGGCGCCGGCTGCGTCATGTCCCGCGGCGGGCAGAACTGCCCGGGTTCGGCGCCCACGGCAGCGAGCAGCTCGGCGTCGAGCTCACCGGTACGCCGGTCGAGCAGCCCGGTCCACGCGACCGTGGACGTCCCGGCGAGCGGCTGCCCGATCAGCCGGGCCCAGACGTACTCCCCCAGCGACCACCAGAACGCGGCCCCGGTAACGACACCCGGCTGCACGGTCGTGAGCCAGCGCAGCCGCGGAGCGTGATAGCTGGTGTGCACCCGGGTGCCGGTGCGCTGCTGCACCGCGTGCTCGTCGAGCTCCTCGCGCAGCGCGGTGACCGCGGCGGCGCTGCGCGAGTCGGCGTAGGTCAGGCACGGGGTGAGCGCACGCCCGGCCGCGTCGATCGCGATCAGTGAGGCGGCGAAGGTGTCCATCGCCACGCCGGCGATCCGCGTCCCGAGCCGCGGGTCGCCGGTCACCGCGTCGAGGACTTGCCCGACCTCCACGGTCACCTGTTCGGGGTCGATGATCGAGGTGCCGTCGGGCGCGACCGTGAAGGCGTGCGGCACCTTGTGCTGCAGGCGGTGGACGCGCCGGCCGGTGGCGTCGTGCACGCCGCCGCGGGTGGCGGTGGAGCCGATGTCCAGGGCCAGGACGAGCGGGTCCTGTGCCGCGTCGAGGGTTACGTCGTCGTCGGTCCGGGTCATCGCATTCCTCGTCCTCGGCGGCACGGGTCTTCGCCGACGGTAACCCTGAACGAGCGCCGTCGCCGCTCAGCCGGAAGCTTCGGCGAGCCCGGCGGCGGCCGCGGCGGCCTCCGGAACGCCGAGGCGGGTGAAGACCTCCAGCGCCGGCTGCCAGAGCCGGCGGGCCTGCTCGGCGTCCCCGGCGTCCAGCGCGCACCGGGCCAGCCCGTCCAGGGCGCGGGCGTGCTGGTAGGTGTCGCCGCTGGCTTCGGCGGCCTCGCAGGCGGCGCGGTAGTCCGCGGTGGCGTCGCGGCCGGTGAGCCGGCGCACCAGGGCGAGATCGATGCGGGTGGCCGTCTCGATGTCGGCCTCGCCGATGCTGCGGGCCAGTTCGAGCGCCGCGGCCAGCAGGACCAGCCCGTCCTCCGGCGAGCCCTGCCGGGCCAGCGCCAGCCCGAGGCCGCGGCGGCCGTCGGCCAGCCCACCGAGGTAGCCGATCGGCTCGAAGATGGCGATGGCGGCGCGATACCCGGCGGCTGCCTGCTCCCACCGGTGCCGGCGCTCGGCCAGCTCTGCCAGGTTGGCCAGCGCCACGCCGGCGCCGACCCGGTTGCCGGTGTCGCGGGCGAGTTGCAGCGCCTCGGTCAGGGCGCGGTGGGCGGCGTCGTAGTCACCGAGCCGCATGCACACCACGCCGACGTTGTTGGCGGCCCGCCCGCGTGGCAGCGGCGCGCCGAGCTCGAGGTAGACGTCGTAGGCGCGGCGGTGGTGTGCCAGGGCCTCGTGGAGCCGGCCGAGCTGCATCAGCGCGATGCCGCCACGGTTGGCGGCCGCGGCTTCGCCGTCCCGGTCGCCGAGCTCGCTGAGGATCTTCGTGGCCTGTTCCAGCTCGCCGACGCCCAGGTCGTTGCGCCCCTGCCGGACGTGCACCGCGGCGAGCGCCTGCAGCGCGGCCGCCGTACCGATCCGGTCCTGCTCGTGATCGCTGATCTCTGCGGCCTCGCTCGCGGCTGTCAGCGCGTCGGCGAACTCGCCGGCGCGCCGCTGCACCCCGGCCAGCCGGCACAGCGCCGCGGCCACCGCACGCTGGTCGTGCTGCCGGCGGGCCACCTCGATCGCGGTCCGCTGCACGCTGATGGCCTCCGCATAATGCCCGGAGTCCTCCAGGTGGCTGTGCAGCAGCGCGGCAAGCCGCAGGCAGTGCGCGGGACTGTCCTTCGCCGCCGAGCGCGCCGCGGCGACCAGCGCCGGCCGGTGCTCACGCAGCCAGCCGGGGTCACGGCAGCGGGCCACGTAGTGATCGAACAGCCGCTGCCGGGCCCGGTGCCGCTCCGGCTCGGGACGCTGAGCCGCCAGCTCGATCACATAGTCGCGCAGCAGGTCGTGCAGGCCGAAGGCGTCACCGCGCCGTTCGACCAGGTGCGCGCGGGCGAGTTCAGCGACCGCCGCGGCCGCCGTGGGCATTCCGGCCAGTGCCGCCGCGGCCTCGTCGTCCAGCGAGCGCGACGGGCTGAGCCCGAGCAGCGTGAACAGGGCAGCGGCGGCCGGGCTGAGCCGCCGCACCGACCAGGAGAAGACGCTGCGTACGGCGGTGCGCTCGTCACCACCGGCGGCGAGCAGGTCGAGCCGGGCGGAGCGGTGATCGAACCGGGCGATCTGGTCGGCGAGCGAGTCGTGCGGGTCGGTCGTGACGACCTCGGCGGCCACCCGCAGGGCGAGCGGCAGGTAGGCGCAGCGTGCGGCCAGGGCGCGCACCGCCGGCGGCTCCGCGCGGGCGCGGTCGCCGACCAGCCGGTTGAGCAGGTCGGTCGCGGTCGGCTCATCGAGCCGATCAAGAACCAGCCGGCGTACGCCCACCCGCGCGACCAGTCCCGGAAGCGTGTCCCGGCTGGTCACCACCACGAAGCAGGAGGGGCTGCCGGGCAGCAGCGGCCACACCTGTTCGGCCGAGTACGCGTTGTCGAGCACCAGCAGCAGCCGGCGCCCGGCCAGCAGCGAGCGCAGCAGCGCCGACTTCTCGCTGAGCTCTCGGGGCACGGCCGATGCCGCGACGCCGAGCCGGCGCAGGACCACGTCGACGGCAGCGGACGGGGTACGCGGCCGGCTCACGTCATAGCCACGCAGGTCGAGATAGAGCTGGCCGTCCGGATGCTCACCGGCCACGGTGTGTGCCCAGGCGACGGCCAGGCTGGTCTTGCCCACCCCGGCCGCCCCGGTGATCAGGACGACGCCGGCCGCGGCGCCGCGCTGTGCGTCGCGCAGCGCACTGTCGAGGCCGGTGCAGGCGGCGTCGCGGCCGACGAACGGGGTCGGCGGCGCGGGAAGATCGCGGGGCACGACGGTGGCCGCCACCTCGGCCGGCGCCGCGGTTTCCGCCGCGTCGTCGCCGGATTCGGTGGCGGCCACCCAGAGTTCCTTGAACCGGCCGGTGTCCCCGCCGAGGGTCTCGACGATCAGTTCGAGCAGTCCCCAGCGGGGCACCTGCGGGCCGGCGAAGGCGGCGGAGATCGTCGTGTGGCTGCACCCCACGTCGGCGGCGATCTGCCGCAGGCTCGGCCGGCCGGCGTGGTGGTGCAGGCGGTGCAGCGCGTCGAACAGGTCAGCCCGCGTTCCCGGCGGCAGCGGTGGCTGAGCGAGCGTACGCACGTGATCCTCCCGTGACCCAGGGTCACGTGAAGTCTCCCGCGCGGGCAACCGTTCGCGAAGCGTTGTGTCCGAACGTGGTCCCTGTCGTGGCTGATCAGACGGCTGACGCGCCCGCCACGACGAGGGCGTAGCCCTGACCGTCGGCGCCGACGTTGACCGCCGGTGCGGACACGACGATCGTCCAGATCCCCGGGGCGGGGTCGGGCACGAGCACCCGCTGCACGGTGTCGGGACGGCCCGGCGAGCGCACGGGCGGGGTGCCGCCCGGCGGTGTCGCGGCCAGCTCGAGGGTGTTCACCACGGGCTCGCCGGAACCGGCCGCGCCGGGCGGGTCGGTCCACACCAGGGTGATCGCCAGCAGGCTGCTCGCGTCCTGCACGCGCACTCGTACCGTCACGCTCTCCCCGGTGTCGAGTCCGTCGGCATGGCGCACGTCCCGCACGACCAGGCCGGCGGCGAGCACCTCGTCGAGCCGGACGTTGCCCCAACCGGTGGTGGTGCCCGGATAGGGATGGTTGCCTTCCGGGCGGCAGCCCGCCAGCAGGGTGGCGCGCATCAGCGCACTCGACGGCGCGAAGCCGGGGCCGGAGCCGGCCGTGCCACCGGGGTGGAAGCCCTGCAGGTAGTACTGCCGGACCAGGGCGGCCAGCCCGGCCGCCGCCGGGGTGGCCCAGCTGCTGGCGCAGATCGGCCCCGGTGAGCCGAACAGCTCACGGTCGAGCACGACGCTGTCCACGGTGCCGGGCGCCGTCGAATGGATCGAGCAGCCGGGTGACATCAGCTCGGGTTTCTGCCGGCCGTCCGCGGCAGGGCCGACCGCGCCGTCACCGAAGGTGGCCGGCGCCGGGCCTTTCGCCGCGGCCACGGCCAGCACGTTCTTGGCCGTGCCGGGCGGGCCGAGCCGCTCGCCCCGGTTCGCGGCGGACCCGACCACCAGGTGGTCCTCGTGGGTCCAGGTGAACGCGTCCAGGTCCGCGGCGAGCTGGCTGTACTGCGGGACCGGTTCGTCGTGCCAGCTGTTGGTGTGGACCCGGGCGCCGTCGGCCGCGGCGGCGGCGAGCAGGCTCAGGATTCCCCGCGTCTCGACGTCGTCGGTGTTGCCGTAGGTGAGCCGGGCCGCCCAGGCCACGCCGCGGCCGGGGTGCTCGCCCGGCCGGTCCGGGTCGTCACCTGCCGCGATGCCGGCGACGAAGGTGCCGTGCTTGCCGGGCGCCTCCGCGGTGGGGTTCCGGAAACCGGTGATCTTG
Organism: Actinoplanes sp. NBC_00393; assembly: GCF_036053395.1. Classification (NCBI taxonomy): domain Bacteria; kingdom Bacillati; phylum Actinomycetota; class Actinomycetes; order Micromonosporales; family Micromonosporaceae; genus Actinoplanes; species Actinoplanes sp. NBC_00393. The sequence continues at coordinate 2,703,260 of NZ_CP107942.1, read as the reverse complement.
CGGTGCGCCGGGCCGACGGGGTGCAGCGGGTCGGCGAAGAACCGGTGCCGCAGGTCGATCGGGCTGTCCACGACGCCGATCACCTGGCCCGTCCCGGTCAGGCCGCGCCGCCACAGCGGTTCCGCCCAGGCACGGGCGAGCGGAACGGCCTCCGTACGGGCGTCCAGTTGCTCGGTGTCCAGCTTGGCCTCGCCGACCTCTTCCAGCCACCGCACGTCGTCCAGCTCGGCGACGGCGGCCTCGACCGTCTCGTCGCCCCGGAACCGGATCTTGACCGGGGCGCCGTGCTGCCGGTCGTCGATCAGGACGGGGTCCGCGCCGCCGCGTTCGCGTACTGCGGCGAGCGCGGCGGCCGGCTCGGCGTCGGGGAACAGCACGGCGTCGAGCAGGCCGTCGGTGCGGGCGCGGGCCCGTGGGCTGCTGAAATCCCGGCGGCTCTGCGGACCGGCGACGCGCCGCAGCCGCGCGTCGTACGCCGTCACGGCCCGGACCAGCGGTTCCTCGGTGAGATCGGCCAGCTGCTGCGGGGCGACGCTTTCCGCGTACGCCTGATCGGGCAGATATTCGGTGAGCGCCAGGCCGTACGCCTGCCGGAACCGCTGCCGTTCGTCGCGCCGGAGCGGCCGGGTGAACTGGACGATGCTGCGGACGCCCCCGGCCGGCTCGGCGAGCGGGTCGACGACGTGGCCGGCGTGGCGGACGGTGGGGCGCGGTTCCGGCGTGTTCATCGCTTTTACTCCTGGTGGGAGTAGTGGGTGTAGATCGCGTAACCCACCAGGCCGATGTACGCGACCTCGACGGCCAGCGGGATCAGCAGCAGCGGGTTGTCCTCGTCAGTGTCCAACGAGTCGGCGATGTGAGTGGCCACGGCCGACTGGTCCGACGGCTTGCCGAAGTCGGTCGGCGCCTCGACGCCGAGCCCGTACAGCACCTGCCGCATGCCGGACGACTGGAGGAACTCGGCGACCCGCCGCAGCCACTGCTGAGCCTGCTCCTTGTCGGAACCCGGAACCGGCCGCAGCCGCAGCAGCTTGGCGGCCTCGCCGACCAGGCGCTGGAACTCCTCCTGGCTGATGTTCTTGCTGACGCTGTTCTTGCTGACGCTGGCGTCCACGCTGGACATGGTCTCCCCCTCGAACACTTGGTCCGGGACCGCCGGGAGCGGCGATCCCCTCACCAAATGCTGTGGGCCGGACGGGGCGGCCGAACGAAAGTGGCCACAACTGGCCAGTCCTCAGGAGGCGAGGATGATCAAGGGAGCCAGACCGGGTTCGATCCGACGGGTGCCGCCTCGACCGTGACCGGTTCAGGGGACAGGCAGGTGACGTAGATGCTCGCGCCCTGCGGGCGTTCGAAATGGCTGAATGCCAGGCACGGCTTCCTGATGGTCGGCGCCCAGGCGGGGTTGCCGTTGAGACCCGCGAGACGGGAGACCATCGTCGTCGTCTCCGTCCGGCTGTCGTAGACGTACACCTGCGTTTCACCGTACGGGTTCGTGGCCGGCGACGAGTACGCCACGTACCTGCCGTCCGCGGATATCGACACCTCACTCGGCCCGGCCCGCTCGTTGCCCGGCAGCCTCTTCACGTCGGATCCGTCCAGCGACATCAGGCAGACCTGAGCTGAATCGTCCTTCTCGTCGACACACGAACCGGCGACGGCCCGGCCGTCGGCCGAGACGGATACGGTGCGCATCTGGAAGCCCGGCGTCGGTATGGGCCGTGGTGCACCGGACCCGTCGAGGGACGCTTCCATGAGCTGGCTTCGCGTGCTGACCCGGGAGCCGTTCCCGGTGTCCCGCCACGACTGCCGGATGAAGTAGACCCGCTTCCGGGCGGCTGCGTAGGCCGGCGAGATGTCCGATCTGAGAGCGGGCGGCGAGGTGAGTGCCCGCTGGAACTCCCCCTGGCTGCTGAAGATCTCCAAACGGTCGGTGGACCGTTCCTCCCAGGGAGCCGAGAGAATGAAGTCGTCCGTCTCGGGGACCACGGCGGCCGGCCAGCTGTCCGGCATGTCCCAGATCAGCGTCCGCGCGGTTCCATCCGGCCGGGAGGCGAACAGTGCGGGGCGATCCGCGCTGTCATCGATGGTGAGCAGTCGCTGCTCGAGAAGCTCCGGAGCGAGTTCCGCAAGATTGACCGCAGGGGCCGCGCCGCCCGGTTCAGGTTGCTTCGCAAGGTCGTCCTTCGGTTGGAGCGCGACGGCGCCTACGACGGTGAGCAGCACGCCGCAGACGACGACGCCCCCGACGACCTGCCCATTCTTCAGCTTCAGGGTCTGCGAGAGCCAGTTTCCGGCCAACGCCAGCAGGATGGTGGCGACGGTGCCGAAACCGGCGATCGCCAGCACGCGAATCACGGCTGGACCAACTCGGGATATTGGCCGATGGGCAGGATCTTCGCCGTCTGCCAGTCGTCGCGCAGGCAGGTGAGATACACGGACGGAGCGTTGCCGGTGCGGTCGTGCGTGAACAGCAGGCAACGGTTCTTCGAGTCGCGTACCCAGGAAGGCTGGCTGTTGAGACCGTCCAGCCTCGAGGCGTCGATCGTCTTCTTGCTGCGCCTGTCGTACAGGAACACCTGGGACTCGCCGAACGGGTTCCTGGCGAAGGATGAGTAGGCGACGAACCGGCCGTCCGGTGACACCCGGACGTCCGACATCGTGGTGCCCTCCGACCCGGGAACATACTCGAAATCGTCGCGGCCCTCCGCCGTCAGGCACGCCTGGCCGACGTGGCTCGGGTCGTCGCAGGTACCCGCGATCACCCGGCCGGAGTCGTCGGTGGAGACGGTCCGCAGCTCCGTCCCGACCCGGACTGTCCTGGCCGTCCCGGAACCGTCGATCGGTACGCGCATCACCACGCTGGATCCGGTGGTCGAGGTGTTCTCGTCCGCCCGGTTCCACTTGGTTCGCACGAAGTACACCTGTCCGACGCCGACCGCGTACGACGGCGAATCATCGCCGTACCCGACCGGAGGCTGGGTGAGCGCCCTCACCAGGTCGCCGGTCATGGTGCGGATCTCGATGCGGCCGTGCCCGGAACGCTCGTCGTACCGTGAGACCAGCACGTCGGTGCGGTGTGGAATTCCGGTCACCGGTCCTCCCCACTCCGCGATCCGGCGCCGGTTGGTCCCGTCGAGGCGCGACGCGAAAAGCAGGTTCGAGCCTGCGCTGTCGTCGGTCGACAGCACGATCCGGTCGCGCAGATCCGCCGCCAACTCGATGGCAGTCCCGGCACCATCCGGCGGTTTTCCGGCGGCAGGCGGGGTGTCGGCGGTGGGCGGCTTCTCAGCGATCTTGTTCAACACCATCGCCGCTACGCCGGCGACCAAGGCCACGACGAGCAGCGCCGCCAAGTGGCCGCGTTTGAACCAGGCCGGTCGCCGGAGCAGATTGAGGAGAACCGACAGCACGAGCCCCAGGAGCACTGAGGCTCCGATGAGGAGCAGGGTACTCGCGGTCACCGGATCATTGTCGTACAACGATCCCGCTGGGGCTCGGCCGGCATGCGTCGGCGCCCGTTCAACCCAGCAGTCCGTCCAGGGAGTGGATCGCATCGTCCACCAGGTCGGCGGTGTCCTCGATGCCGGCGGACAGGCGCACCAAGCCCGGGCTCATCGCGGCGTCCTGGAGCTGGCCGGGCTGCAGGATGGCCTGCCACATCGTGGCGGGATGCACGACCAGGGTCTCGACACTGCCCAGGCTGGCGGCACGCCGGGCGTAGCGCAACCCGTCGATGAAACGGTCCGCCGCCGCGTAGCCACCGGCGAGTTCCAGGCTCAGCACTCCCCCGTACCCATCCATCTGGGTTGCCGCGAGCTGATGCTGCGGATGATCCGGCAGGCCCGGGTAGTACACGGCTGCGACCGCCGGGTGCGCCTGCAGCGCCCGCGCGAGCGCCAGGCCGTTGCTGTTGTGCTGGCGCATCCGCAGCGGGAGCGTGCGGATCCCGCGTAACAGCAGCCAGGCGTCGATCGGGCCGAGGACGGCCCCGGTGATGATGGCGGCGTCCCAGACCCGGTCGAGCAAATCGGCCGGTCCGGCGAGCACGCCAGCCGACAGGTCGCTGTGGCCGCCGAGATATTTCGTGGCGCTGTGCCACACCAGGTCGGCCCCGAGCGCCAGCGGGCGGCTGTTGACCGGCGTGGCGAAGGTGTTGTCCGCGACCACCAGCGCGCCGGCCTCGTGGGCGAGCGCGGACACCGCGCGCAGGTCGGTGAGGTCCAGCAGCGGATTGCTCGGGGACTCGACCAGCACCAGCCGCGTCTCGGGCCGCATCGCGGCGGCGAACGCCTGCGGGTCGGTCTGGTCGACCTGGGTGCAGGTCACCCCGAAGCGCGGCAGCAGGTTGAGCAGCAGCGACGGCACCCCGCCGTAGTGCCGTCGCTGCGCGACGACATGGTCACCCGACTGCACCAGCGCCAGTACGGTCGTCGTGATCGTCGCCATGCCGGAGGCGAACACCATCGCGGCTTCCGCCCCTTCCAGGTCGGCGAGCACCGCCGCGACCTGCGCATGGTTCGGGTTGCCGTAGCGGGTGTAGAAGCCGCTGCCGCGCCGCTGCAGCGCGATCTCCGCGAACTCCTGCGCCGATTCCGCCGCGAACGTCGACGACTGCACGATCGGCGGCGACACCGCCCCGGCTTCGCGGGGCACCTCCGCGTCGGCGTGAACAGCCCGGGAACTCCAACTCGACATGCTGCGCTCCTTCCCCGTGAAGCATCATGCCGGGACATCGCCGATCGCGACGACGGGATTGGTCAGCGTTCCGAGGGCCGCAGAGGTGATCTCGATCGTGTCTCCGGGTCGGAGCGTGAAGCCGGCGCCCGGGACGACTCCGGTGCCGGTCAGCAGGATCACGCCGGCCGGGAAGCTCAGCGCCCGGAACAACCAGCCGGCCAGGTCTTCGAAGCCGCGGGCCATCGCCGCTGTCGACGTCGTCGCGGCGTAGGCGGCGCGGCCGGCGCGCAGCACCCGTAGGCCGATCTCGAACGGGCCCTGGCCGACTGCCCAACTCGGCACGATCGCCGGGCCCAGCGCGCACGACCGGTCGTAGATCTTCGCCTGGGGCAGGTACAGCGGGTTCTCGCCCTCGATCGAGCGGCTGCTCATGTCGTTGCCCAACGTGTAGCCGAAGACCTCGCCGGCCGCGTTGAGCACCAGGCCGACCTCGGCCTCGGGGACGTCCCAGCCGGAGTCGGCGCGGATCCCGACGGCGTCACGGTCTGCGACGACCCGCCACGGACTGGACTTGAAGAACAGTTCGGGACGGTCGCTGTCGTACACCTGGTCGTAGAGCGAACCGTGCCCGGACTCCTCCTTGCGCCCGTCGCGGCTGCGCAGGTAGGTCACCCCGGCCGCCCACACCTCCTGCCGGTCGACGGGCGCCAGCACCTGCTCGCCGGGCCGGTCGCGGTGGGCATCGCGGGCGGCGGCCTCCAGCACGGCCCGGGCCTGGTCCAGCGGCAGGGCGAGCAGGTCGGCGAGCGAACCGTCGAGCACGGCCCACCCGCCGTCCTGGCACAATGCCCAGCACGACGTGTCGCCGGTTCGCAGGTGGTGAATGGAGTACGGCATTGCCACCATCCTCATCGGGTGAAGCGAGCGCCGGGAAAGGACTATCAACATGCCCCGTGTGGTTCCGGCAGTCATCCGCGCTCTCGACATCCTCGAACTGTTCCTGGACCGGCCTCAACTGTCGGCCCGCGAGGTGATCGAGCGGCTCGGGCTGCCCCGTACCACGGTTCACGAGCTGCTCGTCACGCTCGTCGAACGCTCGTACCTGATCGCAGTGCCGGGCCAGCCGGTGGAGTACCGGCTCGGCATGCCCCTGTTCCAGCTCGGGGCGGCGTTCGCCGGCCGGCTGGACCTGGTCCGCGAGGCGCAGCTCGTCGCGCGGGACGTGGCCGCCGAGTGCAACGAGGCGGTGCACGTGGCCGTGCTCGACGGCACCGACGTCATCTACCTCGTCAAGGTCGACAGCACGCATCCGGTCCGGATGGTCTCCGCGGTCGGGCGACGGCTGCCGGCGCACTGCACGGCGGTCGGCAAGATCCTGCTGGCGGACCTCGGCCGGGCGGATCTGGATGCTGTTCTGGCGCAGGGGCCGCTGCCGGGCATGACGCCGGAGAGCATCACCGACCCGGACCGGCTGCGGGATCACCTCGAACACGTCCGTGCCGAGGGCGTGGCGGCCGACGTCGGCGAGTCCGACAGCGCCATGCGTTGCGTGGCCGCGGCGATCCGGGATCACTCCGGCGCCACTGTCGCAGCGATGAGCGTGTCGGCGCCGATCATCCGCTGGACCGCGCAGGCACACCTGGAGTGGACCAAGCTGGTGCGCGAGGGCGCCGCCACGCTGTCCGCCCGCATGGGTTACCGGTCCCGCTAGCCGGCACGCCGCGGGCAGCGGCCGCACCCGGACATTGACAGCCGTCATAAGGCTCCTCTACCGTCGCGTCCACTGGGTCCGGTATATCGAACAGCGTTCGAGATTTCGAACGATGATAGCTGGCAGGGAGGCGAATGGCCATGCAGGACAATCCGCTGTGGTCGAGGCGCGGCTTTCTGGGAATGGGAGTGGGGGTGCTCGGCGCGGCCGGTCTCGCCGCGTGCGGCGGCGGTTCCGAGTCGCCCACCAGCGTGCAGCCGGAGGTGCCCAAGGAACTGCTCGACGCCGCGGCGGCGGTCAAGGGCACCTCGATGGGGATGCTGTCGCAGAAGCTGTACTCGACCGCGGCCAACGAAGCGCTCGACAGCTCGATCAAGAAGTTCGCCGACAGCACCGGTACGAAGATCGAGAACAGCCTGGTCCAGGCCGACGCCGGTGACGTGGTCGCCAAGATCGACGCTGAGGTGAAGGGTGGCGTGGCGCGTGACCTGGCCTTCATGACCGACTCGCGGTTCGTGGCGCAGTTCCATGCGCTGGGCGACCTGGAGGACGTGACGGACACCGTCGAGGCGCTGACCGCCAGGTTCGGCGAGCCCTGCGCGGAGGCGAAGAACTTCTGCGTCTTCGACGGCAAGTGGTTCGCCATCCCGTACCACTTCATCGGGATCGGGTCGTTCCTGCGCAAGGACTGGATGCAGGACAAGGGCATCACTCCCAAGGACGCCTACACCTGGGAGGAGATGCGCGACCTGTGCCTGGCGATCTCCGATCCGGGCAAGCGCCGGTTCGGCTGGGGCATGACCGTGAACCGCTCCGGTGACGGCAACGGCCTGATCGAGGCGCTGATCAACTCCTACGGCGGGGCGATCGCCTCGAACGACGGCCGGAAGGTCACCTTCGACTCGCCGGAGACGGTGCAGGCGGTGACCTTCCTGGGCGACATCTACACCAACCCCAGGTACCAGCCGATGCTGCCGCCCGGAGTGGCCAGCTGGACCGACACCAGCAACAACGAGAACTGGCTCGCCGGAATCCTCGGCTACACCCGCAACAGCTTCAGCGTCTACGCCGATTCCAAGACCAAGAAGAATCCGGTGTACGCCAACACGCACGTCTTCTCCGACTGCACCGGGCCGGCGACCGATAAATCGCTGCTGATCGGCCAGTCCCAGGGTTTCGTCGTCTTCAAGGGCGCCAAGAACCCCACACTCGCCAAGCTGCTGGCGCAGTACCTGGTCAGCGCGCCCGCGCTGGTCGGGGTGGCGAAGGAGGCGCCCGGTCTGGCGATGCCCGCCTGGGCGGAGGTCTGGGACGCCGACCCGTTCTTCACCAGCGGCGACCCGGCGTTCCCGATGCTGCGCACCATGTCCCAGCAGCCGCTGCCACTGCGCACCGACAACGGGCTGAGCTTCCCGCAGAAGGCCAGCGCCGGCCAGCAGGCGGTCGTCGCCGCCTACGTCCTCACCGACATGATGCAGCAGGTCATTCAAGGAACGGCGCCCGCGCAGGCCGTGACCGCGGCGCACGCCAAGATGGTGCAGATCTTCGCCCAGCAGGGGCTGCCGCAGTGAGCTCGCTCCGATCAGCGCCGCCCCCGGTGATGACGGAACCCCCACCCCCGGGGCCCGGCTCGCTCACGGCGACCCAGCGGCGGCTCGGCCGTGACTGGCGGTTGGCGGCCCTGTTCCTCACGCCCACGGCGGTGCTGGTCGGCGCGCTCGTGCTCGTGCCGATCGCCCAGTCGATCATCACCAGCACCACCGAGCGCCACGGGGCCGACAGCGTGTTCGTCGGCCTGGCCAACTACTCCGCGCTCGCCGGCGACGGCCAATTCCGTACGGCCGTAGTGAACTCGTTCGTCTTCACCGCGTACGCCGAGATCTTCAAGGTGGTGCTGGGCCTGGCGGCGGCCCTGCTGCTGCACCACCTGCGGCGCGGCCGGGCGGTGCTGACCGGGCTGCTGCTGGTGCCGTGGGTGGTGCCGACGGTGGTGACCGCGTTCAGCTGGCGCTCGCTGCTCGACCCCATCTTCGGCAGCGTCAACACGCTGCTCACCGCCTCCGGGATCGGGCCGCTGCTGGCCTCCGTGCAGCTGGTGGACAGCTGGCCCGCCGGCTGGCTGTCCGACGCGTCGCTGGCCATGCCGTCGGTGATCCTGGTGAACGTGTGGAAGGGCGTGCCGTTCTTCACCGTCTGCTTCCTCGCCGGGTTGAAGGCCATCCCCGCGGACCAGTACGAGGCGGCGACCATCGACGGGGCGTCGGCGTGGCAGCGTTTCGCGCACGTGACCCTGCCCGGACTGCGGCACGTCATGACCGTGACGGTGACCCTGTCGTCGATCTGGACGTTCAACAACTTCGACCTCATCTGGTTGCTGACACAGGGCGGCCCGGGCGACGTGACCACGCCGTACGTGCTGGTCGCCTACACGAAGGCGATCCTGCAGCTGCAGTACGGCGCGGGGGCGGCGGTCACCCTGGTCATGCTGCCGGTCATCGGCGTGCTCGTGTTCTATCTGGTCCGCTTGCTGCGCGAGGGCACCGGCACCGAACCGCCCGTGCGGGCCCGGACCGCGCGGTGGGTCGCGTGGGCCGGCGCGGCGGCGTTCACCGGGCTGCTGGCCTGGGCGTCGCCGCAGATCTTCTGGAAGGCGGCGGTGGTCCTCGGCGTGATGCTGCTGGTGGCAGCGGCCGTCGGCCGGCTGGTCTCGGCGTTCCAGGCCCGGGGCGGCCGCCGCGCGTCGGCGTTCGTCTCGCGTCTGGGCTCCGGTGTGGCGCTGGCCGGGCTGCTGACCTTCGTGTTGTTCCCGATCTACTGGATCGCCGTCACGGCATTTAAGTCCGAGGGCCAGGTCGTCATGCGCGTGCACGACCTGTGGCCGACGCCGTGGACCCTGGAGCAGTTCGGTGCGCTGTTCACCAACCAGCCCTTCGGCCGCTGGTATCTCAACACCCTGCTGATCTCCGGGGCGTCCACCGTCGTCGCCCTGCTCTGCGCCGTGCTGGGCGGTTACGCGCTGGCCCGGCTGCGGTTCCGCGGGGCGCAGGGCTTCACCGTCACGGTGCTGCTCACCTACGTGATGCCGGGTGCGCTGCTGTTCATCCCCCTGTACCAGCTGCTCATCCGGGCGCGGCTCACCGACTCGCTGTGGTCGCTCGTGCTGACGTACCCGACGTTCACGCTGCCGTTCGCCACCTGGCTGCTGGCGGGATACTTCGCGTCGATCCCCGCCGACCTGGAGGATGCCGCACTGGTCGACGGGTGCAGCCGGGTCCAGGCGTTCGGCCGGGTGGTGCTTCCCCTGGCCAAGCCGGGCCTGCTGGCGGTCGCGCTGTTCACGCTGACCAACGCCTGGAACGAGTTCCTGTTCGCCTTCGTGTTCGTCACCAAGGACGAGTACAAGACGCTTCCCGTGGGGATGCAGTCGATGATCGCCGGAGACGTCGTGCCGCAGGGCCAGCTCGCCGCGGCCTCGCTGCTGGTCAGCATCCCCGTGGTGATCATGTACGCCTTCGGTCAACGTTTCCTGACCGAGGGACTCACCGCCGGCGCGGTGAAGGGTTGATCCGCGGATGCCGTGCCCGGGGGGGCACGGCATCCGGCGGTGATCAGCGACGCGGGGCGCCCGCGGCCAGCGCCAGGTCCTGCTGCAGCACGTGGTACTGGCCCTTCGGGTTCAGCTGCTCGTCATAGATCAGAGCAGCACCCTCCTGCGGGTCGGAGAACCAGCCGGGCACCCACGAATAGGCGTCACCGAACCCCCACGGCGTGAACGAGATGCAGGCGCGTACCGCCAGGCAGGCCTTCAGCGTCCGGGACCAGTAGCTCTCCTGGGCGTACGGGGCGAGCGGGTTCACCGGCTCGTTGACGGCTTCGGGCTTGGTCGCGGTGCGCACGTCCACCTCGGTCAGGGCCACCTTCTGTCCCAGGGCGGCGAAGCGCTGCAGGTTGCTGAGCAGGTCGGGGTAGCCGTACTGGGTGGACAGGTGACCCTGGAATCCGACACCGTGGATCGGTACGCGCTGCGCCTTGAGCGATTGCACCAAGGCGTACACCGCGTTGCTCTTGGGCCCGGTGAATTCCAGGTTGTAGTCGTTGTAGAAGAGCAGGGCGCGGGGATCGGCCTGGTGCGCCCAGCGGAACGCGTCGGCGATGTAGCCGGTGCCGCCCCACGCCTTGTACCAGATGGTCTGGCGGGGCTGCCCGTTGTCGTCGAAGGCCTCGTTGACCACGTCCCACTGCCAGATGTCGCCCTTGAAGTGGCGCATCTGAGCGAAGATGTGCTTCTTCAGGGCCGCCTTCACCTCCTCGTCCGAGAGGGTGGTGGTGTAGCCGTCGGTGGACAGCCAGGCCGGCAGCTGGTTGTGCCAGAGCAGCGTGTGGCCGCGCACCAGCTGCCGGTTCTGCTTCGCGAACGCGACGAGCTGGTCGGCCTTCTCCCAGGTGTAGGTGCCGCGGGTGGCCTCCACTTCGGCCCACTTCATCGCGTTCTCCGCGGTGACGCTCGAGAACTGCTCGGCGGTGATCTGCGTGTACTTCTCGTTGGTGCCCAGCTGGTCCGCGTTCACGGCCGTGCCGATGCGCAGGCCCACCCGCGCGGCCAAAGCCCGCAACGAATCGGCCGGGTATGCCGGGCCTGGCGACGGCTTTGCCGCGACCACGCCGGAGCCGGCTGTGGCGGAGCCGGCGAACGCGAGCTGTCCGCCCAGTAGCGCCGCGGCGCCGGCGACAGCGAGAGATATCCAAGGACGACGCACGGGATCTCCTTGCAGGGGATGAGGAGGCGGCTTCGAAAGTTTCGGTCTAGCACCGTAAGTAACGAACGAAGGCAATCTATGCCTGCCTCCACCGGCGGTCAAGAGCCGCTTACGCTTCGAAGGTGCTGGATGAGCCGAACCGGATCAGGCTGGGGCCGATGGCGAGCCGCCTGCGGCGAACGACCGCAGACCTCGCTGGGTACGGCGTCTCAGGCCGCCCGCACAGTCGTGAAGGCGCTCAGTTCTGATCCAGCCGACCCTCGGGGTCAGCGTTCCGACCTTGACATCGCCGCGAGCCGCTACGACGACAACGTCCGCCGCGCGCAGCACGCTTTGCCGGCGCTTGCCGGCGCGATCGCGAAGGCCGGTGCTGGGTTGACCGCGGTGACCGGAATGGCCGTCACGCCACCGCCTCGCCTGGACGGCGCCCTGCTGAAACACCTTCCAGGTGGGATGACCACGGTGGCTGACCGCTTCCGCATCGCCGAGGCGGTGCCCCGTCTGCGGCGGTTGCACGCTCAGGTCGACACCGCGGCCGCTGTCGTCGCGCGATGGCGGAAGATCGTCGACGAGGCCCGCGCGGTGGCTCTGAGGGCAGCGCACGATTTGCTCTGAACGGTGAGCGGACGGGCATGGTCTGGCGGCCGGCGGCACGGAGCCGCCGGCCGTCAGCCGGTTCGGTCACCAGAGGCGGACGCGGCTGCTTCCCGGGGTGAGCCCGGCGAGCGGGCCCGCCGGGTAGGTCTGGCCCTGCTCCTTGCGGGCGCCGACCAGGTCGGTGTCGATGACCGCGGGGCTGCCGTCACGCTCCTCGAAGTCGGCGTCGGCGAAGCGGACCCGCTCGAGGTCGCGGCCGCCGACCGGGACGAGACCGGTGCCGCCGAAGCCCTCCGGAAGGTCGGTCACCAGGTAGACCTGGTCGCCTTCTTCGACGACCGCGGCGGACGCGTCCTGCAGCGTCACCGGGTTCTGTTCCCCGGCGTACGCGAGGGCGCCGGCGGCGTAGACGTTGCCCCGGGCGTACACGGCCTGCTTCACGTTGAGGAAGCGCTGGTGGTCGCCGGGCGGCTCCTCGTCGATGCGCTGCAGGTACTCCTCGAACGACGCCGGGTAGGCGTCGTAGCCGACCAGGCCCGCGTACGCCGGTGAATCTCCCTCGGGCATGGCCGCGTACGCCACCGCCAGGTCTCCCCCGACGAAGACGTTGCCGATCCAGCGGTCGTCGCCGCCCACGATGAATGCGTAGCCGGCCACCTGGGTGCTGTGCGGCCGGTGGTACGGCGTGGCCCGGTCCATCACCGGGTTGAGCCACACGGTGCCGCAGAGCAGGTTGTTGACGAACGCGCCGCCCTGGCTCCACAACTCCAGCGCGGCCGGCGAGGCGAGAACGTTGTGGTCCACGAGGTACGGCCCGTGGCTGACCTCGATGAACAGATCCCGGTTGTTGTTGTAGTAGACGTTGCGGGACACCCGGGTGCCCTGGGTCTGCCAGTCCAGCCAGGTGCCCAGCGAGCAGTCGTGGATGCGGTTGTGCCGGATCTCGACGTCGATGGCAGCGTGCAGCTTGATGCCGCCGATCTCGTAGCCGTAGAACTCCCGCTTGATCGCGATGTTGTAGATGTGGTTGTCCTCGATGGTCGAGAAGACGCAGCCGAGGTGGCCGACGATGCCGTTCTGCCCGCAGTCGTAGATGGTGTTGCGGCGGATCACGTGCGAGCCGATGTGCTCGGAGTCCCAGCCGATCTGGCGGGCAGCGAACACGGACTCGAGCTGGTACTGGTAGCCGGGCTTGTCGCCGCGTTCGGTGGCGTAGTTGTGGCCGGTGGACGCCTCTTTGCCGATCGAGATCGCCGAGCATTTCGCGTCGTGGATGACGTTGTCCTCGATGATCCAGCCCTTCGCCCAGTTCGGGCCGATCAGGCCGGGCTGATCGGCGGTCGGCGGCGTCCACGGGCTGGCCGCCTGGGCGAGCTCGAAGCCGCGTACGGTGATGTAGTCCAGATGCGGCACCAGCGGGTAGAACACCGACCGGCGTACGTTGATCTCGGTCAGTTCGGTGTTCGGGTCGGCGCCCTGGAAGTTCGCCCAGATCGTGGTCTCCTCCGCGCCCACCTCGGCATACCAGACCAGCAGGGTCTGCTCGGGGTTGCGCACGCGATCGGTGACGCCGGTCCAGTCGTCCTTCATCTCGATGCGCTTCTCGGGGCCGGCCACCTCGGCGCGCGAGCCGGCCTCGTAGAAACTGAGGCCGTTGAGGTAGACGTCGCCGAGGTGCTTGCGGGGCGCCTTCTCGGCGTAGACGACCCAGTCGCCGGCGATCTCCTCGGCGAACGGGTTGAAGTCACCGAACAGCGTGTTGGGCACCGACGCCTTCCACACCGTCCCGCCGTCCGGCTCCCAGCCGGTGATCCGCTCCGACCCCTTGATGACGACGTGCTCACCGTCGGCGGCCTGATAGGTGATGCGGCGGCTGTCGCTGAGGCCGCCGCGCGGCGGCGTCACCCATTCGCGGTATTCGCCGGCGTGCACGACCACGGTGTCCCCGGGCCGGGCGAGCGCCGCGGCCCGGTTGATGGTCCGCAACGGCCGCTGCGCCGAGCCGTCGGCGTCGTCGGATCCGGTGGTCGCCACGTGCAGCAGCGATGTCATGTCTCGATGCCTTTCTGTCGTCACTTGCTGCATCATCCTTTGACCGCGCCGGTGAGACCACCGACGATGCGGCGTTCGAAGAGGCTGAAGAACACCAGCGCCGGGATCATCGACAACGAGGTGAACGCAAGCACCTTCGCAGTGTCGACCGAGTATTGCGACGCGAACGCCTGTACGCCCAGCGGCAGGGTGAAGCTCTCCTGATCGTTGAGGATGAACAGCGGCAGCAGGTAGCTGTTCCAGCTGTTGATGAATGCCAGGATCCCGACGGTGATCAGGCCCGGCACCGACAGCGGGAGCACCATCCGCCAGAAGAATCCGAGCCGGCTGCAGCGGTCGATGGCGGCGGCCTCCTCGATCTCCCTGGGGATGGCCCTCAGGAAGGGGACCAGGATGATGATCGTGGTGGGCAGCCCGAACGCGATCTGCGGCAGGATGACACCGGGCAGGGTGTTCATCAAGCCGAGGTCCCGGACCAGGATGAACAGGGGCGTGATGGCCACCGTCGGGGGGAACATGAGACCGGCGGCGAACAGCGCGTACATGGCTCCCTGGCCGCGGAAGCGGTAGCGGGCCAGCACGTAGCTCGCCATCACCCCCAGCCCGACGACGCCGGCCGTCGTGACGACCGCCGCGATCGTCGAGTTGCCGACCTGGCGCCAGAAGGTGTCGCTGGTCAGGACGTCGGTGTAGTTCGCGATCACCCACGGGTCCGGCAGGCCCGCCGGGTCCGTGGTGATCTGCGAGTTGGTGCGGAACCCGCCGACGATGATGTAGATGACCGGTCCGAGCATCACCCCGATGAGGAGCAGGGCGGCGAGGTAGACGAGCAGACTGCCGCGCCGGGTGTCCGTGGCACTGGCCATGTCCTACCGTCCTCCGGTGAGCGCGCCCTCGGTGTCCCGGCGCAGAACGAAACGCTGGTACACGAGCGCGATGGTCATTGAGATGATGAAGAGCACGACCGCGACGGCGTTGCCGTACCCGTAGTTGGCCGCGTTGCGGCCCTCGAGGACCATGTAGGTCGCCATGGTCGACGTGCCCGCGGTCGACGCGACGTACTGACCCCAGATGATGTAGACCAGGTCGAACAGCTGCAGTGCGCCGATGATCGACAGGAAGCCCCAGATCCGGATCGTCGGCCCGAGCAGCGGCAGGGTGACGTGCCACTGGGTCTGCCAGAACGACGCGCCGTCCACGGCGGCCGCCTCGGACAGTTCCTCCGGGATGTTCTGCATGCCGGCCAGGAACAGGATCACGGCGAACCCGATGTACTTCCAGGTCAGGATGAACATCAGGGTCCAGATGGCGAGTTTCGGGTTCGCCAGCCAGTCCTGGGCCAGCCCGCCCAGGCCGATGGATCGCAGGACGTCGTTGACCGCCCCGTTGGTCTGGAGCATGAGGGCCCAGGCCGTTCCGACGATGACCTCGGCGATCACGTACGGAACGAAGATGAGCACCCGGATCACCGACTGGCCGCGCATCTTCTTGTTCAGCAGCAGGGCGAGGGCGATCGCGATCGGGCCCTGCAGAACGAGGGACAGCACGACGATCTGCCCGTTGTGCCACACCGCCTCGTGGAACGAGTTGTCCGTCAGGATGGTCTTGTAGTTGTCGAGGCCGACGAAGTCCGTCGGTACCCCGAAGCCCTTCCACCGGTAGAAGCCGTAGTACCCGGCCATCAGCACCGGGAAGATCACGAAGCCGACGAACACCAGGATCGCCGGCCCGGACAGTGCCGCGATCTCGAGACGTTGGGCCCAACCGATCCCGCGCCGGCGGGGCCGAACCGGGGACGGCGTGGTGACGCCGTCCCCGGTCCGCACGCGACCGCTCTTGTCAGCGACGTCGCTGGTCATCGCTCGGTAACCCCTCAGCCCTTCTTGGCTGCGTCGTTCACGCCCTGGATGATCCCGGCGACGTCACCCTTGCCGGCGAGCAGGTTCACGACTCCGATGTTCAGGGCGTTGCCGACGTTCTGGCCGTAGATCGTGTCCAGCCACTGCGACACGTACGGCGCCTTGTTGTAGGCGTCGAGAACCGCCTTGAGGTAGTCCTCGGTGACCGCGCCCTGGGCCTCCTTGCTGATCGGCAGCGAGTTGAAGGCCTTGTAGTAGCCCTCCTGCACGTCCTTGGTGACGATGTAGTTGAGGAAGTCGGCGCACTCCTTCGGCGCCTGCGCCGAGCAGGAGTAGCCGTCCGCGCCGCCCATGATCGCGGCCGGGTCACCCTGGCCGCCCGGCACCGCCGGGAAGGGGAAGAAGCCCAGGTCGGGCAGCGGCTTGGTGTCCTTGGTGAGGGAGGCGATCACACCCGGGTCCCAGGCGCCCATCAGCTCCATGCTCGCCTTGTAGTTGGCCACCAGACCGGCCGAGCTGCCCGCCCCCTGCTGGGCGGAGGTGGTCAGGAACCCGTCGTTGAACGGCTTGGTGTCGGCGAAGGCCTTCAGGTCGTTGCCGGCCTTGGTCCAGCAGGGGTCGCCGAAGTTCTTGTCCTTGGCGGCGGCGTCGAGCGAGGCCTGGTTGCAGGCGCGCAGGGCGAAGAAGTAGTACCAGTGAGCGGCCGGCCACGCGTCCTTGGCGCCGAGGGCGATCGGCGTACCGTTGGCCTTGAGCTTGGTGACCGCCGCGCTGAGCTCCTCCAACGTGGTCGGCGGTGCCGCGACACCGGCTTTCTTGAACAGATCTTTGCTGTACCAGAAACCCCCGGGCAGGATCGAGACGGGTACGGCGTACGACTTGCCGTCCACCTGCCCGGTCCCCAGGGCGGCGCCGACCGCCGCCTTGGTCTCCGCGGTGATGTCGTTGGTGATGTCCTTGAGCTGGCCCGCCTCGACCATCGCGGCCATCTTGCCGCCGCCGCGCTGCAGGAAGATGTCCGGCGCGGAGCCCGAGTTCAGCGCGGTCTGCAGCTTGCCGTCCAGGTCCTCGTTCTGGACCTGCTGAATCTTGATCTTGACGTTCGGGTTCGCGGTCTGGAAGTCGGCGACCGTCTTGTCCCAGAAGGCCTTACCGGGCCCGGTGGTCGCGTTGTGCCAGAACTGCATCGTGACGTTTCCGCCCGACTCGGAGCCACCGTCGTCGTCGCCGCCTCCGCAGGCGGCCAGGCTCATGGCGCCCAGCGCCACGACGGCAGCCATTGCGAGGGTCCTTCGAGGTGCCATGAAGCCCCACCCTTCGGTATCGAAAGTTTCGGAGTATTTCCGGAAGATGGCGCTCAAGTTATGGACGGGCTGGTGAGGCTGTCAAGGCGTTCGTCTGGCGGAGCTGTAACACGTAGGTAACAGCACTCGCACGCAGCGTGCCGCCGTCAGCGCTCTGAGCTGCTGATAGCGTTCACATCGCCGTCCAGGTAGGAATTGAAAGTGCCGCGAAATTTTGGAAGTTCCGCTGGACCTCGGACCGGCCGCGTCCCTACGCTACGACGGCGACGGGAGGCACGCATTGACGGCAGTTCAGCTTGATCACCGCTACGGCCAGGTTATGGTGACCGTGCTCGACATCGACGGCCGGCCGCTACGGGACCGCGACATCACGGTGGAGCAGGACGCTCACGCCTTCTCGTTCGGCAACATCGGTTTCGATTTCGTGCCGGTGGCCAACGAGGAGGCCGGATCGGAGCGGACCGCGCGGATGGCCGGCCTGTGGGTCGACGTCTTCAACACGGCCACGCTGCCGTTCTACTGGAGCGCCTTCGAACCCCGGCGCGGCCGGCCCGACACGAAACGGCTGCGCCGGGCCGCGGAGTGGTTCGCCGGCCGGGGCTGCCGGGTGAAGGGGCACCCGCTGCTGTGGCACACCCTGGCCCCCGACTGGCTGCGGGACACGCCGACCGACGAGGTGGAGGCGACGGTCCGGGCGCGCATCAGGCGCGAGGTCGCCGACTTCGCGGACGTCGTGCACACCTGGGATGCGATCAACGAAGCGGTGATCATGCCGGTGTTCGGCAACGAGCCGCACCGCAACGCGATCACCCGGCTGGCCTGGGAACGCGGCCGGATCGCGACCGTCCGCCTCGCGTTCGAGGAGGCAAGCGCGACCAATCCCGCCGCGACCCTGGTGCTCAACGACTTCGACATGTCCACCGCGTACGAATGTCTGATCGAGGGTGTCCTCGAGGCCGGCATCCCGGTCAGCGCGCTCGGTCTGCAGAGCCACATGCACCAGGGTTACTGGGGCGAGGAGAAGACTCTGGAGACCCTGGAGCGGTTCGCCCGGTTCGGGCTGCCGATCCACATGACCGAGACCACCCTGCTCTCCGGCGACCTGATGCCACCGGAGATCGAGGACCTCAACGACTACCAGCCGCCGTCCTGGCCGTCCACGCCCGAGGGCGAGCAACGGCAGGCCGACGAGATCGTCCGGCACTACCGCACGCTGCTGTCGCACCCCTCGGTCCAGGCGATCACCTACTGGGGGCTGCTCGACGAGGGCGCATGGCTCGGCGCCCCGGCCGGTCTGGTGCGCGCCGACGGCACCCCCAAACCGGGGTACGACGCGCTGCGGCGCCTGGTGAAGCAGGAGTGGTGGCTGCCGCCCACGCCACTGCGCACGGATGACACCGGGCGCGTCGCGGTCCGCGGCTTCCTCGGCGACTACCGGCTGCACCACGCCGGCCGCACGGCGTCCTTCACCATCGCCGGGTCCGGTGCGGCAGTCACGACACTGGCGGAAGGCGCCGAATGAGCATCGAAGCGGTCATCAACGTGGACCTCGACGGGCCGCGGATCAACCGGCACCTCTACGGGCACTTCGCCGAGCACCTGGGCCGCTGCATCTACGGCGGCTTCTACGTCGGCGAGGACTCCGGCATCGCGAACGAGGGCGGTATCCGCCTCGACGTCGTCGAGGCGCTGCGGGCCCTGCACATCCCGAACCTGCGCTGGCCGGGCGGCTGCTTCGCCGACGAGTACCACTGGCAGGACGGCATCGGACCGAGGGACCAGCGGCCGGTCATGGTGAACACCCACTGGGGCGGGGTCGAGGAGAACAACCACTTCGGCACCCACGAGTTCATGGCCCTGTGCGAGCTGCTCGGCGCCGAGCCGTACATCAGCGGCAACGTCGGCTCCGGCACCGTGCGGGAGATGAGCGAGTGGGTCGAGTACCTGACCCGCGACGGTGACTCGCCGATGGCCCGGCTGCGCAAGGCCAACGGCCGCGACGAGCCGTGGCGGGTGCGGTTCTGGGGGCTGGGCAACGAGGCCTGGGGCTGCGGCGGCAACATGTCCGCCGGGCAGTACGCGCACGAGGCCCGCCGGTACGGCACGTACTGCCGCGATTACGGCGACAACAAGCTCTACAAGATCGCCGCCGGGGCGAACAGCGCCGATTACGCCTGGACCGAGACGCTGATGAAACAGATCGGGCACCTCGGCTGTCAGCACATCCCCAACCCGCCGTACCACGCCCTGTCCGTGCACTACTACACGGTCACCGGGCCCACTTGGGAGAACAAGGGATCGGCGACGGTCTTCGACACCGACGAGTACTACACGACGATGGTGGCCGCGGCCCGCATCGAGGAGCTGCTCGCCGGGCACGCGGCCGTGATGGACTGCTACGACCCGAACAAGAGTATCGGCCTGGTCCTGGACGAGTGGGGAACCTGGTTCGACGTGGAGCCCGGCACGAACCCCGGCTTTCTGTACCAGCAGAACACGCTGCGCGACGCGCTGGTGGCGAGCGTGCACTTCGACGTCTTCCACCGGCACGCCGACCGCCTGGTGATGGCCAACATCGCGCAGACGGTGAACGTGCTGCAGGCGATGATCCTCACCGACCCGGACTCGAAGGCCATGGTCCTCACCCCGACCTACCACGTCTTCCAGATGAACCGGGGCCACCAGGACGCCACGTCGCTGCGGGTCGACCTGCGCACCGCGCCGCCGGCACGCCCGGTGGGTGACGCCACGCTGACGACCGTCTCGATGTCGGCCAGCCGTCGGGACGGCCGGCTGCTGATCTCCCTGTCGAACCTCGACGCCTCCTCCCCCGCCGAGGTGGAGATCGATCTGCGGGGCGGCACGGTGTCAGCGGTCGAGGCCGTGATCCTGACGTCCGGGGCGCTGCAGGACCACAACACCCCGCAGTCGCCGGCGGCGGTGGCACCGCGCCCGCACGACGGGGTTTCACTGTCCGCCGGTACGTTGCGGGTGCACCTGCCGGCCCACTCGTTCGTCACCGTGAGCGGCTCGCTCTGAGATCTCCGATGAGTTCGACCGGCACGCCGAGTCAGTAACAGCACACCGACTCCACGGAAAGGCCGAACCAGTGACCGAGCTGAACGCGGAACACGCACGGCAAGCGATCGTCGAACACACCCGGCGCCTGGCGGAATCAGCCGCCGCGGCCCGACCGGACGCCGTCGTGCCGACGGCCCCGCGGTGGACCGTCACCGACCTGGTCGAGCACGTGGGCCAGACCCAGCACTGGGTCGCGGAGATCATCGAGCGGCGCATCACCGACCCCGCACAGCTGCCCACCGAGATGGCCGTTCCCCCGGCCGGCCCCAGCGAGTGGCAGGCCTGGCTCGCGGCGTCCGCCCAGCGGGTCGTGAGCGCGTGCTCCGACGACGCCTTCGACGCGCCGGTGTTCAACGCCGCGGGCGACGAGCGGTCCGGGACGCGCTTCTGGTTGTCCAGCATGCTCAACGAGTCGGTCGTGCACGGCGCCGACGCCGCCATCGTCGCGGGCCGCCCGGTTGACATCGAGCCCGGCATCGCGGCCGCGCTCATCAGCAACCACTTCGCGATGCTCTCCTCCCCCACGTGGGAGATGCAGCGGTCCGAGTCCGCGCATGCGATCCGGGGCACCGGGCAGACCCTGCAGTGGCTGGCCACCGACACCGCGGATGACACGGGCGCGTGGCTCGTCGAACGCCGGCCGGACGGGGCGGCGTGGCGGCCCGCGACCCAGCAGGCCGACGTGACGGTGACCGGCCCCGCCGGATCGCTGCTGCTGATCCTGACCCGGCGCCGCCCGCTGACCGGCGTCCAGGTCGACGGCGACGCTGCCCTGGCTCAGCACTGGATCGACCACACGGCGCATGACGCCGGCTGACACGGTGAGGCGGTGCGGGGCCGTCGAGGCCGCCGCACCGCATCACCGCGACGCAGATCAGCTCCGGGTGAAGCGCTGGTTGGCCTGGCCGTTGCAGTCGTAGAGCTGGACCTGCTGGCCGTTACCGGTGCCCCACACGTCCAGGCAGCGTCCGGACTGCACACCGGTGATGGTGCCGTTCGCGTTGACGTTCCACTGCTGGTTCGCCTGGCCGTTACAGGCGTAGATCTGCACCGCCGAGCCGTTGCCCGTTCCGGCGGCGTCCAGGCACCGCGTGCCGTACACGGTCAGTTGCCGGCTCGCCGTGAGCGTCCAGGTCTGGTTGGCCTGGCCGTGGCAGTCATAGAGCTGCACCCGGGTGCCGTTGGTCTGCGACGAGTTCGGCACGTCGAGGCACCGGCCGGACTGGGCGCCGACGATCCGGCCCGAGCCGGCCGGCGGGGTCGAGGTCGACGGCGAGGGCCCCGGCGACGACGGGTTCGGGGTGGCGCTGTTCAAGGCGTTGAGAACCGAGGTGTACGCGGCCTTCTTGTTGCCGTTGCCGTCGAACAGCAGCGGGTTCTCGCTCGCACGCCAGGAGTCGCTGTCACGCACGCCCCACACGATGATGCCGACGCAGCGCGGCACGTTCAGGCAGGCCTGGGTCAGCCCGGCGTACTGCGAGGTCGAGGCGTTGGTGACGTCGACCTCGGTCAGGATCACATCCACGCCCAGGGCCGCGAAGCTCGACAGGGTGGTCTGGAAGTTGCCCGGCAGGGAACTGCCACCGGTGAAGTGGGTCTGCAGGCCCACGCAGTCGATCGGCACACCGCGGGCCTTGAAGTCCCGGATCATGTTGTAGACGCCCTGCGTCTTGCCGTACGTCCAGTTCTCGATGTTGTAGTCGTTGTAGCAGAGCTTGGTCGAGGGATCGGCGGCGCGCGCGGTGCGGAACGCCACCTCGATCCAGTCGTTGCCGGTGCCCTGCAGGTTGGACTGGCGGCGGCTGCCGTCCTCGTTGAAGGCCTCGTTGACGACGTCCCACGAGTCCAGCTTGTCGCGGTAGTGCGCCATCACCCCGTTGATGTGCTCGATCATGGCCTGGCGCAGGGTGCTGCCGCGCAGGCTCTGCATCCAGCCCGGCTGCTGGGCGTGCCAGGCCAGAGTGTGGCCGCGGACCTTCATGCCGCGCTGGGTGGCCCAGTTGTAGATCTGGTCGCCGGCGCTGAAGGTGAACTGCCCCCGGTTGGGCTGGGTGGCGTCCGGCTTCATCTCGTTCTCGGCGGTCACCATGTTGAACTCGCGCGCGGCGATCGTGGTGTAGGCGGAGTTGCTCAGCCGGCCGGCGGCGATCGCGGTGCCGAAGTAGCGGCCCGACTGCGCGGCCGCGGCGCCCAGCGTGCTCGCTGCGGCGTTGGCGTCGGGCATCACCGTCAGGGCGCCGAACGCCCCGACGGCGGCGACGGTGCCGGCGATCAACGTTCGGACCCACAACGATCGGGATCTTAACTCCACGAGAACTTCCCTTCTCGGGCCGCCGGGCATCACACACACGGCGGCAGCACCCGGCATGCGGGTGAAGGATTGCGGTGAGTGCACGAGCCGCGCTCAAGCGACGGGCTTCAATGCACAGCCATGCTGACACGGCAACGAAGTCGAAACAATAGCTTCCGGAGAATCTTCGTAACTATCAGAGAGCCAGAACGATTTCCAAGCCGCTTGATCAAGGACTCTGCCAGCAACTTTACGGTTCCGATGCGACCGACTCCGCTATCCGGCGTGGGCGTCTATAGCTGCTGCGAATAGGCTTTCCGAAACTTTCAGGCCCGACTATTTAACACTTCGCCGCATAACACTTTTGGGTCGAGTTATTTTTCTGCAAACGCACGCCGGCCCGACGCGCTCGCGTTCCTCGAGCACGCCGGGCCGGCTCCCCACCGATGTTGGTCTGGATCCGTTCGCCGCTACCGCTGCAGAGTGAGCAGACCCGGCCGCCACGGCAGCTGGTTGTAGTCACCGCCGGCGCTCGGGTTCTTGCCCTGGTAGAGCAACTGCAGGTTGCAGGGGTCCACGGTCATCGTCTGGTCCGGGTTGCTCCGCACCAGATCACCGTGGCTGATGTCGTTGGTCCAGGTGGCGCCGCTGTTGACCCGGCCGGCGAAGGGGTTGCTCTCGCTGGCCGCCTGCGGCGTCCATGAACCGTTCAGGCTGGTGGCGGTGAACGAGCGGAAGTAGCGGTGCCCCTGCGCGCCGATCGCCTCGACGATCATCAGGTACTGGTTCTGGCCCTGCACCTTGTAGACCTGCACCGCCTCGAACAGGTTGTTCCTGGTATCGCTCATGATCGTCGTGTACGACGAGCCGAAGCTGCCCGGGAAGTTCCCGATCGGCATGCTCGCCCGGTAGATCTTGCCGTTGTCACCGGCGAAGAACAGGTACATGTTCTGCCCGTCGGCGATCAGGGTCTGGTCGATCGGACCGGTGCCGGAGTCCGAGATGCTGCCGGTGAACAGCGGCTGCGGCGCGGACCACCCGTTGGGGTTGGTCGGGTCGCTGGAGGTCCGGTAGATGAAGGGCCACGCACCCCACTGGTAGGCCAGCACCCAGATGTTCTTCGGGGCGAAGTAGAACAGCGTGGGGGCCACGGCGCCCTGGTTCATCCCGTTCTGGCTGGCCGAGGCCATGTCGGACCAGTTGGTGAACGGCGTGAAGTTCATCGAGCCGTAGCTGGATCCGGAGACGTTCGACGCGTAGACCAGGTGCTTGCCGTTGTGCACGACATTGGTGAAGTCCTTCAGCGACACCCACGGCGACCGGGGGTTGGCCAGCACGCCGGTGGAGGTCCAGCGGTAGCTCGACGGGAGCGTGCACGAGCCGCCCGGCGTCGAGGGCGAGGTGGACGGAGACGCGGACGCCGACGGTGAGGGCGGGCTGGTCGTTCCGGTGCAGGCGACACCGTTGAGGGCGAAGCCGGTGGGTACCGGGTTGCTGCCGGTCCAGGACCCGTTGAATCCGAACGACACCGTGCCGTTGGTCGCGACCGAGCCGTTGTAGCTGACGTTCCGCGCGGTCACCGCCGCGCCGCTCTGCGTGACGGTCGCGTTCCACGCCTGCGTCACGGTCTGCCCAGCGCCGTACGACCATGTCAGCGTCCACCCGGACAGCGCGTCACCCAGGTTCGTGATCGCCACGTTGGCGCCGAATCCGCCCTGCCACTGTGACGACACCGTGTACTTCACCGAGCAACCGGCGGCCGCGGCATCGGCGGGCATCGCCACGACGGCGGCCGTCGACGCCAGCAGCGCGACACCGGCGGACGTCAGCCCGGCCCGGACCGTTCTAGATCTGGTCATGGTTCTCTCCCGAAGAGCATGAAGGGTTCACTGGAACACCGCATCGTCGAGGTGGTAGCCGTCGGTGCCGGACGTCGTCTCGACGTACCAGGTGGCGCCGGACAGCGCGCCGGTCCACGACACGGTCGCCGTGCCGGACAGCACGGTCCAGCCGGTGGAGGTGACGGCGGTAGCCGGCGTCAGCGAGATGTAGCTGGTCGTGCCGTTTGCCGTGAGCGCCAGGGTGGCCTTGGCCGTGGTGGCGCTGCCGCCGCGGGTGCGCACCCAGACGTTGGTGGTGTAGGTGCGGCCGTTCACCAGTTGCGAGCCGACCTCCTGGCCGGCGCCGTTCCACGCGGCGGTGCGACCGTCGATCGCCAGCGAGCGCGCGCCGCCGTGCACCACCGCGGTGTCCGAGGACAGGGTGCCGCTGCCGAACACCCGCCAGCCCGTAGTGCCGTTCTCCGCGGTGCCGTTGGCGAGCAGATTCGTGCCGGCCGCACCGGCGAACTGCCACCAGTTCATGTTGAACAGCGATCCGGTGCCGCCGGTGAACCGCAGGTACAGGTCCTGGGTGCCGGTGGCGCCACTGACCGGGCAGGTGACCGTCGTCCAGGCCTGCCAGCCGCCGGTGCCCGGCACCGTACAGGTTCCGGCCAGCGTGCCGGTGGGGCTGCCCAGCCGCAGTTCGATGCGGCCACCGGCGGTCGCCGAGGCGACCCGCGCGGAGAACGAGGTCGCGCCGGAGCCGAAGGCGACGCCCTTGACCTTGATGTAGTCGCCGTTGTCGAGGAAGCCGACGTTCAGGCCGCCCTCGCTCGCCGGTTCGGTCTCGACGCCGGAGCTCCAGGCGATCGTCTCGGCCTCCTGCCGCACGTACGGGTTGAGCGTCCCGACCTGCGGCGCCCCGGCCGTGGTCATCGTGATCGTCGGAATGGTGCCGTCGGCGTTGTAACTGAACCTCTCCACCGCGACCGAGCGGGTGTATCCGCCGCCGCCGGGCAGCGCGCCGTTGTGGTAGAAGAAGTACGAATTGCCGTTGAAGTCGATGACTCCGGCATGGTTCGTGAAGCTGCTGCCCTGGGTGGGCATCACGGTGCCGCGGTAGGTCCAGGGCCCGGTCGGGCCGGGTGCCGTGGAGTAGCCGATGAACTCCGAACAGCACTTGGCGGCGAAGACGTTGTAGTAGAGACCGTTGCGCTTGTAGACCCAGGGCCCCTCTTCGTACAGCGTGGGGCGGGCCGTGTTGCCGGTGCGAGTGCCGAAACCGGCGGTGGTCAACGGGATCTGGTTCACGCCGCCGGAGTAGCTGGTCATGTCGGCGTTCAGTCGCACGTACCAGAGGTTGGGGTTGCCCCAGTACAGGTACGCCTGGCCGTTGTCGTCGATGAACGCGTGCGGATCGATCTCCCCGTTCTCGACCAGCGGGCGCCCGAGGGCGTCGGTGAACGGCCCGGTCGGGCTGTTGGCCACGCCCACACCGATGGCCATCCGCCCGGTCGCGCGGTTCTTGACCGGGACGTACCAGTAGAACTTGTTATTGCGCTGGATCACGTGCCCGGCCCAGGCGTCGGCGCTGGCCCAGCTGAAGGTGGCCAGGCTCATCGGCGAGCCGTGATCGGTCCAGTTGACCATGTCGGCGGACGAGTACAGCCGCCACTCGCGCATGGTGAAGTAGGTCGAGTTGTCCTCGTCGTGACCGGTGTACAGATAGACGCGGCCGTTGTGCACCAGCGGCGCCGGGTCAGCGGTGTAGACGGTCTGCACGATCGGGTTGTCCGCCTGCGCGGCGGCGGACGGGACCGCGACGGCCGCGCACAGCAGCGCGAAGACCCACAGGATTCTCTTCAGCATCACGCGCGGCTCCATCTCTGGTTCACGGCCGCGCTGCAGGTCCACAACAGTACGAGCGTGCCGTTCGCGGTCAGGTTGCGGTCGACGTCCAGGCAGAGCCCCGACTGCACGCCGCGGATCGTGCCGTCGCCGTTGAACGTCCACTGCTGGTTGGTGCCGCCGTTGCAGTCCCAGAGCTGGACCTTGGCGCCGGGGGCCGCGCCGATCGGGGCGTCCAGGCACTTGCCGAGCGCCTGGACGCTCCCGCCGGACGTGGTCCACCGCTGGTTGGTGCCGCCGTTGCAGTCCCAGATGACCGGCTGGGTGCCGTTGGCGGTGTTGCCGTTCGGCACGTCGAGGCAGCGTCCCGAGGAGGCGCTGACGATCGTGGTGCCGGTCGGCGGGGTGCTCGTTCCACCGCTGACCCGGTAGACGACGGTGCCGTGGGCCGGCACGCTCGCGCTGATCGTGCCGGTCGTGGTGGTCGTCGCGCCGGTCCAGGCGTCCTGCAGGGTGAAGGAACTTCCCGACTTGCCGATCGCCGCGGCGGTGGTCGACATCGTCGTGGTGGAGCCGCCGGCGTTGAACAGGGCGACCGCCACGTCACCGTTGGCCAGCCGTTTGGCGAGGATCCGGCGCGTTCCGTCGTACGAAATCTGTGTCGCCTGCAGGCCGAGGGTGTCCTGGTTGATGGCGATCAGCCGGGGGTTCTTCAGAATGGCCTGGGTGGCCGTGCTCATCGAGCGCAGGTCGTTGCCGGCGATCAGCGGCGAAGCCATGATCGCCCAGAGCGCGAAGTGGCTGCGCTGCTCGGTGTCGGTCATGCCGCTGCGGCCGACCTCCATCATGTCCGGGTCGTTGAAGCCGCCGGGCCGGGCGTAACCGGCGAGCGGCACGGTGACGTCGACGATGTTCTTCACGCCCATCGGGTAGCCGTTGGTCTGACCGGTGTCCCAGGCGTTGGTGATGTCCTCGGTGGTGCGCCACATGTTGGCGACGTCGCCCCAGTTGCGCTGCGGGCCGGTCTTGGAGTGGATGCTGTTCGGGTTGATGCTGTAGACGATCGGCCGGCCGGTCGCGGCGAGCGCGTCGCGCATCCTGGCGAACGTGGCGACCTGGTCGTTGATCGTGCCGCTCGGTGAGCACCAGTCGTACTTGAGGAAGTCGACGCCCCAGGCCGCGAACTGCCGGGCGTCCTGTGCCTCATGTCCCTGGGCGCCGGTGGCGCCCGGATAGCTGCCGAAGTACTGCGCGCACGTGCGGTCCAGCGGCGCCTGGTAGATGCCGAACTTGAGGCCGCGGGCGTGCAGGTAGTCGCCGAGCGCCTTCATGCCGCTGGGGAAGCGGGTCGGATCGCCCTGCAGGTTGCCGGCCGCGTCACGGTTGGGGTTCATCCAGCAGTCGTCCACCACCACGTACTGGTAGCCCAGGTCGCGCATGCCGCTGCTGACCATCGCGTCGGCCATCTGCCGGATGAGCGTCTCGTTGATGTTGCAGCCGAAGGTGTTCCAGGAGTTCCAGCCCATCGGCGGGGTGCGGGCCACGCCGTTGTCCAGGGCCTGCGCGGAAGATCCGGGCAGGACGGTCGCGGTGCCGGCGAGTAGCAGCAGGCTCGCGGCCAGCATGGTCTTCAGTCGTTTCATCCTCATCGCCTCGTCCAGAGCTGGTTGGGGGTGTTGGTGCAGGTCCGCAGGACGGCTGCGGTGCCGTTGGCGCTGCCGTTGGCGTCCAGGCACAGCCCGGACTGGGCGTTGCGGATGGTGGCGCCGGAGGTGAACGCCCATCGCTGGTTGGCGGCGCCGCTGCAGTCCCACAGCTGGGCCCGGGCGCCCGTCGTGGCGCCGGTGGGTGAGTCGAGGCACTTGCCCAGTGACCGGATGCTCTGGCCGTCGTAGGTCCAGCGCTGGTTCGCGGCGCCGCTGCAGTCCCAGATGATCGGCTGGGTGCCGTTGGTGGTGTTGCTGTTCGGCACGTCCAGGCAGCGCCCGGAGCCGCTGGCGACCAGCGCTGCACCGGCGCCGCTGACCGGGTCACCGATGGATCCCGGCACGCTGCGCAGAGCCGCGTACCAGGTGGCGGCCATCTTGTCGTAGCCGGCGGCGGTCGGGTGGACGCCGTCGATCAGGTCGGCGGTGGTGAGTGCGGCGTGCATGTCGACCAGGTGGACCCGCGGCCCCTTGCTCTGCACGATGCCGGTAAGAGCCGCGTTGAAGGTGCGGGCGGCAGCCGCCTGGCCGGGGTTGGCCAACGGGATGATCGTGGCCACGAAGACATCCGCCGCGGGCACGGCCGCGGTGATGCGGTCGATCAGCGCGGAGAGCCGGCCCGGCGCGCCGGCCACCTGGTGGTTCTGCAGGATGTCGTTGGTGCCCAGGTGCAGCAGCACGGTGCGCGGGTTGCTGGTGCGCAGCCAGCCGCTGATGTTGGCGTCGATCTGGTCGATCCGCCAGCCGGGGTGGCCCTGGTGGTCGTGATCGCCGAGCGCGGCCGGGCCGTTGAACTGGGACCCGACGAAGTCCACCCGGTATCCGGCGCTCGCCATTCGCTGCCACAGGCCGATCCGGTAGCCACCGGGTATCTGGGTGCCTTCGGTGATGGAGTCGCCCAGGGGCATGACGCGGGTGCCGCCGTTCGATTCCGCGGTGGCCGCGCCGGCAGGGGCGACGACACCGGCGACGGTCAACGCGACGGCCAGGAGGAACCGTGTGGTGCGGGGCATGGCGTTGCCTCCCTGGGGGCTGGGCTGCACGAGTTGGCTGTTATCGCTCACACCACTGCGCCCGGCGCTATGGGTGGGGAATCGACCGGACTTGGGAGCGCTAACAGGTGGTGGTCGGAAGATTGCCAGTTTGTTTCCGGACATTCAAGAGGCCTTTTGCTGTCCGCCGAAATACGCAGCAAACGCGACTCCGCTGCGCCGCATCGGATAACAGATTCTTGCTTCGCGAAATCTGTTATGCCGGCGGGCCGCACGAGGTCGTCGCATCCGCCGTTTGAAATTTACGAAACTGCTCCGTAACGTTCGGAGCGTTCCCGATAATTGACAGCAGTGGATACCTGCGCCCACCCTGCGGGAGGCATTCGATGGCAGAGCGAAGAGCAAGAGGTCTCGGCATGGCTCTCGCCGCCGCGGCGTTGGTGCTGGCCGCCGCAACTGCGGTGCTGACCGGCGGCACCGCGTCGGCCGGCCAGGAGACCGCCCTGGCCGCGACCGCGGGATGCGGGAAGAACCCCACGTTGCGGGACGGCACCTACACGATCCAGAGCGGTGGCCGGGCCCGGACGTACCTCCTGCGGCTGCCCGGCAACTACACCAGCACTCAGGCCTACCGGCTCGTCGTCGGTCTGCACTGGCTCAACGGCAGCGCGAACGACGTGATCAGCAACGGGTTCTACGGCCTGCAGCAGCGGTCCGGCAACAGCGCGATCTTCGTGGCACCGGAGGGGCTGGACGCCGGCTGGGCCAACACCGGTGGCCGGGACGTGACCCTGGTCGACGACATCCTGCGCGTGATCGAGAACGACCTGTGTGTCGACACGTCCCAGCGGTTCGCGCTGGGCTTCAGCTACGGCGGCGCCATGAGCTACGCCCTGGCGTGTGCCCGGCCGGCCGTTTTCCGGGCGGTCGCGCCGATTGCCGGCGCCAACCTGAGCGGCTGTTCCTCGGCCTCCGGGCCGGTCGCCTACTTCGGCATCCACGGGATCCGGGACAGCGTCCTGAACATCTCGATGGGCCGGTCGATCCGGGACAGTTTCGTGCGGGCCAACGGCTGCACCGCGCAGAGTCCCCCGGAGCCGGCCCAGGGCAGCGGAACCCACATCACCACCGCCTACGCGGGCTGCCGCGCCGGATATCCGGTGCAGTGGGCGGCGTTCGACGGCGACCACGTGCCGCTGCCGACGGATCGCAACGCCTCCTCGTCATGGGTGTCCGGCGAGGTGTGGCAGTTCTTCACCCAGTTCGGAAGCACGAGCACGCCGTCGAGCCCGGCACCGAGCCCCAGCGAACCGGGCGGCACGGCGTGTCGTGTCACCAGCACCGTCAACGCCTGGAACAACGGGCTGACCGCCAACCTCACGGTCACCAACACCGGCAGCTCCGCGATCAACGGCTGGACTGTCGCCTTCGGCCTGCCGTCCGGACAGACGATCACCAGCGGCTGGAACGCCACCTACGTGCCCACCTCCGGCCGGGTCACGGCGACCAACGTCGGCTACAACGCCGGCCTGGCGCCCGGCGCGTCGGTCAGCTTCGGGTTCCAGGCCACCCACACCGGCAACAGCGGACCGCCGAGCGGGTACGCGCTGAACGGTTCCGCCTGCACCAGCGGTTGACTCGGGCGAACAGGGTGGGCCACAGTCGGAGGCCCGGCGCGATCATCGGCGCGCCGGGCCGGCCCCGTGCGTTGTGGTGGTGACGAGATGCGAGCTGCCCACGCGGACCGCGCCGAGCTGGTCCGGGCCGCCCAGGCGGGCGACCGCGCGGCGCTGGACGAGCTCGTCTCGGAACACCTGCCGCTGGTCTACACCCTGGTCCGGCAGGTGCTCGACGGCCACCCCGACGTGGACGACGTCGTGCAGGACATCATGCTGCGCGCCCTGCGGCAGTTGCGGTCGCTGCGCGCACCGGAGAGCTTCCGCCCCTGGCTGATGGCCATCGCGGTACGCCAGGTCGGCACCTATCAGCAGCGGACCGGGCGGGCCGCGGCCCACACCGCGCCGCTCGAGGATGCCGTGGACGTTGCGGATGTCGCCGCGCAGTTCGAGGGCACCACCGCCCTGCACGCCGACTTGTCCGCGCAACGCCGGCAGACGCAGCAGGCCGGCCGCTGGCTCGACCCGGACGACCGGGCGTTGCTGTCGCTCTGGTGGCTGGAGGTGGCCGGGCGACTGTCGCGCTCGGACCTGGCGCACGCGCTCGGGATCACGGTGCTGCACGCGGGCGTACGGATCCAGCGGATGCGCACGCAGCTCGACGTGAGCCGGACGATCGTGGCGGCTCTCGGCGCCCGGCCGCGGTGCCCCGCCCTGGGCGGCGAACTCGCCGGGTGGGACGGAACACCGAGTCCGCTGTGGCGCAAGCGCCTGGCCCGGCACGTCCGTACCTGCCCGGTCTGTGCGGGCAGGGCCCGCACCCTGGTGCCGACCGACCGGCTGTTGCCCGGTCTCGCGCTGCTGCCGGTGCCCGCGTCGTTGACCGCGGTGATCCTGGCCCGGAGCGCGGGCGACGGCGGCGCAGGAATGGCGCTCTCCGGTGGCGCTGTCACCGCGGGCAAGGCCGGGGCGCTGGTTCCGTTGGCCGCGGCGCACCCGGTCATCGCGACGGTGACCGCGGGGGTGCTGGCCGCCGGCGCCACCGTCGGCGCGGTCGAGTTGTCCGTCCCGGAGCCCGCACGACCGGTGACCATCGGGACGCCGGCGACTGCGCGCACCGCCGGCCCGGGCGGCACCTCACCGGCGGCGACCACGGGCGGGCTGCTGCGAACCGGATCCGCGTCGCTCGAGGCGGCGAACGCCGCCGGGCGGTTCGTGACGGTGGCCGGCGGCCTCGGCGTGCTGACCGAGGTCGGCCCCGGCAACACCGTCACCGCCCGGCGGCAGGCCACCGTGCGGGTCGTGACCGGGCTGGCCGAGCCGGCATGTTTCTCGTTCCGGGTCGCCGACGGCCGCTATCTGCGGCACTCGTCGTGGCGGGTGCGGGCCGACCCAGCCGACGGCACGGAGCTGTTCCGTGGCGATGCCACCTTCTGCCCCGGCCCGGGGCAGGCCGCGGATTCGGTGACGCTCGAATCGTCGAACTATCCCGGCTGGTTCCTGAGGCACCGCGGCGAACAGCTGTGGGTCGACCAGTCCGACGGCACCGCGTCCTTCCTCGCCGACGGCTCGTTCGTGGTGCGCCCGCCACTCGGCGAGTAAATCCGGGAAAAGTGTTATGCCGAGCTTCCAGCAATAGTCTGAGCTGCCATTTCTTGTCATGGCGATAACCGGCTGGCACGATGCCCTCAACAATGTGAGCGTTATCAATTCCCCTCCCCCAGGAGTTGACATGCGGGCTCCCTCCTTACGCCGGCGATGCTGGCGGCTCGTCGCTGCCGCGCTGACCGCCGTCCTCGGCGCGGCACTCGCCCTCGTCGCCGCCTCCGCCGCGTCGGCGGCGACGATCGACACCAGCGCGTGGTACGTGCTGGTCAACCGCAACAGCGGCAAAGCCCTGGACGTCTACAACCTGGCCACCACCGACGGCGCCCGGATCACCCAGTGGGCGCGCAACGACCAGGCACAGCAGCAGTGGCAGTTCGTCGACTCCGGCGGCGGCTACTACCGGCTGCGGTCCCGGCATTCCGGGAAGGTCCTCGACGTCTTCAACCGGTCGACGGCCGATGGCGCCGCGATCGTGCAGTGGACCGACAACAACGGAACCAATCAGCAGTTCAGCGTCCAGGACGTCGACGGTCACATCCAGCTGATCAATCGCAACAGCGGTAAGGCCCTGGAGGTGCAGGGCGCCGCGACGACCGACGGCGCCAACATCGTCCAGTACGCCGACTGGAACGGCGCGAATCAGCAGTGGCAGCTGGTGCCGGTCGGCGGCAGCACCCCGCCCACCGGCACGTTCACCAATCCGGTGGTGTGGCAGGACTTCGCCGACGGCGACATCATCCGGGTCGGGGACGCCTACTACTACTCGGCGTCGACCATGCACTACTCGCCGGGCGCGCCGATCCTGCGCTCCTACGACCTGGTGAACTGGGAGTACGCGGGACACTCCGTGCCGCGGCTGGACTTCGACAACGCCGCCTACGACCTGTCCGGCGGCCGCGCGTACGTGAAAGGCATCTGGGCGTCGGCCTTCAACTACCGGCCCAGCAACAGCACCTACTACTGGCTGGGCTGCACCGAGTTCAACCGCACCTACGTCTACACCGCCACCGCGGTCGACGGCGCCTGGAGCAAGAAGGCCCGAATCAACAACTGCTACTACGACGCCGGGCTGCTGTTCGACAACGACACTCCGTACGTGGCGTACGGCAACGGCACGATCAGCGTCGCCCAGCTCTCCGCTGATCTGACATCGCAGGTGCGGGCGCAGACGGTCTACACCACGCCGTCGAGCATCGGCACCCTCGAAGGCGCCCGCATGTACAAGCGCGGCAACTACTACTACATCTGGCTCACCCGCCCGGCGAACGGTCAGTACGTGCTGCGCTCGACCAGCCCGTGGGGCCCGTACGAGCAGCGCCAGGTGCTGCTCGACCTGCCCGGCCCGATCTCCGGCGGCGGCGTGCCGCACCAGGGCGGCCTGGTGCAGACCCAGAACGGCGACTGGTGGTACATGGCGTTCACCGACGCCTACCCCGGCGGCCGGGTGCCGACCCTGGCCCCCATCACCTGGAGCAACGACTGGCCGGTGCTGACCACCGTCAACGGCCGGTGGGGCGCCACCTATCCGAGACCCGCCATCACCACGTCCAGGACGGTGCAGCCGATGACCGGCCCGGACACCTTCACCGGCGCCCGGCTCGGACACCGCTGGGAATGGAACCACAACCCGGACACCAGCCGGTTCAGCGTCGGCAGCGGGCTGCGGCTGGCCACCGCCACGGTGACCAACGATCTGTACGCCGCGCGCAACACCCTCACCCACCGGATCCAGGGCCCGTCGTCGACCGCGACCATCGAGCTGGACTACTCGCAGATGGCCAACGGCGACCGCGCCGGCCTGGCCATGCTCCGCGACTCGTCGGCGTGGATCGGCATCCGCAAGGACAACGGCGTCACCCGGGTGTCGATGACCAACGGCCTGACCATGAACTCGAGCTGGGCCACCACCGGCACGGGCACCGAGGCCGCCGGTGCGACCGTGACCGGCGGCCGAATCTGGTTGCGGGCCAGCGCCGACATCCGGCCCGGCGCCGGGCGGACCGCGACCTTCTCCTACAGCACCAACGGCAGCACGTTCACCGCTCTGGGCCCGGCGTTCACCCTCAACAACGCCTGGCAGTTCTTCATGGGCTATCGCTTCGGCATCTTCAACTACGCCACCCAGGCCCTCGGCGGCGCCGTCACCGTCAACCGGTTCGACCTGACGGCGCCCTGAGGGTCTCAGTGACCCTGGTCGTCGTCGGTCGCGACGGCCAGGGTCACCTGGATGGCGTGCAGGCGGCGCTGGGCGCGGCGGTACAGCAGGAAGTCGCCCAGATTCGCCACGCACACGATCGCGACGACCAGGACCACGACGCCTGCGTCGAGCACGTCCGCGGAACTCAACGCGACGAGCACCGCCGTCACGACAGCCGAGATGACGATCGCGATCAGGTTGTTGATGAGGAAATACACCGCCGTTCGCGCGATGCGGATCGGCAACAGGGACGTCAGCCACTCCGTCACCGCGCCGATCATGAGGCCCACGGCGCCGCAGGCCAGGACGGTCAGTGCGCGGTCGGAGAAGTCGGTGCCCGCCGGCGCCGACAGCTGCAGCGCGACGCCGACCACCAGCCCGAGAGCGAAGGATTTCACCAGCGCAGTCGCATCCATCACGGTCACCGCCTTCACATCCTCAGCGCGCTGCGCAGGCGCTTCGCGTACGTTTTCGAGACTTCGACTTCCTCGCCTCCGGCGAGCCGCAGCACGTAGCGGGAGTTGAACCAGGGCACGATCTCCCGCACGTGGGCCAGGTTGACCAACTGCGACCGGTTGATCCGTACGAAGCCGAGCCCCGCCCAGCTCACCTCGAAGTGCTGCAGGGTGCCCCGCACGCGGTCGCGGCCGGACGCGGTGCGGGCGACGATCCCCTCGGCGACCGCTTCCAGGTAGACCACCTCGCGCGCCGTGAGCACGACGAAGTTGCTGCCCCGCTGGCCGACCACGGAGCGGGCGCCGCCGTTCTGCTCGCGCACGCCCGCGACCAGCAGCCGGACCACGTCCATGTAGTCGAGGGCGTCGAACACGATCGCCGGGCGTCCGGCCGGCACCTCGAACCCGCGCTCGACGAGCACCCAGCGGGTGTCGGCGCCCAGTTCGACGTCGTGCGCCGCGAGCTCGCGTTCCAGCCGCGCGCGCAGGCCCGGCGAACACACCAGCTCCACCATCGCTCCGGGTCACTCCGCTCCGGGTCGGTCCGCTCCGGGTCAGTCCGCAAGACGATCGGTGATCAGCCGGAGGTCGACAAGCTCCTCGATCGCCTTCTCACCGAACTCCAGCGATCCGTAGTTGGCGACGAAGTAGGTGTCACCCTCCGGATCGTAGAGAGCGTACGTGCCCGTCGCGCCGACCGCGCCGTACGCGTCCGACATGCTGAACAGCAGCGGCGACAGCTCACTGAAGCGGAACTGCATGACGCCCATGCCGTACCGGATGCCCGGCTCGAACTCGTGCTCGAAGGCGGTCAGCCGGGCGAGCGTCGGGGCGGAGACCAGCTCGCCCGACGTGAACGCCCGCATGAACGTGACCAGGTCAGCCGTCGTCGTCACGACACCACCGCCGGCCCAGTCGACCGACATCGCGTTCCTGGTGCTCAGATCCACACCGCGCGCGGTCACCGCCAGGACATCGGCGTCCACCCCATAATCGGTCAGCAGGTCACTGTCGGGCATGCCCAAGGGCGTGAAGACACGGCGTTCGAGAATCTCTGCGTACGGTCGACCCTCGATCTTCTCGAGTGCGAGGCCGAGCAGCACATAGCCGGTGTCGGAGTAGCCGAAGGCGGTTCCCGGCGCGGCGGTGGGCGTCTGCTGGTCACGGGAGAACGCGAGCAGGTCCGCCGGCGTGAACAGCCGGTCCGGGTTCGTGGTGATGAGCTCGATCATCGGCGGACCGGAGACCACCGGCCCTTCGAAGTAGTCGGCCGCGCCGGACGTGTGGCTGAGAAGCTGGCCGAGGGTCACCTCCGGCGCCCGGCCCTCGACGAAGAGTCCGTCGAGCACCGCCGCGTCGAGCCACTTGCCCACGGGGTCCGCAAAGGTGACGCGCCCTTCGTCGACGAGCTGACCGTAGACCGCGGCCAGCATGGTCTTCCCGACGCTCGCCGAGTGGAACCGGCTGTCCACCCGCGCCGGCTCCGCGGAGTCCGCCGAAACGGTGCCGGCGGCATAGCGGTGCAACTCGCCGGTCCGCCCGTCATAGGTCGCGAACAACACGCTCGAAACGGACGCATGCTCAGCCACCGTGTCGTGAAGCCGCTCGCGGATCGC
Source organism: Actinoplanes sp. NBC_00393 (assembly GCF_036053395.1). Taxonomy (NCBI): domain Bacteria; kingdom Bacillati; phylum Actinomycetota; class Actinomycetes; order Micromonosporales; family Micromonosporaceae; genus Actinoplanes; species Actinoplanes sp. NBC_00393. The sequence goes on along the minus strand of NZ_CP107942.1, from coordinate 2,667,068 downwards.
CTCATCAACTTCGGCGCGCGACAGCGGCCGGTTGAGCACGGCGAGCGTCCCCACGCCGGCCACGATCACCGCCACCACCCCGGCAGCGATCCCCAGTGCAATTCGAGTTCCCTTGCGCATCCCCACGCCTTCCGTCGTCGTGGGCACGACCGTATGAAGGCCGGCAGCAGGCGGGGAACAACGCCGACCCGACCGGTCGCCACGCGGGGCTCAGTGGTCGCCAGCAAGCCGTGAATTGCCGAGGCCACTTCCTATCCGAGGTAGGGCGTACCGCGGTGTCCGCGGGAAGCTCGTAGCCTCAGCGGAGTTGCCCTGCCGGTGGGTGCCGAAGGGTGAGGGACACACTGTGCAGGCTGCGCCGGCGCGACCGGTCGCGTGCCTGGCCGGGTGTCCCTCACCGCACGCGGTCAGGAGACGCGGAAGGTGGCGTCCTGGCGGTCGCTGGCGCTGGAGCTTGCGCTGAGGGGGTCGATGCGCAGCACGTAGCCCGAGTGGCGCAGGTAGCGGTCCGGGAAGTTGTAGGACCGGAACGACGACCAGGTGGAATCGGCGAGCCCGGCGACCCGGGTGAAGGTCGCGTCGGCGCGGAACGTGGCGGTGTTGTCGTTGGCGTCCAGCCGGATCGCGTAGTTGCTGTGCCGCAGGTAGCGGCCGGGGAGGTTGACCGATTCGAACGACACGCCGGCGGCGTCGGCCAGGCCCGGCACCATCCGCCACAGCTGGTCCTCGTGCGGGTCGAACGGGTAGGCGTCGATGCGGCCGAGGTTGCTCGCGTGGCGTACGTAGCGGTCCGGGAAGTTGTACGACTTGAGCCGCACCCAGCCCGGCAGACCCCAGCGCGCCACCAGGCCGTCGTACTCGGCGGCGGTGATGCCGACGATCGTGCCGTGCTTGGCGTTCAGCGGCGGCGTGTAGTCACGCTGGTTCAGCAACGTCCACGCGTTGGCGCCGACGTTGGACGTGGACCACGCGTAGTAGTCGTTGTTGACCGGGCTGAACGAGTCGCCCCACAGCCGCCAGCCGCTGCCGGTGTTGTTCCTGATCAGCAGCGGTGCCTCCATGGCGTTGCCCTGCCGCAGCCCGCCGGTGTAGTTGCTGTAGCTGTTCGGGTTGCCGGTGGACGAGCGGGCGCCGTAGATCAGGCCGTCGTTGAGGTTCTTGTAGTACATGTAGAACGTCGACCCGTCGACCACGATGTCCGCGTCGAGCACCGGGTAGCCGGGGCTGAAGTAGACCTGGTTGGTGCTGACCGTCCGGAAGTCCGACGTGTAGTTGACCATGAAGACGTCGGCGCCGTTGTTGGCGGAGTAGACGATGGCGTACTGGTTGCGGGAGGCCACCCAGAAGGCGGTCGGCGCCCAGGTGTGGGTGGCCAGGCCGTGCATCCGGATCCGGCGGTAGCCGGTGAAGCTGCGCAGGTCGGTGGAGTCCCACACGTGCAGGTACTGGTTGTTCTGGTTGAAGATGCGGCCGCGCAGGTCGATGGCGAGCACGACGAACGTACCGTCCTGTTTGCGCAGGATGAAGGGGTCGCGCAGGCCGAGCGTGCCGGCGGTCGGGGTGGCCACCGGGTTGTTCTGGTTGAGCGGCCGCCAGTTCAGGCCGTCGGTGCTGACCGCCAGGTGCAGTGCGTAGCTGTCACCGCTCTGGTTCGGTGTCTCCTTGAAGTAGCCGAAGACGTACGCGGTGTTGGCGGCCAGCGCTGTCGACGGGGTGCCGAGCAGGGTGGCGCCACCGGTGGCGGTGGTCAGCGCGCCCATCGCGGCCAGGCGGGTGAAGTCGCGTCGGGAAAGAGGCACGGGGGTCTGCCTTTCTGATTCGACGGTGCGTCGGCGCAGCCGGGAGCGGGGATCCGTCGGTTATCGCGACGCTTCGGGGATGTTTGCCGAGTGTTATCGCTCACATATATGACTGTCAACCCCATGAGTCGGCTTCTGAGGATCTTCTGGCGGCAGACCTGTTACGGCAGCTGTTCTCGCTAACAAGTCGGCGTACGCAGCGTGCGTACCGCTCAGGCGAAGCCGTCGAACCACTGGGCCGCAAGCAGGGCTAACTGGGTGCGATTCTCCCGGTCGAAGCGGCGCATGAGCCGGGAGACGTATTGCTTGACGGTGGCTTCGCTGAGATAGAGGCTCCGGGCGATCGCGGCGTTGGACGCGCCGGTGGCAACCAACCGCAGAATCTCGCGTTCGCGATCGGGCAACTCCGGCATCGAGGTCTCCCGTGTCCTCTCCCCTGTCGCAGCCGCGCCCGCCTTCTCCGACACGATCCCGGCCGGGTGAACCTCGATGCGCGCCACCGAGCCGCCGTCCGCGCCGGTCAGACCCCGCCGCGCGACGTCACGCAGGTCGGCCGCCGCCCGCCGGGCCGCGCCGTCGGCAGCCGAGGCGGCCAGTTCGTCGCTGCGCAGCGCGACGATTGCCAGAGCGCGGCGGGCCCCCGCCAGAGAACCGTCACCCCTGTCGTCGACTACCAGCTCCGGGCGGCGGACGCGGTCTTCGCGCGCGTCACGCAGGTGTTGGAGCAGGGCCATGATGACGCCGATGAGGAACGGGACGCCGGCGGCCAGGATGGCCGTGGCGACGGGTACGCCGGCCTGCACGCTGACCGCCACCACCCCGATCGAGCCCAGAGCCAGCGCGACCGTGCCCGCAACCACCGCCGCCTGGTCTTTGGCGTGCCGATACAGGACGAGCGCGGCCACCGCAGTGCTCAGCGCGATCCACGGAACTGCGCCGCTGTGAGCGAGATCGGCCAACCGGTCATCGAGCAGGGTCGAGCCCAGTGAGACCGCCGCGACCGCGACCGCCCACAACACTGGGCGGCGCGGCGCGACCACTGCCAGCGCGGTGGTGCCCAACTGCGCAGCCGTCATCGCCAGGACGGCAGGTGCCGCCGGCGGGATCGCGATCAAACCGATGACGGTGCCGGTCAGCGCGGCCGCGGCCATCCCGAGAAGCGGCCAGGCCATCTCGCGCATCGCGGCTGTCATGCTGCGCCTCCCCCTCGGCTCACGCTGCCTGTTCCCGGGTCAGGCGATGTCCATGCGCGGCAGGCGCACCGCAGCGATCAACAGCAGGACGCCGATCCACGCCAGCAGGCAGGCGGCGGCGGGCGGCCAGGCGAGATAGCCGTACGATCCGGGCGCGGCGATCCCGGCGAGGCTCTCCACGGCCGCCCCCGGAACCCAGCGCGGGACGTGCGCGGCGTACCAGTCACCGAAGAACGGCGCCACGCTCACCGGCGCGAGCGACAGAAGCCCGGCGAGGACGACCGCGACGACGCCTGAGCGCACCAGAACGGCAAGGCAGGCCGCCAGCAGACCCTGCACGATCATCGACGTGGGCAGGAACAGCACGAGTCCTCGAACCAGGCCGGGATCCGCGAGGTCGAGCGGTTCCGGCCCGCGCAGGATCAGCACGGTCTGGGCGGCGCCCACCGTAGCCGTGGCGGCGAGCAGACCCACGCCGAGTCCACCAGCGGTGATCAGCAGCAGTTTGGCGGCCAGCACCCGCCCGCGCCGGGCCGTGGCGACGAAGGTGGCCTGCCCCGTGCCGTGAAACTCGGTCGCGACCAGTCCGGCCGCCAGGAACACGTACGCCCAGGTAGCGAGCCCGGAGCTGTAGAAGATCACTTGGCGCTCGTCGACTGTGCCTACGTCGGCGACGGCGCTGATGAGCGCCGCCATCCCGGCGCTGACCAGCAGGATCAGGCTGGTTCCGACCCAGGTCGAGCGGAGTTCGCGCACCTTGAGCGCCTCCGATCGCAGCGTAGGCGTACTCATGCGGTGCTCCTTGCGGTCAGATCGACGTACGCGTCCTCGAGCGACGTTCCCGCGGCCAGGTCAGCGATGGCGAACTCACCGAGCAGCCGCCCGGCGCCGATCACCACGACACGGTCGGCGGTCTGCTGCATCTCCGCCATCAGGTGGCTGGAGACGAGCACGCACCTGCCCTCGGCAGCGAGCCGGCGCAGCAGCTGCCGCATCCAGCGCACGCCGTCCGGGTCCAGTCCGTTCACGGGCTCGTCGAGGATCAGGGTGCCCGGGTCTCCGAGGAGCGCGGCCGCGATCCCCAGTCGCTGCTTCATTCCGAGCGACAAGGCCGACACCCGGCGCGATGCCGCTCCCGACAATCCGACCTCCTCCAGCAGCAGGTCGGACCGGCGTTGCGGGATCCCACCCGCGGCCGCCAGCCAGCGCAGATGCCCCCGAGCGGTCATGCCGGCCGGCAGCCGCTGCGCGTCGAGCACCGCACCGGCGACACTCTGCGGCACCCGGTGACCGGACAGCGGGCGCCCGTCGATCGTGGCTGCACCCCCGGTCGGCCGGTCCAGGCCGACGATCATCCGCATGGTGGAGGTCTTGCCGGACCCGTTGGGCCCGACGAATCCGGTCACTTCGCCGTCGGCGGCCACGAACGACAGGTCGTCGACCGCGGTGACCGCCCGATGGCGTTTGGTCAGACGGATAGTTTCAATCATGTCTTCATGGCACAGAAGAAGCAGCTCAGGCCGCTACTAACTTTCGTCGGTGAACCCATGACGAACGACGGTGCGCAGCCGGAACCCGCCCCGGCGGTGGCCGGGGCGGGCGATTGCGGCTATTCGCCGGAGGGTGCGGTCAGGGTGACGCCGAGGCGTACGGGGGTGCCGAAGTTGGGTGTGCCGTCCGCGTTCCAGGTGAACTTCTGGGCCCTGGTCGAGCGGTTCATGTCGCAGCCGCCGCCCGCGGAGTCGTTGGCGTGGTAGACGATCCAGTCCTCGGTCCCGTCCGGGCTCTTGAAGAAGCCGTTGTGGCCGGGGGCGAACACCCCGTTGGCGTCGTTGCGCTGGAACACCGGGTTGGGGCTCTTGGTCCAGTGCGCCGGGTTCAGCGGGTCGGTGCCGGTCAGGGTGAGCAGGCCCAGCTTGTAGTCGGGGCCCCAGCAGGCGGACGCCGAGTAGACGACCATCACCTTGCCGTTGCGGTACAGCGGCTCGGGGCCCTCGTTGACCGCGCCGGTCTGCCGCTCCCAGGACAGCGTCGGAGAGCTGAGCCGCACGCGCGAGCCGGTGAGTGTCCACGGGTTGGTCAGGCGCTGGATGAAGTTGGACTGCCCGTAGGAGCCGCCGGCGTTGTAGGTGCCCATCAGGTAGAGGTTGCTGCCGACCATGAGCACGCTGGCGTCCAGCGCCCACTCGTTGCCGAGGTCGGCCTTGAACGTGTACGGCCCCATCGGGTCGGTGCCGGCCGACTCGAGCACGTGCAGGCGCTGGGTCGGGTTGTAGTCGGACACGTTCTGCCCGGCGGTGTAGTAGAAGTACCACCGGCCGTTGATCAGGTGGAACTCCGGCGCCCACATGTTGCAGCAGCCGTTGGCCCGCCCGGCCAGATTGAAGATCACCTGGTCGGCGGCCGTGGCCAGACCCGCGAGGGTGGCCGACCGGCGCATCGTGATGGTCGAGTTCCACGTGGTGGTGGCCAGGTAGTAGTAGCCGTTGTGGTGCTGCAGCCACGGGTCCGGGCCGTTGCGCTTGATCGGGTTGGTGAAGGTGCGCGCGGCGCTGGTCAGCGGGATCAGCTGCCACTGCTGGTTGGCGCCGTCGAGGTCCTGATATTGGGAGACCATGGCGCCGTCGGCGGTGGACCACTGCCAGACATCGAGGGCCTTGCCGCTGTTGCGGTTGATCAGGCGGACCAGGCCGCCGGCCGAGTCCGCGAGCCGGAACTGCTGACGGGCGTCGTTACGGTCGGTGTTCTGCACCAACTGGACACCGTCCGCCGTGGTCGGCAGGTCCAGGACCTTGCCGCTGTGCACCGACTGCACCCGGTACCAGCCACCGCCGGAGTCGAGGAACTTCCACTGCTGCCAGGCACCGTCGTTACGCGCGTACTGATTGATCGCGGCGCCGTCGCTGGTGGCCAGGTTGTAGACGTCGAGAGCCTTGCCGCTGTTGCGGTTGACCAGCACGTACGGCGTGCCGGTCTGTACGGTGGCCGCGTCGGCGGCGGTCGTGACGGCGATGGTGCCGCCGGTCGCCAGCAACAGGGTGGCCGCCGCCGTCAGAATGCTCTTTCTCATGTCAGCTCCTAGTAGACGAACGGCCAGCCGGCGGAGTCGTAGCCGAGCCGGTTGAGCCCGAGCAACGAGGCGCCGTTGTTGGCGTAGTAGTGGTAGACCAGCAGGTCACCGTCTGTGTCGCGGAGGACGGCCTGGTGGCCGGGGCCATGAATGTCGCCGTGCCCGGCGAGCACCTGCGTGCCGCCGCCGGAATTCATCGCCACACCGTTGCGGTCCACGAACGGTCCGTTCGGGCTGGCCGAGCGGCCGACCATGATTCGGTACGTGCTAGCCGCACCTTGGCAGCAGCGGTCGAACGACACCCACAGGTAGTAGTAGGAGCCGCGCTTGATCATGTGCGGCGCTTCGATCGCCCCGCCGTTGCGCCCGGCGATCAGACGGATGCCGGAGTCGGCGCGCAGGCCGGTCGACGGATTCAGGGCGATCTGCTGGAGGCCGGACCAGAAGGAGCCGAAGTTCAGCCACCAGCGGCCGGCGTCGTCGACGATCAGGTTCGGGTCGATCGCGTTGTAGTTGTTCGACGTGCTGGACTCGATGACCAGGCCCCGGTTGGTCCACGTTCCGGAGGCGCCCGTCGGGCTCGTCGCCAGGAAGATCGCCGAGCGGTTGGAGCCGAACGTGGAGGCGGAGTAGTACAGGTAGTACTGGCCGTTGTGGTACGAGATGTCCGGCGCCCACAGGTTGCGGCTGCCTCCGGTGTACGCGGTCGTCCACGGCGCCCCGTTCGGGAACGCGGCCCCGGCCGCCCGGAACGTCGTGCGGTCGGTGGAGGTGGTGAGCCGGATGTTGTCGCCGGTCTGCGCCACGATGTACGTACCCTGCGGGGTTTTGAGCATGGTGGGGTCATGCGTGCCGGTGGCGCCGGAGACCGCACCCGGTCCGGGGTAGGCCGGCGGCGGCACGGTCGGTGTCGTGGACGGCGGCGCGGGTGTGCTCGGAGTGGGCGTGGTCGGTGACGGGCCGGCGCCCAGCCGGACCAGCTGCCACTGCTGGTTGGCGCCGTCGAGGTCCTGGTACTGCGAGACCATGGCGCCGTCGGCGGTGGACCACTGCCAGACATCGAGGGCCTTGCCGCTGTTGCGGTTGATCAGGCGGACCAGGCCGCCGGCCGAGTCCGCGAGCCGGAACTGCTGACGGGCGTCGTTACGGTCGGTGTTCTGCACCAACTGGACACCGTCCGCCGTGGTCGGCAGGTCCAGGACCTTGCCGCTGTGCACCGACTGCACCCGGTACCAGCCACCGCCGGAGTCGAGGAACTTCCACTGCTGCCAGGCACCGTCGTTACGCGCGTACTGATTGATCGCGGCGCCGTCGGTGGTGGCCAGGTTGTAGACGTCGAGAGCCTTGCCGCTGTTGCGGTTGACCAGCACGTAGGAGGCGGCCGGGTCGACGACCGCGGCCGAGGCGGAACGCGTGGCCACCGCGACGCCGGCGGCGGTCACGGTGGCGAGGAGGGCGATCAGGGCGACACGTCGAGGTGCCCGTGATCGTCTCGGGGGATGAGCGGGGGATGTCATGGCGGTCCTTCGGTAGGGGGATCGCGACAGCCTGGGGATGACCGTCACGGGCAACCGGTTCGCCGTGGGGCGGCTCAACCTGGTTGAAACGCAAGCTCGTCAATGTTTTCGCTAACACGCGCGGCCCGTCAAGGCCCTACAGAACGCCAATTTGCCCCTGTTAGCGCAAACACGACAGGTCAGACGCCCGTCGACGACACGATGCCGGGACCGATTCGGCCGGGCCGATCGTGGCCGCGAGGGCGGCCTCACCAGGGGCGGGATCCGTACCGCAGGGCAACTGCTTCCGCCAGCGCTTCGTCGTGGTCCAGCTTCCCGAAGACCAGGGTCGCGTTCGATGGCATGGCCGAAACCTAACGGAAGGACGCCGAGCCGTGACCCCGGTCGTGTTCGAAGGCCTGGTGGACGCGTTCCGCCGCCTGGCGGGTCTGCTCGTCGAACAGCACTAGGCGCACCACCTCGACGGTGGTCGGCTCAGCGTGCAGGGCGGTCAGTGCCTGGACGACGGCGTCGTCCTTCGGCCATCGATACACGCCGGAGGAGATCAGCGGGAAGGCGACCGTCCGCGCGCCCAGTTCGGCGGCGACGGCCAGCGAGGTGGTGTAGCAGCTCCGGAGCAGCGGTGCGCGATCCTCGTCTCTGCTGAACACCGGTCCGACGGTGTGGATCACCCACCGGGCCGGCAGCCGTCCTGCGGTGGTCGCCACCGCGTGGCCGACCTTCAGGCCCTTGCCGTACCGGCTGGCTCGCAGTGCCCGGCACTCCTCCAGGATCGCCGGGCCTCCCGTGCGGTGGATCGCGCCGTCGACTCCGCCGCCGCCCAGCAGGGACGAGTTCGCCGCGTTGACGATGGCGTCGACCTGCTCGACGGTGATGTCACCGGTGACCAACTCGATCCGCACAGCGCTGCCTCTCCCGCCAAGGTGTGCTGATGGTAGCGAACCGGGTCAGGGCGGCCCGACGTTCCGGCGGTGGGTCCTCGTCGTGGGCGCGGGTGACGGCGTAGGCGCGGACGAGATCGTGGAAGGTGTACCGGCCCGGCGCGGTCTGCACGAGTAGGTGATCCCGGCGTAGACAGCACAGGAGTGTCTGGGCCGTGGCCCGATCGGTGTCGGCGAGGGCTGCGGCGGCGTACGCGTCGACGTCCGGGCCGGGGTGCAGGGCGAGCAGGCGCAGCAGCCGCCGCTGGTCAGGGGGTAGGCGCTGGTAGGACTGCTGGAGGGCGAGTTCGACGCGGGTGTCGAGGCGCCGGTCGTGGTGGCGTTCGTCGAGCCGGTCGGCGTGGTCGGTCAAGGTCCATCCCGGTGTGCTTTGCATGTGCGCCGCGATCGAACTCAGCGCCAGAGGCAGATAGCCGCAGCGCCGGACGATGCGTGCCGCGGCGTACGAATCCGCGCCGGCGGGAACGAGCCGGGTGAGAAATGCGATGGCTTCGCCGGGGGTGAACACGTCCACCGACAGGTGGGTTGCCGGGCGCAGGGCGGCCAGGCTGCGCCGGCTGGTGACCAGCGTGACGCTGCCCGGTCCGGCGGGAAGCAGCGGCCGGACCTGCTCGGTGGTGGCGGCGTTGTCCAGCACCACCAGGGCGCGGATGGCGGTGAGGCGGTCGCGGTAGGCGGCAGCACGCGCGTCGAGGTCACGCGGAATCTGCTGGCCGGGCATGCCGAGCAGGCGCAGGAACTCCTCCAGGACGGCGGCCGGCGGCTGTGCCGGGTCGGGATCGAAGCCGCGCAGGTCGGTGAAGAACACCCGATCGAACTGCTGCTCCTGGTGGAGCAGGCGCCCGGCGTGGACGGCGAGCCGGGTCTTGCCGACCCCCGCCATGCCCGCGATCACCACCGCGTCGCCGGTGCGCGCCGCGTGGCGGATCTGTTCCAGCTCGCGGGTCCGGCCGGTGAACCGGTCGCAATCCGGTGGGAGGTCGTCTCGGATCTGCACCTGGGACACCGAGTCGGTCTCTCCACCCACGACGCGCAACGCATGGCGCCACTGCGTCAGATAGCCGGTGTCCGGGTGCAGCGCCTGGACCACCGCGATCACCAGGTCGGTGTCGAAGCGGCGCCGGCCACGCTGGAAGCAGTACGCGATCGTGGACTTGCAGACCAGCTCGCCGGCCGGCCGGCCCGCCGCCGCCCAGGCCGCATTGACGCGGTTCTTGATCATCTCGTACGAGGGGTCACCGGCCCAGATCTTGAGCCGGCGCAGCCGCTCGACGAGATCGGCGACGCTGTCGGCCTGCGCGGGATCCGGCAGCGTCGCGCAGGCGCTTCCCGGCGTCCGCACCTGTTCCTCTGACAGCAACATCCCCCACCCCGCCGGCCGTCCAGGAGTGTCAGCCACACGGACAGGACGGCGGCGCCCCCGTTTCGACGCCCTGACCCGCGTGGCTGACAAACCCTGTCTAGCGGCGGGAGAGTTGTCTGGCCCCTGCTCGAGGGCATCAGACAAACAACGCCGGACAACGTCCTATCCGGGCTCGCGCAGATACTTGGCGCGTTCCTCGGGTGTGAAGTCCCTGGTGGTGCGCTGCTGTGCCAGTGCGAGGACCTCGGCGATCGGGTCGCACACCTCGCAGGGCGTGAACCGGACGGTTGCCCCGTACACCGTGATGAGCTGCCGGCCGTCGGCGCTGAACGCGATCTGCCGGGCGCCACCGGGATGCTCGGGAGTCAAGGCCTCTCCGCGGCCGTCCGTGTTCCACACGCGTACGACGTCGTCCGAGCCGACGCCGGCGATCAGGTTGCCATCCTGGCTGAAGGCGATCGCCACGATCCGCCCGACCGCGCCGGTGAGCACGACCGGATCCTCAGCCCCGGCGATGGTCCAGATCCGGACTGTCCCGTCCTCCTCCGCGACGGCCAGCGAACGCCCGTCCGGGCTGAACCGGGCAAGATCGACAGGCCCGTTCCGGCCGGTCAGCCTCCGCACGACCCGGTCGGCGGCCGGATCCCACACCACCTGCTCCGACGGAATCGCCACCAGGGTGGCGTCCGGGCTGACCACGATCGGTGAGGAGGTGTACGCCTGGCCGACCACGTGCCGGCCGTCGTTCCACCGCACCAGGATGTCGCTGTCTCCGCAGTCGACGGCGAGCATGCGCCCGTCGTTGCTGAGGGTGACCTTGTTGGGGAGCATCAGTTCGGGCCGGTGCGGGCAGTCGAGAGTCGTGGGCTCGGCGCCTGTCGTTTCCTCCCACCGGTAGATCCGTTCACTGCTGAGGGTCGAGGCCGCCACGGCGCGTCCGTCCGCGCTGACGCTCAGGGAGTTCAGACGCGGCGGGACGTTGCGCAACAGCGTCGCGCTCCGCGGCGTACGGGCTGGGAAGACTGCGATCGTGCCGGGCTCGGCAGGCGCCGCCGCGTAGTTGCCGTCCTCGCTGAGCTGCGCCGGGCCGTACCCCGCGGGAAGGGTGACCGTGGCGGGATCCGCGGCGCCGGTGGTGTCCCACACCCGCACGGTGGAGTCTTGACTTCCCGATACCAGCCGGCGCCCGTCCGGGCTGAATGCCAGGTCCAGCACAGGATTCTTGTGCCCGCGCAACGCCAGGCTGTTCGTGCGGTCGGTGACGTCCCACATCCGGATGGTCCGCTCGTTCGTGCCGGCGGCGATCCGGCGCCCTTCGGGACTGAACGCCACGCTGGTATAGGTCTGCTCCGGGCCGCGGTAGACCTGCGGGCCGGTGCGCCCGTCGACGGGCCAGACCGTGACCGTCTCGGCGCCGGCGACGGCAACACCGTGACCGTCGGCGCTCATGGCCACCGCAACGGGAGCAGCCACCTTGAGCTGACGGATCACCACCGGGGCGTCCCGGCCGAGGTCCCAGATCCGTACGACGCCGTCGTCCGAGGCGACAGCCAGGCGACCACCTGGGCCGAAGGCGAGGTCGACGACATCTCCCGTGTAGCGCACTGCTTTCGGCGCTCGGCCGCGACTGGTGTCCCAGACGTGAACGTGCGAGTCGGTGCCGAGCGCGGCGACCCAGCGGCCGTCCGGGCTGTACGTCACGGCACGGGTCATTGCCCGTAGCCCGCCGCGGGTGACGATCGTGGGCACCTCCGGGTTCAGCAGCCGTACCGCGTCGCCGTCCCCCGGCCGCCACAGCACCATCTGCGTCTTGCCGATCTGCGGGTTCCAGCGGGCGATGGCCAGTTTCCCGTCCGGGCCGAATACCGCATCGACGCCGTGGCCGGGCGCGGTGACCGCAGATGTGCGGCCTTGCAGATCCCAGACCTCGACCACGCCGTCCAGGTCGGTGCTGACCACGCGGGAGCCGAAGACGTCGACCGAGTGCACGACCGTCTCGTGCGCCCGCATCGTGAACGTCGAACGGGCGTCGGCCGTCGCCTGCCGCAACACCGACTCCGTCTCCGGATCCGGATGGAGACGGTAGGCCCGCGACGCGAGCAGCAACGCCAGTTCCGGATCGGTCATCCGCTCGGCCCGCGCGCCCGCCGCCAACTTCTGCGCCACGGCCCAGTCCCGTTCGGAGGTCGCACGGCGCGCCGACACTACTGCCGCGGCCGCGAGCACGCAGACGACAGCCATGACCGCGGCCAGGCCGGCGAACAGCCGGCGGCTGCGGCGCTGGCGCACCCGGGCCTCACGGTCGCGTAGCGCCTGGCTCGCCTCCAGGAACTCGCGTTCCGCACCGGCCAGGTCGACGATCTTCGCCTCCACCGCAGTGGACAGCCGCAACCCCCGGTACAGCGCGCCTTCGTCGCGGCCGAGCGACTCCCAGGCGGCGGCCGCCTCGGTGAGTTGGCGGTGCAGCCGCAGGCCGGCCCGGCTCTCCTCCACCCAGCCACGCAGCCGCGGCCAGGCTCGGATCAGCGCCTCGTGCGCGATCTCCACGGTGTCACGGTCGGTGCTGACCAGCCGCGCGGCGGTGAACGCGTCGATCACCGCCGGCGCCAGCTCGATCGTGTCCAGTTCGGCCCGGGTCAGCCGCCGCCGGGTGATCAATCCGTCCGCGCCGACGTCAACCATCCGCAGCAGCACCCGTTGGGCCACCAGGCGTTCGGCTTCGGACAGCTGCTCGTACGCCTGCTCTGCGGTGTGGGCCACCGCCCCGGCCACCCCGCCGGCGGCCTGGTATCCGGCCAGGGTGACCATCGCGCCCTGGCGGCGGCGCCACGCCTCGCGCAGCGCGTGCGCCGCCAGTGGCAGCGCGCCCGGGGAATCGGCCACCTCGGCCACGATCGTGGCCACCAGCGCCCCCTCCACCCGGGCCCCGCACTGCTCGGCCGGCCTGGTCACCGCCTCGCGCAGCTCCGCCGGGCTCATCCCGCCGATCAGCACCTGCGCGTCCGCCAGCACGGCCAGCAGCTCGGGGTGCTCGGTGAACCGGGCGTAGTGGTCGGCGCGCACCGCCAGCACCACCCGCGCCCGGCTGTCCGGCTCCCGGCACATCGCCAGCAACGCCGCCACGAAATCCGCCCGCTCGGCCGGATCAGCGCAGGTCGCGAAGGTCTCCTCGAACTGATCCACCACCAACAAAAGATCTTCGGGTACGCCGCACAGGCCCTGCCGCACCAGCAGATTCGCCTGCGCCGGGTCCTTGCGCAGCTCCTCCGGCAGCCCGGCGGCCGACACACCGGCATGCCGCGCGAGATGTACCGCCAGCTCTTCGATCGGGTGCGCACCCGGCGTCAACACCACCGCCGGCCCACCGACCGCCGGGACCAGCCCCGCCCGGACCAGCGACGACTTACCGGTACCCGACGGCCCGAACACCGCCAGGAAACGCCGCTGCCCGAGCCGGCGCACCAGGTCGTCCACCAGCGTGCTACGGCCGAAGAACAGCTGCGCGTCCTCCGGCTGGAACATCGCCAGCCCCGGATACGGCGACCGCCCGTACCCGTTCGCCGCAGCCGGGTCCCCGGCGGGCGCCACGCTCAGCCGTTCCGCCTCCCGCCAACGCCGCTCCCAATCGACGAGATCACCGTCGCACGCAGCAACGTACGCAAGAGTCACCTCCAGCGTCGGCAACCGCCGCCCCGACGCCGCCGCCGACAACGTCGCCACCGAATAGTTCGCCCGCGCGGCCATCTGCCGGTAACCCGGCTTGCCGGCCTTCTCCCGCAACTGCCGCAGCCCCGCCGCGAACTGGGCGATCGGACCGTCGAGGTCGCCCAACGGTCGCTCCGGCCTCGGCATCCCCGACCTCCCCCAGTCGCGCCGCGATCCATCGCCCATTGTCGTTGCGTTGTCCAGCGTTGTTTGGCCGGCAGCCCGGGGCAGGGCCGGACAGCCGTCGCGCATCAGACAGCGGCCTGGTCAGCGGTGCGAAGGCGACTCAAGATGGAACAGCTCAACGGGCTGTTGAGCCCGGCGAACCGCAAACGCGCCCACGGCGAGGTCGGCGCGTATCGCGCCGGCGAGCCTTATCCCGTGATCGGCAGAACGGGCGGCGCGGGGCTTGCTGCCACCTGGCGGCAGGCGCGCATCAGCTCGGCCCCTGCCGTACGCCACTGGCGGCCGCCGTCCTCGGCGCTGCGGCCCATCACGGTGGCACGCTGCGTGATCGCTGCGTTGTCGCTGCGCCGCGCCGACCGCTCGACGGTGTCGGCCAGCTGCAACCGCGCCGGCGCATCAGTCGCCCCGCGCCAGCCCGAACGGAACTTCGCGCACGCTTGACGGGCGCTCGGGTCGAACCCGGCGGGATGATCACGCGAGGTGTCGGCCGCGGTTGCGGTTCGCTGGTCACAACCTGCCACCCCGGACAGCGGCAGGATCAACACCAAGGCGGCGAACCCACGACCCCACCGCAAGCCAATCATCATGCCCATGGCCTCGCCATACCCACTGACCTGGCCCGCGGTAGCCGAAGTCACCCGGTCGAGCTCGAATCCGCACAGCGGCCGGCGGGCGACCGTGGCGTCCCGAAACTAGCGGTGCGGATCGCCGGCGGGGATCCAGACGCCCGGTTCGTCGAGGCAGAGGCGGCCGATCGAGCGGGTCAGCGCCTCCGCCACCGCGCGCACCGCCGGCCGCGGCTCGTCGCGGCGACTGACCAGCGACCACGTCCAATAGGGTTTCGGGCCTTCGATCGGGCGGGCCACCAGGTCGGGCGGGACCGGCGTGGTCTGGCTCTTCGGGTTGTTGACGACCGGGCGGCCGAGCCGGCGCACGTGGTCGAAGAACGCGGGCCCGGTGACACCGCCTTCCGCGACCGGCACGGCCCGCGCACCGGTCTCCTCGGCCATCGCCGCGGCCCAGGTGTTCCACGACGACCAGCTGCTCTCGTCGGCGTCGAGCAGCACAACGGTGTCGCGGGCCCGCACCGGGGTGTCGGCGCTGCCGGTGCTCACCGCGAACAGCCGGTCGGTGCCGAGCAGCCGCGCTTCGAGGCCGTGCTTGTCGAGGGTGGCCGCGGAGGCCCAGCAGATCGCCAAGTCGAGGCCGCCGTCGGCGACGCGGCCGGCCTGGGCGTGGGACGGCAGCACCCACGCGTCGACGAGGAGCTGGGCGATGCCGGCGGCGCGGTCCTCCAGGTCGGCGGGGCGCCAGTTGACGTATCCGAGGCGTACCGTCTCGTTGGCGGCCAGGCCCAGCGCGGTGCGCCGCAGCTGGTCGGCCTGGTCGAGCAGCGCGACGCTGCGCGGCAGCAGGGCGGTGCCGGCGGCGGTCAGGGTGACCGAGCGCCGGTCCCGCTCGAACAGCTGGACCCGCAGGTCACGCTCCAGCGCCTTGATCTGCTGGGACAGCGACGGCCCGGCGATGCGCAGCCGCGCGGCCGCCTTGGCGAAGCTCAGCTCCTCGGCGACGGCGACGAAATAGCGCAGCTGGCGAAGCTCCATCGGCCCAGCTTACGGCTGATAGGCGCAGCCTCTCAGGCAGGAGAAAACCGGACGTGCCGATGCCCTCGCGGCGACCGACTCTTGCTCCAGTCCCAGCGGTTCACCTGCAACGAGGAGCAGAAATGTCCAAGGTCGTAGTCGTCACCGGAGCATCACAGGGCATCGGCGCCGCCACCGTCACCGCGTACCGCAAGCTCGGCTGGAACGTGGTCGCCACCTCGCGCTCGATTCAGCCGTCGGACGATCCCGGTGTGCTGGCCGTGCCGGGTGATCTCGCCGATCCGGCGGTCGCCGCCCGGATCATCGAGGCCGGACGCCGGCATTTCGGGCGCGTCGACAGCCTCGTCAACAACGCGGGCATCTTCATCGCCAAGCCGTTCGCCGACTACACCGGCGAGGACTTCGACGCGATCACCGGAGTCAACCTGCGGGGCTTCTTCGCGATCACGCAGCAGGCGGCCGGCGCGATGGCCGAGCAGGGCGGCGGGCACGTCGTCACGATCACCACGAGTCTGGTCGATCACGCCAACTCGAGCCTGCAGTCGGCGCTCGCTTCGCTGACCAAGGGCGGCCTCGCGGCCGCGACGAAATCATTGGCGATCGAGTACGCGCGACGCAATGTCCGCTTCAACGCGGTGTCGCCGGGCATCATCCGTACGCCCATGCACCCGGCCGAGACCCACGAGTTCCTCTCCGCCCTGCACCCGGTCGGCCGGATGGGCGAGATCTCCGACGTCACCGACGCGATCGTCTACCTGGAGAACGCGCCGTTCGTCACCGGCGAGATCCTGCACGTCGACGGCGGCCAGAGCGCGGGTCACTGATGAGCGACCTGACAGCAGTGACCGGTGTCCTCGACGCCTGGCAGAAAGGCATCGAGCAGCACCGTCCGGACGACGTGGGCGCGCTCTTCACCGAGGACGCGATCTTTCAGGGGCTCCGGCCGTACTCGGTGGGCCCGGCCGGGGTGGCCGCCTACTACGACTCGCAGCCGATGGGAATGACCGTCGAATACCGCATCCGTGAGGTGCGCCGGCTCGCCGAGGAGGTGCTGCTGGGCTGGGCCGAGGCGGACTTCCACTTCGTCGACGGCCGCGACCCGGTCCAGGTCAACCTGACGGTGGTGCTGACCGGCGGCCTGATCAGCCACTATCACGCGAGCCGCCGCTGACGCGGCCGGCCGGGGCCGCTGCTCAGCGGTCCCGGCCGCGGTAGCCGATGGAGCCCTCCCCCACCCGCTGGTAGGCGCCGAGGAAACCGCCGTCGCCGAACGCGACCGTGCCGCTCCAGCCCTCCGCCGCGGAGAACCGCTGCGCCTCCTTGGCCACCGAGTCGCGCCCCATCAGCCGGCCGCGGAACTCCCTCGGCCGCTCACCGGGCTGCCGGCGCCAGCCGTAGAAGGCGGCCTGCTGCTGCTCGAACGTGATCGCGTACTCGGTGCCGGAGCTGTCCGCCCACGCCACCTGGTCGAGGACGCCCTGCTCGCCGCGGTCGGTGCACGCCGCCGTTCATCCGGACGTAGATCATGGGTTTAGGTGCACCTGCCGGCGCAGTTGCGGGAAGACGTGGGACACCTTGCTGATCAGGTAGTCGCCGTACGTACCGGGCAGGGGTGGGATCTCGGCGGTGAAGTCCGGGTCGAAGAAGAACGGGAAGGACAGCCGGTCGCGGCCGCTGAGGTTGCGGACCCGATGCGGAGTCGAGCGGTAGTAGCCGTCGGTCACCCGCTCGAGCATGTCGCCGATGTTGCAGACGAAGGCGCCCGGGATCGGCGGCGCGTCGATCCAGCCGTCGCCGGAGCGGACCTGCAGGCCGCCGTTGTCGTCCTGGGCCAGCAGGGTGAGCAGGCCGTAGTCGGTGTGCTCGCCGACTCCCCAGTCGTCGCTGTCCGGTGGTGCCGGTGGGTAGTGGAAGATCCGGAACAGCACGGTCGGATGTGCGGTGTAGCCGTCGGCGAAGTAGTCGGCGTCGAGGTCCAGGCTGAGCGCGACGCCGCGCAGCACCGCCTGCGCGGTCGCGGTGAGCGCCTCGAGGTAGTCGAGCACCGCGTCCCGCAGCTCCGGCACCTGGCGGGGGAACAGGTTGCGACCGTGCAGCGGCAGCCCGGCGCGCACCCGGGGATCGTCGTCGCCGAGTTCCTCGCCGAAGTACAGGCCCTCCTTGCGGTCCGGCCGGCCGGCGGTCAGCTCGGCGCCGACCGGGAAGAAGCCCCGCCAGGCCGTGCCGCCGTGCTGCATGGCGATCTCCATCTTGTCGGCCTCGGGCAGGCCGAAGAACCGCCGGGCGGCGGTGTCGAGCCGGCCCTGCAGCTCGGCCGGCACCCCATGGCCGACGACGTAGAAGAAGCCGCTGGCACGGCAGGCGCGTTCGATCTCACCGGCGAGCATGCTCGCCGGTGAGGACAGGTCGACGACGGGCAGCACGGCTCAGGGGTGCGCGGGCTTCGACGGCGTGTAGAGCCATGCGGTGAACAGGGCACCGAGGTCGCGGCCGGAGACGCGTTCGGCGTGGGCGATGAACTGCTCGGTGGTCACGTTGCCGTTGCGGTGGATCTGCGCCCAGGACCGCAGGATGCGGAAGAACTTGGCGTCGCCGACGGTCAGCCGCAGGGCGTGCAGGGTCATCGCGCCGCGGTTGTAGACGGCGCCGATGAACAGGTTCGGCGGTCCGGGGTCGGCGACCTTCGACTTCCACAGCGATGAGGTGGCCGGGGTCGCGTACAGCTGCTCGAAGGACTCCTGCGCGGTGCCCAGGCCCTCACGCTCGCTCCACAGCCATTCGGCGTACGACGCGAAGCCCTCGTTGAGCCAGATGCCCGCCCACCGGTCCAGCGCGACGCTGTTGCCGTACCACTGGTGGGCCAGCTCGTGCACGACGACGCTGTCGCCGTCCTCCTGGTTGTCGAAGTCCTCCGGCGTGTAGATCGGGCGGCCCTGGGTCTCCAGCGCGTAGCCCCAGTCGCCCTCGGCGTCCACGACGCCGCCGGCCGCACGCATCGGGTACGGCCCGAAGTAGCCGGACAGGAACTGGATGATCTCCGGCTGGCGGGCGAACGATTTGGCCGCCCTGGCGTACCGCTCCGCGGAAAGCGCCGGGTCGATCGCGTCCAGGAACGTGATCCCGTTCCTGCGGTAGGAGGTCACGTCGAAGTCGCCGATCGCCGCCATGGCCAGATAGGTCGCCATCGGCTCGCGCTGCTCCCAGCGCCAGGTGCTCCAGCCGCCGGCGGTCGACCGGCCGGCCGGGACGCCGTTGGAGATCGCCTGCACGTCCTTCGGCACGGTCAGCGCGATCGAGAAGGACGCCTTGTCGCTCGGGTGGTCGTTGGACGGATACCACGCCTGCGCGACATCCGGCTCGCCGAGGATGACCACGCCGTCGGTGGTGGTGAAGGCGCCGCCGTCGCCGAGGTCCGGGTCCTGGATCACTTTGGGCACGCCGTCGTAGACGATTTTCGTGTCGAAGACGTGTCCCTTGGCGAGCGACCGGCCCGGCGTCACGGTGAGCTCGGTGCCGTCGCGCGAGAACTTCGCCGGGCGGCCGTCCACGGTGACCGACCGGACGGTCAGGCCGTCGAGGTCGAGGTTGAAGGCGGACAGCCGCTGGGTCGCCCGGGCCTCGATCTTCACCACGCCGGCCAGCGCGTCGGTGGCCGGCGTGTACCGGATCGCCAGGTCGTAGTGCTTGACGTCGTAGCCGCCGTTGCCGTCCAGCGGGTAGTAGGGGTCACCGATGCCGATCGCGCCCGGTGTCCCGGGGTGGAAGGTCGCGCCGGCGGGCGTGCCGGGAAGCACGACAGACGTCGACACCGTGAGGACCAGAGCCAGAGCCAGCTTCCGCACCATGAGGATCAAGCTATCGGCCGCGGCCGATCGCCGCATCGCCGCGATGGACAAGCTTCGTCGGCAGAACGACCCGGCGGGCCTCCGCCGTGCTGCCACCGATCCGGTCGAACAGCAGGGTCGCCGCCTGCCGGCCGAGCTCGACCGCGTCGTACGTGATCAGGGCGACCGGACGGGGAAGCAGGTCGACCAGCTCGACGTCGTCGAAGCCGGCGATCCCCACATCGCCGCCGTGCGCCGCGGCCGCGTGCAGGACTCCCACACAGATCCGGTTGTTGTCGGCGAAGACGGCGTCGGCGTCGACCGGCTCGGTGAGCAGCTCGGCAGCGGATCGGGCCGCGGCCGTGACGGTGTGGTTGCCCAGGCTGATCAGCGCGGGGTCGCACGGCAGTCCCGCGTCGGCGAGCGCCTGCCGGTAGCCGGCCTGGCGTGCCGCGCCGGTGTGCACGGCCGGGTCGCCGCCGAGAAACGCGATGCGCCGGTAGCCGGCCGAGATCAGGTGCGCGACCGCGCTGCGGGCGCCGCCGAAGCTGTCGAGCACGACCGAGTCGGCGGGCACGCCCGGCGGGACGCGGTCGATGAAGACCATGGGCGCGCGGCGGGCGAGCTCGTGGTGCAGGTCGACGTGGTCGTGGGCGGTCGGCACGACGAGCAGGCCGTCGACGCGGCGGCGGACGAGGTCGCGCAGCAGGTCGCGTTCCTGGTCGTAGTCCTGGCCGGTGCTGCCGACGACGAGCATGTGGCGGTGGCGGCGGGCAGTCTCCTCGGCGCCGCGGATGATCGCGGACCAGAACGGGTTGCCGGGGTCCTCGATGACCAGGGCGATGGTGTTGGCGGCCTGGCCGGGCCGCAGCGTGCGGGCGATCTCGTTGCGGTGGAAGCCGAGCTCGGCGATGGCGCGTTCGACGGCGGCCCGGGTCTCGGGCCGGATGTAGCGCTCGTCGTTGACGACCCGCGAGACCGTCGCCTGGCTGACGCCGGCCGCCTTCGCAACGTCACGCATGGTGGGCTGCCGCATGAAATCCCCTCGGTTGACCGGGCCAAGAGTAATTGATTACGTTCTATGAATACGTTCTCAGAACTATGCAGGAGGATCCACTTTCGAAGGAGACGAGCATGCGACGACGCACCACAGCTCTCCTTGCCGGACTGCTGACCCTGACCCTGAGCGCGACCACGGCGTGCTCCGGCGATTCAGGCGGCGGCGACAGCGACGCGAAAACCCTCACCGTGGCGTACCAGAAGTTCGGCACCTTCATCCAGATGGACGACCTGATGAACAAGGTCAAGGGCGAGTACGAGGCGGCCCACCAGGGCTGGACCGTGAAGCTGCTGCCGATCGAGGCGTCCGAGAACGACTACTACACCAAGCTCACCCTGATGAACCGGTCCCCCAACACCGCGCCGGACATCCTCTACGAGGACACGTTCCTGGTGAACACGGACATCCAGGCCGGGTTCCTCGCCCCGCTCGACGACTATCTGAGCAAGTGGGCCGACTGGGGCCAGTTCACCGACGCGTCGAAGGCGGCCGCCAAGGGCCTCGACGGCAAGATCTACGGCGTTCCGATGGGCACCGACACCCGCGCCCTCTGGTACAACAAGGATCTGTTCGCCAAGGCGGGACTGCCCGTGCCGTGGCAGCCGAAGACCTGGGACGACGTGCTCACGGCAGCGCGTACGATCAAGTCGAAGTTGCCCGGAGTGATCCCGATGAACGTCTTCTCGGGCAAGGGCGCGGGCGAGGCCGCCAGCATGCAGGGCTTCGAGATGCTGCTCTACGGCACCGCCGACACCCTCTACGACGAGGCGAGCAAGAAATGGCTGGTCAACACGCCCGGCTTCCTCGACTCGCTGACCTTCATCAAGACCGTGTACGGCGAGAAGCTCGGCCCCGACGTGCAGGACGCGCTCGACCCGAACTTCGGCACCCGGCTGAACTCCGAGCTCATCCCCGAGAACAAGATCGCCATCGACCTGAACGGCTCGTGGCAGAGCGGCAACTGGATCGAGACCGGCGCGAAGCCGTGGCCGGCGTGGACCAAGGTGCTCGGCCAGGCCCCGATGCCCACCCAGAACGGCCAGGCGCCCGGTGCGACCAGCATGTCCGGCGGCTGGGTGCTGTCGGTCGGCTCGCGCACCAAGGACAAGCAGGCCGCGTTCGACTACGTGAGCCTCGCGCTGAACAAGGAGAACTCGCTCGCGTACGACATCGCGGCCGGCCAGATCGCCGAGCGCAAGGACGTGGCCGAGGACCCGAAGTACCTGAACTCGAACCCGACCCTGAAGTTCTTCACCGACCTGGTGCAGGTGACCCACTTCCGGCCCGCCTACCCGGAGTATCCGCGGGTCTCCAACGCCATCCAGGTCGCCATGGAGGCGGTGATGACCGGCCAGGCGACGCCCGAGCAGGCCATGGCCACCTACGGTGACGAGGTCAAGGCGGCCGTCGGCCCCGACAAGGTGAGCGGGTGACGGCCACGACGCTGCCCCCGGCGGTGCGTGACCCTGAGGAAACGCCCCGCCGGGATCGCGGCCGCGGCCTGCGCAGCCTCATCCCGCTGCTGCCGGCTCTGGTGCTGCTGCTCCTGTTCTTCGCGGGCCCGATGCTGTGGAGCGTCTACATCGCGTTCACCAACACCGCGCTCAGCGGCGCCGGCGCTGTCGAATTCGTCGGCCTGGCCAACTTCGAACGGATGGTGAACGACCCGGCCTTCTGGCATTCGATCTGGCTGACGCTGATCTTCGTGGTCGGCTCGGCGGTGATCGGCCAAAACACCCTCGGGCTGCTGCTCGCCCTGCTGATGCGCGGCCGCAACCGGGTCAGCCGCACGCTGGTCACCGGGCTGGTGCTGGCCGCGTGGGCGGTGCCGGAAACCGTCGCCGGCTTCTGCTGGTACGCGTTCCTGCACCGCACCGGCACCCTCAACGAGCTGCTGCAGCACGTCGGAGTGCAGCAGAACTGGCTCTACACCGCCCCGATGGTCGCGGTCATCTTCGCGAACGTGTGGCGGGGCACCGCGTTCAGCATGCTCGTCTACGACGCGGCGCTCTCCGACGTGCCACCCGACCTGCTGGAGGCCGCGGCGATCGACGGCGCCTCCGGCTGGCAGAAGTTGCGTTACGTGACGCTGCCGCTGATCCGCCGCTCGATCGTCAGCAACCTCATGCTCATCACGTTGCAGACCCTCGCCGCGTTCGGCCTGATCTTCGTGATGACCGGCGGCGGGCCGGGCACGGCCAGCCAGACCACGCCGCTCTACATGTACGAGCAGTCGTTCAAGTTCTACGAGCTCAGCTACGGCACGGCGATGGCACTGGTCCTGCTCCTCGTCGGCGCCCTCTTCTCGGTGATCTACCTGCGGCTGATCAGGTTGGAGGACTGACATGGCCCGGCGCCTGGCGATCTACCTGGCCCTGCTGCTGATCGCGATCTGCTTTCTGCTCCCGTTCGCCTGGCTGCTGATCTCCTCGATCCAGCCGCACTCCGGCCTGTCGGCGGAGGTGACCTGGGAGTTCTCGCTCGTGAACTTCCAGGAGGTGCTCACCCCCGAGACCGTGTTCCGCCCGATGCTCAACTCACTGATCATCTCCGGCAGCACGGCGATCTTCACCGCGCTCGTCGCCACGTTCGCCGCGTATCCGCTGTCGCGCTACCGCAACCGGTTCGGCCGCAACTTCCTGCTCATCATCCTGTTCGCCACCGGCCTGCCGATCACCGCGGTCATGGTGCCCGTCTACGCCATGTACAGCCGGTTCAACCTGATCGACTCGGTGCCGGCCACCATCGCGTTCATGACGGCGTCCGCGCTGCCGTTCGCCATCTGGATGATGAAGAACTTCATGGACAGCGTGCCGCTCAGCCTGGAGGAGGCCGCCTGGACCGACGGCGCGGGCTGGTTCCAGTCACTGCACCGCATCGTGCTGCCGCTGATGGTCCCCGGGCTGACGGTCGTGTTCATCTTCACGTTCGTGCTGCAGTGGGGGAACTTCTTCGTCCCGTTCATCCTGCTGCTCAGCCCGGAGAAACAGCCGGCCGCGGTGACCATCTACACCTTCTTCTCCCAGTACGGGCAGGTCGCCTACGGCCAGCTCGCCGCGTTCTCGATCCTCTACACCGTGCCGGTGATCCTTCTGTACTCCGCGGTGTCCAAGGTGCTCGGCGGGGCGTTCAGCCTCACCGGCGCGGTGAAAGGATAAGCATGCGCATCGTGGCCGTGACCAGCACCGAGTTGTTCGTCGGCGACCCCGCCCGCCAGATCGTGCGGGTCGAGCTCTCCGGACTCACCCAGCCGGCCGAGATCAGCATCGAAGGCCCCGGCCTGCACGGGTCGGCCGGCGCCGAGGGCCAGATCACCGACGTCCCGATAACCACCGATCAAGATCCAAAATCCATCGTTCCGGTACGGGTGACAGCCGGCGCCGCCACTGTCGAAACGACCGTGACCGTGGCCGAGCCCGGCTGGACGGTCTGGATGATCTCCCACTTCCACTACGACCCGGTGTGGTGGAACACCCAGGCCGCGTACACCGCGACGTGGGACGAGGCCGGCCCGGCCGCCGCCGAGTTCCGCGCCGCGTTCCAGCACGCCGGGTTCGACCTGGTCCGCGAGCACATGGAGAGCGCGCGCCGCGACCCGGACTACAAGTTCGTGCTCGCCGAGGTGGACTACCTCAAGCCGTACTGGGACGCGCACCCGGGCGACCGCGCCTACCTGCGCCGACTGCTCAGCGAGGGCCGCCTCGAGCTGATGGGCGGCACCTACAACGAGCCGAACACCAATCTCACCTCGGCCGAGTCGACGGTCCGCAACCTGGTCCACGGCGCCGGGTATCAGCGCGGCGTGCTCGGCGGCGACCCACGGACGGCCTGGCAGCTGGATGCGTTCGGCCACGACCCGCAGTTCCCCGGCCTGGTCGCCGCGGCCAGCCTCGACTCGTCCTCGTGGGCGCGCGGACCGTACCACCAGTGGGGTCCGATGCTGTGGACCCACGAACCCAAGCTCGACGGGTGGGGCGATCCGTCGGTCATGCAGTTCACCTCGGAGTTCGAGTGGCTGTCCCCGTCCGGCGACGGCGTGCTCACCCACTACATGCCGGCGCACTACTCGGCCGGCTGGCAGATCGACTCGAAGGCCACCCTCGAAGAGGCGGAAGAGAGCGTCTACCACTTCTTCCTGTTGCTCAAACGGGTCGCCGCCACCCGCAACGTGCTGCTGCCGGTCGGCACCGACTACACCCCGCCGGCTAAGTGGATCACCGAGATCCAGCGGGACTGGAACGCCCGGTACTCCTCGCCGCGCTTCGTCTGCGGCCTGCCGAAGGAGTTCTTCGCCGCGGTCCGTTCCCAGCGCAGCGCCTTCCCGCCGCAGACCCGGGACATGAACCCGATCTACACGGGCAAGGACGTGTCGTTCATCGACACCAAGCAGGCGCAGCGGGCGGCGGAGTCGCTGCTGGTCGAGGCGGAGACGTTCGCGACCGTCGCGGCGGCGCACGGGGCCGCCTATCCGCACGCGGCGCTGGACCGGGCGTGGCGGCAGCTGGTATTCGGCGCGCACCACGACGCGATCACCGGGTCGGAGTCGGACCAGGTCTACCTCGACCTGCTCACCGGGTGGCGCGAGGCGTGGGAGATCGCTTCCGGCGTACGCGAAAAAGCGTTGTTGACCTTGGCGCCGCAGGCGGGAACCGGCCGGATCGCGGTGTTCAATCCGTCGGGCTGGCCGCGAACGGACGTGGTGCGGGTGCGGGTGGCGTTCGCCTCGCCCGGAACGTCGTCGGTCGGCGTGGCGGGCGTGCCGTCGCTGGTGGAGAACGCGGAGCTGCATGCGGACGGCAGCCTTGCCGCCGCCGACGTGGTCTTCCGGGCGGCGGACGTCCCTTCGGTCGGCTACCGGACGTTCTCGTTGGGTGAGGAGTCCGGATCGTGGGCGGAGGTCGACTCGCCGACCGTCATCGCCAACGAGTTCCTGCGCGTGAAAGTCGATCCGGCCCGCGGTGGTGGTGTCGTCGCGCTCGACGACGTGCGCACCGGACGGCACTACCTCGTGGCCGGCGAGACCGGCAATGAGCTGCGCTTCTACGACGAATACCCGGCGCACCCCAAATACCACGAAGGGCCGTGGCACCTGCTGCCCAACGGTCCGGCCACCCACCTCTCCAGCGAAAATCCCGCATCGGTACGCGTGGAGCACTCCTCCCTCGGCCAGCGCCTCACCGTCATCGGCACGATCGGCGGCGTCACCTACACCCAGGTCCTGACCCTGTGGGACGGCTCCCCGCGCCTGGACTGCGCCACCACGCTGGAGGGCTTCACCGGCACGGACCGACTGGTCCGGCTGCGCTGGCCGGCCGCGATCCCAGGCGGTCTGCCGGTCAGTGAGGTCGGCGCCGCCGTGGTCGGGCGTGGTTTCGCCCACGTCGAGACCGACACCGAGACCGCGCCGTGGACGCTGGACAATCCGGCTCAGAACTGGTTCGCGCTCTCGCACACCGCCCGCGTCGAGGTGTCCGACCCGTCCGGGGCGCGCCTGCACAGCCGGGCCGTCTCCATCGCCGAGGTGATCACGTCCGGCGACCCGGCGGCCGCCCGGGACCTGGTGGTCGCCCTGGTCCGGCAGGGGGTCACCGCCACCACGTCGGTTGACACCGGTTCGCGGTACGGGCGCCTCGCGATCGACTCGAACCTGCCCGACGTCCGCATCGCCGTCGGCGGCCCGTCCACGAACGCGTTCACGGCGGCGGCCCTCGCGGCGGCGCCACCGTCATATGCCGCCGAGCTCGACCGCCAGCTCGCCGCGTCCGGCTCGGCCCGGCTGTGGATCCCGGCTGCTTCGGCGCTGACGGAGGTGTGGCAGCCCAATGCGGATCTCACCGACGTTCGGGCGCTGCCCGTCCTCGTGGTCGTCGGCGACCTGTCGATCCTGGACGGCTCCGTCATCGCCGCGACCGGTCTGGCGGCCGGACCCGACCCGGATCTCGTGCCGGGGACCGTGGCGCTGCTCAACCGCGGCATTCCCGGCTTCGCGGTCGACACCTTAGGCGCGCTGCATCTGTCGCTGCTGCGCTCGTGCACGGGCTGGCCGTCCGGGGTGTGGATCGACCCGCCGCGGCGTACCGCGCCCGACGGCTCGAACTTCCAGCAGCAGCACTGGACGCACACCTTCGACTACGCCGTCGTGGCCGGCGACGGCGACTGGCGGGACACCGCTCTGGTGCGCCACGGTCAGGAGCTGAACCATCCGCTGTCGGGTTTCCCGGTCGCGTCCGGGCCGGACGAGCAGAAGTCGTTCGTCGGCGTCACCAACGCTGTCCTGGCTGCTTTCAAACCGGCGGGCAACCCGCTCGCCGCCGGGTTGGAGGCCACGCCCGAGATCTCGCGGATCACCGCCCGCCTGTACGAGCCGCACGGCCGCGATGTCTCGGCCCGGCTCGATCTGTGGACGCCCGCCACTGACCCCCGGCCCGCCAACCTGCTCGAGGAACCCTCCGATGCCGGCGTCGACCTGACCGCGATCCCGCTGTCGCCGTCCGCCATCCGGACGCTCACCTTCAGCGTTGCGCCCACCACGCCCGCTACCGTCGTCCCTGCCGCCGCTGCCTTTGCTGTCGAGGAGCCGCCTGCCTACGCGCGCTACTGGCTGCACAACACCGGGCCGGCACCCACCGGCAACCTGCCGCTGACCGTGCACGTCGACCCGCCGCTCGTCACCGCCGACGGGCCGCTCCGGCTCACCGTCACCGTCGCCTCCTCGCTCGCCTCGCCGGCCGGGGGAACCGTCCTACTCGGCCTGCCGGACGGCTGGACCAGCACCCCCGACACCGTGCCCTACGACCTGGCACCCGGCGGCCATCAGATCACCGAGGTCGAGGTGACCCCCTCGCCGGCTCAGGGCTGCCACTGGATCACCGCCCGGCTCACCCACGACGGCCGGACCGTCGAGGACATCGCCCGCGTCCTGGTCGGCACCGCGGCCCCCGAGACCGTGACCGCCGCCCTGCGCGACACCCACCTGCGCCTGCGGCCGGGCGACGCGGCCACCATCGGTCTCGACCTCAGCAGTGACGCCGCCGGCCCGATCCTCGTGCACGCCCAACTGATCAGCCCCTGGCACACGTGGGAACTCTTTCCCACCGTCACCACCGCGGTCACCCTTCAGCCGGGGGCCAAATCAGAAACCCACTTCCCCGTACGCGTCCCGCCCGGCCATCCCACCGGAACCTGGTGGGCCCTGATCAAGCTCGCCCACGGCGGCCGCCTGCACTACACCGCCCCGGCGATCATCGAGGTCGCGCCGTGACCGCCGGCTCGCGCCCTGACTCCCTGGGTCGCGCCGTGAACGCCGTCGCCGCCTGGGTCGCGGGGGAACCGATCGCGGCGGCCGTCGTCGATCAGCGGCTGGCCGCCCTGCGCAGCGGGCCCCTGGCCGCCCGTCTCCCCCACCCGGAGACCGCCGAGGGCCGCAACCTGCGCCGCTGGGTCTGCCAGGCGGTCGTCACCGAAGCGGTCGTTCGCCACGAAGCCGCTCTGCTCGGCATCACCGCCACCGCACAGGACGGCCCGCCCCGCCCGGTCACCCTCGCCCAGGCCCTGCGCACCGGTGGCATGACCGCCGCCGTCCTCGCGGCCGACCCGCTCGCCCGGGCCCTGCGCCGCCACGTCCTCCCGCCGTCCGCACCGCCGGAGTCCGAGCTGCAGGCGTACTTCTCCCGCAATCGCGACCGGCACCCCGGCCCGTACCCCCGCGAACGCTCCCGCATCGCCGCCACCCTGACCGCGGCCGCCGCCGAGCGCGCCTTCGCGCGATGGCTCGACCAGCGCTGCGCCGACCTGGTCCGGCTGGCGCCCGGCTACGAACACCCGGCCGACCCGGCCCATCCCGACGCCACCCACCACCACTGACCCGCGCCGCTTCCCGAGCCGGTTGGTGAAGCGGCTCGGGCGCCGATGTCGTCGAAACCCGCTGTCGGTTGTCGGAGCGGGATGGTACAAAGCCGCGGTGGAAGAGACTTTGGAGTTCATCGACCTGTTGCGGCTGATGGACGAACGATCGACCGCTTTCCGGGCGGCGGTCGCCGCGGCGCCCAGCCTCGACGTGCAGGTGCCGACCTGCCCCGAGTGGACGTTGTTCGACCTGGTGCAGCACCTGGGCGAGGGACGCCGCAGGTGGGCCGCCATCGTGGCTGCAGGGCCCGCCGACGCTCCCCCGGCGGTGTCCAGCCCGGAGCCGCCCCGGGAGCGCGAGGCCCTGCTGGCCTGGTTCACCGCGTCGACCACAGAGCTGCTGGACGCGCTGCGCGAGGCCGGCCCGGATCGTGGCTGCTGGACGTGGTGGGGTCCGTCGCAGTCGCCGCAGACGACCGGGGCCGTCGCCCGGCATCAGCTCCAGCAGGTCGCCGTGCACACCTACGACGCCCAGGTCGCCGTGGGCGCCCCGCAGCCGCTGCCGGACGAGGTGGCCCTCGACGGTGTCGACGAGTTCCTGACCACCTGCGTCGCGAACACGGCGGCGTGGCCGCACAAGCCCGCGGTCATCGACTACCACGCCACCGAGGGCCGTTGCTGGCGGCTCTGGTTCTCCGCCGACGGCGCCCGGGCCGCCCGCCTCCCCACGCCGGCCGCCGCCGAGGTCCCCGAGGTGGCCTATGTCTCCGCCCGGGGCACGGCCAATGAGCTGGTCATGTTCTTCTACGGCCGCATTCCGGCGGACTCGCTGCAGCTCGACGGCGACCGGCACGTCCTGGACCAGCTGATCGCCTGGGAGCCGGGGGCATAGGACGCGACGACGGACCCACCGCGGGAAGACTTCAGCCGGCCCGGCCGGTTCACCGGGGCCCGCCTCTCGGCGCGGCGGTGGACGCGGTCGCCGTGGTGGGCCGCTCCGCGGTGCCGGTGTCGCTGAGGAGATCACCGAGGCCGTACAGCAGCCTCGCCGTTGAACGGCGCAGGCCGGATCGCTCGTTGGACGGGACCACGCCGTTCCCCCGCTGCCGGGCACGTGCCGCTTCCAGTCTGCTCAGGGCCCGGCCGGCGCTGTCGGCGATCTCCTGGCCGAGGCGGCCGGTGAAGCTGCGGTAGGTCCGCCAGGCGGCGACGGTACAGGCGAGGTAACAGATCGGAGACACCGCCGCGACGACCAGGAAGACGAGAACCAGCGTACGGTCCTCGGACTCAGTCCGGACGACGCTGACGCCGAAGAACACGGCCAGCGGAACCGTGATCGCGTTCATGCAGGTCAAAACGGCGAAGGTCGCGAATCCCGTGCTGCGTTTGGCCAGCCAGCCACGGAACGAGATCGTGGACCCGTGCAGCTCGAGGCGCTGCCCGGCCGCCCGCAGCCGCCGGATCCGGGGGATGTCATCGATCGCCGGTGCCGCGCTCAGCACGGACCGGATCCGGCGCAGTCCTCTGGTCCTGGTGAATCCGCGTGCGGCCTGCACGCCCAGCCGCAGCAGGGTCGCGAACGCCGCCACGATCATGGCCAGCCCGCCGAGACGTTCTGCGCCGCTGCTCTCCCCCGCGGTCATCAGGTTGATGCCGGTTCCCGAGACGGTGGCGCCGAGAGCGGAGAAGATCGGAAGGTAGATCGCGGTGTAGACGACTTCGGTGGGGATGCTGTGCAGCTGCCGGAACAATCCGAAGGTCAGCCGGCCAGCCGCGGTTTCCACGATCAGGTCGGTGAGGCCACCGACCGCCGACAGGATGCTCCCCAGGAAGAGCAGGACCAGCAGGACGGCGAGTACGGCGCCGGCTTCCACGAAGCCTCCTTCAACCGGACCGGAGGGGAAACGCTACCAAGCTGTCCACTGCGGATGCCTTCCCCGGTTCGGGTGATCACCGGGGAACCAGCCGGAGTGAGCCTGCCGGAAGATCACGGCTTGTCCGATCAGGCGAAGTATGCCGCTGATCAGGCGAAATCGGTGGCTTGACGCAGCATAGTGACCGACAGTAAGGAATGCCGTACGAATCTGCCCGTCGCCCGGCCGCGAGGGCACCGGTGCCGCTCAAGGTGGTGGCCGCACTCGTCGTCTCCGGTGTCGCGGTGGTCGCCCTGTTCGCGGCCGGGGTCGCCGCCGAGCGGTTCAACCGGGAGGAGCCGGTCGCCGCCGCCGTCGCCCCGTCGAAGGCCGCCGGCCAGCAGAAGAGCACGTACTTCCTCGGCCTCGCGCAGAAGGCGCGGGACGCGGACGGCACCGGCTACGGGTACGACGAGCGCCGGCATCTACGCCAACCGGGACACCCGCACGTTCCTGGAGAAGGTGGAGCCCGGCGGACGGGTGACCGGCAAGCTGGTCTTCGACATCCCGACGAAGGTCCAGCTTGCCGGCCTGGAGTTGCACGACTCCCCACTCTCGGGCGGTGCGACCGTCGCCCTCACCCGCCGAACAGCTTCTCCAGCTGCTGGTTGAAGGTGAGCACGGACAGGAAGCCGAACAGCAGGAACGCCCACACCAGAGCGGCGACCCGGCCGGCGCCCGGGCGGATCTCCTTGGGCAGCACCCGCCGGTTCACCAGGATCAGCAGGGCCGAGTAGATGAACATCATCAGTCCTCCGGTGACCGCGGAGATCACGAGCAGGACCAGCGGCTGGGACAGGCCGGACAGGATCACGACGATGCCGATCAGGACCAGGCCCCAGACCAGCCCGAAGTAGATCTTGCTCTCGTTGGCGCCCTTCAGGTACCCGGTCTTGAGCACGTCGGCGCCCAGCCGGCTGGTGTAGTCGACGATCCCGAGCGCCGCGGCGAACAGCGAGAACGCGCCGATGATCCAGAAGAAGGTGCCGAACCAGCCGCCCACCGCCGTGTTGAGCGCCTCGCCCTCGGCCTTGAGGAACGAGATGTTGTTCTCGAGGCCCTCGTCACCGAACACGGTGGCGTAGGCCAGCATCGAGGTGAAGAAGATGGCCAGGAAGCTGATCAGCACGAAGGTGACCAGCTGCTCCCGGTTGGCGAACGACCACCAGCGCCGCCACCGGGCCAGGTTCGACTCGGTGGGCTCGAAGATGAATCCGGTCGACGGCGCGGCCTCCAGCTGACCGGTCACCGGGCTGACGATCCGCGGCACGTAGGCGCCCATGCCGAACCGCTTGTCGCGGATCCAGTTGCTCTGGCACAGGTTCTGCCCGCCGCCGGCCCCGGCGAACGCCAGCGCACCCAGCAGCAGGGCGAAGCCGAGTTCCTCGTACGGAATCCCGGCGTTGGTGATGATCTGCGGTGCGTCGGCCCAGGCCGACGCACCGATCGCGGCGACCGCCCCGACCACCATCAGCAGCAGGACGGCCGCGACCTTCACCATCTCGGTCTTCTCGAGCGCCTGGTAGACCACCGGCGCCATGGTCAGGATGACGCCGATCACCAGCAGGATGCCGATCGCGATCGGCGCGACGCTGCCGCCGACCAGGTAGGTGATGAGCGTCGCGGAGCTGGTGGCCCAGCCCGGCCAGATGTTGGCGAAGTACGCCAGGATCGCGAAGAACAGTCCCCAGTGCCGCCAGTACCGGCTGAACCCGGTGAGTGCGGTCTCCCCAGTCGCGAGGGTGTACCGCTCGATCTCCATGTTGAGGAAGTACTGGGTGGCCAGACCGACAAAGGCGGCCCAGACGAAGACCAGGCCGACCTGCGAGGCGATGTACGGGAAGAGGATGAACTCGCCGCTGGCCAGACCGACGCCGGCGGCGATGATGCCGGGCCCGATGACCTTACGGAAGTTCGCCGGCGGCTCCGGCATCTCCCGCACCTCGGGTGCGGGCAGGTACTTGGTCGGGAAGGAATCCACCACTGAGCGGGTACTGACCATCGTGGCTCCCGAGGTCGGAGAGGGATGGGTGGAAGGCGACGTGCCGGCCCGAGAGATCCTCACTGCGCCGCACGCCGAGCAGTTGCATCGAACGCTGGTACTCGCCGGCGAGCAGCTCGACAGTGCGCAGCACGCCGTCGCGACCGCCGGCCATCAGGCCGTACAGATAGGCACGTCCGATCATGACGGCGTCCGCGCCGAGCGCGCGGGCGGCGAGGATGTCCTGTCCGTGCAGGACACCGCCGTCGATGAGGACGGTGGCCGCCGGCCCGAGCTCGGCGCGGATGGCCGGGAGGACATCCAGGGTCGCCGGCGAGCGGTCCAGCTGACGCCCGCCGTGGTTGGAGACCACCACGCCGTCGGCGCCGCGCTCCAGGGCCTCCCGCGCCGACGCGGGCGTGGTCACCCCCTTGACGACGAGGTTGCCCCGCCACCTGACTCGCAGCCGGTCCAGCGCCTGCAGGTCCAGGCCCGGGTCGAACATCATGCTCGCCACCTCGGCCGGGCTCGGTTTGCCCGGGACGCCGGCGAGCGAGGCGAAGGTCATGCCTCCGGTGGTCAGCTTGTTGAACCACCACCGCGGGAAGCGGGACATGTTCAGCACGGTCCGGGCGGTGAGCGTCGGCGGGATGGTGAGGCCGTTGACGACGTCGCGCAGCCGCATCCCGGAGACGGTCGTGTCGACGGTGAGCAGAATCGTCGTGTACCCGGCTGCCTCGGCGCGGGAGAGCAGATCCTCGTTCACCTTCGGGTCGGGGGTGAGATACAGCTGGAACCACAGATCGCCGTCGGGTGACGCGGCCCGCACATCCTCGATCGACGTCGAGCCCACCGTCGACAACGCGTACGGCACCCCGACGTGTTGAGCCACTTCGGCGACGGCCGCCTCGCCGTGATGGTGCATCATCCGCGTGTAGCCGGTCGGCGCGAACATCAGCGGCATGGCGATGCGCCGCCCCAGCAGGGGAACGCTCGGATCCGGGTCGGCGACCGAGCGCAGTGTCTCGGAGAGGAACGTGACCCGCCGATAGGCAGCGACGTTACGCGCCGCCGTGATCTCCTCCTCCGCCGCGCCGTCCACGTAGTCGAAGACCGCGCGGGGAGTGGTGCGCCGGGCCAGGTCACGCAGGTCGCGGACCGAGTTCGCCCGCTCCAGCCGGCTCAGCCACGGCTTCTTGAACTGCACGACGTCGCGCAGCTCCGACCACCGCGGCAGTTGCCGCGCCGTCTGGACCGGTGCGAGCGCCATGGTCGCCCTCCCCTCCCGTATCGAAGACGGATACCCCAAAGCGGCGCAGCGGAATCCGTCGATCGGTGGGGCGCACGACCCGACCGCTGACGGATGAAACGGCGGCGGCGACCGGCCACGATGGTCACATGAGCGAAAACGAAACTTCCCAGGCCAGGAACTTCCTCTCCTACCGGTCGAGCGGCTCGGTCCTGAGCGTCTGCTCGAAGGATTCGGTCCTGTCGATCGGTTGCGTCGGCTCGATCCTGTCGGTCGGCTCGTTCGGCTCCGTGCTGTCGGTCGGCTCGGTCGCCTCCTTCGGCTCCGTGCTCTCGGTCGGGTCCTTCGGCTCGCTGTTCGCGGTCGGCGTCTTCGGTTCGGTGCTGACGACCGGATCACCCGCGCTCAGCGCCGCGGTCGTGCTGGCCGTCACCCTCGCGGTCTTCCTGATCAGCCGCCCGACGGACCGTCGAGCATCTCGGACAGCATGACGGGCCGCAGTCCCCGCCGCTGCAGGCCGGCCAGGATCTTCGGCAGCGCATCGTCGGTGTACTGGGCGTTCGCCTCGGTGATGTGCAGAATGATGATCGATCCGGGTTTGACCTGGGACAGCACGGCACGCACGATCGGCGCCGGGCCGCGGGCGAACGGGTCGCCGCTGACCACGTCGCCGTCGACGACCGTGACACCGAGCGGGGCCAGGGCCTTCAGCGCCGCCTTGTCGTGACACAGGCCCGGGAAGCGGAAGTAGCGGGTCTGCCGTCCGCCGTACGGCTCCAGCACCCGGAACGTCTTGGCGACATCCTCGGTCATCGCGCCGGGCGGCAGCTGAGGCAGCGTGTAGCAGCCGGCGGTGAACGCCGCGTGCTCGTAACTGTGGTTCGCCACCTCGAACTGCGGGTTGCCGGCGAACCGGCGGGTGAGCTGCGGATACTGCTCGGCCCACTGGCCGGTCACGAAGAAGGTCGCCGGGATCTTGCGCCGCTCCAGCAGTTTCAGCAGCGCGAGATTCGCGTACGACGAGACCGCGCCGCTGCGCAGCCTGGCCGCCATCGCATCGGTCATGTCGGCGTCGAACGTCAGGCTGACCACATCGCGATCGCGCGGCCCGTGCTGCACGACCGGTGGCTTCACCCCGGTCCGGCCGGCTCCCGGCGTGACCACCGGCGCGGGCGCCGACTCGAGAACCGGTGCGGACACAGAAGACGGTGCTGCCTCGGGCGCCGGCTCCGGGGCGATCGGTTGTTCCACCCCGCACCCGGCCGCCAGCACCAGCACCGCACAGACAGCCAGACCCCGGCCTATGATCCACATCCGGCAGAGGATGCCATCGGCCCGCAACACCGCCTCGGCTGACCATCGAGTTTGACAGCGCACCCCACCGCTGAGAGCGTTCCCGGCATGTCTGAGGTCGCGATCAACCAGGTTGGCCATCTTCCGTCCGGGCCGAAACGGGCCACCCTGGTCACCGACGCCACCGAGGCGCTGGCCTGGCAGCTCGCCGACGGCAGCGGGCGGGTCGTCGCGACCGGGACGAGCGAGCCGCGCGGCACGGATGTCTCCTGCGGCCAGAACGTGCACACCATCGACTTCGGCGCGCACCAGCAGGCCGGCACGGGTTTCACGCTGAGCGCCGACGGCGCGACCAGCCGGCCGTTCGCCATCGGCGCGGACCTCTACCGTCCGCTGCGCGCCGACGCGCTGAAGTTCTTCTACTGCCAGCGCAGCGGCATCGAGATCCGCGACGACCTGCGGCCCGGCTACGGCCGCCCGGCCGGGCATCTCAGCGACCGCGACGTCCCCTGCGCCCCGGACGCCGGCGACTACCGGCTGGACGTGCGCGGCGGCTGGTACGACGCCGGCGACCAGGGCAAGTACGTGGTCAACGGCGGCATCACGGTGTGGCAGCTGCTGCACGCCTTCGAGCACCGGCGCGGTCTCGACGATCTGGCGCTCGACCTGCCGGAGAGCGGCAACGGGGTGCCCGACCTGCTCAACGAGGTGCGCTGGGAGCTGGACTTCCTGCTGCGCATGCAGGCGCCGAGCGGCCTGGTGCACCACAAGATGCACGACCAGCAGTGGACCGGCCTGCCGACCCTGCCGCATCTCGATCCGCAACCGCGCGTACTGCGCCCGGTGTCGACCGCGGCCACGCTGAACCTGGCCGCGGTGGCGGCCCAGGGATCGAGGATCTACCGCAAGTACGACGCGGACTATGCGGACCGGCTGCTGGCTGCCGCGCGGACCGCCTATGCGGCGGCCGGGGACCACCCGATCCGGTACGCGCCGGTCGAGGACACGATCGGCGGCGGCCCGTACAACGACGACGACGTGCGCGACGAGTTCTACTGGGCGGCGGCCGAGCTGTTCCTGACGACCGGCGAGCAACGGTACGCCGACGCGGTGCTGACCTCGCCGCTGCACACCGAGGACGTGTTCGGGTCGTACGCCCTCGACTGGGCGGCCACCGCAGCCGCCGCCCGCCTCAGCCTGGCCTTGACTCCGAACGAGCTGCCCGAACTCGACGCCGTGCGCGCCTCGGTGGTCGCCGGCGCGGACAAGTACCTCGCCATCCAGCAGGCCCACCCGTACGCGGTGGCCTACGCTCCCCCGGGCAACCAGTGGGAGTGGGGCTCCAACAGCATGGTCCTGAACAACCTGATGGTCGTCGCCGTGGCCTACGACCTGACCGGCGAGACCCGCTACCGCGACGGCGCCCTGGAGGGCCTGGACTACCTCCTCGGCCGCAACGCGCTGAATCTGTCCTACGTGACCGGCTACGGCACGGACTACGCGAAGAATCAGCACAGCCGCTGGTACGCCCACCAGATCGACCCGAGCCTGCCGCACCCGCCGAACGGAACCCTGGCCGGCGGGCCGAACTCCGGGCTGCAGGACGAGGTGGCGCAGGCCCGGCTGACCGGGCAGGTCGGCCAGTTCTGCTACGTCGACGACATCCACTCCTGGTCGACGAACGAGCTGACGATCAACTGGAACGCGCCGCTGGCCTGGCTCGCGGCCTTCGCCGCCGACCTCGACTGATCAGCTGTTCCGGCACAGACAACGATCGGACACGCCCATTGACTGCCTTACGACGTAAGGCTTACCGTCGACACAACCTTACAACGTAAGACGCGGGAGGCGTTCGGAATGCGGGTGTGTGTCGTGGGGGCATCAGGCAAGCTCGGGCGGTACATGGTCCGCCACGCACTGGACCGTGGCTACGAGGTGGTGGCGGTGTGCCGCGAGCAGAGCGTCGGCAAACTCGCCGAGTTCGACGGCCGGATCACCGTGGTCCCGGGCGTGACCGATGACCGGGACGTGATCCGCCGGGCCGTCGCCGGCTGCGACGGCGTCCTGACCGTCCTGGTGCCGTGGGGCGTGCACGGTTACTCGACGGGCACGGCCCAGGCGGTGCTGGACCACGCGCCGGCGCACGCACGGCTGATCTTCTCCTGCGGCTGGCACATCAGCCGCGACGGCAAGGACCGCTACACCGTCGGGCTGCGGGCCTTCGTCGCGGTCTTCCGGACGCTGGCCCGGCTGCTGCGGATCGCCGACCTCAGCGACCAGGAGGCGGCCTGCCGGCGCATCTTCGCCAGCGACACGCGCTGGACCGTGGTGCGCGGCAGCGACCTCGAAGAGGGAGAGAGCCAGGGCCTGCCGGTGTGGAGCCGGCACGTCGGCGATCCGGTCCTGCGCAGCAACCGCACCCGGCGCGTCGACTTCGCCCTGTTCATGGTCGCCGCGCTCACCGACGACGCACTGATCCACGAGGCGCCCGCGATCGTCGGCTGCAACACCCGGTCGGCGCTGGCGGCAGCGCGGCCCTAACCTACCGGCGTGCCCTTCTTCACCTCACATGACGGTACGCGGATTCACTTCGACGAGGTGGGTGACGGGCCACCACTGCTGGCGCTGCCCGGGGGTCCCGGCACCGACGTACGGTATCTCGGCGATCTCGGTGGCCTGGCCGCCGGCCGCCGTCTGATCCGGATGGACGCCCGCGCGGCCGGCCGTTCGGAGGTTCCCGGCGACCGTGCCACGGTGTCGTTCGTCGAGCAGGCCCGCGACATCGAGGAGCTGCGCCGGTTTCTCGGGCTCACCCGCATGGATGTGCTCGCGCATTCGGCGGGAACGCTGACCGCCCAGGAGTACGCCGTGGCCCACCCCGGCCGGGTGCGCCGGTTGGTGCTGGTCACGCCGGTCGGCCGGGCGGCCCGCGAACCGGACGCCGCGGAGCTGGCAGCGTTGCGGGCGTCGCGTGCCGGCGAGCCCTGGTACGAGGCGGCGGCCGCCGCCGATCCCGCCCTGCGGGCCGGCGGACTCAGCCGGGAGGCCGAGGTGATCGCGCCGGCCCGCCTGGTGGCGACGACCTATCCGGACAGCCGCCTGGAAGTGATCCCGGAGGCCGGTCACCGGCCGTGGGCGGAGCAGCCCGACCTGTTCCGCACCCTGGTCGACGGCTTCCTGTCAGCAGAGGCACGCAGCGAGTAGCCGGCCGTCAGCGGCGCAGGGTGAGCCGGAACGCGCAGCCGTCGCCGGCCGGACCGGGCGACGCGAGCGTGAGCTCGCCGCCGTGCGCCAGCGCCACCTGGCTGGCGATCGGCAGGCCGAGGCCGGAGCCGGCGACGTCCGTGCGGCTGCGCCAGAATCGCTGGAACACGCCCTTCTGCTCGGCGGGTGCGATGCCGGCGCCGTGGTCGATCACCACCACCGCGACCTCATACGCCGCCGCCTCCACGCTGATCTCGACGCTGGTGCCGGCCGGGGCGTACCGGACGGCGTTGTCCACGAGGTTCGTCACCGCCCGCCGCACGGTGGGCTCGTCGAAGGCACACTCCGCGGTCCGCGGGCCGGTGACGGACACCGCGATCGCCTTCGTCGCGGCGAGCACACCGACATCGGCGGCGACCGCGCGGACCACGGCCATCAGGTCGGCCGGGCGTCGCGCGATCGTGCGCGCCCGGCCGCGGGCGTCCACCAGCAGCTCGTCGATGGTGGCCTGGAGGCGGGCGGCCGCCGCCGCGGTGTTCTCCAGCCCTCGCCGGTAGTCCTCGACCGTCGGATGCGGATGGGCGAGGAGCACCTCAGCGTTGGCCATCAACACCGCCAGCGGCGTACGCAACTCGTGGCTCGCCTCCTCGATCAGCCGCCGCTGGGTGTCGGCCGCCTGCTCCAAGCGGCCGAGCATCGCGTCGATGCTGGACGCGAGCTGG
Source organism: Actinoplanes sp. NBC_00393 (assembly GCF_036053395.1). Lineage (NCBI taxonomy): Bacteria > Bacillati > Actinomycetota > Actinomycetes > Micromonosporales > Micromonosporaceae > Actinoplanes > Actinoplanes sp. NBC_00393. The sequence goes on along the minus strand of NZ_CP107942.1, from coordinate 2,628,599 downwards.
ACGACCTCACTCGGGCCACGGTCCAACCCGACGCGGCGGGTCAGGTCGACGGCGTCGACGTCCTCGGCGACGGCGCGGACCCGGTCGATGTCGCGCACCGCCCGCCCGGCCAGGCCCCAGGCGAGCGCGGCGGCCACCGGCGCGAGGGCGAGCACCGTCCAGGTCACCCCGTCGGAGCGGTGCCCGGCCGTGCTCGTGACCAGGTGGGACTCGACTTCGACGTCGCTGACCACGACCACGCCGAACAGCAGGAGCACGGGGACGTAGATGGCCAGGAACCCCAGCACCGCGAACCGGGTACGCAACGATCGCCAGATCATGACTGCTGCAGCCGGTAGCCGGTGTTGGTGACCGTGACGATCAGCGCCGGCTCGCCGAGCTTGCGCCGCAACCGGCTGAGGATCACCCGCACCGACGAGGTGAACGGGTTGGCGTTGGCGTCCCAGACGTGCTCGAGCAGCGTCTCGGCCGGCAGAACCTCGCCCGGGTGGTGCATGAAGTAGCGCAGCAACGAGTACTCCCGGGCGGTGAGGTCGAGCGGCGTCGCGGCCCGCCAGGCCCGATGGGTGGCCAGATCAAGCGTCAGCTCGCCCACCCGCAAGGTCGATCCGGCGCTGTCCTCGCGGCGGCTCAGCGCCCGCAGCCGGGCCAGCAACTCGGCGAAGTGGAACGGCTTGACCAGGTAGTCGTCGGCGCCCGCGTCGAGCCCGGCGACGCGATCGGCCACCGCGTCGCGCGCGGTCAGCACCAGGCAACGCCGGGGCCTGCGCAGGTACGGGTCGGCTGAGGCCTGCCGGACGAGAGCGAGCCCGTCGCCGTCCGGCAGACCCAGATCCAGGCACACCACGTCGTACGTCGTGGTCGCGAGCAGTTCCTCGGCGGCCGCGCAGGTTCCGGCCACGTCCACCGCGTACGCCTCGTTGCGCAGGCCCAGCGCGAGCACCTCGGCAAGGCCCGCGTCGTCCTCGACCAGCAGGACACGCATGTCGCGCTCCCCTCCCCGTTCAGCGTCTGGATGCCCGCACGGTCGCCGTTCCGGCCGGCCCGGAGACGGTCACCGTGCCGCCGGCGAAGTCGAGGGTCACGTCCGGGCCGGTGCCGGCCGGGCGGTACCGGTTCGCTGCGACCGGTACCAGTGTCAGGGCCGGCGGCACGGTGGGCAGTTCCGCCCCTTCGATGTTGCTGTGCTCGTCGACCGCGTACCACCCCGGTTGCGGACCGTCGCGAGTGGTCACGGTGACGTACGTGCGCATCTCGCCGTCGGCGACGACGGTGCCGCCGGCGGCCACCGCGGTGATCGGCCCGAACTCGGCTTCCACGGCGCTGCGCTCCTCGCGGCCCTGCCGGGTCTGGCCGGTGAGCAGGTCAAGCACGCGCTGCTCGTGAGCCCGCAGGTCGTCGGCGGAGAACCGGCCGCCTGGCGGGAACAGCGCACCCACCGCGTCGGCGCCGACGGCCGCGATCCCCGGCCGGTTGCCGGCAGCGGTGACCTCGAACGATCCGCCGGTGTCCAGCCGGTACTCTCCGACGATCTCGGTCAGATCGCTGCCGCCGGCCGGTGCGGTCGGCGTCGGCAGCGGCTTGCCGGCCACCAGCGACGGTACGGTCGCGGCCAGCAGTTCCTCGGCGGTGAGCACCGATCGGTTGGACGCCATGACGATCACCCGGTCCCGCGCGGGAAGCCAGACGACCGCCACGTTGTGGCCGACGTCGCCGCCACCGCCGGCGATGGCCACGATCGGCGTGCCGTACACCTTCGCGTCGAACGCCGCCCAGCCGCCGAGCGTGTAGGACCGGCCGTCGCCCATCGGGTGCGCCAGGTCGCCGGCGAGCTCGGCTAGCGGGCCGTGGAACAGCGCATGCGCCCAGGAGGCCAGTTCCTTGGAGGTCATCGCCAGCGAGCCGTTGCCCTCCGTCGTCCAGTACGGGCCGGCGAAGGTCCTGGAGCGGCCGGGCTTGCCGTCGTCGAGGTAGCCGGCCGCGGCAGGTCCGGCGGCGGCCGGCCGGCCGTGCCAGAAGCCGCCGCCTCCGGGCGGCGTGAGGACGTGGTTGACGGTGTAGTCGCGGTAGGACATTCCGGACACGGTGTCGATGATGATCGCCAGCAGCGTGTATCCGGCGTTGGAGTAGGCGTCGTCGGTGCCGGGCGGGAACGCGAGGTCCAGTTTGTTGATTGCGGCGATCGCGCCGGCCCGATCGAGTGGCTGGTCGTCGGCGCCGATCGACCCGCCGATCCCGCTGGTGTGCAGCAGCACCTGACGTACGGTCGCTTCGGCCACCGGCCCGGTGACTGCCGGCACCAGCTTGCCGACCGGGTCGTCCAGCGACAGCTTCCCGTCCCCGGCGAGCTGGAGGATCGCGGTGGCGGTGAAAGCCTTGCTGACCGATCCGATGCTGTACACCGTGTCGGCGGTGTTGCGGGCGCCGGTGGCGTCGTCGGCCGTGCCGTAGCCGGCCAGGCACTCGAACCGGCCACCGGTCGACACCGCGATCGCGCCGCTGAACCCGGCCTGCGCCCATGCGCCGAACGCCGCCTCCAGCTTCGGCTCACACGATGGCGCCGGATCACGGTCGGCGGTGCAGGCCGCCGTCCCGGCCAGCAGCATGCCGATCACCAGGGCTACAGGCATTCTCATGCCGCGAAGTTAGGAGCCAGGCTGCGAACGTGATGTAAACGAGGTTCCCGCGTGCGGCGGATATCCACGACCTCCGCTCCTACTATGAGAACCGCCGCGCCCCGCCCGCGCCGATCGGCCTCACGTCTTCAGGAGAGGACCGTCCGTGACCTTCGCCGTACTCACCACCGCTCTCGACGCCCTGCGTCACGTCACCGCGGCCGTCCGCACCGACCAGCTGGACGACCCGACCCCGTGCTCGGAATGGACGGTGGCGCAGGTGCTGTTCCACGCCGCCGGTGACCAGCACGGCTGGGCGTCCACGGTCGGGGGCGGCTCGCTGCCCTCCTACGACCCGTTCAACCCGCCGCGCCGGCTCGACGGCGGTGTTCAGGACACGGTTGCGAAGGCGCTCGAGGCGGCGGCCGGGGCCTGGGCCGGTGTCGACCCGGCGGCGGCGTCGGTGCGTACACCGCTGCCGCCGGTGCCGGAGATGGCGCCGGCCCTGGCGGCCGCGGCCTGCGCCCTCGACGCCGCCGTCCACGCCTGGGACGTCGCGGTGGCGACCGGCCAGCCGAGCCCGCTGACCGCCGCGCTGGCCGAGCAACTGCTCCCGGCCGCGCAGGCGACGGCCGATCCGCTGCGGGGCTTCGCGTACGCCTCCGCCCTGCCCGGCCAGTCCGGCGACGATCCGGCCGCCACCCTGCTGCGTTACCTCGGCCGCGACCCGCGGTGGACACCCGAGGGCAGGTGACCGGGCCCGCGGATCTGGTCCGGCAGCCCGGCGCCAGAACCCTCAGGGTGGGAGCAGCGCGTGCTCCAGAATGGGCGCGTGAACCTCGCTCGATATCTGCGCCCGACCACCGTGGCGATCGACGATGTCCGGCCGGCCCTGTGGACCGGTGCGGGTGATGCCCAGCCACAGCCCACGGCGGAGGGGTCCCATCCCGCCGTCCTCCTCGAGCAGTACAAGATCTACGTGGAGATGGCCGACCGGGTCAGCGCACGGCGCGGTCTGACCAACACCTTCTTTCTCACGTTGAACACCATCATCGTCACGGCGTTCGGAACTTTGTGGAAGGACGAGCCCCGGGCCTCGACCTGGTTTCTCGCCATTCCGGCCGTCGCGCTGCTCCTGCAGTGCGTGGCGTGGTTCTGGATACTGAGCTCGTATCGGCAGCTCAACTCCGCGAAGTACATCGTGATCGGCGCCCTTGAGGAGCGATTGCCGGCGTCGCCCTATTGGCGGGCCGAGTGGACAGCGCTCGGGCGGGGAAAGGACCCGTCGAGGTACTGGCCCCTGACCCATCTCGAGCAGTGGATTCCCGTGTCGTTCGCGGTGGTCTACATAGGCGCCTTCATCGTCGTGGTGTCCGCCTGACGTCCGTCCGTGCGGCCGGGTCGACCACGACCGGATCGGTCTGTCCAGGCGACGCCATCGAACCACCATGGCCGAATTCTTTCTGTGGTCATCCTGTCACTCAACGCTAAGGTATTGACAGTGTTCGACCGGCGACCGAGGGGGTCAGCGTGCCGAACGAGTCGAGCCGCCAGCTCGCGCACCCGCTGCATCCGGGACGGCGCTACCACCTGTTCATCAGCTATGCGAGCGTGAACCGGGCCATCGTCGAGCCCTTCGTCCGGCAACTGGAGGCGGACGGCTTCGCGGTCTACTTCGACCAGAACGACGTCGTCGAGTTCCGTCCTCTCCCGCTCCAGCTCGCCGACGCCATGGACGCTTCGTCACATGTCCTTCTGTGCCTGACGCCGGCGTACCTCAAGGGGCCGTGGGCCGCGTACGAGGCACAGAACTCCTTCGCCGCCGATCCGAGCGGAGAAGGCGGCCGGATCGTCCCGGTCTGGCTGGAGCGCGCAGGCGCCGAGATTCCCAGCTACCTGCGACACCTGCCGTATTACGACCTTAGCGAGCACGATCCGTACGGGGCGCGATACAAGCAGCTCACCGCTGCGCTGGGCCGAGCGCTCGAGCAGCCGCACCGGACACCCGAGCCCGAGCAGGTTCGGGACCGCTGGCAGCAGAGCTTCCTGCAAGCCGAGGACCCTGGCCTGACCCTGTTCCTGGCCCGCCGCTCGGCACAGGAGCTCGCCGCCCTGATCTACCGTAGGACGATCGGCGAGCCCGCCGCCGGAGCGACGCTGGACGTCATGTCGGACGCGTTGTTGCTCTCCGGACGGCTCCCCGGCGAGGCCTCCGGGCCGCTGGGTACGCTGCGCGCGTTGTTCGGCCCGGACGCCCTGCGCGAGGAGGCGAGCCGAACCCCGGAGAAGAGGCAGGAGGCCGCCGTGACGGCCACCCGCGCTCTTGAGGCGCTCGGCCAGTGGGTGTTCCCGGAGCACTCGCGCCGGCGCCGGCAGGCACAGATGCGGCACCTGTTGCCGGAGATGCCCGACGGCTCGCGAGCCCTGCCGGACACTCCGTACCGCCTGCACGGTGAACCGTTGTGGCACAGCAGCACCGGCCCGGTGTACGCGGGCCGCGACACCCGCACCGCTGAAGAGGTAATGGTGGTGCTAAGTCTCGCCTCTGACGAGCCCGCCTCCACCGATCTCGAACGGGTGCGCCGGCTGGACGCGCTGAACGTTCTGGCGCCGTACGACACCGGGACAATCAGGACCGGGGTTGACACCGCGGGGTCGTACCTGATCCTTGTCAGGGTGACCGGCGAGACCGCGCAGTCGCTGGTCGAGCGGATCGGTCCGGTGTCCCCGCGAGCCGCGTACGAGGTGGGCGCAGCGGTCGCCGGAGCGCTGGTCGGCTTGCACGAGGAGAGCCCGCCGCTTGTCCACGGGGCGGTCACCCCCGCCGAGGTGCTGCTCGGCGCCGACGGATCGGTGCGGCTGGTCACCATGCGCGCCGACTCGGCCGGCACGACCGCGGCAGACCTGACTGGTCTGCGCGCCACCGTCGCGTACCTGATGACCGGATCCGCCACCACCGCCCCGCCGCATGGGGAGGTGCTCGATCGGCTGGCGACGGCGGAGCGCGCCCGCGACGCCCTGCGCGTGCTGCGGGACGCCATCGACGCGACATCGGGGGGCGGGCTCCGCACAGCCGTCCGGCACACCGGCCTGTCGGCGACGGGACCCGGCGACATCGTGCTCGCCGACGTGACCCCGATCGCCGCACGAGCGGCATGGCCGCGGGACGGGAACACGATCGTCCTGTTGCCGGAACGCACCAGGCGCCTACGGACAATGCGCGGCGACGACGTGCTGTGGGAGGACGACGAGCGCAGTGACCCGCGCCGGGTCGAGACAGCTCGCGACGGCCGGCTGGCGCTGGGCGGCTGGGACGGCTCGATCCGATACTTCACAACGCAGCCGCAGCCCGTCGCCGCGCTGCGGATCGACGGCACAGTAGGTGACCTGCGCTGCGTCACCGGCGCGCTGATCGCCGGAACCTGGAAGCGGACGCTGTCGCGGATCGCGGACGACGGCGAGCGGCGTGACCTGCTGCCCGTCCTCGGCGGGGTGCACCGGATCGCCGTCACCCCGCGGGGTGACCGGTTCGCCGTGGCCGACCTCGCCGGCCGCATCGACTTCTTCTCGGCGGGCGGCGCACGGCAGGGCGCACGCCGGCCGGGCGACGGCGCCCTCGCCGACATCGCCTATGCCGGCGCCCGCCTCGTCATGGTGAACGGCAGCGAGGTGGCAGGTCTGCGCGTCGACGGTTCGCGTACCGACGCGGTCGCCCTGCCCGGCGCGTACGCATTGCTCGCCCGCGGAGAACCCGGAAGGTGCCTACTGCTGGTGCGCCCGACGGCGAACGGGGCACCACCGGAGACCAGCGTGTTGGAGGTGGACGAATTCGATCGCCACCTGCCGTTCGTGAACCTGCCCGCCGGCGACCGTCTGGTGTCCTGCGACGCGGCCGGCCGGCGGATGGTCACCGTACGCGCCTCCGGCTGCGCGTACTGGCGTGACGGGACGCAGGTATGGTTCTGGCCGGATGCGGTCGCGGCCGCCGTGTCGGCGGACGGCACACGCATCGCCGTCTGCGGGCCGCGGCGCGTCGAGCTGTACGAGGACCGCGCATGAGACGTGGGCCGGCCGAGGTGCAAGATCGGCTCGCGTCCCTCGAACAGGCCGACCGCACGCCGCAGGTCCGCATCGCCCTCGCCGAGGCCGAGTTCCGGCTCGCGGTCGACCCGGACACCGCACCTGATGAGGCCGTCGACCGGCTGCGCCGTTCCACAGTCTACGATCCGTTCTCCGCCAAGGCGTACCTGCATCTCGGAAGGTTGCTGCACCGCGCCGGGCGGCGCTGGGCCGCGTTGCGCGCATATCAGCAGGCGCACCTGCTGTCACCCGAGAGCCGGCGGATACCGACGCTGGCCGGCTTGGTTCTGCTCGACCTCGACCGTCGCGCGCGCGACATCGGAGTCGCCTTGCTGGTGGCGGCGGCCACTGATGACCGGACGGCGGTGAGCGCGGTGATGGCCGACCTGCAGGCCTGGCTGGACTCCGGCGCTGATGACGCGAGCCGGCCGGGCGGCCGGCCGCTCCGGCCCCGCGCCGTGCCCGGTGCACCACCGGCGGTCTGGCGTGGTCTGCTGCTCGAGCAGGTCGCCCGCAAGACGCCTGCGGACTCATGGGTACGCGAATACTTCCGTACGGGTCCCTGCCTCGGCGAGGACGACGCCGCCACCGCAGAGGTCTGCACCGGCGCCGTGCTGTTACTGACCGTGGGTGTCGGTTCGGCGGCGGTACGCGCCGCCCTTCCCACTCTGGCTGACCCCGCGACAGCCGCGCATCCGGCGGTCCGGATGCTGACCGCCGCGCTGGAGTTGGTCGATGCTGGGGACGATGCCTTCGCGCAGCAGGCGGCTCGCCTGACAGCGAGTCGGGTCGTACCCGCGGAGGTGGTGTGCGTGCTGCAGTTTGCTCGCTGCGACCCGGAACGCGTGGACGCGATCACCGCCGTCCGTGCTCTGGACGGCTATCCGCCTGCGGTGCAGCAGCTCGACTGCTTCCGGCAATTGCGTACAGCCGTCCTCGACCAGCACGCCCGGCAGGCCTGGAAGCTGGGCCGGTTCGAGGACGCCGGGGTTCTGTGGCGAGCCACGGTGCCGGCCGACCCCTATCAACCGGAGGTGGCGGTCAACCTGGCCCTTCTCGCCGCACAGACCCGATCGCCCGGCTACCGGGCAGCGTGGGAACGGGCCATCGAGCTCCCGTACCTGCACAGCGCGGCCAGCGGCGATCCCGGACTTCTGGCCGAGGTACGGCTCACCATGCATCGTGCGATAGCCGAGCAGAGCCGCCCCTCGCCCGACGAGGAGTTGTTGAGCTGGGTGGACGACAGTGACGCGGTCGAGGTGTGGTTGCGGCACTGGGACCTGTACTACGTCAACACCCGGCTGCGTTTCCGGTCACCGATTCACCTGCTGGGAGCAGCGCCGGAGGCCGGACCGGACGAACTCACCGAGGCGCGCGACGTGCTGCTGCGCCACCTCGACGCATCGGTGGGAGTTCAGGACTGGGCGGGCGCCGCTGTGTTCCGTGACCTAGCCCGCGCCCGGGTGCACCAGGTGTGGCGGCAGGCGAGCGAGAGTCCCCGCACCGACCCGTACCGCGACAGCGAGCAAGAGCCGGCCGACGAACTCCTCCGGGAGGCCCTGCAGCGGGTGCTGATGCTGCACGAACTGTCGATCGTGCTGCGCCCGGGGCGCACGGCACGGCATCGGCGGTTGCTGTGCTCGATCGCCCGCAGCGAATTCCTGCTACCGCTGTCGCCGCTGCACCGCTCCTGCGTAGCGGGCAAGATCTTCAGCGGCACAGTCCACCTGAGTGCGATCCTCGACCGCTCCATCGCGGAGTTCGGAAACCTCTGGGACGACAATGCGGCGCCCGAGCGGGCTGCCTTGGCACGGATGACGGCCGACCTCGACGTGGTGCGGCGTGCGGTTCCCGGGTCGACCGGCGTGTGGGTCGCGTACGGGCGGCTGCTCGGCTGGAACGGGCGCCGCGACGAGGCGTACGCCGGAGCAGCCGCTGCCCTCGCCGCAGCACGCGAGGAGGGCACCGCGCAGTGGCGGGAACGGACGGAGGAGCTTCTGCTGGACCTGGTCGACGACCTCGTCGGGCACGAGGCCACACCGGACCCGAGCAGGTTCCCGCTCAGCGTCGTCCCGGTGGCACACCAGGCCCGGACCCTGGCCTCGACCGGAGATCCCGCTCGCACAGCCGAGGCGGTGAGGCTGCTCGCTGACCGGCTCCGGACGACGCCCAGCCATCGGCAGCGCAACCGGCTGCGGCACGCCCTGCGCACCCTGCCGTCGGCCGACGACGCAGTCCGGCGCCTCGCCGGGGTTCTGCACCGCCGCGCCATGGCGGCCTTCGGTGACGGACACGACGGTGCTCGCGCCGCGCGAACGGCGGCGAGCGAACTCGAGCACGCCCAGGACCTGCTCAGAGCCCGCAACCTCAGCCGGGACCGGCGCCTCGAAACCGACCTCGCCCGGCTCAAACGGCTCGCGGCGGAAGGAGACCGCTGATGTTCCGCGTCGAACTGGACACCGACTCGCTCTATGCCGTGCTCGGGATCTCGCCCGACGCCACCCAGGAGCAGATCAACCGGGCTCGCGACACGGGCGTGCACGAGCTGCGGCTGCGGCAGCGCAACGAGCCGGTGAACCGCGATGAATTGATCCGGCTGCAGAAGATCCTCAACGCGGCCGGGGAGGAACTGGCCCGGCCCGCCCGCCGCCGCGAGTACGACGCCGCCAACCCGCATCTGAGGCTGTTCTCGGTACGCACTGCCGCCGCACCGATGTTCCGCGACCCTGTGGACCAGATCGTGGCGCTGCGCCGGGCCATCACCCGGCACCTCGACGAGGCCGGCGCCCCTCCGCCTGCGGCCTCCGACCTGGAACGCCGGGACTTCACCGCCGACATGACCTGGCACCCGCTGCTGGACGACGACGAACGGCCAGGCCGATACCGAACGGACGGAACCCCGCATGGATGACGACGAGATCGACCGGCGCCTGGACGACTTCGGACGACGTATCGATCAGGTCGACGCGAACGTGGGCGCCCTGCGCCACGATTTGCAGGACGCGCTCGCCTTCGCGGCGGTACGGGACCTGTGCCTGGAGCTGATCGATCCGCTCGACGCGGTGGACCGTCTGCTCGCCGCACCCGGATCGGGCGATCCGGAACTGGTTAACCGGCACGTCCGCAGTGTGGCGGCGACGCTGCGCGGAGTCCTGCGGCGAATGGGTGCGGAAGTCGAGCCGATCCGGGTCGGCGTGGATCTCTACGACGCGGACCAGCACCGGTGCGTCGCAGTCGTCGAGCCCACCGAGTCGCCGTTCCCGGCCGCGCCGCCGCACACCGTCGTCCGCATTCTCGAGGACGGCTACCTGCTGCGCCGGCGCAGACTCCGGCCTGCCCTGGTCGAGATCCAGGGCGATCGGCACACCCCCACCAGCACGCGAGGAGGAGCACCGTGGACTTCCACCGGGTAATCGGCATCGACCTCGGCACGACGTACTCGGCAGTCAGCGTCTGGGACGGACGGGAGACGACGATCATCCCGAACCGCCAGGGCTACGCCACCGTGCCCTCCGTCGTCGGCGTCGACCGCAGCGACCAGGTCATCGTCGGCATGCCGGCGCAGAACAGCATGGTGCTCAACCCGCAGAACACCGTCATCGAGGTCAAGCGACTGATGGGCACGTTCGAACGGCAGCCCACCGGCACGGAGGATCCCGGTGTGCCGCAACGCATCCGGTTCCGCGGGCAGGAGTACCTGCCGCAGGAGATCTCCGCGTTCATCCTGATGGAGCTCAAGCGCCAGGCCGAGGAACACGTCGGCGAGGCGATCCACGACGCCGTGATCACCGTGCCGGCGTACTTCCGAGAACCCCAGCGCCGGGCGACCGAGGAGGCCGCCCGGATGGCCCGGCTCAACGTGCGCATGCTGGTCAACGAGCCGACCGCGGCGGCCGTGTGCTTCGGCGCGGACAAGGCGGAAGGCGACCGTACGGTCACCTATGTCGTATACGACCTGGGCGGTGGCACGTTCGACGTCTCAGTCATCCAGGTGCACGGCAGGAACGTCAGCGTGGTCGGCACCGGCGGTGACTCGCATCTGGGCGGCGGGGACTTCGACGACCGGATCGTCACCTACGCGCTTGAGCAGATCCGTCAAGAGTTCGGGGTCGACCTGTCCGGTGACCCGAAGGTCCGCCGCCGGATCAAGCGCGAGGCCGAGTTGCGCAAACGCGAGCTGTCCAGCGCCTCCATGACGACGCTCGACCTGCCGTATCTCACCGCGGAGGTCAGTGCCAACATCCCACTCAGCCGGGTGACCTTCGAATCGCTGATCGCCGACCTGCTGGAGCGGTCACTGACGTGCTTGGACGAGGCGATCGAGTCGGCACGGCAGAGCAACGGGATCGAGCCGGAGATGATCGAGCAGGTGCTACTGGTCGGCGGTTCGACCCGGATCGCGTGCATCCGGCCCATGCTCGCCGAGCGGCTCGGTCTGGAGCTGCGTGACGTCCGGATCGATCTGAACCCGGACGAGGTGGTCGCCCGCGGCGCCGGGATGCTCGCCCGCGAATACGCCCCCGCCGACGCGTACCTGGGAGAGGATGTCGTGATCCGGCCGGCCGGCGGCGAATCCGCGATGGTCGAGCCGGACGCGATCGTGTTGCAGGACGTCACGAGCCATTCGCTCGGTGTCCGTACGCTGCACGACCGGTTCTCCATCATCCTGCCGAAGGACAGCCGCATCCCCGGCGAGGCCGCCCAGCATTACACCAACGCCGACGACAACGTCACCGAGCTGCCCATTCAGGTGTTCCAGGGCGAGCACGAGTCGGCGATCGACAACCAGTTCGTCGGATCGGTGCCGATCGCCTTCCCGGAGCCACGCCCGCGGGGTTATTGGGACCTCGAGGTGACCTTCGCCCTCGACATCGACGGCCTGCTGCACGTCAAGGTCCACTGCGTCAACAACGGCACCGTCCGCGAGGCCGACCTGCGGTGCAGCGTGCACACCAGCCGCGAAGGCATCGAGCAGAGCTCGGCCAAACTGCACGCCGAGATGGCCGGCATGCCGAAACCGCCGGCCGAGGAGCCGCCGGCGCCCACCATCCCGCCGCTGCCGGAGAAGACCCCACCCGAGTACGCGCTGATCGCGGGCCGGTCCCGCCAGGAACTCGACCGGTTGGCCGGCGAGTCCCGCGAGCGCCTGCTGGCCGCCTACACGGCTTTCGTGGACGCGGTGCACCAGGGGACCCCAGAGCGCATCGCCGAATGCGGCGACACCCTGTTCGAGACCTACACCGAGGCGCGCAGCCGGTGACCGGACACACCGCACGCGGGGTCCTGAGGTACGAGAACGACCGGATCGTTCGCGTCATCGATCCCCGGCTGTGCGACGAGGCTTTCCGGGCCGGGCTGGCGACGGTGCGCGAGCCCGGCCAGAAACGGATGCTCACCGTCGTCGGCGACGGACCCGGCCACGACGGCTACCGCATCGAGTACGCGGTGCCGCCCGGCTACCGGACCCTGGCTGCCGGCCTGGATGCCGCGGACCGCTGGCCCGACCGGTTACGGCTGCTGGTTCCGGTCTGCGAGAGCGTGGACCAGTGGCAGACGAGTCAGCTGCCGTCGCTCGGGCTTGATCCGTACGGCATCGTCCTGCTCTCCGACGGCGGCGCTGTCACCGCATGGCTGGCGCCATGCCCGCCGGTGCGTCTTGCCAGCCCGGCCGACCTGTTCGACGTGGACGAGCTCTCCCTGGCCATCCTGGCGCCGGAGATCGTCCGAGGACTCGCGCCGGCAGGCAGCGCCGAGGACATGTACGCGCTGGGTTCCATCGCCGCTCTCGCTCTAAGCTGCGCCGCGTTCCCGTGTGCCGGCCCGGCCGAGCGGGTGGAGGCGCAGGCACGCGGCGCGCTGGTCGGCTCCGACGTGGCGGCCTCGGCGGTAGACCGCGGATTGGGCAGCCTGAAACGCGTCGAGGCGCTGTTCGCGACGATGCGCCGCTACCGCGACAACGCGGCCGACGCTCGGCCGTCCACGGCTGCGGAGTTGCGCCGTGTACTGATAGCCGCGGCAGATCTCATCGCTCTCGCGCAACAGCTGCGCCAGGACGATCCCGCCGCGGCGCTGGCGATTCTCGCATGGGACATTGGACGTACCCGCGCGGAGCAGTTGGGCAGGCACCAGCTCGCCGCGGACATCTGCCGGCAGACCGGCGATCTGGAGGCGGCACTCGCCCATCTCGACCGGGCGGTGGCCGTCGAGCCGGCCCATGTCGACGTCCGGATCCGCCGGTGTGAGCTGCTCCGGCGGCTCTGGACCGAGCGGCCTGCCGAGCGTGACCGATTAGGTCCACGGCTGCTCGAGGAGGTCGCGTTCGTGCGGCCACACAGATCGCACGCCGCCGCCTCGTTGTGGATGTGGGAGGCCGCCGTCCACCAGCACAACAGAGAATTCGGCGCCGCTCTGCGCGCCCTGTACGAGGCCGGCGAACGCGACGCGAGCAATCCGGCGATCCTGCTGGAGTCGTGTCGCTGCTGGCGCGGCATCAGCCGGCCGGAGAGCGATGCCAACTGCGCAGCCATCAAGGCTCTGGCACATCGCCGAATTCCCACGCTGGTGGACGCCGGGAACCTCTCCGCGGAGGAGGCGAGAAGGTGGCTGCACGACATCGACGACTGCTGAGCTTGTTCCTCGCCGCCGCGACCGTGATGATGTCCGCTGTCCCCGCCGCGGCGGCACCGGGCCCGTCCGGCGCACCGGCCACGCCATTGACGATCCATCTCGATCCAGGTGTCTCCCTGCCGCCCGGGCGCTATGACGTCGTGCTGCGCGGTGCAGGCCGCGAGTTCACTGCGACGGCGTCGGTCGCCCCGGCGGCCCCGGCACCGGCGGCGCCGAACGAGAACGACTCGGCCGGCGTCTCTGGATTCATCGTCGGCGCATTGCTCCTGCTGCTGGCCGGAGTGGCGGTGCCCCTGGTGAACCTCGGTTTGCGACAGCCCCGGCAGCGGGTCAGCGAGTACGAGAACCTCGTCCGGGAACTGGCCGGCGGTTCGTACCGGTCCGCGGTCACTGGGCTGACCCGCATCGAGGGACAGCTGCCCGAACGGTCGCGCGGCCGCGCCCGGTTCTTCATCGCCTACGGCCTCTACCGCATGGCCGATCTGGACGAGGCCGAGCACCGGCTGGCCGCGCTGCACCGCGAACAGCCGGACGACGCGCAGACCGCGTACCTTCTGGCCTACCTGCGCGTGAAACGCCGGGACTTCGACGGCGCCGCCACGATTCTCGGCGCGCTCGCCAGGGCCGGCCGGCTCGACGTCGCGCAGGCGAGGAAACTGTACGGCGTCGTACTGTTCCAGCAGGCGACCCAGGCGGTGTCGGACGGCCGGATCGAGGATGCCGCCAAACTGTTCGACGAGGTGGAACGGCTCGGCGACTTCCGCGGCCGAGTGCCGGCGGACCTCCGCAGCCGGCACACCGTCATCGGCGCCCGCGCGCTGCTGAACCGGGATCTGCCGGCGGCACGCGAGCAGTTCACCGAGCTCGACAAGGCGGCCGACAGCACCGAGCTGCGCATCTCGGCGAAGCTCGGGCTCGCCCTGACGACGTGGCTGGAGGATCAGCCCGGCGCGGCGAGGCAGGTGGTCATGCTGCTGACCGAGTGCCTGCGCCTGCAGAACCCGAAGGATCCGCTGCAGCATTCCTGGCCGCAGGCTCCCGGCGACGAGGTCGCCGCCCAGTTGGCGCAGGCCGCCGCGAGACGTGCCCTGCCCGAAGCCGAACGCGACCGCCTGCAGACCCTGCGCGACCTCCACCTGCTGCGCGCCCTGGCTCTGATGCGCATGTGGTCGGAGGAGACCTCCGATCCCGCCCGGGCGCAGAAGTTCATCGACGCCTGCGCGAGCCGATTCGCCTGCGCGGCCCAGATCGAGCCGTCGTTCGCCGATCCGTACCTCGTCGTCGGGCTGCTGCGCCACCACCTGGCCGGCTCGGACCCGGCCCGGCAGCAGGCGGTCACGGAGCTACGAGCCGCACACATGCTCGGCGTCCGCGAGCCTCAGGTGCTGCGGATCCTGCGGGACGCGGACCGGCAGAAGCGGTCCGGCGACGAGTACGCGGACCTGCTGGACCAGATCGCCACCACGGGCACCGCGGTCCGGGCGACCGCAGGGCAGGCACCGGGAGACCGGTACGGGCGGGTGCGCAACCGCGACGCAGTGGCCGACGCGGCAGCCACACCGGAGACGTCCCCGACCGTGGCCGAACTGCATGATCGTGCCGGCCTGCTGGCGGCACGAGTGGAAGGCCTCGCCGGTGCTCTCGGCACGGACTACGCGGCCGCCGCCGAGCTGTCTGCCCGGCTCGCCGCCGCGAACGCAGAACTGGAACGGCAAGCTAGGCAGGTCGCCGAATGCGAGGCCACCCTGCTCGCCACGATAGGCGGGCAGCTACTTCCCACAGACCAGGAGGTACGCCATGACCCGTGAGCCGGTGCCGGCGCTGCCCGAACCGGACTCGCTGCTGCGGGAGCTTCCCGAGCCGGCCCTGGAGATCGATGAGGACATGAGCGCAGACCTGCGCCGCATCGAGCTCCGGCGCGCCGTCCTGGACATCGCGGAGATCGGCCACGACCGGGAGGTCGAGTTGGTCCGGGCCGCGGTGGAGCAGATACGGCGGTCTGGGGAACGGTCATGACCTCGGGCCGCGGCCCGGGCCTGGCCGATCCCGGCGATCGGGACGACGACGAAGCGGGCCGCCGGAAGCCGGACGAGCACGAACCCTCGATCCTGGAGTTCGACGTCAGCGGCAGGTCTCGCTCCCCGGACGGTACGGATCCGGCGGCCAAAGCCGGCCGGCTGGTCCAGCGGGCGATCAGGATGTGCGAAAGCGGTGACTACCAGGGTGCCATCGGCCTGCTCGACATCGCCATCGGGCTGGACCCCACGGTGGCCGGCCCCTGGCTGTGGAAGGGTTTCTGCCTGATGAGCGCCGGCAACGCGCCGGCCGCGGTTGCCGCACTCGAGCGTGCCCGAAGCCGGGTACGCGGCGCTGAGGCGCTGGCGAAGGTGGAACGCGACCTGGCCACTCTGCAACGTCGGCTCACCGATCAGCCCATCGGCCAGGCACGCCTGCGGCTGCGCGCCGGCGAGGCCGATGCGGCGCTGAAGCTGCTCGACGCCTGTGCCCCGACGTTGTCCGGTGACGAGTCCTTCGAGGCCCGGCGCGTCTACGCCCGCGAGCGCACCCATCACCCGGAGCCGGGCGGACCGACCGAGCTCACACACGCGACGCTGCAGACCGTGCTGGCCTGGCTGTCCAGGGAGGAGATGACCCACGGCCGGAAGGCTCTCGAGTCGGGTGACTACACCGCGGCGGCGGCGCATCTCGGCCGAGCCCGGCAGCGCGATCCGCGCCACACCGAGGCCATCATCGAGGAGGCGAACGCGCTCCTGCACATCGCAGAGTCGATCATGCTGACCGCCTTGCCGGAATGGGAGAAGTGGCTGGCACAGATCCGGCGGACGGCCCGGTTCCTGCGCCGCGCCGACGAACTCGCGGAGCAGGCGGCCACCAACACGGCACTGGCCGATCAGGTGACAGCCGTGCGCCGCAGAATCGCCGCGAGCACGCGGACCAACGACGAGTGGAACGCGCGCGTAACCAAGGTCGTAAAGGTGCACAAGTGCGTCAGCGAGTTCAACCGGCTGGTCAACCATCTGAATCGCAACCGTGGGAATCCGACGGCCATCATGGCTGTCATCACGTCCTTTCCTCCGGTCGAGGTGAAGGCCCACCGGCTGCTCAACGCCTACGGACCGGACGATCCCGACGTCGGGCCCGCCCTCGCCGACCTCGTCAAGAAGGTCAAGAGCCTGCGGCGCAGCATCCGCTGAGTGGCACCCGGAGGACTATGCCGAGCTGGGACCGGGCAGTGCGTGGCACTGCCCGGCGCTCGTTCTCAACGTCGCTGGCCGGGGGTGACGTAGTCGATCCACACCACGTCGCCGCTGTTCAGGCGCAGCGTCACCGTCGCGTCGCGGGGCACCGCCACCGGTAGGGTGACGTCGGCCCAGGCGGTGGCCGCGCCGCGGTTGGGCAGGGTGAGGCTGTGCCGCTCGGCGCCGTTGACCAGCACGGTCAGCCGGACGTTGTCCGTCACGGTGGCGTAGCGCAGGCCGAGCGAGGCGCCCGCGGCGACGTGGTCGAACTCCAGCGACGCGCCGTTGGCGTAGATCAGCGCGGTCCGGTCGTTGGAGGCGGTCGGGTCGGCGATGGCGATGCCGGTGGTGCCGCCCTGCGGCAGGTCGGCGTACTCGCCCTCGGAGCGGCCCGGGCCGGAGAAGTCCGGCGCCTCGAACGGGCGGGCCCGGCGCGGGCCGTGCTCGTACATCGGCTTGGCGATCTCGGCCCGGAAGCGGGCCAGGATCAGCGGGTCGGCCTGGATGCGGCTGTCACCCCAGTAGCCGTTGGCGCAGGCGCCAGGCTGGCAGTTCCACATCGACTGCGCGTTCCAGTTGGTGTTGATGTAGGCGATGCCGCGGATGATGTCGCGGTTGCGGTCGACGAAGCGGAAGTACGGCGCGTACCAGGTGTCCCAGATCTGCTGCGCGGTGACCGGCACCGTGGGGCGCGGACCGCCGGTGACCGGGTCGACGAAGATGCACGCCGCCGTCTTGTTGCCGATGTCGAAGCCCTGCGGGGCGGACTCGGAGACGAAGACCGGCTTGCGGTGCTTGCGGGCGAAGTCGAGCAGCGACTGCTGGACCGCGAGCGGGGTGGCCACGGCGCTGTCGCATGACCACTGGTAGCGGTCGTACTGCTCGCCGTAGAAATGCGAGATGCCGGCCCAGTCGACGTACTCGTCACCGGGGTACCAGCGGTCCCAGTGTCCGGGCGCGGTTGCCGCGTACGGCTCCTTCTCGGCACGTGGCCAGGCCGCGCTCTGCCAGACGGTCGCGATCTTGCGGGCCCGGAGCTGGTCGATGCGGCGGGCGATGTAGCGGTACGCCTGCTTGTACAGCTGCGGGTCGTAGGCGTTCCAGGCGCCGTCGAACTCGTAGCCGATGCGCAGGAACACCTCCCGGCCGGTCCGGTCGAGGTAGGTGATGAATTCGTCGAGCCATTCGCGGTAGCGGGCCACAGTCGCGGCGTCCGCGGTCCCGGCGTACGCCTTCAGCGGGGTCTGCGCCGGGTCGGAGAGGTACAGGCCGACCGCCAGGCCGCCGCCGAACTCGTTGATGGTGGCGGGGAAGTCGTTCTCCCCGGAGCCGTAGTCGGTGGGCTGGAACATGCCGCTCATCGGGGAGCCGACCAGGTTCGTGTAGAGCGTGACACCGGCCGGGACCAGCGACGGTACGGCTTCCTTGAACTCGGCGAGGGTGCTGCTGTCCTGGCCCATGTAGAACAGGACTCGCCCGCCGGACGGCAGGTTGGGCGCGTGCAGGGTTCGGCCGGCCTCGGCCGGGGTGGGTACGGCGGCTGCCGCGACGATGGCAAGGACAACAGCCGCGGCGCGACTGAACGATCTTTTCAGCAAGAGGGGCTCCTCGGTGCCGGGAATGCGGCGACGGTAGGCCCGTAACACGACGGCAATCCAGATGTTTCGAAACTCCGCGCGGCCCGGAACGCCGTAACAGACCGGTGAGCGGGACCGCCGTGTGAACGGCGTGTTTCGAAAACACTTCGAAGTTCATCAACGGCTTCGTACCGTACCGGCATGTTTCCCAGATTCCTCGCCGGCCTGGCCGCCGCCGGTGTCCTGGCCGCGGCGCTGGTGGGCGGGCAACCGCCCGCCGGCGCCGCCACGTTCGCCCCCACGGACGGCCGGTTGATGTTCATGGGCCAGTCCACGGAAGCCGCCTGGGACGACTACACGTCGTTCGCCGCCGCGCCCAGCGGCGGATCCGTCTACTACGAGGTGAAGTCCGGCACCTGGGTCAACGCCGGCCACCGCGACTACGCCACCTTCCTGGCTCAGCAGGGCAAGGCGATCCAGATCGGGGTCTCCTGGAAGGACAATCCGCCCGGCTACACCGGCGGCAGCGAACAGACCAAGGCGGCCCGCTCCCGCGCGGTGACCGCCGAGATCGCCGCCGGGCAGCACGCCGCACAGTTCGACAACCTGATCGCGTTCGTCAACGCCCACCCCGGCGCCAAGTTCTTCCTGCGTCTGGACTACGAGGTGTCCAGCTTCTACCACTGCACGAGCGCGACCTGCGACTCGTACAAGCAGGCGTTCGCCAAGCTGCGGGCCCTGATCGACGGCCGTAAGCAGCAGAACAACGTCACCTATGTCTTCCACCCGGTCCGCGGCGAGTACGAGCAGATGTACCCGGGCGACGCGGTCACCGACTGGATCGGGGTGTCGATCTTCGCGCACGAGCTGTGCATGCCGATCTACGACAACGGCTACCTCTACAACGGCACGCCGCCGCAAAACTACGACACGTCGGCGCTGCAGTGCCGCAACGCGTACCTGGGCACCGACAGCTCGGGAAACGCCGCGGCCGTCTGGAAGAACTGGGACTATGACGGCAACGTCCTGAAGATGATGAAGTTCGCCCGGGACCACGGCAAACCGATGATCGTGTCGGAGTCCGGGATGATGAACTTCACCGACGACACCGACACCCGCGGCCTGGAGGCCGCACGCGGCGACACCTGGGTGCGGCGGCTGTTCGGGCTGATGAACTACACCGGGCCCATCCCCAACATGGCCGGAACCCACGACCTGAGCCAGGTGATCAAGGCCGCGGTCTACATCAACCTCGATTTCCGGTACGGCTGGGACGGCATCCCGGACGGCAGTTTCGACTTCCCGGTGGATTCCACCTGGTTCGCCGACGGACGGCTGTCGCAGTACGCCGCGGCCCGCGACTCGTTCTGCCAGGGCCTGGTCGATCGCCGGTTCGTCACCACCTGTGCCGGTGGCGGTCCCGGCCCGACCACAGCGCCGACCACGCCGCCGCCGGGCAGCCGGAACGCCTTCGCCACCATCGAGGCCGAGTCGCGTGACAGCCACAGCGGCACGACCGTCACCGCAGGCCGGCTCAGCTCCCTCAACAACGGCGACTGGGCCCGCTACGACGGGGTGAACTTCGCCGGGCGTACCCCGAACCAGGTTCTGTTCCGTTATTCCTCGGCCCGGCCCACCAACCAGGCCGTCACCCTCGAATTCCGCGCCGGCTCCGCGACCGGACCGGTGATCGCCGCGCCCGGCCTGCTCGGCACCGGCTCGGTGAACTCTTTCCGGGAAGCCGCCTTCAACGTCGGCGCCCTGCCGGCCGGCACGACCAGCATCACCGTCGTGACCCGCGCCAACGACAGCGCCGACGTCCTCGACCTCGACTGGTTCCGCTTCAACTGATCCCCACCCCTGGAGAAACCCGTGCTACGAAAAGTCCTCGCCGGCCTGGCCGCGCTGGCTGTCCCGCTGATCGCGGTGGCCGCCTCCCCCGCCGAAGCCGCCATCCCACCCGGGAAGATCACCTTCTTCGCCGGCCAGACCACGCCCGACCTGACCGCGTTCAAGCAGCAGGTCCTCGACCGGGACGCGTCGTTCCCGCGCCCCGGCGGCGTCACCCTCTACACCAACATCTCGCCGTACGCCTGCAACGGCCTGACCGTCACCTGCAACCTCAACGGCAACGTCTTCAACTACAACCAGACCCTCGCCGAGTACCCGGGCGCGGCCGTCGCCGTCGGCCTGTACCTGGCCGACAACCCGGGCTGCGCCAACCAGCCGCTGCGCGCGATCATCGGCCGCAACGACGCCGACATCGCCGGCACGGTCGGCCAGCAGTACCGGCAGAACCTGGACAACCTGCTCACCTACTTCAAGAACACCGGCCGGCCGGTCTACCTGCGGGTGGGCTACGAGTTCGACGGCCCGTGGAACTGCTACAACACCGATTTCTACAAGCAGGCGTTCCGGGTGGTGAAGCAGCGCATCACGAGCCTGGGCGCCACGAACATCAAGACGGTGTGGCAGTCCGCCAGCTACGCGAAGGACGGCCCGGCCGAGTACAAGTTCGACTTCTCGAACCCGTCACACCTCAACGACTGGTACCCCGGTGACGACGTGGTCGACTACGTCGGGCTGAGCACCTTCTACTGGGACGCCACCTACCGGCAGTACCAGTGGGCCTGCGACACGCCGACCAGTACGCCGACGGTGCTCTACGACCGGGTGCTGAACTTCGCCCGGGGGCACAACAAGCCGGCGATGATCTCCGAGTCGACGCCGCAGGCGTACCGGACGGCTCAGCTGGACGCCTCCTGCGTCAACCGCAACAACCGGGTCTCGCTGAACGGGGACTGGACGAAGGTCGGCAGCTGGTACGACCAGTTCTTCGCCTACATCAACCGCAACACCGACGTGCTGCGCGGCGTCTCCTACATCAACAGCGACTGGGAGGCGATCAGCCAGTTCAGCTGCCCGCCGGGCGCGTCGGCCGGGGCCCCGAACTGCACCGACGGCTACTGGGGCAACAGCCGGATCCAGGACAACGCCACCATTCTGGCGAACTTCAAGCGCGAGCTGCAGAACTCGATCTTCGTGAACGGTACGTTGTCCGGCCGCGGCGCCAACTGGGGCGGCGGAACCCCGACCAACCCGCCGACCACTCCCCCGACTACTACTCCGCCAACTACTACTCCGCCTCCTTCCGGGAACCGCAACGCCTACGCCACGATCGAGGCCGAGTCGCGTGACAGCCACAGCGGCACGACTGTCACCGCCGGGCGGCTCAGCTCGCTCAACAACGGTGACTGGGCCCGCTACGACGGGGTGAACTTCGCCGGGCGTACCCCGAACCAGGTTTTGTTCCGGTATTCCTCGGCCCGGCCCACCAACCAGGCCGTCACCCTCGAATTCCGTGCCGGCTCCGCCACCGGACCGGTGATCGCCGCCCCCGGCCTGCTCGGCACCGGCTCGGCGACCAATTACAAGGAGATCGCCTTCAACGTGAGCAACCTGCCGGCCGGCACGACCAGCATCACCGTCGTGGCCCGCGCCAACGACGCCGCCGACGTCCTCGACCTCGACTGGTTCCGCTTCCTCTGAGCCGCTCCTCCCGGGCCCGCCACCGCACTCGGTGGCGGGCCCGATCGTGTGTGCCGTTGAACCGGACCGGCGTAGCCGAAAGAGAGCCCGCCTCCGAACGGGTCAGGTTTCCGCCGCGAGCCGGCAGGCGGTGCGCGCCAGCAGCTCAGCAGTCAGAACCCGGCGGACGGATCGCCGGGATCGTCCGGGCATTGCACGAGACCCTGGAGGGCATAGCCAACGATCTCGCCCGGGCCCAGAGCCGGTTCCCGGGACGCTGACATGCCGGATCTCGACTTCGACCCGGAACCACGTACGGCAGTGCGGCACCAAGATCGGCGACCGGGACGTGAATTTGGGGGGCGCCCAACGGCAGCCGGGGAACAACGTCGGCCACCAGTCCGAATCACAGGCTCCCGGATACGGTCACGATGGTTCGATGTTGAACAACGGACCCCGGCCACCGCCGTAGCGAACGCACCGAGAGACAAACGCACCGAGAGACAACGGAAGGGGCCGACCGGCGTGAGCGCCACCGACAAGTACTCCGGCTTTCTCGATCACATCCAGTCCTACCTGGGTCCGGTGCGCGAGACCGAGGCGCCCACCGTCACCGGCGCCAACCGCGGGTACGCGCTGTTCTTCTGCCAGACCCCGGACGACGATCTGGTCTCCGTGGTCACGAACGGGCTGCGCTTCCAGTCGATAACCGCGGTGCTGCCGCAGGAGCTCGTCTGCACCGTGCATTCCGTGCAGCGCAAGGCGGCCCATCTGATCACCGCGCTCACCGCGGAGCTGGTGATGAAGGGCCGCCGCGGTCTGACGCTGGAGCAGGTGATTCCGTCGCCGGGCCCGCTGGTGCCGGACAGCGACATCGGCGGTGTCATCGCCGCCACCCATCCGTACGCCGACGGAGACTTCGGCACGCTGCGCGCCGCCGACGGCACCACCGAACTGCAGCTGATCACCCTGATCCCGGCGACCGTGGCGGAACTCGCCTTCGTCGAGCGGCACGGCACCGGCGCGCTGTTCGAGCGGTGGGAGACGCAGGAAACCGACCTGCTGGACGCCTTCCGCCGATCCGCGGTCTGACCGGTCGCGAAAGCGGCGACGCGGTCAGGTGGGCAGCGTCCGGCCCCGGTAGATCCGGTCGAGCAGGGTGAACAGCGGCCGGTCGTACGCCTGCAACGCCACCCGGTTGCTGATGTCGTTGTGCACGCCGTCGCCACCGGCCGGACCGCGGTGGTTGACCCCGAAGTACGACTGGATGCCCTCGGCGAAGTACTCGTCGATGTTGCTGCCCGCGTACGTGTTGGCCCAGCGGCCGGCCCGGCGGGCAGCGTTCCACGCGCTGGTCAGCTCCGGTGTGAAGCCCGGGTCGACATACCGCAGTGACATCAGGTGCAGGGTGTGCCCGAACTCGTGGACGAACACGTTCTCCCCGCCCTGGCCGTCCAGCACGTTGCTCTCGGTCGACACCGACAGCGGGAAGGAGTCGGTGGCGCCGAAGCCGCCCCAGTACCGGTCGTCCAGGCTTGTCCCGAACCGCTGCCGCACGTCCGGAACGGCGCTCATCCGCTCGCCGCGCGCGACGACCACCAGCCGCACGTTGCGCCGGTCCAGTTCCGGCACCGGCCAGTGCGGGTACGTCCAGAGCAGAGTGCCGAGCTGGTCGCGCATGCGCTGCAGGGTGGCGTCCTGGATGTGGTGCGGGCCGAACACCGGCAGTCCCCAGGCGTCGACGTACCGGCCGTACCAGCGGGTGTCCAGCCGGTACCGGCTGATCAGGTGGGCCGGGATGGGCCCGGCTGCCGCCGCGGAGGATGCGCCGGTGGCCGCCGCGACCACTCCCGCGGCCGCCGCGATGAGCAGCCCTCGCCGATTCAGAGTCATCATGGTCATCGCCTCTCGGATCAGGGATGGGGTTTGTACGTGGCGGCGGAGAACGACGCGGTGATCCCGCCGCCGGTCATGTCCTGCGCCCACAGGCCGAAGAACGCCCCGGTGAAGCCCCACGTCCGCGGCACCCCGCCGTCGCTCTCCTGGGCGTACTCGTCGGACAGGATGCTCGCGTCGAACGGACCCCATTCGACGTCGCCGTAGGAGGCGCGCAGCGCGCCGCCCTCGAGTTCGAGCCGCAGCCGCGCCGGGCCGTCCAGCGGGACCGCGGGCCCGTACAGCGTCACCCGGCCGCGGTCGCTGGCCAGCACGTCCACCATCGGGCCGTCCTGCTCGTCCCAGCCGATCCGCAGGAAGTACCAGTTGCGGCTGTTGTAGTAGGCGGTGATTCCGGCCATCTGCTGGTACTGCGAGGGCTCGAACTCCACGGTGGCCTCGAACGTGACCCGCTGGTGCTGCACCCGCCGTGCCACCAGGCTCTCGCCGGACAGCGCCGCGGCGGACCGGCCGCCGGTCAGCCGCAGCCGCCCGGAGCCGGTGCTGAGCCAGTCCGGCGACGGCGGCCGGCGCAGCGTGCTCCAGTGCGGGCCCAGGGCCGGGCTGGTGAAGTCGTCGGTCTCCGGCTCGTCGGGCCACGGGTGCGCCGGCAGGCCGGGGCCGGGCACCTGTTCGTGCGGCACTCCGCCGTCGATGCGGGGCCAGCCCTCGCCGGTCCAGGTGACGCGCTGGATGGCGGTCTCCCGGCCGAGGATGCAGCGGCCGCGCAGGCCGAGCGGCCGGCCGGTCAGGTGGGCGAGGAACCACTCGCCGTCCGGGGTGTCGACCAGGCTGCCGTGCCCGGCCTTCTGCAACGTCAGGTCGGGCCGGTGCACCGAGGTGAGCAGCGGGGTGTCCGGGTCGGTCCGGTACGGGCCGAGCAGTTCCCGGGAGCGGGCGACGGTGACCTGGTGGAACCATTCGGTGCCGCCCTCGGCGGTGACCAGGTAGTACCAGCCGTCCTTGCGGTACAGGTGCGGGCCCTCGGTCATGCCGGCCGCGGTGCCCGCGTACAGGTCGACCGGTTCGCCGACCAGCCGGCGCCGGGCCCGGTCGTACTCCTGGATGATGATGCCGTTGGCCCACGGCCGGCCGGGCCGCCAGTCGGTGCGGTTGGACAGCAGCCAGCTGCGGCCGTCGTCGTCGTGGAACATCGACGGGTCGAAGCCGCGGGCGTGCAGCGGCACCGGCTCGGACCACGGCCCCTCGATCGCCGGGGCGGTCACCAGATGGTTGGGCGTGTCCCAGAAGCCGCCGGCGTAGGACTTCACGTCGGTGTAGACCAGATAGAAGGTGCCGTCGGCGTACGACAGGCACGGCGCCCAGACCCCGCCCGAGTCGGGGTTGCCGGTCATGTCGAGCTGGTCGGTCAGCACGCCGCCGAGCGCTCGCCAATGCACCAGGTCCTTCGAGTGGTGCAGGCGCACGCCCGGGTACCACTCGAAGGTCGAGGTGGCGATGTAGTAGTCGTCGCCGACCCGCAGGATCGACGGATCCGGGTGGAATCCCGGCAGCACCGGGTTCTGGATGATCCCCACGGTCTTCCTTACTTGCCGAAGCCGGCGGCCAGGCCGCTGAGCAGATGGCGGCGGCCGAACAGGTAGAGGGCGAGCACCGGCAGCGCGGACAGCACGACCGCGGCCATCAGGCCGGGCACGTTGGTGCCGTACTGGCTCTGGAAGTTCCACAGTCCCAGCGGCAGGACGCGCTGATGCTCGCTCTGGGTGAGCACGAGCGGGAACAGGAAGCCGTTCCACGCGCTCAGGCCGACGAAGATGCCGACGCTGACCAGGCCGGGCCGGGCCAGCGGCAGCACCAGCTGCCGGAAGATCCGCCCGGTGGCGGCGCCGTCCATGGTCATCGCCTCGTACAGCTCGGCCGGGATGTCGCGCAGCGTGCTGGTGAGCACGACGATCGCGATCGGCAGTGAGAAGGCGGCGCTGGGCAGCACGATCGCGGCGAGGCTGTCGTACATCTGCAGCCGGGTGATGATCAGATAGATCGGCACGATCACGGCCTGGGCCGGTACGGCCAGGCCGAGCAGGAAGACATTGAAGGTCACCCTGAGCGTCCGGCTGGGGTTGCGCACGATCGCGTACGCCGCGGGCAGCGCGATCGCCAGCACCAGCGCGATCGTTCCGGCCGTCACGAGCAGGCTGTTGGTGAGGTACGTGGTGAACCCGAGTTCGAACAGCGAGGTGTAGTTCTCGATCGTCGGGTCGGCCGGCAGGTCGAGCGGCCCCTGCTCGATGTAGGCGTCCTGGGTGCGGAATCCGGTGATCACCACGAAGTAGATCGGCACGGCGACGACTGCCAGCCAGATCGCCGCGGCGATCCCGGCCGGGACGTTCCAGGTTCGCCGGCGCCGCCGGGCCGGTGGCGGTGCGGTCCGGCTGCGGGTGACCGGCCGGGTCGCGAGGTCGACGCTCATCAGGCTCCTTCCCGGTCGCTGGCCATCCGGTGGTAGCCGGTGGAGCGCACGACCACGATCGACAGGGCGGCGCCGGCGAGCACGAGCAGGACGGCCAGGGCGCTGGCGTAGCCCATGTCGAAGCCGACGAAGCCCTTGGCGTACATGTGCAATGGCAGCACCCGGGTGGCGGTGCCGGGACCGCCGTTGGTCATCAGCAGGATCATCTCGAAGTAGGTGAGCGATCCGACCAGCATCAGCACCGACGAGGCGATGATCGTGTTGCGCAGCTGCGGCAGCGTGATCGCGAAGAACTGCCGCACCCCCGTGGCGCCGTCGATCTGGGCCGCCTCGTAGAGCGACGCCGGGATCTGCCGGGTCGCGGATTGGTAGAGCAGGGTGTGGAACGGGACGAACTGCCAGGCGATGACGAGCGCGATGAGGTACAGGGCGCGTTCCGGATCGCCGAGGAAGTTGCCGTCGCCGATGCTCGCGGCGAGCCCGAAGTTCGGGTCGAGCAGCGACACGAAGGTCACCGCGATCGCGGCCGTGGACAGCAGCAGCGGCAGGAAGAACAGGGTGGACAGCACCGCCCGGTTGCGCTGCGGGCCGGCCGCCCAGACTCCGATGAGCAGGGCGAGCGGGGTCTGCACCAGCCATGACACCACGGTCAGGGTCAGCGTCGTGGTGATGCCGTTGACCAGTTCCGAGTCGGCGCTGAGCGCGGACCAGTTGGCCGTGCCGATCCAGCGGGGATCGCCGAGGCCGTTCCATTCGGTGAAGCTGAGGTAGACGACGGCGACGACCGGCAGGATCGCGAAGGCGAGGAAGAAGAGCACCGCGGGAGCGGCCCAGGTGATCCCGGGCCGCTCCCTGTGTGCTGCGGCGATCACTTCGCCGCGGCCATGTCGGCCGCGAAGTCGTTCGGGGTGATCTTGTTGAGGAACAGTTTCTGCAGGTTGGTGAGCATCTTCTCGCTGACCGACGGGCTCAGCGCCTGGTCCCAGGACTGGGTGAAGCTGGGCGCGTCGGCGACCAGGCCGTAGGTGAAGGTGGTGAATTCGGCGTTCGGCTTGGCCTTCAGGGTCTCTTCCACACCCTTGACCGCCGGGACCTGGCCGGCGTCGATCAGGCCATTGATGTACGCCTCCGAAGTCAGCGACTTGGCCAGGAAGTCCGCGGCCACCGCCTTGTTCTTCGAGGCGGCGTTGATCGAGTAGTAGTTGCTCGGGTTACCGACGACCGACTTCGGGTCACCGGCCCCACCCTCGTACGCCGGGAACGCGACGTAGCCGAGCTTGCCCTCGGAGATGAACTTCGGGTTGGCGTCCTTCTGCACCGAGTAGTCCCAGGTGCCCATCAGGTGCATGGCGGCCTTGCCGGTGGCGAACAGCTTCGACGCGCCCTGGTTGTCGTAGTTGACCGAGGCGAAGTTGGACCCGAAGGCGCCCCGCTTCACCAGGTTCTGGATCTCCTCGAGGCTCTTGATGACGGCCGGGTCCTGCCAGGCGCCGTCCTTGCCGGCGACGATGGCCTGGAACTTGTCCGCGCCGCCGATGCGGTCGAGCAGGTACTCCAGCCACATCAGCTCGGTCCAGCCCTGCGAGCCGGCCAGCGCGATTGGGGTGACGCCCTTGGCCTTGAACGTGTCGACGAGGCTGAGCAGCTCGGCGTACGTCTTCGGCGGCTGGACGCCGGCCTTGGCGAAGACGTCCTTGTTGATGAACAGCACGACCGGGAGCACGCCGATCATCGGCAGGCCGTACTGCTTGCCGTCGACCTTGCCGACGTCCATGACGCTGGGCAGGAACTTGGCGCCCAGGTCGGGGTTCTTGGCGATCAGGTCGTCGAGCGGCTCGACCTGGCCGGCCTCGACGAACTGGGACAGGTTGCCGCCGCCCCAGTTGAAGAAGACGTCGGGCGCCTGCGGCGAGCCCATCGACACCTGCAGCTTCTGCTTGTAGGCGTCGTTGACGTAGGTGGTCAGCTCGACGTTGTTGCCGGATGCGGTGTTGAAGTCCTTGATGCTCGCGGTGGCGATCGGGTTGACCGCCGCGTCCTCCAGGGCCCACACCTGGACCTTGGTGGGACCACCCGACTCGGTGCCGGGTCCGGAGCTGCCACACGCTGCCGTGGTGGCGGTCAGCGCCATGGCGGTGGCCACGGCGAGAAGGTTCCTGCGCTTCATCTACGAAAACTTTCGGTGAGTTTCGGGAGGGTGGGGTGGGGGTGTAACGTGCCGATCACATTGCACGGGAAGCGCAGGAGCAATACTTTTCGAAACACAGGAGAAACGTGGATGTCCGGCGGTAGACCCACTCTCACCGCGATCGCCCGCGAGGCGAACGTGGCCGTCTCCACGGTGTCCAAGGTGCTCAACGGGCACACCGACATCTCTCCGGCGACGCGGCGCACGATCGAGCGCCTGCTCACCGAACGCGGCTATCAACGTCCTCGCAGCGCCCGCCGCGCCGGCCGCCGTACCGATCTGATCGACCTGGTCATCAACGAGCTGGACAGCGTGTGGGGCCTGTCGATCCTCACCGGCGTCGAGGAGGTCGTCGAGGAGGCCGGGCTGAGCCTGGTCGTCTCCTCGGTGCACAACCGGCAGTCGCTCACCCGCCGCTGGCTGGAGTCGCTGCTGGCCCGCGGGTCGGAAGGCGCGATCCTGGTGCTGTCCGAGCTGACCGACCAGCAGCGCGCCGACCTCACCCGGCGCGACCTGCCGTTCGTGGTGGTGGACGGGGTCAGCCAGCCACCGCCGGAGATCGCCTCGATCGGCGCGACGAATTTCTCCGGCGGGTACGCGGCCACCGAGCATCTGATCCAGCTCGGGCACCGGCGCATCGGCGTGATCGGCGGTCCCGAGCAGCTGCAGTGCACCCGGGCCCGGATCGCCGGCTACCGCGCCGCGCTGGAGACCGCCGCGCTCCCCGGCGACCGCCAGTTGGTGCGCTACAGCAACTTCCAGCACGACGGCGGCCTGCACGCCGCCCAGGCGTTGCTCGCCCTGCCGGACCGGCCGACCGCCATCTTCGCCGGCAGCGACTCACAGGCCACCGGCGTCTACGAGGCGGTACGCCAGGCCGGCCTGACCATCCCCGGTGACGTCAGCGTCGTCGGCTTCGACGACCTCAACTTCGCCCAGTGGACCGCTCCCCCGCTCACCACTGTGCGCCAGCCGCTGCACGAGATGGGCGTGGCGGCGGCGCGCACCCTGCTGCGCCTGGTCAACGGCGAACGCCTGGAGTCGACCCGCATCGAGCTGGCCACCGAACTGATCGTCCGGGACAGCACGGCCCCGCCCGCCGGCTGATCGTGGACGGTGCGGGCCCCGGGAGCGGATCCCGGGGCCCATGTCGTCGCTATCGGAACATTGCGGTCATCGGCGACCCGCGTGCAGTTGGGCTACGTGCTCGGCGCTGAGTTCGTAGCCGTACAGGCGGAAGTCGTCGATCAGACCGTCGAACCGCGGGTCGCCCCAGCTCGTACCGCCGAGGAAGTTGGCCGTGGTGTTGCCGCCCACGCCCACATCGCCGATGTCGATCGGGAAATCGGTACGGATGGCCTGCTGGACCCCGTTGAAGTAGATCCTCCCGGTCGAGCCGTTCATCGTGAACACCACATGCGTCCACTGGTTGAGCGGCAGATCCCGGCCCGAGCCGAGCAGCAGCCGCTCCTGCGCGGCCACCCCGGGCGCCTTGAAGGTGGCCCCGAACCCGGTGGTCCCACCGTTCGTGGCCGACTGGAGCAGGAAGAACGTGTCCGTGCTGCTGCCGATCTGCAGCAGCGGCACCCAGTTCGGCAGCGTGTCCGGCCGTGCCCAGAAGGACACGGTGAACTGCTGGTCCAGGCCGGCCTCGAGGTTGTCCGGCAGCCGGACCTGGTTGCCCGAAGTCGCGGCACCGCCCGGCAGTGACACCGCGCTGCCGGATCGGCCGGCGGCCCAGGACGTCGTGCCCTGCAGCGCGGCCGCACCGATCGACGCCTTCGTACCCGAGTTGGCGGCGGCGGTGCCGGTGTTCTCGTCGAAGGTGTAGCGGACCGCGGCGCCTTCGTTGTACATCGCCGCCACCTCGGCCGCGTTCAGCGTGGACGTGTACAGCCGCACGTCGTCCATCAGGCCGTCGAAGGCGGCGTCCGGGTATCCGTTGCGTCCCAGCCAGTTGTTGGCTGTCGGGCCGATCGCGGTCATGTCGATCGTCAGATCGGCACGGCTCGCGATCGCCACGCCGTTGAGGTACAACGTGCCGACCGGGCCCTGGCGGGTGAAGGCCACGTGGTTCCACTGGCCGGCGGCCACGTCCTGGGCCGGGCTGGCGTACACCCGCTCCTCGGGGCCGGTCTTGGCCTTGAAGGTTGCGGCCAGTCCGGTGCTGCCGGATGCCTGTGTCTGCATCTGGATCTGGAAGTAGCTGCCGGCGGAGCCGGTGCCGTCACCGATGTGGAACAGGCCGGTCCAGTTGGCCTTGGTGTCCGGGCGGACCCAGAACCCGGTGGTGAAGTTCGTCGCGCCCTGCAGCAGGTTGTCCGGCAGATCCACCGCGTTGGCGGTGCTGCCACCGGGCAGGTTGACCGCCTTGCCGATGAGGCCGTTGCCGGTCCAGCCGGTGGTCCCGGTCAGGATGGCCGGGCCGGCCCCGCCGGTGGTGCCGGTGTTGGCGGCCGCGGTGCCCGTGCCCTCCTCGAACTCGTACCGGGTGAGGGTGCCGGCGGGCGGCGGTGGGGCGTCGTCGCCGACGACCACCAGGTCGTCGATCATCAGACCGGCGGCGGTTCCTCGCAGGCTGAGCGTCGCGGTGCTCGACGCGGCGGTGAAGGTGCCGGCGTATGTGGCGTAGTTGGCCGTCGAGGGCTGGCTCGTCGTGGCGGACAGGGTGGCGTTCAGGTTCGCGACCGACAGGGTGCCGGTCGCCGCGGCGGTCCCGCTGATCCGGCTGTCGCGTGCGTAGCGCAGGGACACCCGGTACGTGGTGCCGGGGGTCAGCGAGCTGAGGGTGCGCTGGATGCTGCCCGTGGCGCCCAGGCTGAGCTGGTAGCCGGTGAGCCCGAGACCGCCCTGGCCGGCGACGGTGCCGCGCGCGAGCTGGATCTGGCTGCCGACCGTCCACGGCGACATCCGGGTGTTGCCCGGGGCGACGTCGACAGTGGCCGGCGGGTTGGCGGTGCGCCACTCGGTGGGTACGCGCGGGTACTCGAACTGGTCGACGACCCGCGGGTTCAGCTGGGTCAGCTTCACCGCCGGGTCGATCTTCACGATCTTGGCGACCGACGGGGTCCCGGCGGCGTCCCAGACGAACAGCATGTACGAGCCGGGCGGCGCGTACGTGCCGTTGGCCGGCGCGGTGACGGTGACCGTGCCACCGGACTGGCTGAACGCCAGGTCCTGGAAGTTCTGGTCGTTGTTGAAGCCGTGCGTCACCGAGCCGTTGCGCACCAGCGTGACCCGGGAGACCGTGCCGGACGCGGTGATCGCGAAGTTGCCGTGGTAGCCGATCGCGGCCGGCGCGGTGTTGATCACCGGGCGCGGGGCGAGCTGGTCGCCGTTGAACAGGTAGGACGGGGAGTAGTACTCGACGTCGGTGTAGTTGCGCGGGCCGGGGGTGCCGCCACCGCCCATCATCACGCGACCGTCGGGCAGCAGCAGCGCCGCGGAGTGGTAGAGCCGGGCGTGCTCGTACGGCACGGCGACCTCGCTCCAATTCCCGGTGTCCGGGTCCCAGATCTCGGCGTTCGTGACGTACCCGCCGTTGCCGTTGTTCTCGCGGCCGCCACCGGTCACGAACACGTCGCCGTCGGGCAGGACCGTCGAGGTCGCCCAGTGACGCTGGTACTTCATCGGCTTGGTCGCCGCGATGACCGGGCTGGCCGTGCCGCCGGTGATGTCGACGGTGAAGCCGGCGCGGGCGCCGTCCGGGCCGCCACCGTTGGCCCACCAGCCGCCGCCGACCTGCAGGATCTTGCCGGGGCGGTACATGGTAGCGGTGGAGGTGGCACCGACCGGGTTGCCGTTGGCGCCCTGGTTGGCGATGCCGGCGGGCAGGGTGCCGCGCAGTGTGAGCTGTCCGGTGCCGTTGTTGCCGGCCGGGTTGAGCTCGTACATCTGGGTGCCGGTGAGGTTGAACAGGGTGCCGCTGCCCGGTGCGACGAAGGCGCGGGGATACCACCAGCGGTTCTCGTCGGCGCCGGCGTGGTCGGATCCGCCGTCGCCGTACGCGGCGGGGCTGCGGGCGCCGGTGAGCACCTTCCAGCCCGAACCCGACTGCGGGGTGTAGATCTCCGGGCTGAGGACGCCGGGTCCGCCCGGCCCGCCGCGCAGGCTGCCGCCCTGCACGACGATGTCGCCGTTGGGCATGGTGGTGCCGGTCGGATACCAGCGGGGGTAGTTCATGGGCGCCTTGTTCTGCAGCCCGTTGTTGGTGCTGTAGCTGGTGACGCCGATGGCGGCGTCGTTCGGGCTGTTGCCGCCGAGGCCGTCGTCACCGCCGACCGTCATCGTCGAGTGGTCGTGCGGATTCTGCACCTGCATGGCGCAGAACAGGTCGGTGTAGGTGGTGTTCGGCAGGATGCCCGCTCGCAGGTTCGACAGGTTGCGCGGCTGAGCCGGATCCCAGATGTCGACCTCCATCTGGCCGCCCTGGGTGACCGAGCCGTTGCCGGTCCAGTCGTACGGCGTGGCGTCGGTGTTCCAGCCGCCGACGCTGCCGAACGACTGCACCTTGCCGTCGGAGGTCAGCGCCATGTTGATCGGCACCAGTGGCCACGGCGTGACCCCGCTCCAGGCGCCGGCCCGGTCCTTCACCGGCGGGGAGCAGTCGGCGGCGAGGAGCCCGGCGGCGTACGCGAGGCCGTTCTTCATCTGGGCGCGCATCCAGGCCTCGGAGTAGGCCGTGCCTTCGTGCCCCATCGAGGTGTACCAGGACCGGCCGGAGTCGATCTTCTGGCACCAGGTGACCGGGTGCGAGGTGCCCTGGCGGCCGCCGCCGTAGGACGCCTCGTCGGCCTCGATCAGGGTCCGGACGTTGGGGGCCGGGTTGACGACCCAGTCGTACCATTCGTCGCTGCGGGTGATCGAGGCGGTCACGCCCTGGGTGAGCGGGTGACCGGTGTCCCGGACGAATGCCCGGCCCGGCCGCACGCCGGGGTCCTCCGGGTGGCCCTCGGAGACGGCGCCGACCAGGCGGGCGTAGAACGGGTTGACGTCGTGCTCGCTCTCACCGACCGACCAGCCGGTGTAGTGCAGGCCCATGAAGCCGCCGCCGCCACGGATGTACGCCTCGAGCGCGCTGCGCTGCGCCGCGTTGAACAGCACCCCGCCGGTCTGGGCGAAGACGACGGTGTCGCGGACGGCGAGGTTGGCCGTGGTGAAGACCGCGGGATCGTCGGTCTCCTGGATCTCGACCGGCTGGTTGTACTGCGTGCCGAGCTGAGTGGCCAGATCACGCACGGCCTGCCGGGCCTGCACGTGGGAGGCGTGGAAGTTGGGCTTGTAGAACAGCAGCACGTTGAGCCGGCCGTCATCGACGGCAGCTACCCGGGCGACGGCGCTGGCCGAGGACCCGGCAACGAGCGTCAGCGCGACGAATAGGGCGATTAACGGGAAGCGGGGCACTTTCATAAGGGCTCCCTCGATATTCGGCGAGGACGGTCGCCGCATGGTGGGGCTGAACTTATGACGCCCATGAATGCATAGTCAAGAACTGTATCTATATATATGAACCTCAGACTATAGAGTTCTCATATGCGAATCAGATGCGGACATGGAGATGGGCCCCGGCGGAATCCGCGGGGGCCCAACCCGGATCTATCGACGTACCCGCGCGCTGCCGCCACCGGCGAGCGCCCGTACCTCCTCACGGGTCGCCATCGAGGTGTCCCCCGGCGTGGTCATCGCCAGCGCGCCGTGCGCGGCGCCGAGCTCCAGACAGGCCTGCAGCTCCTCCCCCTCGAGCAGGCCGTAGATCAGCCCGGAGGCGAACCCGTCGCCGCCGCCGACCCGGTCGAAGATGCCGAGGTGATCGCGTGCCGCCGAGGACAGCACGCCGGTCTCCGGTGACCACGCGATCGCCTGCCAGTCGTTGTCGCTGGCGGTGTGAACCGTCCGCAGAGTCGTCGCCACCACCTTCAGCCACGGCATCTTGCCCGCCACCGTGGCGACCATCGCCGCGAAACTGTCGATCGGCAGCGCCCGCAGGTGCTCGTCGACATGCTCGACGTCGAACCCGAGCGCGGCGGTGAAGTCCTCCTCGTTGCCGATCATCACGTCGACGTGGCGGGCCAGCCTGGTGTTGACTCCCCGCGCCGTCTCCGTGCCGCCGATACCGGCCCACAGGCTGGGCCGGTAGTTGAGGTCGAAGGAGACGACCGTGCCGTACTGCTGCGCAGCGGCCATCGCCTCCTCGGCCACCGCGGCCGCGTTCTCGGACAGGGCGGCGAAGATGCCGCCGGTGTGCAGCCAGCGGACTCCACGCCGGCCGAACAGGTCGTCCCAGTCGATCGTGCCCGGCCGCAGGTTGGCGATCGCCGTGTTGGCCCGGTCGGACACGCCGACCGCACCGCGTACCCCGAAGCCGCGCTCGGTGAAGTTGAGCCCGTTGCGCACCGTGCGGCCGATGCCGTCGTACTTGTCCCAGCGGACCAGCGACGTGTCGACGCCGCCCTGCATCATGAGGTTCTCGACCAGGCGGCCGATCTCGTTGTCGGCGAACGCGGTCACCACCGCGGCCCGCAGCCCGAACACCTTGCGCATGCCGCGGGCGACGTTGTACTCGCCGCCGCCCTCCCACACGTCGAACCGGCGGGCGGTGCGGACCCGGCTCTCCCCCGGGTCGAGTCGCAGCATCACCTCGCCGAGCGCCACGATGTCGAACTCGCAGTCGGCGGCCGGACGCATCTCGATCATGGTGTTGCTCCTTGCAGGTCTGCGCACCGGGCGGTGACCTCGTCCCATTTGCCGGCGGTCAGCAGGTCGGGCGCCACCATCCAGCTCCCGCCGACGGCGGCGACCGCCGGGTGGGCGAGGTAGGCCGGTGCGCTCTGCGCGGTGACGCCCCCGGTCGGGACGAAGCGGACCTGCGGGAACGCCGCGGACAGCGCCTTGACGGTGGGCAGCCCGCCGCTGGCCTCGGCCGGGAAGAACTTGACGGTGTCCAGGCCGAGGTCGAGCGCCGCCATGATCTCGGTGGCGGTGCTGACGCCGGGGATCACCGGCAGGTCCAGCGCCTGGCAGCGGCGTACCACCTCGGCGCTGAGGCCGGGCGAGACCACGAATCGGGCGCCCGCCTCGTGCGCGAGGTCGACCTGCCGGGCGGTGATGACCGTGCCGGCCCCCACCACCAGGTCGGCGCGCCGGGCCAGGCGGCGCAGCACCTGCGCCGCCTCCGGGGTGCGGAAGGTGGCCTCGGCGATCGGCAGGCCGCCGGCGACCAGGGCGGCGCCCAGGTCGCCGGCGGATCCGGGATCGTTCAGGACGACGACCGGTACGACCCGGTGCCCGCCCAGGATGTCGGTGACGCTCACCGCAGCTCGGCGATGACGGTCTTGAGCTCGGTGTAGTCGTCCAGGCCGAACGAGCCGAGCTCGCGGCCCCAGCCGGACTGCTTGAAGCCACCGCGCGGCAGGGTGACGTCGTCGGCGTGCCAGGTGTTGAGCCACACCGTGCCGGCCCGCAGGCGGGCGCCGACGCGGTGCGCCGTACCGATGTTGTTCGACCAGACGCCCGCGGCGAGCCCGTACACCGTGTTGTTCGCGGCCGCGACGACCTCGTCCTCGGTGTCGAACGGGATCGCGGTCACGACCGGGCCGAAGATCTCGTCGGTCTGCACCGCCATCTGCTCGTTGACGCCGGTGATCAGCGTCGGCTGCACGAAGTAGCCGCGGTCACCGACCCGGTCGGCGCTGCCCGCGTTGATGACCGCGCCCTCGCTGACCGCGCCGCGGATGTAGCCCAGCACCTTCTCGTGCTGCTCCTGCGAGACCAGCGGGCCCATCTGCGAGGCCGGGTCGAAGCCGTCGCCCACCTTGATCGCCCGGGCGGCCGCGGCCACCCCCTCGACGACCTGGTCGAAGACACCGCGCTGCACGTAGAGGCGCGAGCCGTTGACGCAGCACTGCCCCTCGTTGAAGTAGCCGCCCAGCACCGCACCGGCGATCGCGGCGTCGATGTCCGCGTCGTTGAAGATGATGTTGGGGGCCTTGCCGCCGAGCTCCAGCGAGACCTTCTTCAGGTTGCCCGACGCCGCGGCGGCGATCTTCTTGCCGACCTCGGTGCTGCCGGTGAAGGCGACCTTGTCGACACCGCGGTGGTCGACCAGCGCGGCGCCGGTGTCGCCGAAGCCGGGCAGGACGTTGACGACGCCGGCGGGCAGGCCGGCCTCGAGCAGCAGCTCGCCCAGGCGCAGGGCGGTCAGCGGGGTCTGCTCGGCCGGCTTGAGGATGACGGTGTTGCCCGCGGTGATCGCCGGGACGATCTTGAAGCAGGCCATCAGCAGGGGGAAGTTCCACGGCACGATGCCCGCGACCACACCGACCGGCTCGCGCCGGGTGTAGGCGTGGAACTCGCGACCCGGCACGGACATCGTGATGGAGGTGCCCTCCATCTTGGTCGCCCAGCCGGCGAAGTAGCGGAACAGCTCGGCGGCGACGGCGATGTCACCGTCGCGGGCCGCCTCGACGCGCTTGCCGTTGTCGAGGGCCTCCAGCTGGGCGAACTCGTCGGCGTGCGCCTCGATCAGGTCGCCGATGCGCCACAGCAGGTGGGAGCGGTCACGCGGGGTCATCCTCGACCACGGAGAGCCGGACTCGAACGCCGTGCGGGCCGCCACGACCGCGCGGTCCACGTCGACACTCGACGCGTACGCGACCTGGACGATGTCCTCCTCGGTCGACGGGTTGACGGTGGCGAAGGTCCGGCCGTCCTTCGCGTCCACCCAGTTGCCGTCGATCAGCAGCTGCTTGGGTGCGGACAGGAACGAGCGGACGGCGGGCAGCAGTGCGGAGTTCTCGTGGGGCATGGTTGCCTTCCGTTGGTGTTGGCGGAGCTATTTGATGATCGAGATTCGGGACCGGTCGAGGGTCAGCGCGACGGCGGTGACGATGATCGCGCCGTACAGGATCTGCTCGTAGGCCGACGGCACGCCGACGATCGGCAGGCCGACCCGCAGCAGCGTCACGACCAGCGCGCCGGCGAGGCTGCGCCACACGCTGCCGTGACCGCCGGTGATCGCGGTGCCGCCGACGACGATCGCCGCGACCGCCGGCAGGAGAAGGTTGTCGGCCATCGTGGGACCGCCGCTGAACTGGCGGGAGACCAGCATGACAGCGGCCAGCCCGGCACAGGCGCCGGAGACGCAGAACGCGCCGATCTTGACCAGGTCGACGGGCGTGCCGGCGAGCCGCGCGGCCGACTCGGAGTAGCCGGTCGCGGAGACCCAGCTGTGCAGCGGGGTCACCTTGAGGACCACGGCGATCAGGGCCACGACGATGACCGCCACCGCGAACGACATCGGCACGTAGCCGGCGACATAGAGGTCGAGCCACTTGACCGACGAGTCGTCCACGACGCGCACCGTGCCGGCGCCGGAGACGACCAGGGCGACCGCGGACAGGATGCTCATCCCGCCCAGCGTCACGATGAACGACGGGATCCGCAGCACCACGTGCGCCACACCCTGCACCACGCCGATCGTCGCGGCGACGAGAATGACCGCCGGCGTGGCCAGACCACCGAGGTCCGGCAGCCACAGCGCCAGGAAGACCGTCGACAGCGAGGCCAACGCCGCGATCGAAAGATCAATACCACCGCAGAGTACGACCAGCGTCGCCCCCGCAGCGAGCACGATCAGCGGCGCGGCGGTCCGGGACACCGCAGTCAGGCTACGCTGGGTCAGGAAGTCCGGGTCGGCGATGGTCAGGGCGATGACCAGCGCCACCAGGGCGATGAGCGGCATGAACCCGGTCAGCCGCCCGGCCAGACTGGTGGCCTCTTTGACGGTGTGCACAGGTTCGTGGGCCTGTTCAACGGCGGCGGGTGCACTCATCGAGATCCTTATAGAGAAGCCCTCGGCTTTGACCGTGGGAGGGAGACGGAACCCTTGCGGAACAGGTCTGGGGTAGCCCGTTCGCCGTCAGGGCCGCATAGTGGTCGTCGTGTTCGAAACGGTGCGCTACACCTACCGCCTGCGGCCTGGCCGTATGGCGCAGGCGGCGCTGCTGTCCGAGTGGGGCCGCTGTCGATGGTTGTGGAACGAAGCCGTTCACCAACAGAGCACCGGCCGTAAACCGACGCTCGGCAAGCTGTGCAAGTTGCTGACCGCAGCCCGTGGCCGCAATGCCTGGCTGCGGGCGGGTTCGCAGGTCGCCCAACAACAGTCGCTGCGCACTTACGCGGCCGCCCTGGACGCTTCGTTCAAGGTCAAGGCCCGGCGCCGGCCGAAGGTTAAGCGCAGGAAGGACGCTCTGCCGAGCCTGGGGTACACCACCCGCGGCTTCTCCATTAAGAACGGTCGGTTGTGCCTGCCTCGGGGCGTTACCGTCCCCGTCGTCTGGTCGCGGGAGCTTCCCACGGCACCGACCAGTGTGCAGGTCTTTCAAGACAACCTCGGTCACTGGTACGCCTCCTTCGTGGTGACTCGTGAGAGGGCCGCAATCCCCGGGGCCGATCTGCCCGGCATTGGCGTGGACTGGGGTGTCAAGTCCACGGCGACCACCACTGATCCCGGCTTCGACCTGCCGCACCTGGGGCACCGCAGACGCTGTGCCGCCGAATTGGCCAAAGCCCAGCGCAAGATGGCCCGCCGCAGACGACCCAAGGGTCACGCCCCGTCGAAGGGCTACCTGGTAGCCAAGCGGCAGGCCGCCCGGATCGCCAAGAAGGCCGCACGGCAGAACACCCATGACGCCCGCGTCTGGGCCAAGAAGGTCACCGACCACCACGCATTGATCGCTGTCGAGGACTTCAAGCCGAAGTTTCTCGCCAAGACCCGGATGGCCCGCAAGGCTGCCGACGCGGCGATCGGTGCCTGCAAGCGTCATTTGATCGAGCGAGGCAAGCGGGCAGGCCGGAAGGTGGTGCCGGTACCGCCCGCCTACACGACCATGACCTGCTCGCAGTGCGCAACGAGAGCCAAGGAGCGCCTCGGGCTGGGCATCCGCTCTTTCGAGTGCGCGACCTGCGGCTACACCGCAGACCGAGACCTCAACGCCGCGAGGACCATACTCGCCACGGCCGAACGAGACCGTGCCAGTGCCGACGATGTGAGACATCAATTCACCTCCTTCCGGGATGGTGGGTCAGGTGCAGTCTGAGCTGGGAATCTCCCGGATTCATCCGCGGAGAGTCGTTAAACCATCTCCTTCACGAGGTCCAGTGGGGTCGGCTTGCCGCCGTTGGGGCAGGCGACCTCTTTCACGACCCGGCCGTCGCTCATCACCAGGATGCGGTCGGCCATGCCGATGGCCTCCTCGAGACTGTCAGCCAGCAGCACGGTGGCGACACCGCTGGCGGCGAGTTCACGCATCAGCCGGTACACCTCGGAGCGGGCGCCGATGTCCAGGCCGCGGGTCGGGTGGTCCAGCAGCAGCAGCCGGATGTCGCCGCCGATCAGCCAGCGGGCGAGGACCACCTTCTGCTGGTTGCCGCCGGAGAGCCGGCCGATGGCGGTGCCACGGTTCGGCGTGCGGATGGTGAGCCGACGGATCCAGGTGTCCACCAGGCTGGCCTGCTTCTTGGGGGCCACGAACGGTCCGGTGCAGCGGGCCTTCTGCTTGCTCAGGGTCATGTTCTCGGCCACCGACATGGCGCCGACCATGCCTTCGATCTTGCGTTCGGCGGGCACGTAGCCGATGCCGGCGGCGCACGCGGCGCGCGTACTGGGCAGCTCGATCTTCTTGCCGTCCATCCGGATCTCGCCGGCAGTCGTCGGTTCGGCGCCGAACAGGGCGCGGCAGACGTCCTCGCGACCGGATCCGTGGACGCCGACGATCGCCACGATCTCACCGGCGGCAACGTCAAGGTCAACATCTTGGAAGGACCCACCCGACAGGCCGCGTACGGACAACCGGGGCTGTTCGGCCGCGATCGGCGCGGCGGCGTTCTCGTGGTAGTGGTCGTCGGACCCGGTCGAGCCGATCATCATCCGGTGCAGCTCACGCGGGACCGCACCGGCCGTGGCGACCTCGCCGACCGACTGGCCGCCGCGCAGCACCGTCACCCGGTCGCACACGTCGAGGACCTCGTCGAGGCGGTGCGAGACGAACACGACCGAGGCGAACTCGCGCAGCCGGCGGATCTGCGCGAACAGCGTCTCGATCTCCTTGGACTCCAGAACCGAGGTCGGCTCGTCCAGGATGATCACCGGCGGGTGCTGGCTGCGCTGCTCGATGCGCAACACCTTCGCGATCTCGACCATCTGCCGGTCGGCGAACGACAGCGAGTCGGTACGCGCGAGCGGGTCGATGTCCGAGCCGATCTTGTCGAGTTGCTCCTGGGCGAGGTGGCGCATCGCGTCCCAGCGGTAGACGCCCCGGCGCACGGCGGCCCCTTCGCTGCCGAGCACGATGTTCTCCGCGGCGGTCAGGTTGGGCACCAGCGACTGCTCCTGGAAGACCATCCCGATGCCGTGGTCGGCGGCGTCGACGACGCTGCGCAGCTTGACCGGCTCACCGCGGACGTAGATCTCACCGGCGTCCGGGGTGACCAGGCCGACCAGCGCTTTGAGCAGCGTCGACTTGCCGGCGCCGTTCTCGCCGGCCAGGCCGAGGACCTCGTTCTGACGGACGATCAGGTCGACGCCGTCGAGCGCCTTCACGCCCGGGTAGTGCTTGACGAGGCCGCGGACCTCCAGCGCGGGCACGCTCATTTGACCACCTGGTTCCTTCGACGCTGCGGGATGACCGCGGCAGCGACCGCGGCCACGACGATCAGGCCCTCGACCCCGCCCTGCCAGTAGGGGCTGACGCCGACCTGGACGAGTCCGTTGGTGAGCACCATGACGAGCAGGACACCGACGGCGGAGTGCAGGATGCCGCCGCGACCGCCGGTGAGCAGGGTGCCGCCGACGACGGCGGCGGTGATGGCGGAGAAGTCGTAGCCGTCGCCGGCCTGGACCAGGCCGGCGCCGAGCTGGCTGGTCACCATCACCCCGCCGAGGCCGTAGAAGGCGCCGGCGAGGGCGAAGACCGCGACCTTGTACGGCTTGACCCGCACCCCGGAGAGCAGGAGCACCTCTTCGGCGCCGCCGATCGCGTAGGCGTAGCGGCCGAGCCGGGTGTAGCGCTGGACCAGCCAGCCGGCCAGGATGCACGCGGCGGCGATCCAGGTGAGATAGGAGAAGCCGAGGAAGCGCTCGATCGCCCAGCTCTCCAGCATGGCGTCGGTGATGTTGGGCTGCACGCCGGCGAACATGAGGGTCGCCACGCCGAGCCCGACGGCCGACACCCCGAGGGTGGCCATGAACGACGGCACTTTCAGCAGGACCAGGGCGAGCCCGCTCAGGCAGCCCAGGGCACCGCCCAACAGTACGGCGATCAGGATCCCGGCCAGTCCGAAGTCGTTGTCGTTGCGGTTGTTGGCGACCAGCAGTGACACGGTCAGGGCGGAGGCGCCCATCACGCCGGCGGCCGACAGGTCGATGGACCCCATCATCAGCACGAACGTGATGCCGCAGGTGACGACGGCGAGCACGGCGGCTGCGTCCACGATGTTCACGACGTTGTCGATGCTGCGGAACTGCGGGCTCAGGGCCGCGAAGATGCCGAAGATGACGATCAGCGCGACCGGCGGTCCGGCGTCCCGGAGCGCTGCTCCCCGCCGGATCTGGCGGCGAGGAGCAGTGGCGACCTCGGCTGTCATGGTCACGTCAGCGGACCGGCCACGCGGTTGAAGACGTTGGCGCATTCGAAGTCGGCCGGGTTCGTCTTCGGCTCGACGAAGTCGGTGACGTTCTCCTTGGTGATGAGGAACTGCTTGGCGAAGAACGCCCGGTTGTCGGCGGCGATGTCCTCGACCTTCAGCTTGCCGGTGGCGACGCAGTAGCCGATCGCCAGGCCGATGCCGCCCTGCCACGCGCCGTCGCTGGAGACGGTGGCGGTCATGGTTCCGCCCTGGACGGCCTTGACGGCGTCCGGGACGGCGTCGATGCCGACAACCGCGACCTTGCCGGCCTTGCCCGCCTGCTGGAGTGCTTCCAGTGCGCCGAGCGCCATGTCGTCGTTGGCGGCCCAGATCCCCTTGACGTGGTCGCCGTGCTTGGTCAGCAGGGTCTTGGTGACCGTCAGCGCCTCGGCGCGGGAGAAGTTGGCGGCCTGCTGGTCGAGCAGTTCGACGCCGGAGTTCTTCTTCAGCGATTCCTCCAGGCCGGCGAACCGGTCCTTGGCGGCCGCGGTGTCGAGGATGCCCTGCAGCGCGATGATGCCGCCCGAGCCGCCGATGGCCGTGGCGAGCGCGTCACCGATCTGCTGTCCCGACTCGACGCCGTTGTAGGTGATGTGGCTGAGCCAGGTCTTGTGGTCGGCCGGCTTCAGATCGGCCGGCTTGTTCCACTGGGTGACGAGGTAGGCGCCGGCCTGGTCGGCGCCCTTGACGATCGGCGCGGTGTCCGAGTCGCCGTTGGGCAGCACGTTCATGACCAGGCACTTGGTGTCGCCGGCGAGCAGCTGGCTGATCTGCTCCTGCTGCTTGGTGGAGTCACCGTCGTAGGTGAGGCGTTCCTGGGTGAGCCCGACCGACTTGGCGTAGGCGTCGCCGCCGGCGAGCCAGGAGGCTTCGTAGGGGTTGGACTCGTTGCGGACCTGGCCGACCAGCCGGACCTTGGCCGGGTCGCAGGCGCTGCCGGCGCTGGCGGTGTCGTCGCCTCCGGCGGCCTGCTCGCTGCATCCGGCAAGGACGGCGGCGGCCAGGGACAGGCTCATTATGGCGGCGGCGGGACGAGTGAATCTCATGGTCGATCCCCAATTCTTCGGTGCCGGGGCTCCGGCGGGACGGCGAAAAACAGAAAAGAGAGCTGCGGCCCGCGTACGGCTGCCGTCAGTTGATCTGATGGCGCCGGAGGCGCTGTTTCGTGCTTGTTCGGTGCGCTGGTGGCCCGGGTCAGCGGGCCATCCAGCCTCCGTCGACGACCAGGACGTGGCCGTTGACGTAGTCGGCGGCGGCCGAGCTCAGGAAGACGGCCGCTCCAGCGATGTCGGAGGCGTCTCCCCAGCGGCCGGCGGGGATGCGTTCGAGGATGGAGCGGGAACGGTCGGGGTCCTCGCGCAGCGCGGTGGTG
Source organism: Actinoplanes sp. NBC_00393 (assembly GCF_036053395.1). Taxonomy (NCBI): domain Bacteria; kingdom Bacillati; phylum Actinomycetota; class Actinomycetes; order Micromonosporales; family Micromonosporaceae; genus Actinoplanes; species Actinoplanes sp. NBC_00393. The sequence goes on along the minus strand of NZ_CP107942.1, from coordinate 2,585,303 downwards.
TTGTCGGTGGCGATGTAGCCGGGCGCGATGGCGTTGACCTGCACGCCGTGCGGGGCCCACTCGTTGGCCAGGGCCTTGGTGATGCCGGCGACGCCGTGCTTGCCGGCGGCGTAGGACGCGACGCGGATGCCGCCCTGGAAGGAGAGCAGACTGGCAACGTTGACGATCTTGCCGTGGCCGCGCTCGGTCATCGGGCGCCCGAAGCCCTGGCAGAGGAAGAACAGGCCGTTGAGGTTGACGTCGAGCACGCGGTTCCAGGACTGCCGGGTGACGTCCACCGAGTCCTCGCGGTCGATGATGCCGGCGTTGTTGATCAGGATGTCCACCTGACGGTTGCGGCTCACCTCGGCGGCGACGCGTTCGACGGCGTCGAGGTCGCTGACGTCGAGGTCGACGACTTGCACGTCTCGGCCGAGCTCGGCCACCTGGTCGCGGGCGGACGACTGGCTGCCCGGCCGGCCCAGCAGGATCAGGTCGGCCCCGGCGCGGGCGAGCCCGAGCGCGATGGCCTGTCCCAGGCCGCGGCCGGCGCCGGTCACCACGGCGCAGCGCCCGTGCAGGTCGAACGGCGAGGTCACAGGTCCTCCACTGCCACCGGGGTCAGGTCGGTGTACTCGTTGTTCTCGCCGCCCATGGCCCAGATGAAGGCGTACGGGCCGGTGCCGACGCCGGAGTGGATCGACCACGGCGGGGAGATGACGGCCTCGCGGTTGCGCACGACCAGGTGGCGGGCGGCGCCGGGCCGGCCCATCAGGTGGAAGACCCGGTCCTTCTCGTCGAGGTCGACGTAGAGGTAGACCTCGGTGCGCCGGTCGTGCAGGTGCGGCGGGAAGGTGTTCCACACCGAGCCGTCGGCGATCACGGTCACGCCGAACTGGAGAACCGACGTCTGCAGCTCCTCACCCCAGGCGTAGCGGTAGAGGCTGCGTTCGTTGGCGCCCTGCGGCGTGCCCAGCTTGACCGGCTCGACCGCGGCGTGGCTCAGCAGGGTGGTGGGGTAATCCGCGTGGGCCGGCGCGGAGACGAAGTAGAAGGCGGCGTCGGGGCCGGCGAAGACGACCTCGCTGCCGCGGCCGACGAACAGCCCGTCGAGGTGGCCGAGCTCGAACTTCTCGTTGTTGACCAGCACGTGGCCGGGCTCGCCCACGTTGACGACGCCGAGCTCGCGGCGGGCCAGGTGCGAGGTGGTGCCGAGCACGTCCCAGGCCGGCAGCTCCAGCTGACCGGCGCCGGGAACGGCGCCGCCGACCACCAGCCGGTCGTCGTGGGTGTACACCCCGTGCACCTCGCCGGTGCGGAACAGGTCCTCCACGAGGAAGTTCTTTCGCAGGTCCGCATTGGTCGCCGTCTCGACGCTCGAGGGCGATGCGGAGTACCTAACCTCGATCAACATTCTCTCCTCGTTTGTGAACCGCGTTCAGCTACGTGAACTGAGTGCGACAGTACCTATGGCTCCGATCACAGGTCAAGGGGCCGAAACCTGTTCCTCTATGTGAACTGGTGTAGTGTTGTGCGACACGCCCTGGGTGAAGAGGAGGTCTCGGTGGACTCGGAGAACACGGTCGGCAACTCCGCAACCTCGCAGGTCAAGTCGGCTGCACGGGTCCTCGACGTCCTCGACGACATCGCCGCCAACGGCCCGGGAACCCAGCTCCAGCTGGCCAAGCGCCTCGGCATCCCGAAGAGCAGCCTGCACGCGCTGCTGCGCACCATGTGCGCCCGCGGATGGCTGGACACCGACCAGACCGGCAGCGTCTACCGGCTCGGCGTGCACACCCTGACGGTCAGCTCCGCCTATCTCGACGGCGACCCGGTGCTGTCACGGGCCGGCTCGGTGATGGACGAGATCGCGGCGGCCACCGAGGAGACGGTGCACCTGGGCCGCCTCGAGGGCGCGGAGATCATCTACACCGCGAAGCGCGAGTCCAAGCACCCGCTGCGGATGTACTCAGCCGTCGGCCGGCGCCTTCCCGCGTACACCACGGCTCTGGGCCGGGCGATGCTCGCCGAGCTTCCCGAGGACGTTCGCGACCCGCTGGTCCCCCACGAGATCAAGGCCCTCACCACCCAGACGATCACCGACCGCGACGCCCTGCTGGCGATCATCGAGAAGGCCGGCCAGCTGGGCTACGCGGAGGAGAGCGAGGAGTCCTGCCTGGGCGTACGCTGCTTCGGCGTCGCCCTGCCCTTCTCGCACCGCTCGGTCGACGCGCTGAGCGTCGCCGTCCCGATCAGCCGGCTGGGCGACGGCCGGGAGGACTTCATCATCGAGACGCTGCTGAGCGTGAAGGCCCGGCTCACCGCGATGCGCGACAACCGGCTGGTGCGCTGACCCGCGAGCCTTCACTCCCGGCCGGACGGCCGGAGCTCCTGCCTGGCCCGCAGGAAGTCGGCGATGACCTCGGGACTCTCCAGATAGACCTCGTGCGTGCCGGCGCCGTCCACGGTCACCGGGGCTTTTCCGGTCAGCTGGGCGAGACGGTCAGCGATGGCCTGGTGCAGCGGGTCGGGCGTCTCGCTCAACGCGATGACGACCCGGTCGGCCGGTAGCTCGCCGGGGGCGAACACGCGAGCGGTGATGAGCGGGCCGTCGTCCCGCAGGATCGCCTCGGCGTTCGCCTCGGCCTGCTTGACGATCGGCGAGTCCAGATCGGCTCGGCCCTGCGACAGGGTGTGCAGCAGCACCTGGTACGCCCCGCGCCAGTCATCGGGGTGGTCGCGCAGGTGCCGCTCGTAAGGCTCGTGCAATGCCGTGCGCAGCTGCTCCGCGCCCGGCAGCATGGCGACGACCGGCGGCTCCCAGGCGATGACCTCGGTGACCACGCCGGGGTGGCGGGCGGCCACAGCCAGGGCGACGACGCCGCCGGAGCTGAAGCCCAGAACGGTGGCCGGCACCGCGTCGAGCTCGCGCAGCAGTGCGGCGGCGTCGTCGGCGTGCTGGTCGGCGCCCGAGCCGGGCCAGTCCGCGCGGGTGCTGTCGCCGGTGCCCCGGCGGTCGTACCAGATCACCCGGCGGCCATGCGCCGCGATGGCGTGGGCCTGGCCGGTGAGCATCGTGGCGTCCTCGGCGCCGCCGTGGATGAGCAGGACGGGCGGCCCGTTGCCGACGCTGTGGTGGGCGAGGTGCATCGCGATCTCCTTTGGCTTCACTCTAACTGAATCGAATACGGGCTAGAGTAAGCTAATGACCGCACCCGGGCCAGGCCGCCGCCGCTATGACGCCAGAAGCCGACAGTTGCAGGCCCAGCAGACCCGGGACCGGATCCTGGAGATCGCGCGGCGGCTCTTCGTCGAGCAGGGATACGCCGCCACGTCGATCCAGCAGATCGCCGCAGAAGCCGGCGTGTCCGGCCGGACCGTCTTCATCGGCTTCACTTCGAAGATCAACCTGTTGAGGCAGGCGGTGGACACCGCGATCGTCGGTGACAGCGACGACATCCCGCTCGCCCTGCGCTCGTCGATGCAACGCGTCCACCAGTCGACCACCGCGGCCGAGGCCTTCGAGCGGCTCGCCGACGCCTACGCCGAAATCGTGCAGCGCGCCTACGGCATCTACACGGTCGTGCATCGCGCCGCGGACGCCGATCCGGAAATCGCCGAACTCGAACGACTGCTCGAGGCGCAACGCCTCACCGGTGCCGGGCAACTGGCCGCCACGCTGGCCGACCGCCTCGGCGTCACCGACCCGGACGCGATCGCGTCCATGCGGGACGTCCTGTGGACGCTCGGGTCCCCGCTGCAGTACGGGCTGCTCGTCCACGGTCGCGGCTGGACCGTGGAACGCTACCGGGACTGGGCCGCCCGCGCCCTTACCGCCCTCGTCCCACCCACCTGAGACACGGGGCCGACCCCAACTCAAGGGGGCGCGTGGTTCACCTGGCCGGCTGGTCGATTCTTGTTCGCTCACCTCCGGCGCGTACAGCGCGCGAAGAGCGCCGGCAGCGCGTACCGGACGCCGGGTGCAGGGCCGACGAGTTCACACCCGCGGTATCCGCGGCGGCGGCGGGCGCTGCTGACCGAGCGTGGGTATCGGCCGTGACCTGCGGCTACCGGTCGCGAAGGGGCGGCCGCCGTTGGTGCTGCGGCTGACCCGGGTGCCGCCGTATCCGCCGGAGACGATCCGGTCGGTGACCCTGCTGTTCGACGCCGGCCGGCTGTGGATCGACGTCACTGCCGAACTGCCGGTCGCGGTTTATGCGCCCGGGCACGAGCCGGACCGGGCCCGGGTCGCCGGGGTCGATCGGAGTGCGGCTCGCGGCGCCGGCGTAAGACCCGGCGCCGGGCCCGGCTGGTCGAAACCCGGCATCGCCGCCGGGTCCGGCAGGCGTTGCACGAAGCCGCGAAGACCGTGGTGGGCTGGGCGGTCGAGCACCGGATCGGCCAGTTGACCGTCGGTGACCCCCGCAGCCGGCCGGCACCTACCCGGCGCCGGCCAGTCCCGGCGTGATCCACGCCGCCGCAAAGCGGCACCGCACTAGTTCTGGTCGAGCGCCGCCAGCACACCGGCGCGGCTGGGGTCCTCGCTGGCCAGCACGCCCCCGTTGGCCACCACGTCCGGGGTGATCTCGTTGAACACCATCCGGACGTCCTGCGGACGGGCGCCGAGGATCTCGACGGCATGCTCGGTCACTGCGCGGGCGAAGGCCTTGCGCTGCTCCACGGACCGGCCCGCCAGCAACTCAACGGTGATGTTAGGCATGACGCCCCTCTCGGATCGGCTGTCCATGTTCTGGACCCCAGTTCACTAACGTGAACGCACGCTACCGCGCGGCCGAGACAGCCCGCAATGCACGAGGTGCTTAGTTCACATATCTGATGTGAGTTCGACGGCAGAACCTCAGCTGGGCTGGCCGGGGATGTCGAAGTCGGGCCGGTGCGTGTGACTGCCACCGTGGTGATGGTCCAGCGGCGGCGCCGCGGGCGGCGGAACGGGTGGGCGGTCGAGGCGAATCCACAGCGCGCTGGACGGGATGCCGCAGTCGTCGACGACGGAGAGCATGTACCAGCCGGGCGGCGCCAGGTCGGGGTTGCCGGTGACCTCGACGGTGATGCTGCACGCGTCGCGGCACACGATGGGCAGGTCGACCAGCCGCTGGTCGGAGTCATACGCGTGGGTGGTGGCCATCGGCCGGATCAGCTGCGCCCAGCGCAGCGTCATCGCCGACGGCGTGCTGACCTCGACCGTGGTGCCGTAGTGCCACTCGCCCGGCGCCGCGTCCAGCAGCGGCCGGGGGCCCTGGAACAGGTAGGGCGGGTGGTACAGCTCGAGGCGCAACTCGTCGTCACCGCGATCCGGATTCGAGCCGGCCGTGACGACCCGGCCGTCGGGCAGCAGCAGAGCGACGGAGTGGTACAGCCGGGAGACGCCCGCCTCGGCGACCGGCCGGACGGTGTTGGTGGCCGGATCGTAGATCTCCGCGAGGCGTACGGCGTCGGCCCTGGTCTCGCCGTGCAGGCCGCCACCGGTGATCAGGACCGTTCGGTCCGGCAGGATGACGGAGTTGCACAGGCCGCGCGCCTTGGCCAGGTCGGGGCCGGGCTGGAACTTCGCGCCGGCCGGCCCGCCGGACAGGTCGATGATGTCGGTGTGGTTGGTGGCCTGGGCCGGCCCGCTGCCGCCGATGACCATGACGCGCTGCGCCTGCGCCGGCGGCAGCAGGATGCTGTTGCCCTGGTCCCGGTTGGCCTTGTCGCGCAGCCCGGGCACGGTCTGCTCGGCGCCGGTCCACGGGTCGATGACCCGCGCGTCGACGGTGGCGTTGCCCAGCTGCTCCCCGGTGTAGAACAGCCGGCCGTCCTTGAGCAGCAGCAGGTGCGGGTAGAGCGGCAGCGCGGTCGTGGCGGGCAGCTTGCTCCAGCCGTGGCCGGGGTGGAAGACCTCGTTGGGCGCGGTGATCCCGGAGCTGGCGACCGCCCGGCCGTCGCCCATGGTGACCAGCGTCGGGTACCAGCGGTGCGCGTCCATGTCGTCGACGCGGATCCACTGCCGCAGGTCCGGGTCGAACAGGTACGTCATCCGTGAGCCGACGAAGTTGTCGTACTTGTCGGTGCCGCCGGCGACGAGGACCTTGCCGTCGGCCAGCACGGTCTGCCCGGCGCAGAACACGTCGAACGGGCAGCCGGGATCGTGGAACGTGCCGTCCTCGTAGTCCCAGACGACGCTCCTGACCAGGCGGGCGTTGAAGTTCGGGACGCTGTTGCCGGACCCGGCGAAGAACAGGACCTGGCCGGTGTGCATGAGGACCGCGTGCACCGCCAGCACGTGCGAGTCGACCGGCAGCAGTTCCCAGTGGCCGAGGTCGGGAAGCCGGCACACGTCTACCTCGCGATGATGCGGCATGACGGCAGCCGTCACCGCCGGGCTGTGGCCGTGATGGCCCGGCTGGTGGCAGAGCTCGCACTCGGCTTCCGGGTCGTGGCCGCAGCACCGGGTCCGCCCGTGATCATGGCCGCAGCAGCGTCCGGGCGGTGCGCCGGCGGGATGCGCGTGGTCGTGGTCGCACTGCTTCGGGTCGCAGCCGCTGTGCGCGTGTTCGTGATGATTGGCCGGGTCGGGCAGGCCGCAGCACGGGTTGTGCGGTTTGGCGTACCGATGCTGGTCATGATCGTGGTGTTCGCAATGACCGCCGCGCGCAAGATCGACCCAGGGGAAGTCGTCGTCCAGCAGCGGGCGCAGCTCCGGCGACCAGGCGGTCTGCGGATCGACCCACAGCCAGTCGCGGGCGCGGACCAGGCCGCCGAGCCCGGCCATCATGTGCTCCTCGAGGTGGCAGTGAAAGAGAAAATCACCCTTGATCCGTACGCGGCACGCGTTCGCCGGCGGATCGGTCTGCAGTTCCTCGACAGCGCGCGGCAGCCGGGCTGGTGCGGGCACGACCGTGTCCGCGGTGAAGCCTTCCGCGGGGCTCAAGGCGTGCACGTCGGCGGCGCCGCCGGGCGGCGCCGGCAGCTGCCAGCGCGCCGAGTGCGGGTGGAAGTTGTGCCACATCGAGCCGAGATCGAGATTGAGCACGTGCCAGCGCAGCCGCTGCCCGGCGTCGGCCTCGATGGTCGGCGTGTTGCCGACGAAAGCCCGGCCGTTGAGGCAGTAGGTCAGTTCCCCGCCGCCCGGCGCGAAGACGATGTGGTCGAAATTCTGGGCGAGCGTCCACACCACCTTGCTGCCGGGCCGCACCGACACGCTCGGCGGCTCGAAGCTGTTGTCGCGGATCTCGACGGTGCGGTCACCAGCGGGCGCACCAGTGTCGACGACGACGGTGCCGGACATCGTCGGCCCGTGGATCTTGCAGTGGTAGGCGACGGTGCCGGGTGTGGTGAAGGTGCGTTGGAAGGTCTGTTTCGGGGTGGCCTTGCGCAGGAGCGGGCTCTCGAATGCGTCAGCAGTCGACGGCGCCTGCATCGCGTGGACGAACATCGGCACGTCCAGCGCCCGCGGCGCGGCCGGGTCGCGGACGATCAGGGGGCCGAACAGGCCGCGGTTGACGTTGGCCTGGACCATCTGGACGTGGTCGTGGAAGGCCCAGACCCCGATGGTGTCCGCGGTGATGTCGAACGTGTAGGTCCAGCTCTGCCCCGGACGGATCTCGTCGCTGCGGCGGCCCAGCCGGTCGCTGACGCCGAGCGGCCAGGCGCCGTCGGAGTCGATGCCGTACTGCACGCCGTGGACGTGCAGGCTGTGGCACTCGTGCGGATCGGCGTTGAGCACGTGGATGCGCAGCCGCTCCCCCGGCTCGGCATACAGCACCGCGCCCGGGACCCGGCGATGCCAGGGCGGCTCGTTGACGTCAGCCGCCACGAGCTTGGCGGTGTTGGGCATCAGGTAGTGGTCGTCGAGATATTCGCGGTAGACCAGCGCGTCCACCGTCGCGGCCGCGATCTCCTCCGGCCGGACCCGGCCGATCTCATGCCCGTGCCCGCGCATGGCGTCACGCCCGTACCGCCGGCTGCCGGCGATCGGCGCCAGCGGGCTGTAGGCGGCCAGCGGCTCGATCCGCAGAAACACATCCCGGCGACGCAACATCCGCGTGCTCCTCACTGAGGGCGACTACCGCAGTTCACAGCAGATTCGTACGAGCCTTCCATGTCGTGCAAGCGCCTAGCCACGGCCGCGCCCGCCTACTAATTTCAGAGAACGACACGGAATCCGGCTCTGACGGTGCAGAGCGCAGCAGGGCGGGTCAGGCGTGAACCCCCAGAGGTGAGCTGATGGTCGAACCTCACGAATACGACGTGACATCAGGTCCGGTTCCGCTACGGATCTCGGTGAGCTCCCACCCCACCGGCACCATCACTCTGCGGCTGGCCGGCGATCTCGACTACGGCACAGCGTCCCAACTGGCCGGGTCGGTGGAGCAACAGCTGTCGTCCCACCCGGCGCGCCTGTGCATCGACCTGGACGGGGTCGCGTTCCTGGACGCCGCCGGCGTCCGGGTCCTGTTGCAGTGCCGCGCGCGTGCCGACGATGCCCGTTGCCGGCTGCAGGCCAGCAGCCCGCAGCCGCTGGTCCATCAGGTTCTGCACATCATCGGCCTGACCGAGGGATTCGGCCTTCCCGCCCCGCAGGGACACGCGTGGCAGCGATCAAGGACCCGCCCGCCTCGCCGTCCCCTGCCACCGACGTCGGCGGCCGACACGATCGAGGTGGCCCGAGCGCTGATCGCCGAGGCTCGCGCTCTACGGCGTCAGTCACAGGCAGTCTGCGCCGCTGTGGCGGTGCTGGCTGCAAGGCAGGGCGGCGGCGTGGCCGTCAGAGCCATTTGAAGTCTTCGTAGTTGTTGAACGCGGCCGGGCTGGTGCAGCCGGCCATCATCGGGATGTGCCGGTAGCCGACGGTGTCGGATCGGTAGAGGCACCCGCCGGCCTCGACGTTCCTGAGCCGGTTCCAGCCGTTGATCGACGGCGAGTTCACCACCGGCCGCCAGCGCTGTTTGGCGGGCGTGCCGGGGACGCACAGTTCGGCGTACACGTTCCTCAGCCCGTTCGGGGCGGACAGGCACCACAGGCCGCGGGCGTCCCAGCGGTTGTTGACCACCCGGTACTCGTTGTTGCCTCCGACGTACTGGAAACGCCACTGCGCGTTGCCGCCGGAGACCGCGCACGGGCTCTCCGCGAAGTACACGGTGATGGTCGCGCCGCTGGAGTTGAACGACTGGTAGAGGCAGGCATAGCTGTGCGCGTGCATGATCGTCACCGCCGGCGCCGCGGCCGACGCCGGCGACGTCACCACGGCGCTGCCGGCCACGATCAGCGCGATCACCGCGACGAACTTGAGGAATCGGCCCATCACAACCTCCCCGTCAGATCGATGGCCATGCATGATTGCTGCGCCACTCATGAGAGCGGACCCGCCGGGGCGCAGCCAGGCATCTGACGCCAACCCGACCCGGCGTCAACGGGAAGGAGCCGACGTGGAGTCAGCGCGAGCACAGCTACAGGAACTCGCCGCCCGTTATGCCGCCGGGGTGGACCGGCGGGACCGGGAACTGCTGTTGTCCACGATGCATCCGCAGGCGCGCGTCCACATCCCGGCGAGGCGGATCGAGCTCGTCGGCCACGAGCAGATCCCGCGGCTGCTCGAGCTGCTGGCCCGCTTCGAGAAGACGTTTCACCTGGTCGGCAACGCCTGCTACGAGGTCGACGGCGACACCGCCTCCGGAGAGGTGTACTGCCAGGCGCACCACCTGAGGAGCGGCCTGGACTTCACCACGATCAACCGCTACCAGGACGTCTACGCCCGCACCGACGACGGCTGGCGCTTCACCGAGCGGATCATCCTGATCGACTGGACGTACACGGTTGCGGCCCGATCTCTCTGACCGCCACCCGGCCTCATATGGACGCGCCGTTCATTTCGTGGTTATATGAACTCGTAGTTCATTTCCCACGTACCGGAGGCCGTCATGACCACCAGCAACCAACCGCGCGTCGCCCTCGTCACCGGCGGGTCCGGCGGCATCGGCCGCGCCGTCGTGCAGCGCCTGCTGGAGGACGGGTTCGCCGTCGCCGTGCACTATGCGGGCAACGCCACCCGCGCCACCGAGATCGTCGAAGCAGCCGTCAAGTCCGGCCAGCAGGCGATCGCCGTCGGCGGTGATGTCGCCGACGAGCAGGCCATGACCGCGGCGTTCGACGCGGTCGAGACCGCGTTCGGCGGGATCGACGTCGTGGTGAACACCGCGGGCATCATGCTGCTGGCGCCGATCGCCACGCTCGACCTGGACGACCTGGACCGCATGCACCGCACCAACATCCGCGGCACCTTCGTCGTGTCCCAGCTGGCGGCCAACCGGCTGCGCGCCGGCGGGGCCATCATCAACTTCTCCACCAGCGTCACCCGGACCCAGTTCCCCGCCTACGGCGCCTACGTCGCGAGCAAGGCCGCGGTCGAGGCGATGACCCTGGTCCTGGCCCGCGAGCTGCGCGGGAAGGACATCACGGTCAACGCCGTCGCTCCCGGTCCCACGGCCACTCCGCTGTTCCTGGACGGCAAGGACGAGACCGCCATCGCGAACCTGGCCAAGGCCGCGCCCCTGGAGCGCCTCGGTCAGCCCGAGGACATCGCCGAGTCCGTCGCGTTCCTGGCCGGTCCCGCGCGCTGGGTGAACGGGCAGGTGCTGTTCACCAACGGCGGCCTGGCCTGAGGAGGGATGATCATGAGCGAGCGGAAGACCATCCTGATCACCGGCGCGTCCAGCGGCTTCGGCGCCTTGACGGCGCGGACCCTGGCCGATTCCGGCCACACCGTCTACGCCGGCATGCGCGAGGTGTCCGGGCGCAACGCCGCCAAGGTCCAGGACAACGCGCGGTACGCCCGGGAGCACCGCGTCGACCTGCGAACTGTCGAGCTCGACGTGGTCTCGGACGCGTCCGTGGCGGCCGCCGCGGCGCAGGTGCTCGGCGAGGCGGGCCGGATCGACGTACTGATCCACAACGCCGGGCACATGATGAGCGGCCCCGCCGAAGCCTTCACCCCGCAGCAGCTGGCGCAGCTGTATGACGTCAACGTGCTCTCCACCCAGCGGGTCAACCGCGCCGTCCTGCCGTCGATGCGCGAGCGCGGCGAAGGCCTGGTCATCTGGGTGTCGAGCTCCAGTGTCAAGGGCGGCACCCCGCCGTACCTCGCGCCCTATTTCGCTGCCAAGGCCGGCATGGACTCGCTCGCGGTCAGCTATGCCGCCGAGCTCGCCCGCTGGGGCCTGGAGACCTCGATCGTGGTGCCGGGCTCCTTCACCAGAGGAACCAACCACTTCGCGAACAGCGGCAAGCCGGCCGACACCGCGACCGCCGACGCCTACGAGCGGCACTACGCCGGCCTGGTCGACCAGGTGGCGCAGAAGCTGGCCGCGTTGTCGCCCGCCGATGCCGACGCCTCGATGGTCTCCGACGAGATCGCCCGGATCGTCGCCCTGCCCGCCGGGCAGCGGCCGTTCCGGGTGCACATCGATCCGGCCGGCGACGGCTCCGAGCAGGTCAGCGACGTCGCCGACCGGGTCCGGCGCGAATTCCTCGCCCGCGTGGGCCTGGCGGATCTGCTGTCGGCCCGCGCCGGTTCCTAGACTGATGCGTCGAGCTCGATGAGAGGACCAGGGGTGACGTCGCAGCCGGAGCACGCCGGGCCGCGTTCGCGGGGACGCGGCCGGCGGCCCATCGAGCACGTGCGGGCCGATGCGCTGCGCGCCACCGGGGAGATCGTTCTCGCCGAGGGCATCGCGCACCTGACCTTCGAGCGGGTCGCGAAGGCCGCAGCGGTCAGCAAGACGACGCTCTACAAGCTGTGGCCCTCCCCCGCCGCGCTGGCCCTGGACGCCTACTTCCATGCGGTCGCCGACACGCTGGCCTTCGACGACACCGCCGACATCCGGGCGGACCTGCTGCACCAGCTGCACAGTTTCGCCCGGGTGATGCGTACCCCCGGCGGGCGGGCCCTGCTCGAGCTGATCGGCGCCGCGCAGACCGACCCCGCCCTGGCCACGTCCTACCGCACCCTGTACTCGACGGCCCGCCGCAAGCTCGCCTACGAGCGTCTCACCCGGGCGCAGGAACAGGGGCAGATCCGCCCCGGCGTGGACGTCCGCGTGCTCGTCGATCAGCTCTGGGGAGCGGTCTACCACCGGCTTCTGATCCCGGACGAGCCGGTCACCGACGACTTCGTCGAAGCGCTCGTCGCGAATCTGTTCGACGGCGTCGAATTGACTGCATCTGATGCGCCCGGTCCGAGCGAAGTACGGGGTGGTGGCACCGCAGCCACCATCCCGTAGCCGGAAAGGACGTCCGAAGATGAGGTTCACCCGACTGGGCCAGCGGGCCGCCGCCGTGGCGACCGCAGCGATCGTCGCCTCCGCCCTCGGTGCCGCCCCCGCGCAGGCAGCCGGAAAGAAGCCGCTCAAGACCAAGTCGCTCGCGGCGGTGCTGACCGCGGACAAGAGCGGCTTCGACCACAACGGCCACGACTTCGACATCCTGGCCGCCGCGGTCGGCGCCGTGCTCAAGGCCAAGCCGTCCAGCCCGGTCGGCGTGCTCGCCGACGGCAAGACCGCCCTCACCGCGTTCATCCCGAACGACCGGGCCTTCCAGCGGCTGGTCGCCGACATCAAGAACAGCAAGCGGCTGCCCAGCGAGAAGAAGACGTTCAATGCGGTCGCCGGGCTCGGCATCGACACCGTCGAGGCGGTGCTGCTCTACCACGTCGTGCCGGGCGCCACGATCACCAAGAAGGCGGCGCTCAAGTCCGACAACGCCCGCCTGACCACCGCCGCCGGTTCCAAGATCAAGGTCAATGTTTACGGGCCGCGCTGGCACAAGCGCATTGCTCTGATCGACGCGGACCGCAGCGACCGTAACCCGCGCATCAGCAAGTACGACATCAACAAGGGCAACCGGCAGATCGCCCACAGCATCGACCGGGTCCTGCGCCCGATCAACCTGCCCTGACCTGTGCCGGCGGGCGTGCGGCGATTCCGCACGTCCGCCGGCCCACGGCGCAGGGCGAGTAGAAGATCAGCGGTTGCGGGCCATCCGGCGCATGATCGCGTACCCGAGGCCGGCCCCGATGAGATACGGCGCCGCCGCGATGGCCGGGTCGAGCGGGTGGTGGGTCACGTCCGTGCGGTTGCGGCCCAGCCGGGACCGCAGACCGTGATGGGACAGCTCGCTGCGCACCCCGGTCTCGTGGATCAGACGGTCTGGGCGGCCGGTCACCAGCGACCGCAGCCGGCTCTCCGCCACGTCGACTCGGTCGGCCGCGAGCAGCAGCAGCCAGTGCGCGGCCCGGCCCTCGCTGTACTTGGCGTACGAGTAGCGGCGGATCGCCCCGGACAGCCCGCGCGGCGGGGTGGACGTGCCGAAGACCGGGGTGAGGAACTTGTGCTCGATCGAGCGTTCCCGCGGCCACCGCTCCGGCTGGCGTTCCGGGAACTCCCAGTGCGCGCCGCTGAGATCCGGGTCGAAGACCTCCTGCGGCACCGACGGGCGGTCCTTCGGGTCCAGGTCGGCGCCCCAGCCCGGGATCCGGGCGCGCAGGTCGTCGCTGGATTCGGCCAGCTTGGGCTTGTCCGGCGTGTAGGCCATGACGTCCTCTCCCCTACGCGGCGTTCGGAACGATGAGCGGCTTGATGCAGTTGTCCAGCTTCGCCGAGAAGATGTGGTAGCCCTCGGCGATGTGCTCCAGCGGGATCCGGTGCGTGACCAGGTCGCTGGGCTTGAAGTAGCCGTTGCGGACGTGCTCGAACAGGCGCGGCCACTGGCGTTTCACCGGGCACTGGTTCATCCGCAGGGTGAGGCCCTTGTTCATGGCGTCACCGAACTTGACCGCGCTGAACATCGGACCGTACGCGCCCATCACCGAGACGGTGCCGCCCTTGCGTACCGCATCGATGGCCCAGTTGAGCGCCACCGGCGAGCCGCCCTGCAGCTTCAGCTTCGCGGCCGTGACGTGCTGCAGCAGGTTGCCGTCGGCCTCGGCGCCGACGGCGTCGATGGCCACGTCGGCGCCGAGATGATCGGTGATCTTCTTCATGTGCACGACGATGTCGTCGTGCTCGGCGAAGTTGTACGTCTCGGCGTGCGCGAACGTGCGGGCCTTCTCCAGCCGGAAGTCCAGGTGGTCGATGACGATCACCCGGCCGGCGCCCATCAGCCAGGCCGACTTCGCCGCGTAGAGCCCCACCGGGCCGGCGCCGAAGACCACCACCACGTCGCCCTCCACGATGCCGCCGAGCTGGGCGCCGAAGTATCCGGTCGCCACGGCGTCGGTGAGCAGCACCGCGTCGTCCTCGTCCATCCACTCCGGGATGAGGCTGGGCCCGACGTCGGCGAACGGCACCCGGACGAACTCGGCCTGGCCGCCGTCGTAGCCGCCGCAGGTGTGCGAGTAGCCGTAGATGCCGCCGACCGCGGTGGCGTTCGGGTTCACGTTGTGACAGTTCGCGTACATGCCGCGGGCGCAGAAGAAGCAGGTGCCGCAGAAGACGTTGAACGGCACCATCACCCGGTCACCGGGTCTCAGGTTCTGCACCGACGGGCCGACGTCGTCGACCACCCCGACGAACTCGTGGCCGAAGGTCATCCCGACCCGGGTGTCCGGCATCATGCCGTGGTAGAGGTGCAGGTCGGAGCCGCAGATGGCGGCGCGGGTCACCCGTACGATCGCATCGTTCGGGTGTTCGATCTTCGGCCGGTCCTTCTCCTCGACGCGCACGCGGTACGGACCGCGGTAAACCATGGCTTGCATCAACGCCTCCTGTAACCGGCCGGCATGGCGCCTGCCGCAGGAGTGGCTTCCCGCTACCGGCGCGGGCAAACGGGCGGAAGGCGGCCGGCGGTCACGCGGCGCAGTCGCGGCACCTGCCGAAGATCTCGATGGTGTGGCTGACGTCGGTGAAGCCGTTGTCGGCGGCCACCTCGTCGGCCCAGCGTTCGACGGCGGGGCCGTCCACCTCGATCGTCTTGCCGCAGGTGCGGCAGACGAGGTGGTGGTGATGGGTCGGGCTGCACAGCCGGAACACCTGCTCACCACCGGGCAGGCGGGTGCCGTCCGCCTCGCCGGCGTCGACCAGCAGCTGCAGTGTGCGGTAGACCGTGGTCAGGCCCACCTTGGCGCCGCGCTCGCGCAACATCATGTGCAGCTGCTGGGCGCTGCGGGCGCCGTCCACCTGCTGCAGCAGGGCCATCACCTCGCCACGCTGGCGGGTGCTGCGGGTGGTGTTCGGCATGGGCTTCACTCAGTGCTCCGTCGCGGGCGTGGCCGCGCGGGCGCCGCGGCGGTCCCGCAATTATGCAATGGTGAGCATGCGTGCAGCCTCGCCCGCCCGAGTGGCGCGCCCGGATTTCAGCGATTGCCGCGCCCGCTCGCGGGTATCCCCTCTGGCCACAGGTGTGCAATGGCCCGTTGAAGGAGACTGCGTTGACCGCCCAGAAGATCAGCCCGCGCTTCGTGTTCCTCGATCAGGCCCTGGAGTCGATCCAGGTCGGGCCGGACAGCTTCATCGACGCCTACCCGACCGCGGACAAGCCGCAGTTCGAGGTGTCGAAGGCCGGCGACACGGTCCGGATCCAGCTGTCGGCGCAGGACGCCGGATATCAGTCGGCGCTCGACTGGCCGTCCCCGGAGTCCGAGCCGGTCGAGATCGGCCCCGCCCTGCTGGAGATCCTCGAGGGCCCCGCTCAGGAGGGCAACAGCAAGAAGACGCGCGACCTGGCGGAGCAGATCCGCGAGTTCCTGAGCCGGGCGGACCGCTGACCCCGGAGATCGCCGCGCACCTTGCCGATCTAGCCGATTGACGCTGTTCCTGGCCGGAGATAGCGTCCGAAACGATGTCGACGAGCCCACCATTTCGCGATCGGCACAGCGAGCGCGGCGCCCTGGACCAACTGTTGACGAGCGTGCGGGCGAGTCAGAGCCGGGTGCTGGTCGTGCGCGGCGAGGCCGGGGTCGGCAAGTCGGTGTTGCTGGACTATCTGGTGCGCAGCGCGTCCGGTTTTCGCGTCGCCCGGGCGTCCGGCCATGAGTACGAGATGGAGCTCACCTACGCCGGCCTGCATCAACTGTGCGGCCCGCTGCTCGACCTGCGCGAGCGGCTGCCCGGACCGCAGCGCGACGCCCTGGCGGCGACCTTCGGTCTGAGTTCGGCGCCGGCCCCGGACCGTTTCGTCGTCGGTCTCGGCGTGCTCGGCCTGCTCTCGGCGGTCACCGCGGAGCAACCCCTGCTCTGGGTGATCGACGACGCGCAGTGGCTGGACAAGACGTCGGCGCAGACGCTCGCGTTCGTCGCGCGCCGGCTGCTCGCCGAGCCGGTCGCCCTGGTGTTCGCGGTCCGTGAGCCGAGCACCGTCCCGGAGCTGACCGGGCTGCCCGAGCTGCTGGTCGAGGGGCTCGGTCACAGCGACTCCCGGGCGCTGCTGGATGCGGCCCTGCCCGGCCGCCTGGACGAGCTCGTCCGGGACCGGATCGTCGCGGAGTCGCGGGGCAACCCGCTGGCCCTGCTCGAACTGCCGCAGAGTCTCACGCCGACCGAATTGGCGGGCGGGTTCGGCGTACTCGATGCGTCGCCGTTGGCCAATCGGATCGAGCAGAGCTTCCTGCGCAGGCTCGACTCGCTGCCCGCCGAGACCCGGCAGCTGCTGCTGACCGCGGCGGCCGATCCGGTGGGTGACGTCGCCCTGCTCTGGCGCGCCGCCGACCGGCTCGGACTGGGCGCGGATGCGCTGGCGCCGGCGCAGTCGGCGGGACTGATCGACGTGCGCGGCCGGGTGCGGTTCCGCCATCCGCTGGTGCGGTCCGCGGTCTACGGCACCGCGACGCTGCCGGAACGGGAGCGGGCGCATCGAGCGCTTGCGGAGGCCACTGATCCGGAGGTCGATCCGGACCGCCGGGCGTGGCACCGCGCCCACGCGACCACCACACCGGACGAGGACATCGCCGCGGAGCTGGAGCGTTCGGCGGAACGGGCGGCGCAGCGCGGCGGCATCGCGGCGACGGCCGCGTTCCTCGAGCGGGCGGCCGAGCTGACTCCCGACCCGGTGCGCCGTGGCCAGCGCGCGCTGACCGCCGCGAAGGCCACGTTCGAGTCGGGAGCGCCGGACGCCGCGGACAAGCTGCTGGCGGTCGCCGGGTTGAGTCCCCTCGACGAGCTGCAACGTGCCAGGCTGGCACGGCTGCGCGCCCAGATCGTCTTCGCCCTGCGGCGTGGCAGCGACGCACCGCCGCTGCTGCTCGACGCCGCCGACCGGCTCGCGCCGCTGAACAACGGGTCGGCGCGCGAGGCGTACCTGGAAGCGCTCGGAGCGGCGATCTTCGCCGGCCGCCTCAACGAGAGCGTCGGCCCGCGCGAGGTGGCCGCGGCCGCCCGCCGCGCGCCCGCCGCGCAACAGCCGCCCCGGCCGATCGACCTGCTGCTGGACGGTCTGGCAACCCGGTTCACGGACGGATATGTCGCCGGTGTGGAGCCGCTGCGGCGTGCGCTGCACGCGTTCGGGCAGGGCGCCGGCGGCGACCCGGGCGAGACGATGCGGTGGTTCTGGCTGCCGTGGCTGGTCGCCGGTGATCTGTGGGACCACGCGTTGTGGCACGACGTGGCCACCGAGGCGATCCGGCTCTGCCGCGACGCCGGCGCGCTGATCATGCTGCCGCTGGCGCTGGGCAACCGGGCCGCCGTGCACCTGTTCGCCGGAGAGTTCGCGGCGGCTGAGTCGCTGGCCGAGGAGGCGATCGCGATCACCGACGCCACCGGCAACGCCCCGGTGCGGTTCTCCTCGCTGCTGCTCGCCGCCTGGCGCGGCTCCGAGACCGAGGCCCTGGAGTACGCGAACTGGGGCTTGGAACACATCCTCGGGCGCGGTGAGGGACGAGGGGTCGGTGGGCACGGCTACGCGACCGCAGTGCTGTTCAACGGGCTCGGCCGCTATGAGGATGCGCTGGTCAGCGCCCGCACCGCATGCGCGTACGACGACCTGGGCATCTACGGTTTCGCCCTGGTCGAGCTGATCGAGGCGGGGGTCCGCAGCGGCGCTCTGGATGAGGCCGCCGCGGCCCTGCAGCGGCTCGAGGAGCGCACGAGCGCGGCCGGTACGCCGTGGGCGCTCGGCGTGCAGGCCTGGTGCACCGCCCTGCTGAGCGAGGGCGCGGCCGCCGAGGCCGGCTACCGGGAGGCGATCGAGCGGCTCGCCCGCAGTCAGGTCGCCATCCACCTCGCCCGCGCCCACCTGGTGTACGGCGAATGGCTGCGCCGCGAGAACCGCCGCACGGACGCGCGCGAGCACCTTCGGACCGCGCACGACATGTTCAGCCGTACCGGTGCCGGGGCCTTCGCCGAGCGCGCCCACCGCGAGCTGCTGGCCACCGGTGGGGCCGCGCGCCGGCGCACAGTCGACACCCGTGAACTGCTCACTCCCCAGGAGGGCCAGATCGCGCGACTCGCCCGCGAGGGCCTGTCCAATCCGGAGATCGGCGCCCAGCTGTTCATCAGCCCGCGGACGGTGCAGTACCACCTGGGCAAGGTCTTCACCAAGCTGGAGATCACGTCACGCAGCCAGCTCGGCCGGCTCCCGGAGAGCCGGCTCCGCGCGGTCTGAATACGGCGGGTCGTCAAATGAGCGTGCGGCGCTGGGCCGCCGTCAGTAGGGTGAGGATCATGTCGAGCCCTGAATCGGACACTCAGGGGGCTTTCGGTCACGCCGTCAGCCCCCAGAACCTCTGAGCTCCTAGCCCACTCGCCTGCAGGCATGCAGGCATGCAGGCGATGCTTCGGGCGCCCTGGGCGCTGGCCGTGGTGACGAGACGTTTCCCTTTCGTTCTCTCGCCTCGGAGTCCCGATGCCTCTTGCTCTCTATCTGCTTGCTCTGGCTGTGTTCGCCATGGGCACCTCGGAATTCATGCTCGCCGGCCTCGTGCCGGACATCGCGGCCAGTCTTGACGTCGCTGTCGGGACCGCCGGTCTGCTCACTTCTGCTTTCGCGGTAGGGATGATCCTCGGCGCGCCCTGCATGGCCGCGTTCACTCGCCGGTTGCCCACCCGGGCCACGCTCCTCGGATGTGTGGCCGTCTTCGCGGTCTGCCACGTGGTTGCCGCGACCACCGCGTCGTTCGCCGTGCTGTTCGCCAGCCGTATCGTGGCTGCCGTTGCCAACGCCGGTTTCCTGGCCGTCGCGCTCAGTACCGCGACCCTGCTCGTGGCGCCGAACCAGAAGGGCCGGGCGCTGGCGGTCCTGCTGTCCGGTACGACGATCGCCACGGTCGCCGGCGTGCCCGCCGGAGCGCTTCTCGGGACAGCATGGGGCTGGCGGGCCACTTTCTGGGCGGTCGCGCTGCTGTGCGTGCCCGCGGCTGTCGGTATCCTCACCGGCGTCCGCCGCCGCACGCAGGATGCGCCGGAGCGATCGCGCAACGCTCCTTCTCTCGCGTACGAGGTAGCGCAGCTCCGCGCGCCCCGCCTGCTCGTGGCGATGCTGTTGGCTGCGCTGCTCAACGGTGGCACCTTCACCGCTTTCACCTTCCTCGCACCGCTCATCACCGGGACCGCGGGCCTGGACCCGTGGTGGGTGCCGGTGGCGCTGGTGTTGTTCGGCGCCGGTTCCTTCCTCGGAGTCACCGCCGCCGGACGGCTGGCCGACCAGCACCCTCGCACGACCCTTGTCACAGCCGCCCCCGTCCTGGTTCTCGGCTGGCTGCTGCTCGCGCTGCTCGCCGAGCACCCTGTCGCGGTGCTCGTCCTGATGTTCGCCCAGGGCATGCTTGCTTTCGCGGCGGGAAGCACCCTGATCGCCCGGGTGCTCTACGCGGCATCGGACGCTCCGACCATGGGTGGTTCCTACGCGACCGCCGCTCTCAACATCGGGGCGGCCGCCGGACCGGCCTTGGGGGCCGTAGCACTAACCGGCTCCAGCAACCTGGGGCCCGTTCGGGCGGCGTTCGCTCTGTCTACGGTCGCCCTCCTCTTGATGCTGCCGACGCTACGTCTGATCGCGCCGAAGGACCGGAGCATGGAGGCCGTCGGATGACACACGCCAATGCTGCGCTGAGCATCGCGGGGCGCGCGCTGAAGCCCCGCGATCACTGCCGCAGGGCGGCCAGCTGCTCGCTGAAGTGGGCCAGCGCGCCGTTGTGCAGCAGGAATCCCCAGCTCACCCGGGCCACGCCGAGCGCGGCCAACTCGGCCGGTGACGGCGCTTTCGGCAGCCGCAGGACGTTGACCGGGCCGCGGACCTCGGCGATGAAGCGGCGCAGCGCGTCGGTCTCCCACAGCACGATCGGGAAGACGCAGTCGGCGCCCGCCTCCAGGTAGGCGTTCGCCCGGCGGACCGCTTCGCCGACGAGCTCCTGCTGGGCCCCGGGGCCGGCACCGGCCAGGAACGGGCCGATGAAGACGTCGATCCGGGCATTGATGACAAGCCGGTAGCCGTCCTGCGACGCGGCCTGACGCACCGCGGCCAGCCACTGTGCGTGCTGGTCGGCATCGCGCAGGCCACCACCGGCGCGGTGGTCGGTGTCCTCCAGGTTGCAGCCGGCGGCGCCCGCCGTGCGCAACGCCGCCACCAGCTCGGCCGGCTCCAGCCCGTAGCCGCCTTCGGCGTCGACCGTCACGGGCACGTCGACGCCCCGCGCGATCCGCTCGGCCGCGGCCAACATCTCCGCGGCTGGCGCGGCCTCGTGATCCTCATAGCCCAGCGCTGCGGCCACGCCGGCACTGGTGGTCGCGACCACCGGGAAGCCGGCTGCGACCACGGCTTTCGCGGTGGCGACGTCCCAGGCGTTCGGCAGCAGGAGTGGGTTTCCCGGGCGGTGCAGCGCCCGTAGTTGATCGCAGCGGGTCTCGAGATCAGTGGCCTGCGAGGCGGTCATACGCACCCCTGTGCTCCGGTCGATCACGCCATCGGCTTCCCAGGGTAGTGGCCCGCCGGCTAGTTGCGCTGCCCGTGACTGGCCAGTCCGGCTAGCGAGTCAGCGGACTCGAAGGTGACCCGCCGAGCGCGACGCTGCCTGCATCGACAAAGCAGCCAGGTTTCGCCAGCGGAGGAGATGGTCATGCGTACGTCCAGCGTCGAGCCCGAGGCCGTCACGGACTTCGAAAGCGTCCGCCCTCGACTGTTCGGGATCGCCTACCGGATGTTGGGCCGGGCCGCCGACGCCGAGGACGTCGTCCAGAACGTCTGGGTCCGCTGGCAGGGCGCGGACCGGGCGCAGGTCCGCAACCGGGTCGGGTTCCTCATGACCATCACGTCGCGGGTCGCCCTCAATGTGGCGACCTCCGCCTACGCCCGTCACGAGGCCGATACCGGCGGCTGGCTTCCGGAGCCCCCGGCCGAGTCAGCGGATCCCGCGCTGGAGGCGGAACGCGGCGAGGCGCTCGAGGCCGCGGTCCAGCTGCTGATGGAACGACTGTCCCCGGCAGAACGTGCCGTCTACGTGCTGCGCGAGGCCTTCGGCTATCCGTTCCGGGAGATCGCCGAGTTGCTCGAGCTCACCGAGAGCGCGGCACGGCAACTGGCGTCGCGAGCCCGCCGGCACCTGACGGAGTCACGCCTGCATGCCGTTGATTCTGGGGAGCGTGACGCGCTGCTCGGGGCGGTCCGCGCCGCGACCCGTGCCGGTGGCATGGCCCGCCTGATCGATCTGCTGGCCGGCTCCGGCTCGTCGGGCCGGGCGCCTCGCCCGCGCCACCGGACGGTACAGGGCTGCCGGCAGCCGGCGTACCGGTGATACCTGGTCCTCCCCGCCGGTGCTGACGCGGACGGCCGGGTCCACGGCGTTCGGATGCCCGTGTCAACGGAAAGCACAAAGCCCCCGTTGTGGCGTTCGGGGTTCTGCGGTGAGTGAATATGCTGCGCAGCGATGCGCGGTGGATGATGGGAGCCACACCGCGACCGGCGTGCGGGCGAGGGAGGGCGGGCGAGGTGGTCGATCTGCCGCTGCACGCGCAGATCCTGGCCATGCTCGACAGCGACCCGCAGGGCTGGGTGCTGGCCGAACCGGTGCGCGTCGACGGCGAGTTCGTCGATCTGGAGCTGGCGTACATCAACGACGCCGGGTGCCGGCTGGTCGGCCGTCCGCGCGAGCAGCTCCTGGGCCGCTGTTACCGGCAGCTGTGGCCGGAGACGGTGAACGACGGGACCCTGCCGTTCTACCGGTCCGTGGTGGAGACCGGGGTTCCGGCCACCCGCACGGTGTACTACGACCGGCGGACCATCACCGGACACTTCGAGTTCCGGGCCGGCCCGTACGGCGACGGCCTCCTGATCCGCTTCGTCGACCTGCGGCAGGTGACCGTGTCACCGCAGTCGGATGGTGGCGCCCGGCTGTACGACATGCTCGACACCGCGTTCGACGGTTTCACCGTGCTGCGCGCCGTCCGCGGGCCCGGCGGGGAGATCACGGATTTCGTCTGCGAGTACGTCAACCAGCTC
The DNA here is from genome assembly GCF_036053395.1 of Actinoplanes sp. NBC_00393. NCBI lineage: Bacteria > Bacillati > Actinomycetota > Actinomycetes > Micromonosporales > Micromonosporaceae > Actinoplanes > Actinoplanes sp. NBC_00393. The sequence goes on along the minus strand of NZ_CP107942.1, from coordinate 2,562,908 downwards.
GGCGCCAAGCTGACCGGCCACGCCGTCGCGGACGTGATCGGCCACCGGCTCAGCGAGATCTCCCCGGAGAGCTGGGACGACGGCCTGTTCGAGCGGTACCGGACGGTGGCGGCCACCGGGGAGCCGTGGCGGCAGGAGCTGCGGTATCCCGGGATCGGCCAGGTGTGGGAGGTCAAGATCGGCCAGGTCGGCGAGGGCGCGGTCGCGGTGTCCTTCCGGGAGATCACCGAACAGGTGGAACGGCAGCGAGAGATCGCTGACAGTGCGGCCCGCGCCGAGCACGCCGCCGGCCGGGTCCGCGCTCTGGAGAGCGTCACGGCGGCGCTGGTCGCGGCCAGCACCACGGCACAGGTGTACGCCGCCATGGGCTCGGTACTACGTCCCTCCGCCGGCGGTCAGGGGCTGGCCGTGCTGCTGCGCCAGGACGACTCCTTGCAGCTGACCTATCACGCCGGGTACGAACCCGAGGTCGTCGCCCGTCTGCAACAGCTGCCCCTGCACCATCGGTATCCGGCGACCGCGGTCGCCCGGACCGGGCGGGCGCGGTACCTGACGTCGCTGGCACAGTTCCACGCCGCCCAAACCGACCCGGCGACCGCGGTGTCTCCCGGCAGCCGGCAGGCCTGGGCGTTCCTGCCGCTGACCGCGGCCGGCGAGGTCCTGGGCGTGCTGGTGATCGGCTACCGCGAACCGCGGGACTTCGACGACGACACCAAGTCGACGTTGACCGCACTCGCCGGCCTGGTCGCCCAGGCAATGCAGCGGGCCCTGCTGTTCGAGACCAGTATGTCGATCGCGGCCGAACTGCAGCATGCGCTGCTGCCCGCCGCGCTGCCGACGGCACCCGGTCTGCGGCACGCGGCCCGCTACCTGCCGTGGACGCGCGGGGCCGAGGTCGGCGGCGACTGGTACGACGTCATCGCCGTCGACGACGACGTCGTCAGCGTCGTGATCGGCGACGTGGCCGGGCACAACCTCGCCGCGGCCGCCGCGATGGGGCAGGTCCGCGACGCGCTGCGCGCCTACGCCGTCGCCGGTCACGAGCCGGCTGCTGTCATGCGGCACACCAACCGGCTCATCCGCGCCGTCGGCCTGGACACCATCGTGACCTGCTGTTATCTGCAACTGCACCTGGCCGAGGGCACCGCCACCGGCGTCCTGGCCGGGCATCCCCCGCCCATCCTGCGCGACGCCACAGGCACCCGGCTGCTCGAGCTGCCGACCGCCGCTCCGCTGGGCGCTTCCCGGACTGCCGGCTACCGCGAGACCAGAATCGACTTTCCGCCCGGCGCGACCCTGCTGCTCTACACCGACGGGCTGGTGGAGGACCACAGCCACCCGCTCGACCGCGGTCTCAGCGAACTGTGCGCCGCCGTGGGCAGCGCCCCGGCCGGCGACGCCGACGCCGTCATCGAGCACGTCCTGACCAGCGACGTCGGCCCCCGCCCGCGGCGCGACGACATCGCCCTGCTCTGCCTGACCCGAGATCACACGACCGGCATATAGGCGGCAGCCTCCAGTGGCCACGACAACGGCCCGAACCGCGTTTCCGCCAATCGTGCCTGTGTTCGGCGCGCTTGACGGAATGACTCAATTCCCGCGTCAGGCCGGCGTTGATGGAAGGGAGTCTTTGCCGTCGAGCCAGAGTCTGCCGATGCTGCCGGGCGGAGGTGCGGTCGTGTCGGCGTTCTTCAGGTCGACGGATTCGCGGTGACGGGAGACCTGGGCCATGGTCATCGCGTGGCCGTGGCCGAGGCCGTATTCGGTCTTGAGCCAGGAGACGATCTCGGCGGCCTTGGTGTCGGGCCCGCCGAGGCCGCCGTCGTCGATGCGGGCGAGGAGTTGTCGCGGTGTCAGACCGGTTCGGGTCTCGATCGTCGTCAGATAGCTCTGTGCGGATGCGGGCATGGTACGGCTCCGTTCGTGCGAAAGGTTTCGGTGCGAGGGCCTGCGGCGCGGGGACGTTGCCCGACAGCGCCGGCCGACCGGTGGATCGTCGGGCCGCTGTGGACAGGCGGATTGCCGGGCGCGCTGCTCAGGACTTCACTGCAGGGCGCGGACCTCGATGCGGGAATGGAGAGCGGCCGAGGCTTGCTCGGCCCAGGTCACGGCAGCCTCCTCGTCGGCCGCGTTGATGATCCAGAAGCCGCCGACGTACTCCGTCGCCTCCACGAAGGGCCCGGGGACGCGCTTGGTCTCACGGCCTGTCGCGTCGACGGTGATCGCGGTCGACGGTGGGTGCAGTCCACCGGCGTGCACGAAGGCGCCGGAGTCCTGCATCGCCGAGTTGAAGCGGTCCACGGCGGCCATCACGGCTTCCAGCTCGGCGGGGTCCGTCTCCCGCATCGATTCCATCGTCGGCTCCTCGGCCGTGTTGTGCGGGACGGTGAGGAAGTACTGCGGCATCGCAATGTCTCCTGGTCTGTGGCTTGCGGTGTTTGACGATCTCCACCCTGCGTGGATCACCACCGCGCCGACTACCCTTTCGATGTGGATCGAAAGGTGGTGCAGTTCCGGCTCGGCTCGTCCGACATCTCGGCGGTACGGTTCGGGATCTCACCGGGGCACGAGCTGATCCACGCGATCCGCGTCATGTTGCGACCCCAGGTCGCCCCGCTGCACTGGGGCTGGTTCCGTAACCAGCGCGGCGTACCGACGGGTGAGGCGTTCCGCTTGATGGCGGTGATCAGCGGCGTCGAGGGGTACCTGCCCGACTTCCTCACCACTACCCCGTCCGGCGACATGACCCCCGAGGAGGAACTGGAGCGTCTGCGTGAGGTGCCGGACGAACGGCTGCAGTTCGACCTGCGCAAAATGGAGATCCGATCGACCGGCGCGCGACAACGGGAGATCCAAGAGTTGATCGCCGATCCGGCACGTGCGCGGTCGGCGATCGTCACGGCCTGGGAGCAGGTGTGGGGCATGCTGCTGGCGCCGGTCTGGCCGCAGATGCTGCGGTTGTTGCGCGCCGACATCGCGGTGCGGGCACGGCGCAGCAGCGACGCCGGGCTCGCCGCGATGGCCGCCACCCTGCACTCGAGCGTGACGTGGCGCGACGATGTCGTCGAGGTCCAGCTGCGGCACCACGGGGAGACGATCGACTGCGGCGGCACCGGGCTGGTGCTCGTCCCCTCCGTCATGGCCCTCCGCGGCTGCGCCGTGCTGACCGAACCTCCCGCCCAGCCGACGATCTTCTACCCTGCACACGGCATCTCAGAGTCGTGGCACCGGCCCGCGTCCGACGTCCTCGATGCGCTCACCGCACTGCTGGGTTCCGCCCGCGCCCGCCTCCTGCTCGAGCTCCAGCAACCTCTCTCCACGTCCGAGTGCGCCCAGCTGACCGGGTCGGCGGCCTCGACCGCGTCGCACCATCTCACCGTGTTGCGGGCGGCCGGCCTGGTGGACAGCCGCCGCGCCGGTCCGCGGGTCCTGCACACCCGTACCCCGCTCGGCGAGGCCCTCGCCGGGGGTCACTGAATACGTAGCCGGTGGGCGGTCGTCGGCCTGTGGCGGCAGGCTCCGGCGGACGCGCGCGGCGGAGCATTTCGCCCGCTTCCGGACGGCACGAGAGCACGCACGCGGCACGCCCACACTCGTGGACGGGTTCATACACGCACGTGGCTCAGGCATGCAGCTGCCGCAGCACCTCGTAGAACGCCTGCTTGCCCTCCAGGCCGATGCCCGGCTCGTCGCTGAGCCGGACCGCGCTGTCGCGGACCACGGCGTCGTCGGCGAAGCCGCCGGTCGGCTGGAACTCGCCCGGGTACGACTCGTTGCCGCCCAGCTTGAGGGCCGCGGCGATGTGCAGCGAGAACTGGTGGCCGCCGTGCGGGATGCACCGGCGCGAGGACCAGCCGTGCTCGCGCAGCATGTCCTGGATGCGCAGGTACTCGACCAGGCCGTAACTGAGGGCGGGGTCGACCTGGATGACGTCGCGGTCGGGGCGCAGGCCGCCGTAGCGGATCAGGTTGCGGGTGTCCGGCAGGGAGAACAGGTTCTCACCGGTGGCCAGCGGCCCGCGGTAGTGCTCGGCGAGGGTGGCGTTGAGCCGGTAGTCGAGCGGGTCGCCGACCTCCTCGTACCAGAACAGGCCGTACGGTTCGATCGCCCGGCCGTACTCCAGCGCCGTGGGCAGATCGAAGCGGCCGTTGACGTCGACGGCCAGCCGTGACCCGTCCCCGCCGAGCACCTGCAGCACCGCCTCGATGCGCTGCAGGTCCTCGGCGAGCGGGGCCCCGCCGATCTTCATCTTGACGACGCGGTAGCCCTGGTCGAGAAAGCCCCGCATCTCGTCCTGCAGGTCGCGCAGGCCCTTGCCGGGCGCGTAGTAGCCGCCGGCGGCGTAGACGAACACCGACTCGTCGGGGTCTCCGTCGCCGTAGCGGTCGGACAGGTACCGGTACAGCGGCTGCCCGGCGATCTTCGCGGCCAGGTCGAACAGCGCCATGTCGACGACGCCGACGGCGACCGAGCGCTCTCCGTGCCCGCCGGGCTTCTCGTTGCGCATCATCAACTGCCACGCCCGGGCGGGGTCCAGACTTCCGGACTCGTCCAGCAGCGAGCCAGGCGAAGCGTCCAGCAGGCGCGGCAGGATGCGGCGGCGCAGGATCTCGCCGGCCGAGTAGCGGCCGTTGGAGTTGAAGCCGTACCCGACGACCGGTTTCCCGTCGCGGATCACGTCGCTGACCAGAGCGAGGACCGAGCAGTCCATGGACGTGAAATCGATCCAGGCGTTGCGGATCGCCGAACTGATCGGCACGACTCCCTCGTACGCGGCCGTGATTCTCATGGTTGTGATCTCCTCACACCGGCACGGTGACGACCCGGATGCCCTTCTCCCGGAACGGCGCGACCTGCGCGTCGGCGCCGGTGGTGACCAGCGTCCACCCGGGCGCCAGCCGGGTCCAGGCGTGGAACGGCCGGCGCCCCAGCTTGGCGGCGTGCGCCAGCACGTAGACACGCGTGGAGCGCTGCGCCATCAGCTCCTTGAGCCGGGTCTGTGCCAGGTCGGCCTCGCAGATCCCGCGTTCGGCGTCCACACTGTCGGCGGCCAGGAACGCCCGGTCGAAGCTCATCCGCTCGAGGGCGTTCTCGGCGATCGGGCCGACCAGGGCCTGACTGACCGGTCGCATCGTGCCGCCGAGGCAGTGCACGGTCAGCCCGTCCGCCCCGGCCAGCTCACTGAGAACCGTCAGGCTGGGCGTGGACACGGTCAGGTCGGTGTGGTCGCGCAGCTGGTGGGCCAGGGCTGCCACCGTGGAGCCCGCGTCCAGGGCGAGGGAGTCGCCGGGCTCGATCTGGGCGGCGGCCCAGCGGGCGATGGCGACCTTCTCGGCGAAGGCCTCGCCGATGCGCTGCTGCAGGGGTGGCTCGGCGCGGTGCGGCGCGGCCATCGCCCCGCCGTACGTCCTGGTCAGCCGGCCGGTCGCCTCCAGCCGGGCCAGGTCGCGGCGGATCGTGGAGGCCGAGACCCGGAACCGCTCGGCCAGGTCGGTGACGCTGGTCAGTCCGGTCGTCTCGGCGAGCCGGACGATCTCTTCGCGGCGACGGCGTGAACCCAGCACCGGTGGCATGGCACCAGAATGCGAGTCCTGCGCGATGTGCGCAAGTGATGGCCGTGAATTGCTCTGACTGTCACGCAGGTCACTCATTTCCCGCGCATTTCGCGCCGATAACTTGCTCGTAACGCGCAGGCAATGCCATCGTCATTCGTGATTGGCCGGCCGTCAGGCCCCGTCCCCCCTTCTCCATCGTGACTGATCCCGCATAGGAGTGGATCACCGATGACCGATGCCCTTCACAGCCGTCGCAACATCCTCAGAATGGCGCTGGCCCTCGGCGCCGGCGGCACGCTCGGTGGCCTGACCACGGCGTGCGCCACCCCCACCGGCCTGCCCGGTGCGGGCACCCTCAACATCGCCCTGAACCGTTCGCTGGTCAGCCTGGACAACAAGCTGAACCAGTTCGACGCCGCGGTCACCGTGCAGCGGGCCGTCCGCCAGGCACTGACCCGGCTCACCCCGGACCTGAAGATCCAGCCGGTGCTGGCGGAGAGCTTCCAGCTGACCGCGCCGACCGAGTGGACCGTGCGCTTGCGGTCCGGCATCCGCTACTCCGACAACTCGCCGGTGCAGGTGGAGGACGTCGCCAAGGCCCTGGAGTCCTACCGCGACACCAAGGGCGGCTTCCTGGCCACCTTCTTCCCGGAGTGGCCGCGCGTGGTCAAGGTCGACGACCAGACCTTCAAGCTGCGCACCGACGCGCCGCTGCCGGTCCTCGACTACCTGATGGCCAACATCCTGATCACCCCGGCCGCCGCCAACAAGGCCGAGGAGCTGCAGACGGGCGTCGGGAGCGGGCCCTACGTCGTCACCGCCGCCGACCGCGGCGCCGGCAACTACCAACTCGCGATCAACCCCAACTACTGGGGTACGCGCCCCACGGTCGAACAGGTGCAGGTGCGCTTCCTGCCCTCGGAGACCAGCCGCGTCGTGTCCCTGCGCAGCGGCGAGGTCGACGTCATCGACTCGATCACCCCGGACTCCGTCGAGCAGCTGCGCGGCCTGCCCGGCGTGCAGATCGAGAACCGGCCCGGCACCCGGATCACCCACCTGTTCTACAACTTCCGCAAGCCAGCCGGGCATCCCCTCGCCGACGTCCGGGTCCGGGAGGCGCTCAGCTACGCGATCAACGGCGACGCGCTGATCAACGACATTCTTCAGCAGGCCGTCATCCCGGTCCCCGGAGTGGTCCCGCCCGGACTGAGCGGCGCCGCCGCGGTCGGCGGGTTCCGCTACGACCCGGCGAAGGCCCGCCAGATGCTCACCGGCCTCGGCGTCCGCGACCTGTCGATGAAGATCATCTGGGAGTCCGGGGAGTTCGCCGGCGACACCCAGGTGATGGAAGCCGTCTACGAGATGCTGCGCGCGGTCGGCGTACGGGTCACGCTCCAGCAGTTCGAGCCCGGCGGCGACATCTCCGCCTGGCGGCAGGGCCGCGCCGGCGACTGGGACCTGCTGGCCAACGGCTACCCCAGCTCGACCGGCTTGGCGATCACCGTTTTGCAGGGCATGTACGCGGGCACCGCCGCCAAGGAGCAGACCCGCGACACCTATCACGGCTACGTCGTGCCGGAGGCGACCCAGCTGATCGCCCGGGCCTCGGCCGAGATCGACCCGGCCCGGCGCACCCAGCTGCTCACCCAGGCCCAGCAGACGGTCTGGAACACCTGGCCGGCCATGTGGGCGTTCGCGCCCAAGGCCGTGGTCGCGCGCCGCGAACGGGTCACCGGCATGGCGATGGGCGCCAACAACTCCTACGACCTCACCCAGCTCCGATTGGCGCAATGAGCATGATCCGATACCTGGCCAAGCGCCTCGCCCAGAGTTTCCTGACCATCCTGCTCACGGTCTCCACCGTCTTCGTCCTGATCCGGCTGGCGCCCGGCGACCCGGCCCGCGCCTACGCCGGTCCGCTGTCCACCAACGAGCAGGTCGAAGAGGTACGCCGCCAGTTCGGCCTCGACCAGCCCCTGATCGAGCAGTACTGGACCTTCCTCAAGGGGCTGTTCAGCGGCGACCTCGGTACGTCGTTCAGCTATCAGGCACCGGCCCTGGACGTGGTCCTCGACCGGCTGCCGTACACCCTGACCCTGGCCATCTCCGCCATCGTGGTGACCACCCTGGTCTCGATCCCGCTGGGCGTGTGGATGGCCCGGCGCGCCGACACCCGCCGCGAGCTGGCCGCCAACGTGGCCACCGTCGCCGGGCAGTCGATGCCCGAGTTCTGGACCGGCGTGATGCTGCTGACCGTGTTCGCGGTGCTGATCCCGGTGCTGCCCGCATCCGGCTTCACCACGTGGGGCGGCCTGGTGCTGCCGACGGTCACCATCGCCATCCTGCAGATCGCGCTGATCTCCCGGATGGTGCGCCGCGAGATGGTCGCCAACTTCGGCGCACCGTACCTGACCGTGGCCCGCTCCCGCGGCGTCGGCGAACGGCTGCTGACCTGGCGCTACGCCATGGGCAACGCGTCCGTGCCGGTGGTCACCGCGCTCGGCACCCGGTTCGCGGCCATGCTCAACGGCGTCGTCGTGGTCGAGGTGGTTTTCGCCTGGCCCGGCGTCGGCTCGCTGGTCGTGCGCGCCCTGGAGACCAGGGACTACCCGCTGATCGTCACCACCGTGCTGGTCACTTCCGTGCTCGCGGTGCTGGTCCAGCTGCTGGTCGACCTCTGCTACCCGCTCCTGGACCCGCGGGTCCGCCTAGGAAAGGCCGTCGCATGAGCACCACAGCCGTCCGGCCGAGCGCGGTCACCGCCCGCGACCTGACCCGCTCCGCGGTCACCCGGCGCCGCCGCGGCGTACGCCTCAAGCTGATCGCCGGCACCATCTGCACCCTGCTCGTGCTCCTGCCGGTCATCTTCGCCCAGGTCCTGCCGCTGCCCGACCCGGGCGCCCAGGATCTCAGCAAGCGCCGGCTGCCGCCGCTGAGCGAGGGACACCTGTTCGGCACCGACGCGCTCGGGCGTGACCTGCTGTCGCTGGTGCTGCACGGCGCCCAGGTGTCGATCGCCATCGGCGTCATCGCGGTCACCGTCTCCGGGCTGATCGGCATCCTCGCCGGCTCGGCCGCCGGTTTCCTCGGCGGCTGGGTGGACACCGTCGTGTCCCGGCTGCTCGAAGCGCAGATGTCGCTGCCGCTGCTGATGATGCTGCTGCTCGTGGTCGCCCTGTTCGGACCGTCGATGCCGGTCATCACCCTGGTCATCGCCATCGCGTTGTGGCCCGAGGTGGCCCGGCTGACCCGCAGCCTGGTGCTGGTGGAACGCGAGAAACCCTACGTCGCCGCTGCCCGGGTGCTCGGCCTGCACCGGTTCCAGACCCTCGCCCAGCACATCATCCCGAACATCATCCGGCAGGCCTCGCTGGTCGTGCTTCTGCTGCTGGCGCAGGCGGTGCTGCTGGAGAGCGCGCTGAGCTATCTGGGCGCCGGGCCGCAGCGCCCGTTCGCCACGCTCGGCCGCATCATCTCCGACGGCCAGAACTACATCACCACCTCGTGGTGGCTGGTCACCCTGCCCGGCCTGGTCATCGTGCTGCTGGTGGTCGGGGTCAACCTGCTCGGCGACGGCCTGCGCGACCGCGCCCGGCGCCGCAAGGGAGGACAATCGTGAGTACGCCGCTGCTCGACGTCCGCGACCTGCAGATCGAACTGATGACCGACGCCGGTGTCATCCGGGCCGTCGACGGGGTCAGCTTCCACGTCGACGAAGGTGAGACCGTCACCATCATCGGCGAGTCCGGGTGTGGCAAGTCGACCACCGCCATGGGCATCCTGCGCTGCTGCCACCGGATCTGGCCGTGCTGTCCGGTCACGTGAGCTTCGCCGGCACCGACGTGATCACCGACCCGGCCTCGATCGCCCGGGTCCGCGGCCGGTCGGTGTCGCTGATCCCGCAGGACCCGATGACCGCGCTGAGCCCGGTCCTGACCATCGGCAGCCAGCTGATCGAGGCGGTCCGCACCCGCAGCCGCGAGCTGAGCCGGACCCAGGCCCGCGAACGCGCGGTCGAGCTACTTGATCAGGTCCATATCCGTACGCCCGAACAGCAGCTCGCCAAATACCCGCATCAACTGTCCGGCGGGATGCTGCAGCGGGTGCTGATCGCGATCGCGCTGGCCGGGCAGCCCCGCCTGCTGGTCGCCGACGAACCGACCAGCGCGCTCGACGTCACCGTCCAGGCCGGAGTGCTCGACCTGCTGCTGGAGCTTCAGGCGCGTACCCGGATCGCGGTTTTGATGATCACCCACGACCTGGGCGTGGCCCGCGTGGTCTCCGACCGCATCCATGTGATGAAGGCCGGGTGCTTCGTGGAGAGCGGCGACGTCGAGGACGTCGTGGACCGGCCGAAGACCGACTACACCAAGGCGCTGCTCGCCGCGATCCCCCAGCTCGGTGGCTGGGACGGCGAGTCGGCGGCCGGCAATCGCAGGGAGACGGTGTCGTGAGCGCGGTACTGAGCGTCGAGAACCTCGTGGTGGAGTATCCGACCGCTTCCGGCGTGCACCGGGCCGTCGACGATGTCAGTTTCGAGATCGAGCGCGGCAGCACCCTGGCCGTGGTCGGCGAGTCGGGCTGCGGCAAGTCGACGATCGCCCGGTCCCTGGTCCGGCTGATCCGCCCGACCTCGGGGGCGATCACGCTGGACGGCGTCGACATCTCGGCCATGCCGGAGAAGCGGTTGCGGGCCCTGCGGTCGAAGATCCAGATGGTGTTCCAGGATCCGTACGGCTCCCTCGATCCGCACATGACCGCCCAGCGCATCGTCGCCGAACCGTTGAAGCTGCGCGGCGTACGCCCGGCCGAACGCAACGCCGAGGCCGCCCGCCTGCTCGACCTGGTCGGCCTGCCCAGCAGCGCCCTGGAACGCCGGCCGGCCGAGTTCTCCGGCGGCCAGCGCCAGCGCATCGGCATCGCCCGCGCCCTGGCCAGCCGGCCCGACGTGCTGGTCTGCGACGAGGCCACCAGCGCGCTCGACGTGTCGGTCCAGGCGCAGGTGCTCAAACTGCTCGCCGACCTGCAGGAAGCCACCGGCGTCACCTACCTGTTCATCTCGCACAACCTCGGCGTGGTCCGCGAGATCAGCCAGAACGTGCTGGTCATGCGGCACGGCAAGGTCGTCGAGTACGGGCCCACCGACACCGTGCTGGCCCGGCCCGCCGAGCCGTACACCCGCGCGCTGCGCGCCGCCGCGCTCGACCCCTCCACCATTCACGGCCGCAAGCCGCGCCACGTCCTCGCGGTCACCGTCCCCTCGCCCGAAATGGAGCGCCAGCCATGAACGCCGCAGCATTCGCCGCCAAGGTCCGGGCCCGCGAGACCGTCGTCGGCTACTGGGTCACCCTGGACGCACCGCCGGCCACCGAACGCATCGCCCGGCTCGGCTACGACTACGTGGCGCTCGACGCCCAGCACGGCCTGTTCGGCTATTCCGGCATGCTGGCCGGGCTGACCGCCATCGACGCGGCCGCCACCGCGGTCGGCCTGGTCCGGGTCGCGGCCAACGACGCCACCCCGATCGGGCAGGCCCTGGACGCCGGCGCGGCCGGCATCATCGTGCCGCTGGTCAGCACCGGCGCCGACGCCGCCCGCGCGGTCGCCGCCACCCGTTATCCGCCGGTAGGCATCCGCTCCTACGGCCCGATGCGCTCGATGCTGCGGATCGGCCCGGCCCCGGCCGAGGCGAATGAGGCGGTCACCCTGCTCGCCATGATCGAGACCCCGGAAGGGCTGGCGAACGTCGAGGAGATCGCCGCCACGCCGGGCATCGACGGGCTCTACATCGGCCCGTCGGACCTGACCATCGCCGTCGGCGGCGCCGGACCGGCCGACCCCGCGGTGGCCGACGCGTTCGAGGACGCGCTGGTCCGCATCCGCCGCGCCTGCGAGGCCGCCGGGATCGCCGCGGGCCTGCACACCCGCACCGGCGAGGAGGCCGCCAAGCGGCTGTCCGAAGGCTTCACGCTGGTCACGGTGGCCAGCGACCTCACCCACCTGGAGATCGCCGCGAACGCGCATCTCACCGCGGTGCGGGGCGAACGATGACCTCCTCATTCGACGGTGTGCTGCGCCCCGATCCGGCCGACCCGCGGCGCACCGACGCCTGGCTGGCCGCGCCGACCGTGCAGAGCCACGCCTCGTTCCTGGCCACCCTGCCCGACGGCGACCTCGGCCTGGTCTGGTTCGGCGGCACCCAGGAGGGCGTCGGCGACATCAGCATCTGGTTCTCCCGGCTCGCGCCCGGCGCCGACAAGTGGTCCACCCCGGAGCAGCTCAGCGACGACCCACGGCGATCCGAGCAGAACCCGATCCTGTTCCCCACCCCGGCCGGCGAGCTGTGGCTGCTCTACACCGCGCAGCGGGCCGGCAACCAGGACACCGCCGAGGTACGCCGGCGAGTCTCGGCCGACTCGGGCCGCACCTGGGGACCGGCGCACACGCTGTTCCCGGCCGACGAACGCAGCGGCGTCTTCGTGCGCCAGCCGATCGTGGTGACCGACTCCGGCCGCTGGCTGCTCGGCATCTTCCGCTGCGTCACCGTCCCCGGCGAACGCTGGGCCGGCGACGCCGACACCAGCTCGGTGCTGATCTCCGACGACCAGGGCGCGACCTGGCGGGAGGTGCCGGTGCCGGACAGCGTCGGCTGCGTGCACATGAACATCGCCGACCTCGGCGGCGGGCGGTTGTTCGCGCTGTTCCGCAGCCGCTGGGCCGACCACATCTACGCCTCCCGCTCGGACGACGGTGGCGAGACCTGGTCGGTGCCGCAGCCCACCGAGCTGCCGAACAACAACTCGTCGATCCAGCAGTGCGTCCTCGCCGACGGGCGTCTCGCGCTGGTCTACAACCACTCCAGCCGGCTCGACGCCACGTCACGCCGTGTCTCGCTGTATGACGAGATCGACGACGAAGGGCTGGTCGAGGGCGGCGCCGGCGAGACCTCTTCGGAGTGCGGCGCGGCTTTCTGGGGCGCTCCGCGCGCACCGATGACCCTCGCCTTCTCCAGCGACCAGGGCGCCACCTGGCAGCGCGCCGGAAACCTCGACGAGGGCGACGGCTACTGCCTGACCAACAACTCCCGCGACGGGCTCAACCGCGAGCTGTCCTACCCGGCCGTGCACCAGAGCCCCGACGGCACGCTGCACGTCAGCTACACCTACCACCGGCAGACCATCAAATACGTACGCCTGCCGGCCGACTGGACGCGAGGCTGACATGGCCGGCACCGCACTGGTCACCGGCGTCAGCTCCGGCATCGGGCACGCGATCGCCGCCCGGCTGCTCACCTGCGGCCGGCACGTCGTCGGCGTCAGCCGGCGCAAACCCGACCTGCCCGAGCTGGGCTTCCACTGGATCGAGGCGGACCTGACCGATCCCGGCGCGGTCGAGCAGGTCGCCGCGCAGGCCGGGCACGTGGACGCCGTCGTGCACGCGGCCGGCGTGCAGCACAGCGCCCCGCTGGGCGAACTCGACCCCGGGCACGGCGCGCTGATGTGGCGCCTGCACGTCGAGGTGCCCACCCAATTGATCAACACCATCATCGGTACGCTGCCCGACCGCGCCCGGATCGTGCTGATCGGCAGCCGCACCGCCGCCGGAGTGGCCGGCAAGAGCCAGTACGCCGCCACCAAAGCCGCCCTGACCGGCCTGGCCCGCTCCTGGGCGATCGAACTGGCGCCGCGCGGCATCACCGTCAACGTGGTCGCCCCCGGCCCCACCGAGACGGCGATGCTCAGCGACCCGAACCGGGCGGCCACCCCACCGAGGGTGCCGGCGCTCGGCCGGTTCGTGCAGCCGGACGAGGTGGCCGGGCTGGTCGCCTTCCTGCTCGGCGACGACGGCGGCTCGATCACCGGGCAGCACCTGGTGATCTGCGGCGGGGCGTCGCTGTGACACCCCGGATGCTCGGCCTGGTCGCCGACGACCTGACCGGCGCCACCGACGCCGCCGTGCCGTTCGCCGCAGCCGGCTGGTCGGCGCACCTGCTGCGCAGCAGCACCGCCGCGCCCTCGCCGGCCGGCGACCGGCCGTGCCTGCTCGCGGTGGCCACCGGAGTGCGGGCGGCCGCCGACGATCGAGCCACCGCCGTGACCGCGGCAGCCGTCGGTGAACTGCTGGCCCGCGGCTGCGACCGGCTCTACCTCAAAGTCGACTCCACGATGCGCGGCTCGGTGGCCGCTCAGATACGCGGGGCGCTCGGCGCGTGGGCTCAGGCGTACCCCGGCGCGGTTGTTGTTGTCTGCCCGGCCTTTCCCGAGCAGGGCCGCACCGTCGTGGGTGGCCGGGTGCTGGTCCGCGGTATCCCCCTGGAACACACGGCCGCCGCGCAGGACCCGGTCACCCCGGTCACCACCAGCCTGCTCAGCGACCTCGTCGCCGGCCTGCCAGCCTCCGAAGCCGGCAGCGACGCCGACCTCGCCCGGGGCCTGGTCGCACTCGACGCCGACCTCCTCAGAGGCCTGTCCGCACCCGAGGCCGACCTCCTCCGAGGCCTGTCCGCACCCGAGGCCGACCTCCTCCGAGGCCTGTCCGCGCCCGACGCCGGCAGCGACGCCGACCTTGACGAGATCGCCGCGACGCTGGACCGGCACGGTCCCGGGGCGGTGGCCGCCGGATCCGCCGGGCTGGCGAGCGCCCTGGCCCGGCGATGGCCGGCCGCGAAGCCGGCACCGGACCGGCAGCGGCCGAGCACCTGCATCCTCGTCGGCGTCAGCTCCCTGCACCCGGTAGCCCTGAGCGCGCTCGCCCGGCTGCGCGACGCCCGGCCGACGGTCGACGTGATCACCACCCCGGCCGCCCGCGCCGACGCGGCCACCACCGCGGCCGGGTTCGGCGAGCAGGTGGCCCACCAGCTGAAACAGGCCCGGTACGACACCGTGGTGCTGGTCGGCGGCGACGGAGCCGCCGCGGCACTCGACCACGTTGACGCCGGTGCCATCACCGTCCACCGGGCCTTGGCACCCGGCGTCCCGCTCGGCACGATCTGCGGCGGCGCGGCCCACGGCGTCCGCGTCGTCACCACATCCGGCGGCTTCGGCAGCGCCGACTCCCTGGTCGACATCGTCGACCGACTCGGTACCACAGGAGGAAACACCCGATGACCTCGTCCCCCACCCCCCGCCCGGTGCTGGCCGTCACCCTCGGCGACGTCGCCGGCATCGGCCCGGAGATCACCGCCAAGACCCTGCTGCAGCACCCCGACCTGCGCGAACGCCTCGTCCCCGTGGTGATCGGCGACGCCGACGCGATGCGCGCCGGCGCCGAACGCGCCGGGCTCGACCCCGGCGCCGTCCGCGTGATCACCGACCCGCGGGCGGCCACCAACGACCCGGACACCATCGAACTGATCCAGACCGGCGAGTCCCTGGCCTCGGTCCCGGTCGGTGAGCTCAGCGCGGCCGCCGGCGACGGCGCCTACCGCTTCGTCGTCGAAGCGTGCCGGCTCGCCCGCGACGGCCTGGTCGACGGCATCGTCACCGCTCCGCTGAACAAGGCCGCCATGCACGCCGGCGGGCACACCTGGCCCGGGCACACCGAACTGCTCGCCCACGAGTTCGGGGTCCGCAACTTCAGCCTGGTGCTCTCCGCCGGCGACCTGTACTTCTTCCACCTCACCGCACACATGTCACTGCAGCAGGCGGTGGAGAACTGCACCCCGGAACGCTCCGACGACGTGTTCAACCTGGCCGGCGCGTTCGTGCGCGCCCTCGGCAAACCCGACGAGGCGATCGCGGTGGCCGGGCTCAACCCGCACGCCGGCGAGAACGGCATCTTCGGCCACCAGGACGCCGAGGTGCTCGCCCCGGCCGTGGCCCGCGCCCGCGAGCGGGGCATCAACGCACACGGCCCGATCCCGGCCGACGCGCTGATTCCGGCCGCTGTGCGAGGCAAGTGGAACACCGTCATCGCCTGCTACCACGACCAGGGGCACGCGCCGTTCAAGGCGGTCTACGGCGACGACGGCGTCAACATCACCATCGGGCTGCCGGTGGTGCGGGTGTCGGTCGACCACGGCACCGCCTTCGACATCGCCGGAAAGGGCATCGCCCGCGAGGCCAGCCTGGTGCTCGCCTGCGAACGCGCGGCCCGGCTCGCGCCCGGCTGGGACGACGTCTGGCAGGCCGCCTCCCGCAGCGTCACCACCACCGTCTGAGCGTCTCTTGAAGGGAATCGACATGACCACCACCGCGCTGGGTGTCCTGCGCCTGCCGCGTACCGTGCTGTTCGGACCGGGTCAGCGGCACGCCATCGCCGACGCCGTGGCGGGCCTCGGGCGTACGGCGCTGATCTGCACCGACGCCCGCCTGGCCGCCACCGCCGAACTCGCCGAGATCCGCAAGGAGATCGAGGCGGCCGGCGTACGGGTGGAGGTGTTCGCCGACACCCGACCGGAACTCCCGGTCGACGGTGTCCTCGACTGCGTGCGCGGGCTCACCGGGCACGGTGTCGACGTCGTCGTGGGCATCGGAGGCGGCAGCTGCCTCGACATGGCCAAGGCGGTGTCTCTGCTGCTCACCCACGGCGGCAAACCGCAGGACTACTACGGCGAGAACGTCGTACCCGGGCCTATCCTGCCAGTGGTCGCGGTGCCGACCACGGCGGGAACCGGGTCGGAGGCGACGCCGGTGGCGGTCTTCGCCGACCCGGACCGGGACATGAAGGTGGGCATCTCCAGCCCGCACCTGATCCCGCACACGGCGGTCTGCGATCCGGAGTTGACCCACTCCTGCCCGCCCGGGCTGACCGCACACTCCGGCGCCGACGCGCTGTCCCACCTGGTCGAGTCGTTCACGGCGGTGACCCGTACGCCCGACCCGCACCTCGCCTACGAGCGGGTGTTCATCGGCAAGTCGGCGCTGACCGATCATGTCGCTCTCAACGGCCTGGAACTGATGGGCCGCAGCCTGCTCAAGGCCTACCACGACCCGACCGACGTGGGCGCCCGGCACGACGTGATGCTGGCCGCCTTCGCCGGCGGTGTCTCCCTCGGCACGGCCGGGACCGCCGCCGCGCACGCCCTGCAGTACCCGCTCGGCGCGGCGACCCACACCCCGCACGGCCTGGGGGTCGGCACCCTGCTGCCGTACGTCATGCGCTTCAACCTGCCGGTGCGCGTGCGTGAGTTCGCGCAGGTGGCCCGCGCCCTCGGCGTCGAGGACGCCGGCCGTGACGAGGCCGCCCTGGCGCGCGCCGGTGTGGAAGCCGTCGACGCGCTGATCGACGGGCTGGGCCTGCCCCGCACGATCGCCGAGCTGGGCCTGCCGGAGTCCCGCCTGGACTGGCTCGCCCAGCAGGGCATGGGCGCCGCCCGGCTGGTGCAGAACAATCCGCGGCCGCTGGACCTGCCGGCGATGAGCGCCCTGGCCCGGGCCGCCTTCACCGGCGACCGCGGTTTCCCCGCATCAATCTGACCGTTGGTTCCGGAGCGCTGAATAAGGCGCTCGCCGTGGGGTAGCCATCAGTCGACGGATCGACCGGGACGGAGAACGCCGTGACCACAGCCCAATCCCCCGAGAATCTCCCCCTCGCCGCGGCGATCGCCGGGGAACGCAACGACACCGACGAGGAGACCAGGACCGGGCCGACGGTCGGTGCCGCCGACGCCGAGGCCGACGCGGCTCGCTCCGGCGCCGACGCCGACCTCACCGAGGCGACGCACGACACCGACGGCGTACCGGTCGGCTCCGCCGACGTGGAGGCCGACAAGCGCGCATCAGGCGCGTGAGTCGGCCCGGGCGCGCCCGGGCCGTCTTCCCCAGCGACCGCAATTTCGTCGCTTAGCAGACGCAGGCCACACAGGCAACCTTCACCGTCGGAGGTGCCCGGGAGCACCGGCCCTCCCCGAGGATGCGAGTGGCGGTGCATCCGACCGCCACCGTATCGGAGGAAGAGGACTGCTGTGCGAACGAAACTGCTGCGCCTGCTGGCCGCCGGGATCCTCGGGGCCGGTCTGGTCCCGATGGTGAACACGGCGCCGGCCAACGCCATCACCGACTACGCGTTCGGCCCGTTCGACCATCCCAGCGTGGACTGTGGGCAGTCGAAGTACATCTCCAGCATGGGCATCAAGTACTGGGCGTGCGCCTGGCACACCAAGAACAGCAGCGGCCACGGTCACGTGAAGACCGGCATCGTGATCCAGAACTACGGCGGCAGCACGCGTGGGGTCGTGGCCAACTGGGAGCGGTGGTACGACCTCGGGGCCTACTACGCGAGCAAGCACTCGCAGACGTTCGGCACCGGTGTCTCGCTGCCGGCGGGTGAGACGAAGACCCTGTGGGACTGGTACGAGTACGACACCGACCTGTACTACTCGTACTATTTCGGCACGCTGGGCAGGGTGCGGGTCGTCTCCGGCAGCACGACCCTGGCGACCGGCCCCTGGGCCTATTCGCCGCTCCAGTCCCACGGCGTGGGCTGCCGCGACGGCAACTCGACGGAGAACTGGGTGGACACCGGCCGTGGCTGCGACCTCTGAGCACCGGCAGACGCCATCAGGTCAGGGGCCCGGGGTGAAGCTCTGCCGGAAGGCGCCGACCCGGGCCACGTGATCACGCGTCTTCGGCGGTGGGCCGCCCTCCTCGACCACCCGTGTCGCCGACGTCCGGTAGGCCGCGGCGAGCAGCAGTCCCGGGTCACCGGGAACCTTGCTCAGCCGCGGCGCCAGGAAGCACAGGTAGCGGCCCATCGCCGGGATCGACACCTCCGGCGGGAACGGCGGCGCCGGCACCTCGTCGCGCTGTCCCTCGGGCAGGTAGAACCGCAGGACGGACGGGGTCCAGCGGGCGATGCCGTACTCGTCCTTCGCCGGATCGCTCAGGTTCGGATCGAAGTTGCTCTCGGCCTTCAGCATGGCCGCGATCAGCGCCGGGGTGATGCCGGGCTCGGCGCAGGCGGTGCCGGCGTCCACGATCAGCTCGCGGTACGCCACCGGGATGCCGGCGTCGGCGCGCAACAGATCGGCCCGGTACACCGTGGGTCCGGAGGGCGCCCGGTCGTCGAATGGCCCGGCGACCGCGACCCCGGCCACCGCGGCGGTCACGACAGCCACGGCCGCCGCAGCAGCCAGGGCGATCCGGCGCCGTCGCCGGCCGGAGGGGGCTCTGCCCGAGCGCAGTCTTCGGATCCGTTCCAGCAGCTCGGCCGATCCGTGCTGGGCCCGGGCGGCGTGCGTGGGCGCCAGGCAGTCCTGGATCAGCTCGCGCCACGGCTGCGGCAACGCGGGTGACAGCGCCAACGAGGATCCGCCGGCGGCGTACTCGGCCGCCGCCGCGAGCCGGGCCTGCGACGTCCCGCCCGGGAACGGGAAGGCCCCGGTGAGCAGCAGATGCGCGGTGATGCCGAAGGCCCAGACGTCGGCGCTCGGCCGGACCGCGATGCCGTGCTCGCCGAGCGACTCGGTCCAGCGCTCGGGCGGCACATAGTCCGGCGACGCCATCGGCGGCAGGTACGCGTGGGTGCCGTCGAACTCGCCGGCCAGGCCGAAGTCGGCGAGCCGAATCGAGCCGTCGGCCATCAGCAGCACGTTGGCCGGTTTGAGGTCACCATGCACCCAGTCGCGCCCGTGCAGGTAGGCCAGCGCGTCGCAGATCTCCTCCAGCAGCCGCTCGGCGTCCGGCACCGGCCCGCCCGCCGCCTGTTGCAGGCGATCGCGCAGGGAGGCCTCTGCACGTTCCATGACGATGACCAGTGCCCCGTCCAGCGCCGGGTGCTCCGGGTCGTCCACGGTCAGGATCTCCCGGGCCCGGACGAGGTGCGGGTGCGACAACTGCTCGTGGCCGCGTCGCTCGCGGGCCGCGACATCGGCCAGGTGGGCGATCTGGCGAGGGGTGAGCGTGCCGGTGGGCAGGAACTTCAGCGCCATCTCGGCCGCGTCGCCGGCACCGGTCGCCGCGTACACCGAACCCCAGCTGCCGCTGGCGATCGGGGCGGTGACGGTCCACCGGCCGACCCGGTATCCGGTCGGGACGTCGACGGCCCAGCCTCCGGTCGCGGTCACCGGGCCCGCCGCCGCGGTGGCAGCAGCCCCAGGTGACTCTCCTGGACGAGGTTGAACCGCAGGGCCGCCCGCACCAGGTGTTCCCGGCGGGAACCGGCCCTGGCCTCCGGTTCGGCCGTCCCGGCGGAGGGCGCGCGCAGCCGCAGTTTGCGGCGGGTCAGGTAGTCGATGTGGAAAGCCACCGCGTCGGCGGTGAGCCCGTCGCAGTCGGGCAGGTCGCGCAGCCGGGCGACCACCTCGGCGTCGGCCGGGATGTCGACCGGGGACTCGTCGCGCAGCCGCGGCTCGCAGAGCGCGACCAGGACGAGGAAGTACTTCGCCGTGACGTCCAGCGGGAACGCCGCCACGGTCGGCTCGCCGCCCGCCGGCCGGCCGGGCTCCTGGTCCAGATAGGTGTGCATGGGTGCGAAGACCTGGAACAACGCCGTCCCGGCGCCGTCGCGGGCGGGCAGCACGACACGTGAGATCTCGAACGGCACCGGTGCGCCGAGCCGCCCGGGTGGGACCTTGAGGAACTCGCCGCCACCCTCGGGGTTCTCGACCACGTAGGTGTGGTGCCGGCTGTAGTTGGTCAGACTCCAGTGGTCACCGGTGGCGGTGATCTCACCGGCCAGCCGGGAGACGGCCCGGTCGGGCAGGGCCAGCTCCACGTCGAGGCCCGGCCCACCCCGGCCGAACCGGAGTCGCTGCCCGGGCCCGAGATGGTGCTTACCTGCCGCGGCCCCCTCCTGTGGCACGGCAACGAGCACGGTGTTCACGTGCGCCCCCTCCGCCTTTCGTGCACGTTACGGACGAAGGGTAGTGATACACGTCAATTCCCGCCACCCTCAGCCCGGGGTGCCGTCGCCGCGGAGGCGGTTCAACTCGGCGAGGTACATCGCCTGCATCCGGCCGAAATGCCGGACCAGCAGCCTGATCTGCTCCACGCTGTAGCCCTCGATGAGCCGCTCCGCGTGCTCGGCGAACCGCTCGTACGGCCGCTCCAGCTCGGCGACCCGCTCCGGGCGCAGGGTGACGACCAGCCGTCGCCGGTCCGCCGGATCACGTTCGGCGGTGACGTAGCCGGCCTGCTGGAGCCGGCGCACCATGCTGGTCACGGCCCCGGTGGTGAGGTTGGTCCGCTCGGCGACCTGTCCCGCGGTGGCCGATCCGACGTCCGCCAGGAAGTCCAGGCACTCCAGGTCGCTCACGGTGATTCCCAGCCGGTCCGCGATGGCGTACCGGAACACCATGGACAGCCGGGAGGTCTCCCGGCCGGCGCGCATGAGGTCGGCGATCGCGGACGTGAGGGCCGGCTCATGGGGCATGCCCGCCATCATCCCTCGGGTACGGTGACCCGGTGCAGCCGAGGTAACAGGCGGGTCAGCACCCAGTGCGGTGCGGCCGCACCCCCGGTGAGACGGCGCATCAGCCCGGCTGCGGTGTCGACGGCGCGGAACGCGTACGGAACCATCTCTTCCTGATAGCCGGCGATCGCCTCCTCGACCGGCGTGCCGCCCGCCCGGGCCTCGACGAGCCGGCGGCCGAGCACGGCAGCGTCGCGCAGCGCGGTGTTACCGCCGTGCGCGCCGAACGGTGGCATGACGTGCACGGCGTCGCCCATCAACGTCGCCCGCGGCACCGTCCACTGGTGCGGGCGCCGGCCGGTGGCGAAGAGGTTGAGCACCGTGGCGTCCAGCTCCGCCGTGTCGACCAGCCGCCGGATGAGCGGGTGGAAATCCGTGCTCATCCGCGCGGCCAGGTCCCGCAACGCCAGCAGGTCACCGCGTACGCCGATCGGCACCTCATGCTGCTGCACCAGCAGCCCCCACATGACGTAGTCGTCGCCGGTGGGCGCGTACGTTCCCGGAGTCACGCGCGCGAACGCCTCCCGCGGGTTCTCCCCGAACCGCATGGAGGTGAAGAAGAAGGCGCGGCCCGGCTCATCGGCGATGGCCAGCACCCCGCTGGTACGCAGCGCGTCCGGGATGACCTCCTCGCCGTTGCGCCGCAGGGGCGAACGTCCGTAGACGCCCGCCATCGGGGTGCTCGCCGGGCCTGCGTCCGGTGTGAGCTGCGCGCGCAGTGCCGAGCCGACGCCGTCCGCGCCCACGACGACGCTCGCCGCGGCGGCCCCGCCGTCGGCGAACCGCAGCCGGAGCCCGGCCGGGCCGCCGCTGTCCACCGCGACGGCGGCCTTGCCGTAGTGGATGCGCCCCTCCAGCCCGGACATCAGGATCGATCGCAGGGTCAGCCGGTCGACCTGGCGGGTCGCGTGCGGCTCGTCCTTGAAGGTGATGGTGAAGGCGTTCCGCAGGCGGCTGTCGGTGAAGCGCAGGTGCCCGCCGGGCTCGTCGCCGGTGGTCAGCGCCAGCCGGTACAGCGGGCGGGGCAGGCTCTCGCGCAGCGCCTGCAGCCCGTACCGGTCGAGGATGATCCGGTAGCCCTGCTGCCGGATGAAGGGGCCCAGGTCCCGCTCGTAGACGTGCACGTCGATGCCGGCGCGCATCAGGTACTGGGCGAGGCAGAGGCCGGAGAGACCGGCGCCGGCGATCGCCACCGAGAAGTCCGTCGATATGACCACGCGATTATCTTAATGACTAAGATAATTTGGGCAAGACCGCCGACGTGCCACCCTCCCCCGGCGTCACCTGACGGCGGGAGCCAGATCAGTAGGCCAGATACCAGAGCTGGTTGCCCAGGTCGTCGTTACAGGGATACGACAAGATCGGCGAATTCATCGTCGCCTGCTGATACGTCGTCAGGCAGTGGTGGTTGTAGACCGGCCGGATCCAGTACCTGATGAAGGTCCCGCTGTTGTAGACCACCTGCAGCCGGAACATCTGCTGCCACCCGTTGTGGCAGTCCCAGACCTGCATCGGAACCCCGAATTGACTGGTCACCCCGTCACGGACGTCGAGACACTTGTTCGTGTTGTAGCGCGGCTTGATGCGCCAGGCCGCCACGCTGTTCACGGTCCCGATGCTGACCAGCTGGAACTGCTGGTTCCACGGCCCGTTCTGGCAGGCGTACTGCTGCACCTTCTGGCCGTTCGGCGCGTTCGACAGCTCGACATCCATGCAGTTGCCGGAACTGTCGCGAAGGTAGACGAACCGGCCGGAGACTGCTTTCGATCCGACGTTCGTCCACGGCGTCGCCTGCGCCGGGCCGGCCGGTATGAACACGCTCGCGACGAGCGACAACAGCAGCACGGAAAAGGCGCCGAACAGCCGCCGCCTCAGCAGGACACTCATGACATGCTCCCCCGTTTGATTGACGTATGTACATCCGTCTTGCTCGGGGTCAGGTTAGTCACCCGCAGGCAGGCCCACATCGTTCGACCGGACAGGAGGACCACCCCACCTGCCCGGAAGGGTGACTAGGTGGCCGACGCAGCGCTGGAGCCGAAGTCGACATCGACCGATGAGGCGCCACGCAGTGTGGCGAGCTGCTCGGCCTCGGCCAGTAGTGGCTTCCTGCTCCGCGCCGGCAAGGTGCCGAACGAGGACACGGTCATGGTCAGCTTCCGCCCGCTCTTACGCGAACGCCAGACACCGGCGATCTCGCCGTCCACAAGCACCACGCCCGGGGCGCCGACAGCCTTCCACACGTCCCGATGATGCTGCTTGTCGACGACGGTCCCGCGGTCACGCAGCTGTGTGTAGGGATCCCGAGGCGGAAGCAGCCGTACCCCCTTGGGCATCGTTGCTGACCGCAACCCATCGAGATCCTCGGTGAGAATCCACGTCCTGCGGCCGAACGAGACCTCCGTCATCTCATCCTCGACCAGGCTCCACCAGGGGCCGGCGTCGCCGGGACGGACGCCCAGCCAGGCGGCGAAGTCCGCTCGGGTCGACGGACCGTAACAACGCAGATATCGGCGAAGCAGCTCGGCGCGCGCGGATTCCGGGTCGGTGTCCGGGATTGGATCACTCAACCACTCATCGACCAGCACGAACGGCGCCTGGTTCCCATCGCGTGGCGCGAAGCAGACCACTTTCTGCAAAGTGAGGATACGGATGCAGAAGTGCACGACGCCTTCGCCGAGCGGTTGTCCAGCGGCATAGGGACCCTCCTTCTGCCAGATGTCGCGTTGCTTCCTCGACAACTTGCCGGCGATCCGCTCAGCGAGCTCTGCGCCGAGCTCGTCGATGGCCAGTCGGCGTCCGGTCAGGACATCGCCGATCTCGGCACCGGCCAGCGCGACGGCGTCGGTGAGCTCCAGGCCGAGTTCGTCCACCGACGGCCCCGCCCCGAGAATGAAGTGGCGCATCGCCTCCTCGGTCGGCGGCAGCACGCCGGTCGTGAATACCGCTGCCTCAGCGGCCGGGACGTAGAACGGCGACCCGCGCATGCACCAGCTCTGCAGCAGGCTCTTGTCCTCGGCCACCGCCGCGTCGAACCGATCCTGCGAGAGGTTGCGCACCCGGGCGTGCAGGGCCGCCAACGCCGACCCGGGCGGGCTGTTCTGGATGCCGCACGCTCCGGCCGCTTCGAGCAGCCCCTGCTTGCCCAAGCGTTCGTCGAGATGCTGGGCGTGCAGGCGATACGCGATGACGTCGACTCTGGAGACCTTCACCGCCATCGGCTCAGCCTATCCAGGCAGCTCTTCGAGCTGTTCCTCGGCTGCGGCACGTCCGACATGACATATCCGTCGAACCAGCGTTTCGCCGCGCAGGCCGAACAGTGCGGGTGGCAGCCGACCGTCGCGTTCGACGAGGGAGATCACGACTGGGCGTACTGGGATCGGGGCATCGCCCGGGTGCTGACCTGGCTCACTCCTCCGGGGAAGTAGGCCGCCACGTGCTCGCCCATTTCTCCAGCGGGGCGAGGGTGTCGAGCAGGGCGCGTCCCTGCTCGGTCAGCTGGTAGCCGCTGTCGGTGCGCTCGAGGATCGCGGCGTCGCGCAGCTCGGCGAGGCGTTCGGTGAGCACGCTTGAAGAGACGCCGTCGCAGCGCTGTTGCAGCGCGCGGAACGTCGGGACCGGGTCCTCGCGCAGCTCCCAGAGCACCCGAAGGGTCCATCGGCGGCCGAGCAGATCCAGGATCGCCATGACCGGCCGCCCGGTCCGGGAACCACGGACCGGGCGGCCCGGCAGCGGTGCGGGTCGGGGCATGCCTACTCCCTCTGCGCTTCTCTTTCCGAAGCACCGATGCTAGCGTACGGGCATGCTTCGGAATCCGAACCACACGCGGGTGCCGCTGGTTTCGCCGCCGCATGACGACGACACCGCCGCTGCCCTGGAGAAACTCGGTCCACCGCTCGCCCTGTTCCGGGCCTTCGCGGTGCGGCCCGCCCGGGCCCACGCGATCCACGGGTGGGGCAGCTACTACCTGTCGCGGCGCAGCGCGCTGTCGCTGCGGCAGCGCGAACTCGTCATCGACCGGACCACGGCGCTGTGCGGGGCCGAGTACGAGTGGGGCATCCACATCGCGGTGTTCGCCTCGAAGGCGGGGCTGACCTCCGACCAGGTGCGGTCGCTCACCGCGGGCGCCGCGACCGATACCTGTTGGACCGACCCGGCCGACCGCGCGGTGATCGCGGCGGTGGACGCCCTGCATGCCCGCAACGACCTGGATGACCTGGAGTGGGCCGCGCTCGCTGAGGCCGTCGGCCCGGACGGCGCCGTCGACCTCATGCTGGTCTGTGGCTGGTACCACGCCATCTCGTACGTGGCCCGCGCCGCCCGCCTGGCTCCGGAGCCCGGCTCACCGGCCTTCAGCGAGTACGGCCGATGAACGCTTCCGATGCCTCGGCGATCATGCGGTGGCCCTGGGCCTCGAACTCCTCGATGCCCTGCGCGTAGGCCCAGCAGGCGGTGGCAATCGCCTCACGCATGCGGCTGCGATGCCAGCCGTCCGCCGCGCGCGGGTCGGAACCGTAGCCCGCCATGAACGCGGCCTCGAGTTGGGGGCCGGTGCGGAACTCTTGGGCATCCAGCCGGTTCAGATCGGTGAACGGCGGGCGCAGCGCCGCCCGGCCGAAGTCGATGATGCTGACGACGCCGTCGTGGATCAGCCAGTTCCGGGGCTGCCAGTCCCCGTGGGTCGGCACGACGGTCACGGGCGGCGTCGGCCAGGCGGCGATCATCCTCTGGAGTCGCTCCACGGTGGTTCCGGCGATCCGGTGCGGGCCGGCCAGCAGCTTCAGCGACTTCTGGTTCTCGCGCCGTTCATAGTCGTCGTCCGCTTGACTCGTGTGGGCGTGCAGGAGGGCGAGCAGTTCGCCGGCCTGGCGGTAGGCGCCGGGATCGCCGACCTGCTCGGCGTCCAGCACCAGCTCGCCCGGCAGGTAGGTGGTGACGATCAGCTTGGCCCGGCTGTCGTGATGCAGCAGGAGCGGCGCTCGCCCCAGGCTCGTCCACGGCTCCAGCCAGTGCAGGTGGGCGCGGATCTCCCGCTCGATGTGGTGATCGGCGGCGCCGCCCGCCTTGACGATGAACCGCGACCCGGCCCGGGCCATCTCCAGGACGGTGGTCTCCACGACGCCCCAGCTGTGGTCCTGCTCGACCGCCGCCCCGGGAATCCACTCGTCGAGCAGACGTCGCTGTTCTTCGGAGAGCTTTCCGAGCGCACCGCCCACAGCGGCATCCTAAGCCGCCTCCTCAACCGCCGGCGCGCATCCTCCTTTCGCCCGCCGCCTCTTTCTCCCGCCGCCCGCTTGCAGCCAGCGCCCGGTCACGCTGCCCGGCTGGCCGTCACGGTCGTTTCCCGCTCGCCGAAACAGCCGTGGAAGCCAGCCGGACTCCCCTGGCTGGCGCTCACGGTCGTATCCCGCCCGGTGGTGGATCGCCAGGCAGCCGTAACTCCCAGCCGGGCGACCCACGAGGCCGGTTCGCGAGGGCCGGCTGGGAGCTGTGGCTTCTTCCGGTGGCCCGAAAGGTGCGCAGCTCCCAGCTGGATGATCGAGAAGGCGGAAAACCGGGGCCCGGCTGGGCCTTGCGGCTATCGCGCTGCCCGCGGCTATCGCGCGATCGGAACTTCACGAGGCCGGCGGCCGCGACCGGGGCTGCGTTGTTTGGCCGCGAAGCGGCCGCCGGTCATCATGGCTGAGCGGCAGAGTGGCCGCCGGTCATCATGGCTGAGCGGCGGGCGGTCGCTGGGCGTCATGGCTGGGCGGGTGACGGTGAGAGCTCGGCGGCAAGCGTCGGAGTGGCGGTGGCCTGGCTGTCGCGGCGGGTGAAGGTCATGATCCAGTTGACCGGGGACCAGGTGGCGCCGGCGTCGTAGGAGAAGTCCTGCTCCCAGCGGGCCGAAGTTGCGGTGATCGCGGACCAGCGGTAGCGGACCAGGGTGGGCCGGCCGCCGATCGTGTCGTCGCCGAGGAAGATGCCGGTGCCGTCGGTGAAGCGGCCCTCGACCGGCGGATCGAGTTTGCCGGGCCGGGTGGTGGAGGACCACCAGATGCGCCAGCGGTCGGCGGCCGGGTCGTACAGCCGCAGGCTCATGCCTTCGAACGCCTGGCCGCCGGGGAGCGTCGCCGACACGGTGTCGACGTTGCCGGCGCCGTCGAGCACCGGTCGCGCCTCGCAGAGGCCGTCGAACTCCACCCACTCGGTGCACTCGGGGTCCAGGGTGTCGGTGACCTTGCGGTGGTGCACGTTCCACTCGCCGAACAGGAAGTCGAAATCGTTCATGCGGGGACCGTAGCGGCGGGCTGTGTCAGAACCTGTCAGGGTTGCCGTGCATGATCGACGACATGACCGCGGGCCGTCTCCTGTCGATGTTGCTGCTCCTGCAGACGCGTGGACGGCTGTCCGCCGGGCAGCTGGCCGAGGAGCTGGGTGTCTCGGTGCGTACCGCGTACCGGGATCTGGCTCGGCTTCAGGCGGCGGGCGTGCCGCTCTATGCCGAGACCGGTCAGCACGGCGGGTACCAGTTGGTCGAGGGCTATCGCACCCGGCTGACCGGGCTGAGCGGCGGCGAGGCGCGGGCGCTGTTCCTGGCCGGGCTGCCGGCGCCGGCGGCTGATCTGGGACTGGCCGAGGAGGTGGCCGCGGCGAGACTCAAGCTGCTCGCCGCCTTGCCTGCCGAGCTGCGTGATGAGGCTGCGCGTACCGCTGCGGTGTTTCACCTGGACGCGCCGGGGTGGTACCAGGAAGCGCAGGTGCAGCCGTTCCTGACCCTGCTCATGGACGCTGTCGTGGCGCAACGGGTGGTCGACGCCGAGTATCGCCGCTGGCGGGCGCCGCAGGAGGTTCGGCGGGTGCTTCACCCGTACGGTCTCGTGTTGAAGTCCGGGGTCTGGTATCTGGTGGCCGCGAGCGGCGCCGGCAAGGTCTCCACCTACCGGGTCGCGCAGCTGCGGCGGGTCGTGGTGACGCCGCAGCAGTTCCAGCGGCCGGGCGGCTTCGATCTGGCCGCGCATTGGCATGCCTACCTGGCCGACTTCGAGGCCCGCCGGTTCACCGGCGAGGCTGTCATCCGGCTCTCGCCGCAGGGCCGGGAGCGGCTCGCCGACCTGGCCGATCAAGCGGTGCTGCGGGCGGTGGAGCAGACTGCAGGCGAACCGGGGCCGGACGGGTGGGTGCGGGCGACGATTCCGATCGAGAACGTGCGGCACGCCTGCCAGGAGCTGCTCCGGTTCGGCGCCGACGTGGAGGTGATCGGCCCGGAGCCGTTGCGGCAGGCACTGGCCGACATCGTGCGGGAGCTGGCCACCCGGTACGCCTGAGGGCGCATTCGAGCTCTTCAAAGAATGGGCGCGGAAGCGTTCGGGAATTGCAGGGAAATTACGCGCCGCGGGCTTCTTCGGGGGTGTGGAGTTCTATTTTCTCCTTGCGGACGGTGCCGGTTACGGTTTCCTCGCCGCGGACGGTCTGTTTGGTCAGCCGGACGTGTTCGACGGGGACTGTCTCGGTGCTCACCACGGGGCGTTGCTCGTGCAGGGTCACGGCCCCGCCGGGCTCTTCAGAATCCGCCTCTTCGCCCAACGGGACCTGCTCCAGGCGTACCTCTTCGCGGGTCACCGGAACGGTGATCTGCCGTTCTTCGGTGACCAGATATCTGCGCAACCGCACCTTGGCGGCCGGCTCGCGGCGGGTGCCGGTGACCAGCCGCTCCTCCGACCGGGTCATCGCATCATCGTCCGAGGTCAGCCCGTAGTGGGCAGACAAACGGTCGGCGTCGTCCTGCTCGAGGGGACCGCCGGCGGAAAGCAGCGGCGCCTGCCGGATCCGGGCCTGTTCGACCGCCACGGTGAGCCGGCCGGCGTCCAGGTGCGCGCCGTGCAGCGGCACGAACGACTCCTGGAAACTCAGCGATCCGGTCCGGACAGTCACCCACAGCGGGTCGCCGCTGTGCGGGTCGAGGTAGACCTGGCCGACCGCACCGATCCGGTCGCCCGCGCTGTCGTACACCTCGGCGCCGTTCAGGACGCCGAGATCGTCCTTTGTGATCACCGTTTTCCCCTCCATGAATACCGCTCCGCCGCCTCGTTACCCGCGATACCGGCGGTATCACCTGCGCGGTGAAGATTTTCCTTGTCATGGGTGAAAGACTCGGATTCTTCGAATGTTCCTGCATGGCCGAAAATCCGGTGGGTAGTGGTGGGGCGTACCGAACGAAAGGAGACCCCCTGATGATCACCATCGACCAGATTCACACGCTCTCCGGCCGCAACGTGTACGACCCCGAGGGCGACAAGATCGGCAGCGTCGGCCAGATCTGGCACGACGGCACCGGCCGGCCATCCTGGGCCAGTGTCAACACCGGACTGTTCGGCATGAACGAGTCGCTGGTCCCGCTGGACGAGGCGGACCTGCAGGGCGACCGGCTCGTGGTGCCGTTCGACAAGGCGAAGGTGAAGGACGCGCCGAACGTGGACGCCTCCGACGACGAGCCGCTGCTGCGCGACGACGTCGAGCGGCTGTACGAGTACTACGGCATGAGCTGGGCGGACAGCTCAGAGGCATACCAGGCCGGCGCCGCCGCCGGGGACGCCAACTACCGGCGTACGACCACCGGGGACACGGACGTCACCGGTGCGGACGCGATGACCCGCTCGGAGGAGCGGCTGCAGACCGGCACCGAGCGCGAAGAGGCCGGCCGGGCCCGGCTGCGCAAGTACGTGGTGAGCGAGCAGCAGCAGGTCAACGTGCCGGTCGAGCGCGAGGAGGTGCGCCTCGAGCGGGAGCCGATCACCGAGGCCAACCGTGGCGCGGCCTTCTCCGGGCCGGATCTGACCGAGTCCGAGCATGAGGTGACCCTGCACGCCGAGCGGCCGGTGGTCGACACCGAGACCGTGCCGGTGGAGCGGGTGCGTCTCGGCAAGGAGAGCGTCACCGACGAGGAGACCGTCAGCGCCGAGGTGCGCAAGGAGCGCATCGAGGCCGACCTGCCGCACGAGCAGGGCCGCCGGACGGTCGACTGACCGGGTCTGCCCGAACCGCTGGCCGGAACCGTCGCGTCACGCAGTGGTTTCGGCCAGCACGCATATGGCCAGCAGATGCAGGGACGGCCATGAGGCACGATGCCAGCCGGCCTTCGTCTCGTCGGCGCTCCAGCCTTTGGCGGTGACGGTGTCGGCGACCCCGTCCGCGTAGGCGGCGAGGGTGTCCGGGCGTACCCGGCCGATCGTCTCTCTGATCTGCGCGACGTGCTGATCCACCGCGGCGGCCAGGCCGGGCACCAGGCGCATCGCCTCCATCCCGGCGGCGCCGAGCTGATGCGTCCACTGCGCCAGCGACAGGCGCGCCGCCGCCAGCACCGCCTGACGGGTCTGCTGATCCATCTCCATGGGGAGCGACCGTACACAACGTCGTCCCCGTTCTATGGTCATTCCTGTGGGTGACTTCGCGGCTCGGCCGATCATCGTGGACTGCGACCCGGGGCACGACGACGCGCTGGCACTGCTGCTGGCCGCCGGCGACGCCCGGGTACGCCTGCTCGGCGTCACCACGGTCGCCGGCAATCAGACGCTCGAGAAGACGACCCGGAACGCGCTGAAGGTCCTCGCGCTGGCCGGGGTCACCGGCGTCCCGGTCGCGGCCGGCTGCGACCGGCCGCTGGTCGGCGAGCTCACTGTGGCCGAGGACATCCATGGGGCGTCCGGGCTGGACGGGCCGGAGCTGGACGTACCGGTCGGCGAGCTCGCGGGCGTGCACGCGGTCGAACTGATGCGCCGGCTGATCGCGGACTCGGCCGAGCCGGTCACGCTGATCGCCACCGGGCCGCTTACCAACGTCGCCCTGCTGCTGCGCAGCCACCCGCCGGTCGTGCCGCGCATCAGCCGGATCGTGTTCATGGGCGGCTCGACGGAGCGGGGCAACACCACGCCGTACGGGGAGTTCAACATCGTCACCGACCCGGAGGCGGCCGACATCGTGCTTCGTTCCGGAGTGCCGGCCACGATGATCGGCTTGAACGTCACGCACCAGGCGCTGGCGACCGACGAGATCATCGCCGAGTTCCGCGGGCTGGGCACCCGGCTGGGTGACATGTGCGCGGAGCTGATGACGTTCTTCGCGAGCACGTACCGGCGGGTGTTCGGCTTCGAGCATCCCCCGGTGCACGATCCGATCGCCGTGGCGCAGGTCATCGACGCGTCGATCGTGCGCACGGTCACGGCGCCGGTCGCGGTTGAGCTCGTCGGGACGTACACCCGTGGTGCCACCGTCGTCGACCTGCATCGCCGCTCCGGGCGCAACCCGGAGGCGGACATCGCGGTAGGTCTGGATGTGGACGCCTTCTGGCGTCTGCTGATGTCCGCGGTGCGCACGCTCGGTCGGTAGCATCGGCGTCCATGCAGGCCACCACGAAGCTGGAACGACGGGTGGTGACCGCCGCCGAGCAGGCGCTCACGCGCGGGCGGCAGGTCAGCCCGCTCGACGTGCTCACCGGGTTGGGCTGGGTGCCGCCCGGGCTGGTCACGGACTGGCGGCAGGGCCGGGTGCCGCATCTGGAAGCGGTCGCGGCGGTCTCGGCCGACCGGCTGGCCGACGCGCTCGAGGTGTTCCACCGCTGGGTGAAGAGCCGTGACCTGCGAGCCGGCGAGGTCGAGTATCCGGCGGCCACCCGCGACCGGCGGCCGTTGCAGTTCACCGCCGCGGGCGATCCGGCGCTGGAGGCCGCCTACCGCACCCATTGGATGCCGGCTGACCTGCCGGAACAGCAGCGGGACCGGCTGACCGCCCGGCAGAGCAAGGCGCCGGATCTGGTGGTGATGCAGGCGCTCAAGGAGTTCACGTGCGCGGGCTGCGGGCGTACGGATGCCGAGTTGCTCATGATGGAGGATGCCGGACCGACCTGCCTGGCCTGCGTGGATTTTGATCATCTGGTGTTCCTGCCGGCCGGCGACGCGGCGCTGACCCGGCGGGCCAAGAAGGCCAGCCGGCTGTCGGCGGTGGTGGTGCGGTTCAACCGGTCCCGCAAGCGGTACGAGCGGCAGGGGCTGCTGGTCGAGGAGGCGGCCGTCGAGGAGGCCGAGCAGCAGTGCCTGTCGGACGAGGAGGCGCGGGCCCGTCGCCGGGAACGCGACCGGCAGCGGCGGGAGGTCGCCGACGAACAGTTCCAGGAGGAGCTGGCCGCGGCCATCGGCCGGCTGTTCCCGGGCTGTCCGCCGCCGCGCGCGGCAGCGATCAGCGCGCATGCCGCAGTGCGCGGCAGCGGGCGGGTCGGGCGCAGCGCTGCCGGGCGGGCATTGGATCCGGACGCGGTCACCCGCGCGGTGGTGGCTTCGGTGCGGCATGAGGACACGGCGTACGACGAGCTGCTCATGACCGGCGTGCCACGCGACGAGGCCCGCGCCCGGATCCGCCCGGAGATCGACCGCGTCCTGGAGCGCTGGCGCTGACTATCGCCGATTCTGGGCTTCCACCAGGCGGTTCATCAGGGTCAGCAGGGTGACGACATCCTCCTGTGGCCAGTCGGCGGTGAGGGTACGCAGCGTCTCGTCCTGCCATGCGTGAGCCTGACGGAGCAGCTCTTCGCCGGCGGGCGTGTTGACGATCGCCGACGGGACGCCGATACGGCCCGGGGCGTGCCGGGTGACCAGGCCTTCCTTCTCGGCGTGGGTCACCATGCGGCTCGCTCCGGACTGGTCCAGCCCGAGCTCGCGAGCCACCTCGTTGATCGACGTGGGGGCGTTGCGCCGGGTGAGGGCGTGCACTGCTTCGAGCACCATCACGTCGCGCCCGCGCTGCGCGTCCGGCCCTGTGCCGTTGCCGGTCCATCGCCGCGACCAGAAGCGTACGAAGGCGAACAACGTCTGTCCGCTGAGCTGCACGTCACCCTCCCGCTTGGTATGCGCATCGCATACGCTGGCCGCATGCAGAACGCATACGAGAAGTCTGCCATGCTGATCACTGCCTGGCACGAGGCGGTCAACCAGCGCGATCTGGTCGCCGCGCAGAAACTGGTCACCGATCCGGTGGAAGTTGCCGGCCCCCGGGGCATCCAGCGCATCACCGCCGCCGAGTTCGCCGACTGGATCACCACGTCCGGGATCCGGATGCGGCCGCTGTCCACCCACCCCGTCGACGACGCCACCGCGGTCGTCGAACAGGAGGCGACCTGGCCCGGAAGCGACGCGGCGCGGGTGGCGACGCTGTTCCGGACCCGCGACGGTGCGATCAGTTCCATCAGCCGGTTCGCCTCGCTCGACGAAGCCCTCCGCGCAGCAAGGCCCTGACGCACCGGCGCTATGCTGCTGCGCGGAAACTGCTGCTCAATGGGGACGTGACGATGACCGACGGCGCGCTGCGGTTCGAGATCCTCGGCCCGGTCCGCGCATACCGGGGCGCCGAAGAGGTGGATCTCGGGCCGGTCAAACAACGGGCACTGCTCGCCCTCCTGCTGCTGAACGCCGGCCGGCCGGTGCCGCTGCACGAGATCGTCACCACGCTCTGG
This sequence comes from Actinoplanes sp. NBC_00393, assembly GCF_036053395.1. Classification (NCBI taxonomy): domain Bacteria; kingdom Bacillati; phylum Actinomycetota; class Actinomycetes; order Micromonosporales; family Micromonosporaceae; genus Actinoplanes; species Actinoplanes sp. NBC_00393. The sequence continues at coordinate 2,529,521 of NZ_CP107942.1, read as the reverse complement.
AACGGCGACCCGCCGGAGAACGGCGTCGACGTGGTGCAGCGATACATCGGCGGCCTGCGCCGCGCTCTGGACCCGGCCCGCACGTCCCTGCTGGCGCTGACCGACCGCGGCTACGTGCTCCGGGTCAGCGACAGCACGGTCGACGCCGACCAGTTCCGGGCTTCGCTGGCCAGGGCGCGCGACCGGGGCGAGGGCACCGAGGAGGTACGGCGTGCGCTGTCCCACTGGCAGCAGGAGCCACTCGCCGGGCTGACCGGCCCGTTCTTCGCTGCGGCCCGGGCCCGGCTCAACTCGGAGCGCGCCAACGCCGCGAGACTGCTGGCCGCCCCCGCCTCTGCCGCCGAGCCGGCCCCGGCGAAGCCCGCCCCTGCCGCCGAGCCGGCCCCGGCGAAGCCCGCCTCCACCCGGCCGCCTCTGGAGCCGACCCGTGTAGAGCCCCGCCGGCCGGCCCTGGATCCAACCCGCGTCGAGCCGGATGCTGCGAGTCCCGCCTATCCCGACGCGGTCGACCCGTGGGCCGGGCACGACCTCTTCCCGCCCGACCCCACAGCAATGCGCTGACCGTCGACACCCGGAGGCGGTGACGACCCGGGCGTTGCTCGGCGCGGACCGGCGCTCTCGGGGTAGATGTTCAGAGCCCGCTGCGGCGTCTCATCGTCGGTGGTTCGCTGGATCCCGATCGTGAGAGGCATCCGCCGGTCCACTTCAGGCCGGAGGCATACCGGACGTAGGGGCGGCCGGCGGCGCGGGCGAACCCGTGGCGGCGATGAGCAGGCAGGCCGCCGGCACGGTGACAGCCACGGTCCTGATGACACGGCGGCTCACGGCGCAGTCCTTCGGTTGTCGGCGTCGGAGGCCAGCAGGAACAGGGCGAGCGCCGCGCCGAGCAGGCCGAAGTCACGGAGGGCCACGTCGTAGTACGCGCCGAGGATCAGCAGGTTGATGATGATCCCGGCGAGCCAGGCCGCGACCACCAGGGCGCCCCAGCGCGGCCGGATCGCGACGAGCAACCCGGCGACGATCTCGATGACGCCGACGGCGTACATCGCCTGTTGTGCCGTGCCCGGAACGAGTTGATCGATCCAGGGTGCGAGGTAGCCGGGCCAGTCGGTGAGCAGATTGACGAACTTGTCCAGCCCGAACAGGATGGGCGCGATCGTGAACAAGCTCCGGAGCAGCAGGAACGCCTGCCTGGACGGTTCGCCGAAGCGGTGTGACGGCAGCGCTGTCGACTTGCCGGATGCGGTGGCCATGGCCACCTCCTTCTAAAGTACGGATACGTGCTCTTTAGAAGCGAGCGTAGGCCCGGCGCTGTTCTAAAGTCCATGGCCGCGTCATTTACAATCGCGGAATGGCACATCGAAGCCGGACCGAACGCATCGCCTCCGTCGCCGCCCTCGACGACGTGACCACCCGATCCGTGTTCGACTTCGTGACCACCACTGCCGGCCCGGTCACCCGTGACGCCGTCGCGGAGGCCCTCGGCGTCAGCCGGCGCATCGCCGCAGGTCACCTGGACAAACTCGCCGAGCAGGGCCTGCTGACGGTCGAGTTCCGCCGCCTGCACGACCGCACCGGCCCCGGCGCGGGCCGCCCCGCGAAGCTGTATCGCCGCAGCACGGACGAGGTCGCGGTCTCCGTACCGGACCGCCGCTACGACCTGGCAGCGAACCTGCTGGCGTCAGCCGTCACCGAGGCGATCGACACCGGCGCCGACGTCGGGGAGATCGTGCACCGGACCGCGTACGACGCCGGCCTGGCCATCACCACCGCCTCCCCGGACCTGCCCGCCGCGCTGATCGACACCGGCTACGAGCCGCGCGAGGCCGGCCCCGACATCGTCCTCACGAACTGCCCCTTCCACCGGCTGGCCCGCCAGTACACCGACCTGGTGTGCGGGCTGAACCTGCACCTGCTGCGCGGCATGGTCGAGGGCGCGCAAGCTGCGTACCGCCCGGTCCTCGACCCCGGCCCGGGCCGCTGCTGCGTACGCCTCCCGGCCGGCTGATCAGGCAGAGAGCACGAGGTCCGCGCGCAGCCACGGCTGCTGGTCGGCGTAGAACGGGGTCTCCTCGCGCATCCACTCGTCCCAGAAGTCGCGGGCCTCCTGGGTGTCCCCGTCGCGGGCCAGGCAGCGCCTCCGGCCCTCAGCCAGGTCGGATTCGATCCAGATGACGAAGTCCACGAGGTGCATCAGCTCGCGGCGGGCGGCGCCGGTGCCCTCGACGACGACCAGCGAGCAGCCGGCGGGGACCTCGATGGCCCCTTCGCGGCCCCGCTCGGCCCAGGCCGGCGGCCGGTAGGACACCGCCTCGCCGCGGTGCAGCGGTTCGAGGACGCCCTCGATCAGCAGGTCGGACCAGCCGAAGAACGAGTGGTGCCACGCCACGTCGTCGGTGTGCACCACGGCCGCGTCCGGGACACTGGCGGCAAGTTCGGCCGCGATGGTCGTCTTGCCGGCGCCGCCGTGACCGTCGATCGCCACGATGCGCGGCCGCCCGGCCGGGTCGCCGACCGACGCGAGCACCGCCTGCAAGATCTCCCGTGCAGACATGACAGCCACGATTCCAGCAGCGGGAACCGAGAGCAACCTGAGGCGATCAGGACGGCGGCGCGGTGGGTCGCGGGGAGTACTTCTCCCGGCATTCCTGCACCGTGGTGCAGGCGACCACGACGTCCCGCACGCCGGGCAGGTTCTTCACCACGCCCTCGTCGCGGACCTTCCGGACGGCCGCGATGTCGGTCATGCGCACTTCGAAACTCTCCGGCAGCGCTTCCGGTCCGATCGGCAGCGTGCTGTCCGGCGGCGCCGAGAACACCTGCTTGAACTTCTCGTAGGCGCCGTCGTGATCGGTGAAGGTGAGGCCGGTGAACCCCGGCAGCGCCCGCAGGAACGCCTCGACGTCCCTGCGCTGCGCTTCGGTGGCCTCGCTGTCGAGGAAGACCGTGAACATCGCGTTCTCGTCGAGGATCTTCTGGATCTGCTCGTCCTCGGAAGGGCCGGAATCCTGGCCGAGGAGACCACAGCCGGCCAGGCCGGCAACGGCGAGAAGCAGAACCACGAAGATCTTCAGCGTACGCACGACGAGCGAGCCTACCGACCGTCCCGCAGGGACAGCAGACGGGCGGCGACGGCCTCGCCCATCCGGATCGCGCCGTCGACGTGCTGGAAGCCCAGGCCGGCGACATCGCTGCTGGCGAACGCGAGTGGTCCGACGTCGGCGCGCAGGTGTTCGCCGTACCGTGTCAGAGATCCGATGTCGAAACTGGTGCCGAAGGCGCCGGCCGTCCATTCGTCGGCCACCCACGGGCTCTCGTAGTAGGCCACCGGGTGCAGCGCCTGGTCGCCGTAGTACGCGGCGAGCGACTCCAGCACCCGGGCGCGCCGGATCTCGGTGTCCAGCGCCAGCACCCCGTCGGCCTTCTCGTCGGAGACGAACCCGACCAGCGTCCCGCGGGTCTCCCCCGGCACGTCCTCGTTGGTGTTGTCGTACGCCTCGTGGACCAGCGCGTACGGGCTGAACGCCGTCCCCGACAGCCCGGCCGCCCGCCAGAACGGCGTCTCGTAGGTGATGTGCAGCTTCAGGACCAGCCCGAACGACTGGTGCTGGCGCATCTGGGCCTGCACCGGCGGCAGCGCCGGCACGTACTGCACCCGGTTCACCAGGGTCGGCGGCACCGCCATCACCACCCGCCGGGCCCGATACTCGCCGGCGCCGGTGTGCACGGTCGCGCCCTCGGCGTCCCAGGTCACCCGCAGCACCGGCTCGCCGAGGCGCACCCGCCCCGGCAGGCGAGCCGCCAGCCGCACCGGCACCTCCTGCAGCCCGCCGACGACCCGGCGGTCCAGGATGAAGTCGGCGTCGACGAGATGGCTGAAGCCGCCCGCGCTGGCCGCCATCAGCACCGCCGACAGCGCGGAGAACGAGTGCGCCGGCTTGGTCAGCATCGCCGGGCCCACGTAGAGGCCGACGTTGTCGCGGGCCTCGGCGTCCTCGGTCTGCTCGGCGAGCCAGGCGGCGAACGACATCCGGTCCAGCCGTTCGGCGTCCGGGTGCTCCCACGGCACCAGCGGATCCATCCGCGCCGCCAGGCTGTCCAGCTCCTTGATGATCCGCTGCATCTCGGCGGCGGTGGCGTCCGGGACCGGGAACGCCTCGCCCTGGAAGGTGCGGCGCACCCCGTCGCGGCCGATGTAGACCGAGTCGCCGTCGCGGTGCCGCGGATACGTCTCCAGCCCCAGCTCGTCGATCATCGCCAGCAGGGCGGACTGGTCCGGCGAGACCCACTGCCCGCCGATCTCGAGCCGCACCCCGTCGACGGTCTCGGTGTACAGCCGGCCGCCGACCCGGTCGCGGGCTTCGAGCACGAGCACGTCGAGGCCGGCTTCGTGCAGGCGCAGAGCCGTGGTCAGCCCGGTGACACCGGCGCCGACCACCACCACGTCGATCATGAGAGTTCTCCAGGGAGGGCGGGTTGTTGCTGGGTGATGCAGTGGATGCCGCCACCGCGGGCGAAGATCGCCCGGGCGTCGACGCCGGTCACCCGGCGGCCCGGGTAGGCGGCGGACAGGATTTCCAGCGCGGCGGCGTCGTGCGGGTCGTCGAAGGTGCAGGCGACCACGCCGCCGTTGCAGACCAGGTGGTTGACGTAGCTGTAGTCGACCGGCCCGTCGTCGTCCGTCAGCTGCGCCGGGGCCGGCAGGTCGACGACCCGCCAGTGCGCCGGCAGCGCGGACCGCAGCGAGGCCGTGATGGCGTGGTCGGGGTGCCGAGGGTCGAACTGGACGTGCAGCAGCACGGTGTCGTCGCCGGTCGGCGCGGCGACGATGTCGACGTGCCCGCGGGTGCCGAACTCGCTGTAGTCGCGGGTCAGACCGCGCGGCAGCCACACCACGTCACGGACCCCGAGCGTGCGGCGCAACTCGTCCGCGACCTGCTCCTGCGACCAGCCGGGATTGCGGCCGGGGTCGAGCTGCACGGTCGACGTGACGAGCACGGTCCCGGCGCCGTCGACGTGGATGCCACCACCCTCGTTCACCAGCGTGGACTCGATCAGCGTGGCGCCGGCCCACTGCGCGACCTGCCGGGCGATCCGGGCGTCGTTCTCCCACCGGGCCCAGCTCTGCTGACCCCACCCGTTGAACTGCCAGTCGACCGCACCGAGACCGTCCGGGCCGACGACGAAAGTCGGGCCGATGTCACGCATCCAGGCGTCGTCGAGCGGCGCCTCGTACAGCTCGATGCCGGAACCGAGCCACTTGCGGGCGTGGGCGACAGCGTCCGGGGCGACGACCATCCGTACCGGCTCGAACTCGGCGACCGCGTGCGCGACCGCCGTCCAGGCCTCGCGTGCCTCGTCGGCGTCGGCCTCGGAGTCACCGAGGGTGTATCCGGACGACGGCCAGGCCATCCAGGTGCAGGCGTGCGGGTCACCCTCGGCGGGCATCCGCCAGCCGGCGGTCATGCCAGGCCCGCGTACGTGTCGGGTCGCCGGGTCCGCAGGAAGGGGAACAATGTCAGCCAGTCGCGGCGCTGGTCGAGGTCGAGGTCGGCGACCAGCACGGCCTCCTCGTCGCGCGGCGCCTGGGCGAGGATCCGGCCGTACGGGTCGACGATGAACGACGAGCCGTAGAAGCTGATCCGCCCCTCGTCGCCGGTGCGGTTGGGCACCGCGATGAACAGCCCGTTGGCGATCGCGTGCCCGACGACGACCTGCTGCCACAGCGGCTGGGTGTCGAAGTCGGGGTGGTCCGGCTCGGAGCCGATCGCGGTCGGGTAGACGAGCAGGTCGGCGCCGCCCAGCGCGTACAGGCGGGCGACCTCCGGGAACCACTCGTCCCAGCAGGTCGGCATGCCCAGCGCGGCGTCCAGGCCGTCCACCTTGTGCACCGGGTAGGCGCCGTCGGCGGGGCCGGGCCGGAAGTACTTGTCCTCGACGTAACCCTCGGTGACCGGGATGTGCGTCTTGCGGGTGCGGGCCACCACGCTGCCGTCCGGGCCGACCAGCACGGCGGTGTTGTAGCCGAGGCCGTCGCCGAGGTCGGTCTTCTCGTACAGCGAGGCGTGCACGTGGATGCCGTGCCGGCGGGCGGCCTCGGCGGCGAACGCCACGGTCGGCCCGGTCTCGACGTCCTCCGCGGCCTCGACCGGCGGGCCTTTCGGCTCCTCGAAGGCCGGATACTGCGACAGGGTCAGCTCGGGGAGGAAGACGGCCTGCGCTCCGGCCCCGGCCGCGGCCGCGATGCCGGCAGCTAGCGCGGCCTTGAGCTCCGCGGCGTCAGCACGCCAGCGATGCTGCACGACACCGATCCGTACGGGCGACCGGCGCGGCTCGTCGACGCGGGCCGGCGAGCCGAGCGGCGCGGACCGGATCAGTTTCATGTCGTCCTCCACTAAACGAACCGTATTCGTTTTAGTATGGTGGGCGTCCCGGCGACGGGGCAAGAGAGGAGTCCGGGTGGGGCGGCCGGCCACACCGAAGCTGTCGGTCGACAAGATCGCCGCAGCGGCACTCGCCCTGGTCGACGCCAAGGGCGAATTCACCATGGGCGAGATCGCGGGCGCGCTGGGCGTACGCCCGTCTTCTCTTTACAACCACCTGGCCGGCAAGACCGACGTGATCGAGGCGATGCGTGCCCGGATCTTCGCCGAGCAGCCGGCCCCGCCGGCGCCCTCGGCGCACTGGACGGACGCCCTGCGCGCCCTGCTGCGGCACTACCGCGACGCTTTCGCCCGGCACCCGCGGCTGATCCCCATGCTCACCGCGCACACCGTCTCCTCCCCCGACGTCATTCACATGTACGACGACATCGCCACCGTGCTCAGCGCCGCCGGCATTCCCACCGCGCGGCTGCTGGACGTGATCACCGTGCTCGACAGCTTCGTGATCGGCTCCGCCCTCGACGTCGCCGCCCCCGACCAGGTCTGGGACGCCGCCCAGGCCCGCACCCCGGTCCTGATCGCCGCCATCTCAGCCGCCGGCCACGGCCGCCCCCGAGCCGACCGCGCCTTCGAACTCGGCCTCGACCTGATCCTCGGCGCCCTGACGACCTACACCGAATGACCCGCCACCGGCCGGTGTGGCTCCTCGACGTCGACGGCGTGATCAACGCCTACCGCGGCGCCTGGCATCGTGCGTATCGGCCCGCCGACCCTCGGCTCAGAGGGTTGAGAGGACGAAGGACAGCACGAAACCCGCGGTGGTGCTGAGGGCGACCACCGGGCCGCCCTTCTCGTAGGCCTCGGGCATCAAGGTGTCGGCCAGCGACGCCAGCACGGCGCCGGCGGCGAAGGCCAGCGGCAGGGAGATGGTTTCCGGGTCGGTCTGCGACAGTGGGCCGGCGCCGACGACGACGGCCAGGGTGAGCAGCACCGCGCAGGTCAGCCAGGTGCCGAGGATGAATTTCTGGGAGCGGCCCTGCGCCCGCATCGAGGCGCTGCCGACCAGGGCCTCCGGGAAGTTCGACACGAAGATGGCGGCCAGCAGCGCCAGGCCGCCGGTTCCCTCACCCAGCGACACCCCGAGGGCGACATTCTCCGGTACGCCGTCCAGCGTGACCGCCGCCAGCAGGGCGAGCCCGGCCGCGCCGGAGGTGGAGGCGGTGCTGGGCGCCTTCTGTTCGGCGGCGGCGTCCACGTCGAGCTTCTCGCTGCCGTGCGATTCCGGGCGCCGCCCCTCGGCTGCCCGGTCGAGCCAGGCGCTGAGCGCGGTGAACACGACGGCGCCGACGATCAGGCCGATCGCGGCACGCCAAATGCCGCCGTGCTCGTACGCGTCCTCGAACAGCTCGAACGACAGTGCCGTGATCAGCGCCCCGGCGGCGAACGACAGCATCATCGCCAGGGCCCACTTCGGCAACTGGATCCGGGCGCCGGCGACCGCGCCGATGACGAGGGCGCTCGATGCGATGACACCGAAGATGAGGGCGTCCATGGACGTCTTCTACCCCGTGCACGCCACGCCAAGTCACGCATGGCCGGTCGGTACACTGGGCGAACAAGTTGGCGTTCGGTTCACCATCCCCGTGACGTCCTGATGGCGCGCGGCGCCGGGATCGAGGTCGTGGTGAACGTTTCCTGCCAGCAGTTGGGCAGTGTCGCTCGGCTGACCGCCGCCGGAGAGATCGACATGGCGACCGTCGGCGCCCTGACGAAACCCCTGCAGGAAGCGATCCTGGACCCGAGCATCTCAGCCATCGAGATCGACTTCGGTGATGTGACGTTCTGTGACTCGTCGGGTGTCGCCGCCCTCGACGAGAGTTACGCGGACGCCCGGGAACACGGCATCACCCTGCGGGTGATCAACCTGCGGCCGATCGTCTCCCGGGTCCTGGAGATCACCGGCCTGCTCGAGCCGCTCACCCAGCGATAGACCGGGTCAGACGCGGAACCGGCCGACCAGCTCACGCAGCTCGTGCGACATACCGGCCAGCTGTTCAGCGGTCTGGCGTGACTGGACGACCCCGCGCGCGGTGTCCTGGCTGGCCGTCGCGACCCCGGTGATCCCGGCGGCGATGTCGCCGGAGCCAGTGGCCGCCTCGACGATGTTGCGGCCCATCTCCGCGGTGGTCGCGGTCTGCTCCTCGACGGCCGCCGCGATCGTGGTGGAGTGCTCGTTGACCTCGCCGATGATCGAGGCGATCCGGTCGATCGCGGCGATGGCCGCCTCGGTGTCCTCCTGGATCGCGTGCACCCGGTTGCCGATGTCGTCGGTCGCCCGGGCGGTTGCCTGCGCCAGGTCCTTGACCTCGCCGGCCACCACCGCGAACCCTTTGCCCAGCTCACCGGCGCGGGCCGCCTCGATGGTCGCGTTCAGGGCGAGCAGGTTGGTCTGCTCGGCGATCGAAGTGATCAGGTTGACCACGCCGTTGATCTCGCCGCTGGAACGGCCCAGCCGGCCGATCGTCTCGGTCGCGGCCCGCACGCTGTCCACCCCGGCGGCAGCCACTCCGGCGGCCCGGCCGGCGCCGTCGGCGATCTCGCGGATCGCCGCGTTCATCTCTTCCGTGCCGGCCGCCACAGTCTGCACACTGCGCGAGACCTCCTCGGCCGAGGACGCGATCATGTCCGACTGCCCGGACGCGGCGTCGGCAGCGTTCGCGATCTGCGCGGACGTCGCGGTCAGCTCGGAGGCGGCGTCGGAGAGCGTACGGCTGCTCTCGTTGATCGTGGAGAACGAGCTGCGCAACACGTCCAGGGTGCGATTCACCGCCCGGCCCATCGAGGCCAGCTCGTCACGGCCGCGATCCGGTACGCGTACCGTCAGATCTTTGTCGGCGACCGTCCGGAGCGCACTCACGGTGGCTGCGAGCGGCCCGGTGATGCTTCGGGTCACCACCGCGGCGACCAGCGCGGTCAGCACCAGGCACAGCAGCCCGGCCCAGGTCATGAAGGTCTCGGCGGTGCCGGCCGCGTCGTCGGCGGACTGCTGCGCGGCGGCGGCGCGCGCGTCGGTCATCTGCACGAGCCCGTCGACCGACGCGATGATCTCGGCCATCAGCTCCAGCGCCGCGCCGGCGACCAGCGCGTTCGCCGCTCGCTCGCCGGCGCGGGTGCCGGCCCGGTAGCCGTCGATGATGCTCGCGTCGACCTCCATGAACCGCTCGAAGGACTGCTCGGCCGTGTCCACCGCAGCGGATTCGGCGGCCTCGAGGTCGAGTGCTCTGAGCTTGGTGAGGTCGTCGCGGAAGGCTGCGGTCGAGGCCAGGAACGACGCCCGCTGCCCGACGGTGTCGTCGGTGGCGTTGTCGACGCCGCGGATGGTGTCGAACGCGTACCCGGTCTGCCAGCCGTTGAAGTCGGCGGTGCGGAACTTCGCCATCAGGGCCGCCTGGCTGGCGGAGCTCGCCGCGGCCAGATCGCGGGTGGCGTTGCGGGCGCGGTCCTGGCCCCACAGCCCGACGCCGATGGCGGCCATCATGCACAGGCAGATGGCGGTGAAGGCGGCACCCAGGCGCATGCCTATCTTCAAATCGCGGAGGAATCGCATGGTCACCCGCCCACGGTGTGAACGCTACTCACGTTGACGATACGGACGATTCCGGCCCCTGGTAGCAGTTCAAGTTCGTACCCGGTTTTCGCTCACCGCCCGGGACGGCCTGCCGAAGACCGGGTCGTGACCGTCAGCCGACCTGAGCGTGCCGACGCCGGCCGGGCCGGCGTGCACCTGCTGCGCTCGGCCGGTTTCGCGCTGCTCTACCTGATCGCCTCCTACATCGGCCGGCTCACGGTCATGGACGAGACCAACCTGAGCCTGGTGTGGCCCGCCGCCGGGGTGGCAGCCATTTGATTCGTCGCTCAGCGCCGGTCGCCCGTACGGATGCTCGATGTTGCCCTGCTCGTGACCGTGACCGGCGCGGTCAACCTCGTCACGGGCGCCTCCGCGGCCCTGGCCGCCTGCTTCGCCGCGGCGAATCTGGTGCAGGCCGGCGTGTTCGCATGGCTGTTCGGGCGCTGGCTACCGCAACTGTGGGGTGGCGGCGGCACCGAGCCGATCTCCCGGCTGCCGCACCTGTGGCGGCTGCTGTCGATCGCCGCGATCAGCACGGTGACCGGCGCGCTGATCGGCCCGACCGCGGTCTGGTTGGTCACCGGCGACTACTCGGTGCCGGCGACCGCGGTCTGGCTGACCCGCAACACCGCCAGCATGCTGCTCATCGGGGCTGCCGGGCTGCGCATCGGATACCTTCTGCACCGATTCTGGACCGGCAATCCGGGACGGCGGCGCGACGCCGTCCGCGAGGCCTGGAACGGCACCACCGGGTTGCGCCGCGCCGAATACGTCGCCGTCCTCGCCGTGTCCACGGCCGCCTACGTCGTGGCGTTCGGCATCAACCACGGTCTGCCGCTCGCGTTTCCGCTGCTCGTGGTCACCGTGTGGGCGGCCCTGCGGCTGCACACCTCGTTCGTGATCCTGCACGACCTGGTGTTCGGCAGTCTCGCGGTCGTCTTCACGCTGGCCGGCGACGGCCCGTTCGCCATGATCGGATCCCACACGACCCGCGCGCTCGTCGTGCAGCTGTTCGTCGGTGTGGTCGCTGTCGTCGGCCTGGCCGTCGCGCTCGGTCGCGACGAACGCGCCCGGCTCATGGACGACCTGCACTCCGCCAAGCAGGAGGCCGCCGACCAGGCCGAAGTGCTGCGCACCGTCGTCGACTCGATGGCCGAGGGCCTGATCGTCCTCGACGCCGACGGGCGCTTCCTGCTGCGCAACCCGGCCGCCCGGGACCTGCTCGGCGTCACCAGCGGCAGCGACCAGGTCGAGGACAGCGCCTACTACGGCCTCTACCGCGCCGACGGCGTCCTCGTGCCCGACGGCGAACACCCGTTCCAGCGGGCACTGGCCACCGGCGAACCGCACGGCATGGACGTCGTGGTGCGCAACCCGGCGGTCCCGCAGGGCCGGACCCTCGCGGTCCGGGCAACCCCACTGCCCACCAGGATCAATGGCATTCGGTACGCCGTGAGCGTCTTCTCCGACGTCACGGCAGAACGGCGGCAGCGCGACGAGCTCGCCGCCTTCGCCGGTGTCGTCGCGCACGACCTGAACAACCCGCTGACCACGGTCGAAGGGTGGTCGGAGGAGCTCGCTGACGTACCGGGCGCAGTTTCCGGCATCGCCCGGATCCGCCGCGCCGCCGCCCGGATGCGCAACCTGATCAACGACCTGCTGAACTACACCACCGCCCGCGACGGCCGGCTGGAACTCACCGACGTCGACCTGGCCGCGGTCGTCGCCGACATCGCCGCCGCCCGCCTCGACCAGGCCGAGACCACCGGCGCACCGCCGCCGCGGATCGTGCTCGGCAGCCTGCCGCTGGTCCGCGCCGACGTGGGCCTGATGCGCCAGCTGCTGGAGAACGTGATCGGCAACGCGGTCAAGTACACCGCGCCGGGCGTCACACCGCAGGTCATGGTGTACGCCACCGCCGGCCGGGACGACGACGTGCAGATCTGCGTCGCGGACAACGGCATCGGCATCCCGGCCGGTCAGCACGAGGCCGTCTTCGAGAACTTCCACCGGGCGCACCGCACCAGCGACTACGCCGGCACCGGGCTGGGCCTGGCCATCTGCAGGCGCATCGTCCAGCGGCACGGTGGCACGATCACCGCCATCGACAACCCGGACCGGCCCGGCACGATCATCGCGTTCACTGTTCCGTTGGCGTCCCAGCCGGTCCGGGCGTTCACCCCGGTCTGAGCGCGGCCGCCATACTGGCGGTCATGGATGGCCGCCTCTGGACCCGATCGGCCGGCAGCGGGCCACCGCTGGTGCTGTGCCACGGCGGCCCCGGGCTGTGGGACTACTTCGGCGACGTCGCATCGATGCTGCAGGACGTGCGGACCATCCGCTGGGACCAGCGCGGTTGCGGCCGTTCGGAGCGGCGCGGCCCGTACTCGATCGGTGGCTCGATCGCCGACCTCGATGCCGTGCGTGCCCAACTCGCCGGGCCGCGCACGGCCCTGCTCGGCCATTCGTGGGGCGCCCACCTGGCGCTGCGCTACGCCCTCGAGCACCCCGGCCACGTCAGCGCCCTGATCTACGTCTCTGGAACGGGCATCGACCCGAACCGCGCCTGGCATCCGTACTACGAGCGCAACCTGCGGCAGCGGCTTGGTGGGCATCTGCAGCGGTGGGAGACCCTCAATGGCCGCGACCGCACGCCGGCGGAGGAACGCGAATGGGCGGTCCTGCAGTGGTCGGCGGACTACGCCGACATGGACGCCGCGCAGGCCCTCGCTGCCCGGATGGCCACGCCGTGGCTGGGGATCAATTACGAGGTCAATCGGATCCTCAACGCCGAAGCTGAGGCCGACCTCACCGCGCGGTGCCGGACCCTCGACCTGCCCGTGCTGATCATCGACGGCGCCGAGGACATCCGGCCGCGCTGGGCGGTCGACTCGCTGCACGAGGCCCTGCCCGATGCCACCCGGATCAGCCTGCCCGGCGCCGGCCATCTGCCGTGGGTCGAGCGCCCCGACGAGTTCCGGCAGGCGGTGCTCACTTTCCTCGGGCCGCGCTAGCGTCCGCTGCCGCCAATGCGGCACGCATCGCTGCGCGCTTCTCGGGTTCCCACGGGCCGGAGGCTGCCAGGGGGATCTCGGTCATGAAGCGGCGTTCGGGCTCGGCGATCCGGGTGACGAACAGGTCCGGGTTCTCGGCGGCGGTCGCGTACAGGTGGGGTCCGTCGGCGTAGAACAGGTCGGTGACGACGAGCCGCCCGTCCGCGGCGCGCATCACGTTGGCCGGGTTGTCGTCGAGCGGGCCGCACCAGGGCAGCTCCTGCCGGGCCCGGGCGTGGATGCGGTGCACGATGCCGGCGAGCTCGGCGACGTGCGGGGACCGCTCGGCGATCGCCCGGTGGAAGGCGGCCGCTTCGTCGTCCGGGACGTGCCGGAGCCATTCCAGCACCTGCAGGTCGCCGCCGCCGGTGAGCCGGCGGTGGGCGTACAGAACCGGCACCTGCCCGGTGTGGGCGGCATCCCGATAGAGCGCCGCAGCGTAGCGGCCGGTCGGGTCGAACGGGCTGATCCGCGCAGCCTTCGTGCCGTCCGGGGAGCGCAACGCGATCGCCCAGTCCCCCGCGCCGCACGGCGTCCAGCCCGCCGCGAGCAGTGCCTGCTCGGCGTCCCGGTGGTCAGCCTGCTCGGCCAGGATCATCACAGCTGGACCAGTCCCGCCCCGGTGGCACGGAACCCGCAGGCGTTCAGGTAGAAGTGCTCGAGATGCGGCTCGAAGTCGACGTGCAGCCACGCGCATCCGGCGGCGCGGGCCTCGTCGACGGCCGCCTTGACCAGCCTGGCGCCGATGCCGTGCCGCTGCTGGTCCTCCTCGACAGCGGTGTCGAGAAGGAAGGCGTGGCTGCCGCCGTCCCAGCAGACCTGAACGAACCCGACCAGGCGCTCGCCGTCGAAGGCGCCGATCCAGGTGAGCGCGTGCCGGTCCAGCCGCTGCGCCCACGGCCGGACCTCGACGGCATCTCCGCCGAACGCGCGAGCGTGCAGGGCGCTGAGCTGCACGTCATCGACCGGGAAGCGGGGTACGAGCGCGATCGTCATTCGATCAGCTCCCGGCTGAGGTCGAGATGACCGGCTGACCGGCGTGCCGGGTCTGCATGGCGTGCAGACTGCCGTGCGAATAATGACTCCGGCAACCGATTTGCCGCATGGCACGCTCTGTCCCGTGACCGCCTCCGAACAGCACGTCCCGTTCCGCTGGGACCTGATCACCCCTGATCAGCTGGGCTCGTTGCTGCACGGGACCACCGAGCCGGACCTGTGGTTCCTTCCGCACCTGGTGGCGTGCACCGGCAAGGTGCTCGCCCGCAGCGGCAACGGCGACCTGGTCTTCGTCGGCCGGTCCCTGGACTCGATGGTCGACCTGCTCGGCGGCGCGCTGGCGGACTGCCGCGACGGCCCGCAACTGCACCGGCTGCCGCTGTCGTTCGCCCGGTCACCGATCGCGGAAGGACGACGGTGGCGACGGCGTCCGTTGACAATGCGCGAGCTGGCGCAGGCGCGGCGGATCCTGGCCGGGGTGGGCGTGACCCCTTACCGACTGGCCCGCCGCGAGCGCCCGGTGACCTTCGTGGACGTGGTCCATGCGGGCTCGACCTTCACGGACCTGTTCCACCTGCTGTCGGACTGGATCGACGAGGAGCGGGAGACCTGGCCGGTGATCCGCCGCAAGATCCGGTTCGTCGGGGTGACGATCCGCAGGAAGACCAGCCCGAACACCGCCCGATGGCAGCAGGAGGCGGACTGGACGCGACGGCTGCCCGCTCGTGCGGTGGTGAACGTGTCGATGCCCTACGGGGTCTGGTCCTATCTCGGCGACCATCAGGTCAAGCTGACGCGCACGTTCCGCCCGGAGCACTGGTCGGCCGAGGCGCCGGGGCCGGAGCGGGACGAGCGGACCCGCCAGGCTTTGGCCGAGGCGGCGGCGCTGGTGGCGTACGGTCGCAGTGGTTGGGGGCGGCGCGCTGTGGCGCGTGCGGTCGGCCGCGAACCGGCGCTGGCCGAAGCCTGGCTGCGGAGCCTCGTCACCGAACTGAGTGCTCCCGAAGGGCCGCGGAAGCGCGCAGCCGCAGGGTGAGCCAGAGCGTGCTGACCAGCGACAACCCGGCCATGATGGTGATCGCGGCGGGCACCGGCACGTACTGCGCGATCGCGCCGGCCAGCGAGGCGCCGACCGCCTGCATGGTGAACATGCCGGCCGAGTGTAGGCCCAGCGCCTGACCGCGCAACTCCGGCGGCGTCACCTCGACGATCCGCTGTTGCAGGATCAGCCCGCCGGCGAACCCGGCGGATGCCGCAGCCACCGCGATCGCCGCCACCGGCAGGGGCGGGGCCAGGGCGAACAGCAGATACGGTACGCCCAGGAGCACCTGCATCGGCGTCAGCAGCCGTTCCCGCCAGGCCGGGCGCACCCACCGCCCGACCAGCGCGTCGCCGCTGAACATGCCCGCCGCACCGGCGATGAACAGCACGCTCGCGGTCGCCGGGTCGTACGGAACGAACAGCGCCTCGTTGCCGACGACCAGCCCGTTCGGCACCCAGGCCGCCAGGTAGAGATAGCGCCGGCCCGGCGTGCGCAGCAGCCGGGCGTTGACCCGCCACGTCTCACCGGCCGAGGCCCGCCCGGCGGCCCGGGACGGCCGCGCGGTCAGCCCGAATCGGGTGATCAACGCCGCTACCAGGGTGAGCGCGGCTGAGGTCAGCAGCGCCTCGCGGGCGCCGACCAGCGCGACCAGGGCGCCGCCGGCCGCGAAGCCGGTGACCTGCATCGCGCCGACCGACATGTTGAACACCGAGCGCCCGGTCAGATAGTCGCGTTCCGGCAGGATCTCGCCGAGCAGACCCCACCGGACGCCGCCGTGCACCGAGCCCATCAGCCCCATCGCGCCGATCACCGCGAACATCGCCGTGGTCGGCATGCCGGGCACGGCCAGCAGCACGGTGCCGAGGGTGCCGATCAGGTTGATGGTGATCAGCGCGGTCCGGGGTGGCACCCGGTCGGCCACCGACAGCAGTGTCATCGCGCCGAGGACCTGCGCGAAGTGCGAACCGAACAGGCTCAGCGCGGCGAGCAGCGGCGATGCGGTCGCGTCGTAGACCAGCACCGCGAGGGCGAGACCGCGCAGTGTTCCGGCGGCCACGTTGACGGAGTTCGCGAGGAACAGCGGGGTGAATTCTCTGGTGGCGAAACAGTCCCGGTAGGTTGGCACGTGCGGCAGTCTGCGGGCGGTTCGCCCGGCGGCCACAGCTTTTCGTCTGCACACGAAAGGGGCGCGGGTTGGGGGTCTGGCTGGTCGGCGCCGACGTGCTCGCGTCGAGCCGGTTCGCGATCTCGCCGCTCACCGAGACCGTTGCCGCGATGAAGGCGTTCGCGGGCAAGGGCACCCACCCGTCGCAGCGCGAATGGCTGGAGGCGCACGTCCCCGCGTACCAGCAGATGCTTCGCGACGATGCTTTCGCCGCGGCACTCGTCGGCGCCTCGCTGCGGCCGCGCTGGGTGGCCGACTTCCTGGTCACGCCGCCGGATGACGCGGACGGTACGTTCGACGGCGACCTGGCCCGGCTGCGGGCCACCACTCCGGACGAAGCCCGCGCGCAGCTGACAGCGGAAGGCGTGCCCATCCCCGACGAGCTGCGCGGAGCTGACCTGATCGACCGGGCCGCCGCGATGCTGACCTGGGTGTGGGAGCGGGCGCTGCTCCCGGACTGGCCGCGCCGCCGGCGGCTGCTGGAGGCCGACATCGTGGCCCGCTCGCAGCAGCTCGCCACCGGTGGGTGGGAGAACGCGCTGCTCGGCATGCGCCCCGACATGCGCTGGGTCGGGAAGGGCCGGCTGCAGGTCAACGCCTACGACTACCCGCCCGAGGATCTGGCCGGCGCGCGCCTGTCGTTCGTACCCACGCTGTCCCGCGACGGGTGGATCTGCCTGGACCCGCCGCACCGCTACGTCGTGGTCTACCCGTGCACGGGTCTTCTCGCCGATCCGGCCAGTGTGGTCGCCGCGCCGGCGCTGGAGCGGCTGCTCGGGCCGGTACGCGCGCTCGTGCTCTCCCAACTGGAGACGCCGAAGACGCCGAGCCAGCTGTGCGCGGTCACCGGGTACGGGCTGGGCACGGTCGGCGGCCACCTGCGCGTGCTGCTCGACGCGGGCCTGGTGCAGCGGCGCCGGGCCGGGCGGGCGGTCCTCTACTACCGGACCGCGCGCGGCGACGACCTGACCGGTAGCTGATCCAGCGCCGGTGCGAGCGGCGTGAGCGCGGCCCGGACCAGGTCCGGCAGCGATCCCGACAGCACGACGAAACCGGGCATCGACTCGGCGGGGCGCAGCCACTGCTGGAGTGCCACCTTGGCGGCCGCGGCGACGGCAGCGGCCAGCACTTGGGCGGTCAACGGTTCGACGTCCGGGCACCGCTCGGCGATGGCCTCGGCCAGAGGACCGTCAACTGTCGTCACCGTGTCGACGTAGCAGGCCCGCAGCGTGGCGTTCGTGGCGATCATCAGCAGCGCGGCGCGCTGGTGGTCGCCGGGGTCGGTGTACGAGTTCACGACGGCATCGATGACGGCGTCGCTGAGGTTGATCTCGACCGGGTGCGTCGTCACGGCTGCGGTGAGCTGGGCGGCTCGGTCCGCGACGATTCCGGCGACGATCGCGTGCTCGCGGCTCGAGAAATAGTTGTTGTAGGTGCGCGGTGAGACCCCGGCCGCCTGCGCGATGTCCTCGACGCGGACGTTCTCCAGCCCGTGTTCCAAGGCGAGGCGCAACGCTGCCGCCGCCAGGGCTTCGCGGGTGGCGCGCTTTTTTCTCTCCCGGAGGCTGGCCATGATGGCATCCTTTCACGCAAACTTGCGTGCACGCAATTTTTGGGGAGGGACTACATGCGAGCGAACGGCATCGCCTACAGCACCGGCTTCCACTCGGCGCAGGAGTTCGACCCGGCGATCGTCCGGCGGGAGCTGGCCATCATCCGCGACGACCTGCACTGCAACGCCGTCCACATCGTCGGCGTCGACGCCGGCCGTCTGGAGGTCGCGGCCGGGATCGCCGCCGAGCTCGGCCTGGAGGTTTGGTTCTCGCCGTACCCGCTGGAGCTGACGCCGGAGGAGATCCTCGCGCTGTTCCTCGACTGCGCCGACCGGGCCGAACGGCTGCGCGCGGCGGGGGCCGAGGTCGTGTTCGTCGCCGGCGTCGAGCTGAGCATCATGAACCGCGGGTTCATCGACGGCGACCGGCTCGACGAGCGCGTCGGCAACCTGTTCGCCGGCCGGATCGCCGAGGTCCGCGTCCGGCTCGACGCGTTCCTGCGCAACGCGGCGGCCGCGATCCGTGAACGGTTCCACGGCAGGCTCACGTACGCTGCGATCCCGTTCGAGGGCGTCGACTGGGAGCTGTTCGACTTCGTGACCCTCGAACTGATCCGGTCCGCCGAGGTCGCGGGTCAGTTCCGGGAAGCCGTACGCGATCTGGCCGCCCAGCCCAAACCGGTCGCCATCACCGGTTTCGGCACCGCGGCCTGGCGTGGCGCGAGCGACGTCGCGCCGCGCAGCATGGAGATCATGGAGTACGACCCGGTCACTCGCGCGCCGCTACGGCTCAACGGCGTCTACGAGCGCGACGAGGAGGGCCAGGCGACGTACTTCCGCGAGCTGCTCGAGATCTTCGACAGCGAGGGCGTCGACAGCGCGTTCTGCTACCTGTTCGCGCTGCCCGACTTCCCGCACCGGCCCGACGGCGATCCCCGCGACGACCTCGATCTGGCCAGCCCCGGGATCGTCAAGGTGCTCGACCGCCCTACCGGAAACGGCCTGCCGTGGGAGCCGAAGGCGGCCTTCGCCGCGATCGCCGAGCATTACAGCAGCTCGACGAAGCCGTCCGTGCCGTGAACGCGGATCCGCTGCCCGTCGCGGATCAGCCCGGTGGCCCGGTCGACGCCGACGACGGCGGGTAGGCCGTACTCCCGGGCGATCACCGCACCGTGGGTCATCAGACCGCCCACCTCGGTCACCAGGCCGGCGACCGCGACGAACAACGGCGACCAGCTGGGGTCGGTGAACGACGTCACCAGGATGTCGCCGGCCTCCAGATCGGCCTGGGCCATGTCCAGGATGACGCGGGCCCGGCCCTCGACGGTTCCGGCCGAGACCGCCAGGCCGACCAGGGCGCCGGCCGGCACGTCGTCACGCCGGTACGCCCCCGACAGCGCCTCGCCCTCCGAGGTGAGAACCCGCGGCGTGGGCAGCGCCTGGAACGTCCGGAACTCCTCCTCGCGGCGGCGGATGAGCTCCCGGTCCACCTGCTGCGTACGCACCACCTCGTGCAGTTCCGGAAAGCTGAGGTAGAAGATGTCCTCCCGGTGCGCAAGCACACCGGCCCGGACCAGACGGTCGGCCTCCCTCATCAGCGCCTGCTTGAAGACGAAGTGGCGGCTGATGATGTCGTACTTCGGGTACTCCCGGTAGCCGACGAAGGTCCGCACCCGGTCGATCATCCGCTTGGTCTCCGCCGCCTTCTGCTCCCCGTCCGGCAGCTCCCGCAGGCGCGACAGCACCTCCTGTTCCTTGCGCGCCGCCGCCTCCCGGCCCTGCTCGAAGCGCCGCGCGGCAGCGCCCGGCTCGAAGGTCCGGACGTTGTCGAGGATCACCGGCACGAGGGTGGCCGGCTGCTCACTCCACCGCGGCCGGGTGATGTCGATCTCGCCGACGCAGCGCACCCCGTACCGATCCAGATAGGCCTCGATGGCCTGCCGGGCCTCGGCAGGCAACCGTTCCAGGAAGTCGTCGCCCTGAAGGATCTCGGCCGCTTCCGGATACCGCCGGATCACGTCCGCGACGTCGAGCAGCGCCAGCCCCATCTCCGAGGTGATGTTCCCCGGCGCCGACAACGTCAGCGTGTCGGCCGCGTTCTTCTCCCCCAGCCACTCCTGCAGATGGTCGTTGAGCCACCAGGTGGCCTCCATGCCCGCCATGATCGCCTGCATGCTCCGCGGATCCTTGAGAACCCGCTTGAGCTCCTGGAACGCCTCGAGCAGGAAGTCGAACAGCGCGGGCCCGGAGTACGCCCCGATGTCGGCCCGCAGGGCGGCGATGGACTTCTCGCTGCGCTCGATCAGCCCGGCGACGATGGCCGGATCGGTCTCGATCGGCTCGGCCGGGCCACCCTGCGGCGGCCGGGCAGGACCCGTATCGGGCAGCGTCGGCACGAAGTCGCCGCGGTCCAGGATGGTCTGCAGCGCGTCCCTGGTCAGCGGATCGGTCCGGCCCGCCATGTCGAGGAAACCGGCCCGGCGTACGGGTGAGGCGAGCATCGCGGTGCTGTCGACGAACAGCCGCCCGCCGGCCTCGAGCATCGGCGCCAGGGCGGTCAGCCGCCAGCAGGACAGGCCCAGCGGCTTCATCGGGTCGGTCATCATCTGCTGGTGCCCGACCGAGAGGTAGACGTGATTCTCCTGGTCGCCGACCTCCGGTACGGGGAACAGCGTGGTGATCGGCCGGCTCTGCACGATCTGGAACTCGCCGTCGGCCAGGCACCACTCGATGTCCTGCGGGCGGCCGAAGTGCGCCTCGATCCGCCGGCCCAGCCGCACGAGCTGCACGACCTGCGCATCGGTCAGCGCCGGCTCCTGCCTGCGCTGCGGGTCGACCGCGACCTGCCCTATGCCGCCGTCCGGCAACGGCTCGACGGCACGCTCCTTGACGGCGATCGTCCGGGCCACGATCTCGCCGTCACGCACGGCGAACACGTCCGGGTTCACCAGGCCGGAGACCAGGGCCTCGCCGAGACCGAAGCCCGCGTCCACGGTGGCAACCCGACGGTTGCCGGTGACCGGGTCGGCCGTGAAGAGGATGCCGGAGACCTGCGGAAACACCATTTCCTGTACGACCACCGCCATCCGGACCTGCCGATGGTCGAACCCGTTGCGCAGCCGGTAGGTCACGGCCCGCTCGGTGAACAGCGACGCCCAGCAGAGAACGATGTGCCGCAGGATCTCGGCGGTGCCGGTCACGTTCAGATAGGTGTCCTGCTGCCCGGCGAACGAGGCGGTCGGCAGGTCCTCGGCGGTCGCGCTGGACCGCACGGCGTACGCGGCGCCCGGTTTGAGCGCGCGGGTGACAGCCGCGGCGAGATCATCGGGGATGGTGATGCCCTCGATGATCCGGCGAACCTCCGCGCTCTCCGCGCGGATCGCCTCCCAGTCGTCCGGGTCGACGCCCACTAGCCCACCGAGCCTCAGCGCGTCCGCGACGACCTGCTGGAACGCGTCCGTGGTCACACAGAACCCGGCCGGCACCCGAACCCCGTCGATCCGGGACAACTCGCCCAGGTGGGCGCCCTTGCCACCGACGGCCGCGACGTGCGCCCGGTCGATCTCGTCTAGACCCAGCAGCACGCTCATCCGACCACCCTATGCGGCGTCTCGGTCAGGTGCGGAAGGTGCGGCGGTAGGCGTCCGGTGGTACGCCGACCGTGCGCTGAAAGTGGCGGCGCAGCGTCGTGGCCGTACCCATCCCCGCCGCCTCCGCGATGCTGTCCACGCTGTCATCGGTCGACTCCAGCAGCTCCTGCGCGCGGCGGATCCGCTGGGTGAGCAGCCACTGCAGCGGCGTGGTGCCGGTGATCGAGCGGAAGTGCCGGGCCAGATGACGGGAACTCATGTTCGCCTGCCGGGCCAGATCCTCGACGGTCAGCGGCTCGTCGAGGCGCCGCATCACCCACGGCAGAAGCTCCGACAGCGGATGTCCGTCCTGGGCCGGCACCGGCGTACTGACGAACTGCGCCTGGCCCCCGGCCCGATGCGGCGGCACGACCAGGCGGCGGGCGACCACGTTGGCGATCGCCGGTCCGTGGTCCCGGCGGACCAGATGCAGGCACAGATCCATCGCCGCAGCCTTGCCGGCCGAGGTCAGCACGCTGCCGTTGTCGACGTAGAGCACATCCGGATCGACCTTGACCTGCGGATACCGCGCGGCGAGCTGCTCGGTGTGCGCCCAGTGGGTGGTCGCGCCGAGCCCGTCGAGCAGACCCGCGGCGGCGAGCACGAACACGCCGGTGCACAGCGACACCACCCGCGCGCCACGCTCGTGCGCCTCGCGGACGGCAGCCACCAGGTCGGCCGGCGGGTCGGCGTCGACGTCCGCCAGGGCGGGGACGATCACGGTGCCGGCCTGGGCGAGCCGGTCCAGGCCGCAGTCCGGCTCCACCAGGAACCGCCCGATCCGTACGGGTTTCGCGCCGCAAACCGTGACGTCATACCAAGGGCCGTCGACGGCGTCGGGCTTCGAGCCGAAGACCTCGTAGGCGAGCGCCAACTCGAAATGCAGCATCCCGTCGGTGGCGGCGACCGCAACGGATCTCATGTCGGAAATTGTATGGGTCATGTCGTTCCGGACACTGGCCGGGTTGTCACGGTGGCGGAAAGATCTTCTGCATGACACAGGTAGCGGTTTACGGAGCGTATGGACACACCGGCCGATTCGTCGTCGCGGAGCTGGCCTCGCGCGGCTATGTGCCTCTCGCGGTCGGGCGCGATGCGGACAAGCTGCGGTCGCTGACAGGCATCGAAGCGCGCCAGGCGTCGGCAGACGATCCAGCCGCGCTCGACCGGGCGCTCGCGGGTGCGGCGGCGGTGATCAACACGGCCGGGCCGTTCGCTACGACTGCCGGGCCGCTTGTTGAGGCGGCTCTGCGCGCCGGAATCCCGTACATCGATGTCGCGGCCGAAATCGAAGCCAACGCCGACACCTTCGCGCACTACGCCGACCGCGCCCGAGCCGACGGCGCGATCGTGGTGCCGGCCATGGCTTTCTACGGCGGCCTCGGTGACCTCCTGGTCACCGCCGTCATGGGCGACTGGCCCTCGGCGGACGAGGTCCATGTCGCGTACGGCCTGAGCAGCTGGCACCCCACCGGCGGCACCGTGGCCTCAGGTGTGATCTCGGGCGAGCGCCGAGGCGGCCGGCGGGTCCGCTTCACCGGCGGCACCCTGCAGTACCACGACGACGCGCTCCCAACGGTCTCGTGGCCGTTCCCCGCGCCGCTGGGCCCGCAGGACGTGATCGCCGAGTTCACGATGGCCGACGTGGTCACCGTCCCCAGCCACCTTCACGTGCCCGAGGTCCGCACCTACATGACCGCCAAGGCAGCAGCGGACCTTTACGCCAACGCCGCAGCCCCGACCGCGGTCGACTCACTCGGTCGTTCCGACCAGACATTCGTGATCGACGTCCTGATTCGCCGTGGCGACGAAGAGCGCCGGGTGATCGCCGAAGGCCAGGACATCTACGCCATCACCGCGCCACTGGCAGTCGAGGCCGTCGACCGCATCCTCACCGACCGCACCAAGGCCACCGGAGTCCTCTCCGCCGGCGCGATCTTCGACGCCCCGGACTTCCTGCGCGCCCTGGGATCGAACCTCATGGTGCAGGCTCCCGGGCGATCACGCGCCTAGACCGGATCGAGGAGGGCTTTCAGCTCCCATAGGGAGGACGTGGTGAGTCTTCGTGAGGCGAGGTTCGTGAAGGCGACCTCGCCGAGCGATTGCCGGAGACTCCGCAGGGCGGTGAGGTCGTTCGCCGCAAGCGGGATACCGAGGTCGAGCCGGATCGCCAAGGCCTGACAATGCAGGGCGACAGATTGGGCGAGGTCGTCGGTGACGAACCGAAGACCGGCCAGGTCGATGATCGCGGCCGCAGCCCCGGCCCGGTCTCCGATCTGCTCGAACGTGGCCACGGCCTGCTCATATCGACGTTCGGCCTCGCCGTAGCGTCCCCGGTCCTGCGCGATCAGCGCCAATTGGTGGTAACTGCCCGCGATGCCGTTCTGGACGCCCAGCTCCGCGAAGGTGGACAGAGCTTGTTGCTGGCGGTGCTCGGCCTCAGCGAAATTGCGTTGGTTCCGGGCGAGTATGCCCAACTGCTGGTAGCTCACGGCGGCAGCAGCCCGGTTGCCGAGTTCGAGCTCGATGGCCAGAGCCTGCTGGTGACGGCGTTCGGCCTCGACCGGAACGCCCCGCATCTGGGCGAGAAGGCCGAGTTGGTAGTAGCTGTTGGCGGTGTTGGCGCGGTCACCCAGCTCCTCGAAGACGGCGAGAGCCTGCTGGAACCAGCGCTCGGACCTGAGGACGTCACCGCGGTTCAGGACCGCGATTCCGAGCTGGTAGTAGCTGGTGGCGGCACCAGCGCGGTCACCTGATTCCTGCATCAGGTTCAGGGCGCGGCTGTGGCGACTCTCGGCTGCGAGGTAATCGCCCTTCGCCTGGGCAAGAAAGCCCAGTTGTTGATGGGTGGCGGCAGCGCCGGCTCGATCGCCCATCTCCTCCTGGAGGGTCAGGCACTGTTGGAAGCGGCGTTCGGCCTCGTCGTTGTCGCCCCGGTCGCGGGCGAGAACCCCGAGCCGGTGGTACCTCGCCACCGCGTCAGCCGGGGTCAGTTCCGATTGAAGCCGGAGCTGGTCGCCGCGCTGCACTCCCGCTCCGTGCAGCGTCTGCGCCGGGTCGAGGTGCATGAAACGAAACCGGCCCTCGACAGGAGGCGGCACCAGGTGCTCCACGCCGACCTGGTAGCCGCCGAAATACTCCTCCCAGACGTCGGCCGCATACCGTTCGGAGATCATGCGGGGAATGTCGTCGACCAACGTTGTCGCCGGAATGTCGTTCAGCTGGAATGCCCGCTTGTCCGGGCCCAGAACGGTCAGCGTCTCGATCAGGTACGGCTCGAATTCGAACTCGCGGGACCCGGCGGCCTCGGCGGCGGTGCGGAACACCCGGTTGCCGGCGTAGCGCCGCAGCGCCGCCGAAGCCAACTGTCTCGCGCCGTCCGGGCCGAGCAAGCCGAATTCCAGCTGGCCGAGCACCGCAGTCCAGAAGGTCCGCGGGGAGACCTCGTCCGGCCAGATCGGACCGCCTTCCACCGGATACCGGATGTCCGCCAGCAGGTCGCGCGCAGCCTCTTGCTGATGGAACACGGCGGCCAATTCGTCGACGAACTGGGCACGGTTCGGCACAGACACAGAGAGGATTCCGCCGCCGCTAACCGAGTCAGCGGAGATCTGCAGCCGGGATCCCTCGGTCACGCCTGCCTCATGCAGGGTCTGATCAGGATCGAGACGGGTGTGCTGCTGAGGTATGTCATCGTCGGCCGGCGTGACGAGGTCGACCACCGTCCGCGGGATCCGGTGGCGGCGGTCTTCGGACCATTCCGAGACGTAGAGATCGATGACCGCCTGAGCGAGTTCCCGCACGGTCCTGGTCGCCGGCGTTCTCTCCGCCACGAATTCCTGCGTATCCGGTCCGACCAGTCGAAACTTCGGGATCAGATACGGCCGGAAGCCGAACTCCTGGAAACGCACCCTGATTTCCGAGCCCGGAACCATTCGCCTTGCCAGAGCCTCCGCCGCGTCGACTATCGCCTGGGCCCGCTCCCTGTCCGGCATGTACACCGCGGCCTCGGGGCCTGCGCCGTAAAGTTGCTCGGCGCGCGGGCCGATCAGGTCAAGCAATTGCGGCATGAATACGTCGTAGAGTTCGGACCCGGTGATGATGAGGGTCGGCCAGGTCGGCGGAGAGGGCAGTGGACCGGCCAGTAGCCGAAGGGTGTTGAGGGTCGTCCGGAACACGGAGTTGGCCGGAAACAACCGGTACACGGCCTCGGCCAGGTCCACCAGTCCTCGCCCGGGCACCCGCCCCTGTTCCAGATCGGAGACGACCTCAATCCAGAAAACCCTGGGAATGGCCCCTGCGGCCCCTGGTCTGGCCCAGGGAGCAGGCGAGTAGAGGTCGTCGAGCAGGACACCGAAAGTGGATGGTTCGCGGAATACCGCTATCAATTCATCGAGGAACCGGTCGCGGTCGTGTTCCGACCAGGCTGCGCCGGCGGATTCGAGGACGGCCTGGTGTTCGCGGACCCGCTTTTCCATCGCTACGAACCAGACCGAAGGCAGCGGCGTGCCGACGCTCGTCGCCTCGGCCATCTCGCGCTCCAACCACTCCTTGGCGCGCGGCGGATCCAGCAGGCTCAGCGCGGTCAGCCGCTGCGCGTTCTCCAGTTCCGGCAGCGCGTGCCAGGCGACAGCGTGGTCGGTGTACTGCTCCAGCAACCCCGCCACCCGGCCCAGGCGGTCGGTGCCGTACTGGGCGACCAGCTCGGTGAGCAGCGTGTTCCGCCACTCCGGGTCGATCTCGTACAAGCCCTCCCCGACCTCGCGGAACAGCGGCGACAGCAGCAGCTCGGCCTCCACCTCATACGGAAGCGCCGCCGGCGGATCGACGAAGAAATTCACGCGCAGCAGGTTGAGGAATCCGGCATCGACCACGACCGGCACGGCTGCGTGCCGGGCCAGGTCGGCCGCTCCGGGCGGCAGATCACGCAGCTCCGCAAGATACGACGAGGCGGTCACAGCGGCCGGTCCAGCAGCAGAGGGCGGCCGCGCAGCACGTTGACCGCGCGGTACATGCCCTGGCGGGTGAGCGGGAACATCGGCACGTGCCGGGCGATCTGCCCGGCGGTCGTCCGCCTCCAGCGTTCCCGGCGCAGCGGGTTGAGCCAGACCAGACCGCCGGTGGCGGCCAGCAGCGCTTTGGCCAGCGCGACCGTGTCCACCAACCGCGGCGTGTGAAGGCCGCCCCGGGCAGCACCGGCATCGCTGACGATGACCGTGCTGGTCGTCCTGGTCACCGAGGCGAGGACGTCGTCGAGATCGAGCGGGCTGCTGAGCGAAGGGTCGGAGTAGACCAGGCCGCCGACGAGGGGTTCGATCCGGCCGAGGACCGGGTCGAGGGCAGGACTGAACGGATCAGGCAGGTCGGCCAGAACGCTGTGGCTGTGGCTGTGCCCGGCGGTGTTGTGGAAGTAGCCGACCGTGAACGTGTCGAACCGCCCGGCCCGTTCCATCGCCTGCCGGATGTGCTCGACGTAATCATGGAACGGCGTCATCGAGCCTTGCCGGTCCACCAGCAGCAACAGCCGGGTCGAGTTGCGCCGCGCCGCGACCATCACCGGCGGCGTGCGTAAGCCGGTTCCGGCGCGCCGGGCCAGGGTGGCGTCGACGTCCATCTCGACCGGCGGCCCCTGCCGGACCGGACGGCGCAACGCCCGCCACACCTGGATGATCTCGCGGTCGCTGGTCGGGTACTGCGGGGCGAGAATCAGGCTGTTGTCGCGGCGCCCGGTCCGCGGCGGCGGATGCACGAGCCCGGACATCCGCCGGGTGGCCGGTGCTTCGAGATCAGGTTCCGCGGCGCTCGGCGTGACCGCCTCAACCGGGTCAGGCGAGGCACGATCGCCCGCATCCTGCGGGTCGCCGCCGGGCCTCGGAGAAGACCATTCCGGTACGTCCACCCGCGCGAAAGCCGCGTTGACGATCTCCGCCTCGGCCGTCGACTTCGCCCACAACGCCACGCAGACCTGCCGCAACGCCGTGTCAGAACCGAGGCCGAATCCCGCACCGAGGGCGCGCCGCAGATCGAGCAGGTCGTCCACGCCGATCTGCAGGCCCCGCCGCCGCAGTTGCCC
Source organism: Actinoplanes sp. NBC_00393 (assembly GCF_036053395.1). Classification (NCBI taxonomy): domain Bacteria; kingdom Bacillati; phylum Actinomycetota; class Actinomycetes; order Micromonosporales; family Micromonosporaceae; genus Actinoplanes; species Actinoplanes sp. NBC_00393. The sequence goes on along the minus strand of NZ_CP107942.1, from coordinate 2,502,000 downwards.
GACCAGGTCGTGCAGGAACCCCGGCAGCGGTGGCGTCATCGGCGGGTCAGCCACTCGCTCACCCGTACCTGATCGGAATGTTGTTTGACCAGCGCGCCCACCGCAGGCATTGCGGCGACCTGCTCAGCCGGCGTCCCGGTGGCCTGCAGGTAGCCCACCCAGTCGAGCAGCTCGCTGAGGCCCGGCTTCTTGGCCAGGTCGAGTTCGCGGAGCCGCAGCAGTTCGGTGACGGCGTTGCGGCTCAGCTCGTCGGGCGTGATGCCGTGCATCGCCAGGACCGCGTTGAGATGCTCGGCCGAGTCGGGAAAGTGCACGTAGTGGAAGATGCAGCGCCGCAGGAAGGCGCTGGGCAGCGCTTTCTCCTCGTTGTTCGTGACGATGATGATCGGCCTCAACGCGGTTCTCCCGGCCGGTACGGCGTACCGCATCGTCGGTGCCTCGGTGACCTCGAAGCTGAGCTGATCCAGCTCGCGCAGCAGATCGTTGGGGAAATCGATGTCGGCCTTGTCGATCTCGTCGATCAGCACCACCGACCGCCGGCCGTGGCCGGCCCGGGCGATGGCCCGCCCCAGCGGGCCGAGCCGGACATACTCGGCCGGGTCGTCGCCGGCCCGGTCCAGCTGGACGTCGTAGAGCCGGCGCACCGCGTCGAAGGTGTACAGCAGGTCCTGGCCGCGGCTGGTCGATTTGATGTACGCCTGCTCCAGCGGCAGACCGAGGGCGTAGGCGACCGCGTGCGCCAGCCGGGTCTTGCCGGCGCCGGGGTCGCCCTGGAGCAGCAGCGGCCGGCCGAGCGCGATCGCGATGTTGACCGCGTCCTCCAGTTCGGGACCGGCGAGGTACGGCTCCCGCGTCACCATGACGGTCGGCGGATCCGTCGCCGGCACCGGTTCGGCCCAGACGTCCTCGATGAGCTGCTCGTCGGGCAGCTGTGCCGCACGGTCGAAGCGGACGGACAGGTCGGCGACGTGTCGGGTCAGCACGAAGTCTCCAGTTCTTCCAGGTGCCTGCGCAGGTCGTCCGGTTCGGTGCGGAGCAGATCGAAGTAGTGCTCGAGCGTTTCGTAGGTCATCCGCAGGTCGAGCCGGTCGTCCAGCGAGGACTGCTCGACGATCTGCGCCGTCCACGGGCCCGCCAGGCTCCGCGGCCAGCGGCGGGCGGTGACGACGAGCTGCGCCCACTCGGCGATGTCCTGGTGGCGGACCGACGGTGACGGCAGCTGGTCGATGCCGTCGGGAAAGCCGGCGCTAGGGCGGCCGACGAAGAAGATGATCAGGCGCTGGCGGCCGTGGGTGCACGCCGTGCGGATGCGTTTCCACAGCTCGGCGACGAGTTCGGTGTCGACGCCGTCGACCAGGACCGGGCAGATCACGTTGCGCCGGTCGAGGTCGGGCAGGTAGCGGGTCACGTACCGTTCCCAGGCGTCCATCGAGCCGATCTCGGCGCGCATCGCGAACTGGCTCTTCGGCGCCACCTGGCCGATGTAGCTGGGCAGCCACGCGGCGAGGTTGTCGACGACCTTCATGTCCACGTCGGGCAGGCCGAACGCGAGCGACCGGTCGGCACGGCCGTCGATCACGGCCAGGATCGCCGATTTCACGGTGTCCATGTCGAAATACGCGGTGTCGACCAGGCGGTGCGCCGGCAGCGCGGGCTGCCGGGACAGCGCCCGGTCACCGAGGCGGAACTTCTTGAGAACACGACTGATCGGTACGGCGTACAGCACGTTCGCTGCCCGCACCGGCACACCGGCGGCGGCCACCACCCGTTCCTCGACCTGCTCGACCAGGATGCCCACCACCACGGAGTTCATCACGACTGCGCCACCCGAGTAGCCGCCGAAGTCCTTCAACTCCTGGCGGACCTCCAGCTGCAGCACGGTCATCTCGTGGCCGCCGGTGTTGGTCATCAGATGGTCGACGGCGGTCACCGTGCCGCTGAGCTGCACCGCGGCCGGCTCGGGGCGGGCGGTCACCTGCCAGTCGGCCTGCTGGTGGGCGTGACCGACGGGTGGCTCGTACGCCAGCGAGCGGGGCAACCACAGCACGGCGGCGTCGATGGTGGGCTCGACCTGCACGCGCTCCACCTCGAAGCGGATCCCGGAGGCGGTCACGAAGCTGAGGTCAGCGGCCGTCCGCCTGCCGACGACGTGCGCCGCGGTGGCGATCACCCGGTCGGCGATGCAGAAGCCACTGCCGAGATCCCGGGCGCCGGCCACGATCCGCCCCTCGATCACCGCCACACCCTAGCCTCGGCAGTGGACAGAACGGGAGGGCCGCCCGGGCAGTTGTCACCCGGCTGGGCGGCGCCGGCGTCGACCTGACCGCCGGCGACGTCACGGCCGGCCCGGCCGGTGCGGGGCGAGAACCTTGTCGATGTGGCGGGCCAGCCACGTGCCGAGCTCGCCGGTGCCGTCGATGGCCCAGGTGAGCTGCGCCCCGGCATAGACGGCGTAGACGATGTCGACCAGCGCGGCGGGATCGGCAGCCCGCACGTCGCCGGCGGCCGCCGCCTCCTCGAGAAGCTCGGCCAGCTGGGCACGCAGCGCCCGGCTCTGCGTGGCCGAGTAGGTGTGCAGTTCGTCGTCGGTCAGGTCGAGCTGGAGAAACGCGAGGTTGTTGGCCATGCCCTCGCGGGTGGTGATCGGCGCGGTGAAGGCGACCAGGCCGTCGCGCAACGCTTCGAGCGGCGCTGCCCCGCGGTCGCGCGCGGCGTCGAAGACGGTGGTGACCGAGCCGGCCTCGCGGGTGGCGAAGGCGACGAGCAGACCCCGTTTGGAGCCGAACCGCTGGGTCAGCGCCGGCGCGGTCAGCCCGGCCCGGCGGGCCACCGCGGCGAGCGTCAGCCCGGCCGGCCCCACCTCGGTGACCGTGTCGGCCACCGCCCGGAAGACCTCGTCGTCGCTGACCGTGCGTGGGCGTCCCGTCATGGAGGTCATCTTAGAATGGGCTTTACTTTATGAACGTAAAGAAAGTAAGGTCGGGAGCATGTCCCAGGCGACGAAACTTCGCACGGTCCCCCGGATCGTGCTGCTCCTGCTCTGCGCCGCCCAGGCGATGCTGATCATCGACGTGGTCGTGGTGAATGTCGCGATTCCGGCGATCCGCGCCGACCTCGGCATCCCCGACGGCCGGCTGGTGCTGACCTCGATCTCCTACACGCTGACCTTCGGCAGCCTGCTCGTCGTCTTCGGCCGCGCCGGCGACCTGCTGGGCCGGCGGCGCCTGTTCCTGGCCGGGCTCACAGTCTTCACCCTCGCCTCGCTGGCCACCGGCTGCGCGCAGGCCGAGTGGCAGCTGCTCGCCGCCCGCGCCGCCCAGGGCGCCGGCGCCGCCATGGTCGCGCCGACCGCGCTGGCGCTGCTCACGACCACCTTCGCTGAGGGCGCCGGCCGCAACCGGGCGCTGGGCTACTGGGCCGCCGTCGGCTCGGCCGGCGCGATCGGTGGTCAGCTGCTCGGCGGGCTGATCACCAGCACGCTGGGCTGGCGCTGGATCTTCCTGATCAACGTTCCGGTCGGTGTGCTGGCGGTCCTGGCCGGGCGCCGCTACCTCACCGAGAGCCGGATGCCGCGCCACACGCCGCTCGACCTGCGCGGGGCCGTCCTGCTCGCCACCGGCCTGGCCACCGCGATCCTCGCGCTCACCCGGTTCGCCGAGGGCAGCCATCCCGTTCCGGGCGCGGTGCTCGCCGTGACCGCGGTGGTGCTGCTCAGCGCCTTCGCCCTCGGCGAGCGCCGGCACCCGGACCCGATTCTGGACGGCGCACTGCTGCGCACCGCCGCGGTCGGGCGCGCCAACCTGCTGCTCGCCGTCAACGCGGGCGCGCTCGCGGCCACCCTGTTCTTCACCACGATGTATCTGCAGGCGGTGCTCGACTATCCGGCCGTGCAGGTCGGGCTCGCGTTCGCGCCGGTCACCCTGGTCGTGCTGATCGTCTCGCCGCGCGCCGGCGCGCTGGTCAGCCGATATGGTCCACGGGCCCTGCTCACCGCAGGCTTCCTGCTGCTGGCCGCCGGCATGTTCCTGCTCGCGCGCCTCCCGGTCGACGGCAGCTACATGCGCGACGCCCTGGGCCCACTGCTGCTGCTCGCCGTCGGCAGCGGCCTGTCCTACGCGCCGACCTTCGTCGCCGGCACCACCGGCGTGCCCGACGACCGGCAGGGCGTCGCGTCCGGCCTGCTCAACTCGGCGCAGGAGCTGGGCACCGCGGCCGGCCTGGCGATGCTCGGCCCGCTGGCGGCGACCATCAGCGCCGGGCCGGGCCCACAGCAACTGACCGACGGCTACCGGGTCGGGTTGCTCGTCGCCGGCGCCGCGATGCTCGCCTGCCTGCCGCTGATCCGCAAACTCCCGTCCGTATCGTGATCGCGTGGAAGAGACCGACCGCTATGCGTGGCTCGACGAGTCCCCGCTCACCGAGGCCGCCTGTGTCACGTTCGTCGAGGGCATGGATCTCGCGGCGGTCGCGACGGCGTTCGGCGGTTCGCTCGATGAGGCTGTCGAGGTCGCGGCCGACGGGGTCTACGAGCCGGACTTCGAGCACCAGACGGCGGTGCTGCGCCAGGTCGGCGAGTGGGTCGTGGTGATCGAGGCGAACGGCTACGAGGGCAGCCGCCGCGAAGTGCTGCGCCGGCTGGCCACCGGACGCGCGGTCAGCTGCTTCTGGAATGTGAACGCGCTGACCCGGTTCAGCCTCGCCGACCTCGGCACGGTCGTGACCAGCTTCGAAGCGCTATTCCCGGACGACCGCGACGGTTCCCAGCCGGACGCGCTGGAAGAGCTGCGGGCCGGCCTGCCGTGGGACGACGACGACACCGGCACGGATCATCTGATGCTGGCCCTCGCGGCACGGATCACCGGCGTCGAGTTCACGCCCGACCTGCTGACCGGGCCGATGCCGGAGGTCCGGCTGCGGGCCTGGCCGGACGACGTCGCCGAGTGGGTGAGCCCGCGCCACGAGACGCTGACCCGCCAGGACCCGGAGCTGTCTTACGCGTTGCAGCAGGCCGACGAGGCGTCCCTGCGCAGGGTGGCGCGCACGGCCGCGGACCGGGCGCTGGCGTCCGCCGGGATCCACGAGCGGCCCACGGCGGCGGTCCTCGACGAGCTCGCCCGCCGGCCGGGCCGGCACGCGAACGCCATCGAGGCGGCCCGGGCCGCCACGGCTGCCAATGCGCTCGCGGCCGCCTTTCACGCGGTGACCAGAGCGGGGTACGCGGTCGGTGCCGCCGCACTGCGTGAGGCAATGTTCGCCGACCTCGGGTCACCGACGCCGCCGAGCGGTTCCGGCGGCCTTTCCGGCGACACCTGGCTCGACGACCACTGGCTCGGATGGGCCGGCTGTGTCACGTACGTTCGCGGACTTGACGTTGCCGCAGTGACCGCGGCCCTCGGCGCCGAAGCGTATCCGGCCGGCGCCGGCCCGGTCACCCTCAGCACGCCGCCGCTGACGTGGGTCCGGGTGGTCGGCGAGTGGGTTGTCGTTCTCGAACCCGGCAGACGGCCCCGGCCCGGCGACCCGCTGGTGGAGCGTCTCAGCGCGCACGGCGGGGCGATCCAGGCACAGTGGGAGACGGGCGGCGACGTGTGGTTCCGGCACGCCGTCGGCGGGGTGCTGCAGGTGCGGTTCAACGGGTATGCGCCTGAGCAACGATGGGGCGCGGCACCGCACTCACTGGATCCGCTGCCGGTCCCCCGGCCCGGCTTCGACGGCGGCGGGCAGGCAGTCGGCCTGCTCGCACTGGCCGCCCGGATGACCGGTGTCGAGCTGGCCCCGGCCGGCCTGGACGAGCAGTGGGAGGCTCACCGGTGCGCGCCGTAGTCATCGACGCCGTCCGAGCACAACCCGAAGTGCGGGGGGTGCCCGAACCGGCAGCGCCGCCCGGCGGCGTGGTGGTGCAGGTGGCAGCCACCGGGATGTGCCGCAGCGACTGGCACGCCTGGGCCGGGCACGACGAGATCGCGTTCCCGCACGTGCCCGGCCACGAGCTGGCCGGCGTGATCGTCGAGGTGGACGCCCAGGTCAGCCGCTGGAAGGTCGGCGACCGGGTCACCGTGCCGTTCGTCTGCGGCTGCGGCCGGTGCGAGTGGTGCCGGACCGGGCAGGCGCAGGTCTGCCCCACCCAGCAGCAGCCGGGCTTCACGCACTGGGGCTCGTTCGCCGAGTTCGTCGCCCTGCATGCCGCGGACACCAACCTGGTGGCCGTCCCACCACAGGTCGACTTCGCGGCCGCCGCGAGCCTGGGCTGCCGGTTCGCCACCGCCTACCGCGCCCTCGCCGGCCGCGCACGGGTCGTCGAGGGCGAGTGGGTGACGGTCGTCGGCGCCGGCGGGGTCGGCCTCAGCACCGTGATGATCGCCCGCGCGCTGGGCGGCCGCGTCATCGCCGTCGACCGCAACCCGCAGGCCCTCGCCGTCGCCGCCTCCCTCGGCGCCGAACACACCCTGCTCACCGACGGCACCGCCGCGGTCGACCCCGAGCGCACTGTGCTTGCCGACGGCGCCCAGTACGCCGCGCACGCCGTGCTTGCTGACGGCGCCGAGCACGCCGCGCACGCGGTGGTCACCGACGGCACCGACATCCCGGCCGCGGTCGCCGACCTGACCGGCGGCGGCAGCCATGTCGCCGTCGACGCGGTGGGCAGCGAGCAGACCTGCGCGGACGCCATCCTCAGTCTGCGCCGCCGCGGCCGCCATGTGCAGATCGGGCTGCTGCCGCCCGTCGACGGACATCCGCGGGTGCCGATGGCCCGGGTGATCGGCTGGGAGCTCGACCTGCTGGGCAGCCACGGCATGGCCGCAGTCGACTATCCGGGCATGATGGCCCTCATCGAGCAGGGCGCGCTGCGGCCGCAGCGCCTGATCGAACGCACCATCGGGCTCTCCGAAGCGGCCACTCTCCTGCCGGTCTTCGACCGGGCCACCGTCGCCGGCATGACCATGATCGACCCGGCGAGGCCCTGATGACCCCGGCGAGGCCCTGATGACCCCGGCGAGGCCCTGATGACGCCGGCACTGCACCTGGTCCGCGACCGGATCCTGGCCGTGCGCCGCGACCATCCGGTGCGGGTGGGCATCGACGGTCACTCCGCGGCCGGCAAGACCACCTTCGCCGACAACCTGGCGTCGGCCCTGCGCGACGTGTCCGCACGGCCGGTGCTGCGGGTCTCGCTCGATCATTTCAAGCGGCACATCGATTTGCGGACCCGCTACGCGCCCGGCACGCCGGAAAGCTACTACCACGAGATGTTCGACGTCGACGCCATCCGGGACCTGCTGCTGGCACCGCTCGGTCCGGGCGGCACCCGGGAGTACCGCACGCAGATCATGGACTTCAGCGGCCGCACCCCGATCGACTCCGGCATCCACCGGGCGCCCGGCGACGCGATCCTCGTCGCCGACGGTGGCTTCCTGCAGAAACCGGCCCTGGCCCCGCACTGGGACCTGCGCATCTACCTGCACATCTCGGGGGCGGACGTCCTGCGCCGCGGCACGGAACGCGACCAGGCCTGGATGGACTCACCCGAGGCGGCGGCCGAGCGCTACCGCACCTACTACATCCCCGGCGAGCAGCTCTATCTGGCCGAGGTCCGCCCCGCCGACCAGGCCGACATCGTCATCGACAACCGCGACTTCGCCGCACCCCGAATCCTGCGCGGTGGCTGACCTACTCCGCATCCCACGCGGCGGCTGAAACACCCCGCATTCTGCGCGGCGGCTGACGCACCGCGTCCCGCGCGGCGGCTGACGCACCCTGCGTTCTGCGCGGCGGCTGCTGACGCACCCTGCGTTCCGTCCGGCGGCTGCTGACGCACCCTGCGTTCCGTCCGGCGACTGCTGACGCACCCTGCGTTCTGTCCGGCGACTCACCGCTATCCCAGGTCGCGCAGTCCCCGCTCCCAGCGTTCCCGCCGCTGTTCCAGGGTCTGCTCCCACCACGGGACGCCGCGTTCGCCGAGCGCGACCTTCGCGGCCTGCACCCGGGCCCGCGCGGGTTTCGGATCCTCATCCTTGCGCAGGGCCGCACCGACATCGCGGCGCGCGGCCATCAGCGCGCGGCGCAACTGCGCGGCGGCCTCCTCCGGGATGGCCGGATCGGTGGCCCGCCAGCGGCGCCCTTTGATGACGACGTAGTGATCCACGTTTACAGGGTGCCGCAGTTCGCCTCGTCTGAAACCCTGTTGGCCATGGACGGCCCCGCACCGGTGACACGGTTCCGCGACGCCACGACGCGGTTCTACGAGTACGAACTGACCGCGGAAGGCATCGACGTGGTCTGTCCGCGCTGCAGCGGTCACGCCGCCGTGATCGCGCAGCGCGTCGAGGGCCAACCGGCCATGTTCTGGTCGCGCCGGTTCAGCTGCACCGGCTGCGGGCACAGCGCCCGCTGGCCGGCGGAGGGCCGGACCTCGTGCTGGGGCGCCGCGGTCGACCCGTTCTTCCGGCTGCCGTTGTGGCTGGCCGCACCGTGCTGCGGCGGGCACACCCTGTGGGCGTTCAACCGCACCCACCTCGACCTGCTGGACGCCTTCATCACCGCCCGACTGCGCGAACGCAACCCGGGGGCGTACGGGCAGACGCTGGTGGAACGGCTACCGGCATGGATCAAGGCAGCCAAGAACCGCGACGAGCTGCGTACCGTCCTGGCCCGCCTCCGCGACCGGTGACGATCAGTGCGGGAAGGCTCGCGGGATCCGGGTGGAGATCTCGCTGCGGAAGGCCTCGATCCGGCTGATCACCTGTCCCCTGCCGTAGGTGTTCTCCAGACGGTCCAGATACAGGCAGCGCGCCGCCAGTTTGTCCAGGTCGACGGTGAAGTAGATCGCCATCAGCGGGTTGACGAACAGCGTGCTGCCGGTGGTGCGCCGGGTGAACTGGACGTCGCCGAACGCGCCGCTGGTGGCCGCGGCGATCTGGCCGTTGACGATGCTCGGCCGATCCGGCGTGGCGGCCTGCGCGTCGGCGACAGCGTCGCGGTAGAGAACCGCCTCCGGGCTCGAACCAGGGATGGACAGCGCCCCGAGGTAGCCGCCTTCCCGGTCGAGCGCGGCGAGGTTCTCCAGCACCTGGACGTGGTTGACGCCGTGGTAGGCGTCGATGCCGAAACCGAGGCAGGTCACCAGCTTCACCGCCACGTCCAGGCCGGCTACCGCGCCGACGCTGGTGAGGTCCTCCACGGGCGTGCCGAGCGCGTTCTCGTCGCCGCGCATCAGGATGTCGGTGCCGCCGTCGACCAGCACCACGGCGTCGATTTCCAGGCGTTCGATCAGATATCGGTACGCGTCACGCAGCGTCTGCACCCCGAGCGGTGGGAAGGCGTACACCGTCGACGGCAGGTCGTGCGCGGCCAGCCACCGCGACAGCGTGCCCTCGGGGAAGTACCAGTCCGGGGTGGCCGACTTCGGCGTCACCTCGACCACGTACTCGTTCACCCACGAGTCCCGGTCGACCAACTCGAGCTCGGAGAACGACAGGTTGGCCAGGTGCACCTCGACGCCGCTGCGCCACAGGGACAGGGCCAGCGGCAGGCCGGCGTAGATGTCGAAGCCGCCGCCGGCGCCGGCGATCAGCACCCGGCGGGCCGGTGCCAAGGCGGCGAACAGCGGCGGCGTGGCCAACGATTCCGTCACCGCACCATGATCGCCTGTCAGGTCTTGGCCTCCGTCATGGACACCGACGTGCTGGCGGGCGGCGGTTCCGCCGGGTCGGCCTGCCGCTGGACGTCCTGGTGCCGGTCCTCCGCCTCGGCCTGGTCGTCGTCGGTCGGTTCGGTGCCGGGTGGCTGCCGGTCCGGGGTCGGCTCGCCCTCGGGATGCCTGGTCAGGTAGCGGATCGCGGTGTTGAGCACGGCCAGCAGCGGCACCGCGATCAGACCACCGACGATGCCGGCGAGCACGATGCCGGCGGCGATCGCGAGGATCACGGCGAGCGGGTGCAGCGCCACCGCCCGGCCCATGATCAGCGGCTGCAGGACGTGTCCCTCCAGCTGCTGCACGCCGATCACGATGGCCAGCACGATCAGCGCGCTGACCGGCCCCTCGGCGACCAGCGCGACCAGCACCGCGGCGGCGCCGGCGACGGTGGCGCCGACGACCGGGATGAACGCGCCGAGGAAGACCAGCGCGGCCAGCGGCAGGGCCAGCGGAATGCCGAGGACGACCAGGCCGATCCCGATGCCGACCGCGTCGACGAAGGCGACCAGCACGGTGGCGTGCACGTAGGAGACGAGTGTGTGCCAGCTGTAATGCCCAGCCCGCGCCGTCGGCACCTGCGCGTCCCGCGGCAGCAGCCGGCACAGGAAGGACCAGATCTGGCCGCCGTCGCGCAGGAAGAAGAAGAGCGTGAACAGTACGAGGAAGAAGCCGGTGACCACTTCGCCGAGGGTGGTCGCGGTGCTCAGTGCCCCGGAAGTCACCGCGCCCTGGTTCTCGGTGAGGGCGGCACGGGCCTGGTCGACGTACTGGTCGAGCTGCCGGTCGGTGACGTGCAGTGGGCTCTGCGCCAGCCAGGTCTGTATCTCCCGGATGCCGTCGCTGACCTGCGCCGACAGGTCGTCGAGCTGGGCGATGAAGGTCCGGACGATCAGGCCGAGCCCGCCGAAGACCAGCACCAGCGCGGCGACCAGGACGAGTCCGGCGGCCAGCGAGCGGTTCATCCCGCGCCGGGACAGGGCCGCGCTGGCCGGCTGGAACAGGGCGGCGAGCAGCACAGCCACCAGCACCGGGATGATGACCACCCGGAGCAGGCCGACGACCCGCAGGAACAGGTAGGCCGCGACCACGAAAAGGATGAAACGCCAGGCCCAGGCGCCGGCCGTACGCACCGCCGCGGGCAGCACCTCACTGTCCCGGGGGCGGTCCACGACCACGACCGGCGGCGGCGTGCCGTCGCCCAGCTCCGGCTCAGCCGTGAACGGTGGTGGCGCGTTGCGGCGGGCCGCCTCGGTGAACCTGGCCCGGGCGCGCTCCCGAACCGTCCGTGTCCATGCCATGTGTTCTCCCAGAAACGCCGTGGTCACCGCCTCACTGCCCGGCCGGTCCCCGGTTCATGCACGCTGGTCGAATCGATCGCGGATCGTGCCACACCCGGCGCGTGGTGGATGCGACGATGTGCGCAACCCGTCACGGAGGGAACCGCCATGGCCGTCCCGCAGCAGACCCCGGCCGCCGAGTCGCGCCGGCTGCACCGCAGCGCCGCCCTGCACGGCCTGGCCGTCGTGGTCTTCGGACTGCTGGCGTTCACCGGCGTCGGCACACTCGGCTCGGGGGCGCGGGCGCTGGGCGTACCGGTGCTGATCGTGGGTGCGGCAGGCTCGATGGGTGCGCTGATCATCATGGTGTCGGTGCTGCGGCGCAGCCGCGGGACCGCGAGGACGCAGCGGGCAGCCCGGATCGGCATGGTGGTGGCCGCGGTGGTGGCGGTGGCCGTGGGTGTCGCGCTCGCGCCGGCCGGGTGGGAGCGCGGCTTCGTGATCACGGTGAACGCGCTCACCGGGGTGCTGCTGGCCCTCTTCGCCGCCCTTGCCGGCGAGCGCACCGCCCCCTGACGTACCCCTTCGGGAGGACATCGGGTTACCCCTGCGGGAGGTTTCGGCTGAGCGGTGCCGCTTCCTACGGTTCTGACATGAGTCGATACTTCATCGCCTTGGTGGCCACCGTCGTCGCGCCTCTCGCCGTCATCGGTCCCGCGTCGGCCGGCCCGCCGTCGTCATCCGGGCGCGACAAAGACCTTGCCGCGCTGCGGGAGCTGCGCGAGCGCCAGGACCAGGCCTGGGAGCGTGGCGACGCCCGGGCGTATGCCGCGGTCTACACCTCCGACGCCGATCTGGTCACGTTCAACGGCGACCATATGAGTACGCGGGCCGGCATCGAGGAGGGCATGGGCTATTACTTCGCGACGTACCTGCAGGGGACCCGCCTCCTGCAGCGCGACGAACGGATTCGCTTCCCCGAGCTCGACCTGGCGATCATCGTCCGGACCGGTTGCGTCCTCTGGCCAGGTGAGACGGCCTGCACCGACGAGGCCCTGTCCGTCAACACGAACGTCGCAGTGAAACGCCAGGGCCGCTGGCTGTACACCTCGTTCCAGAACACCCGGATCAGGCCGCTGCGCCCCGCATAGTTGATACTGATATCTATCGATTAATTGACCCCGGCGGATGGAGGGTGCGGATGCTGCAGGTGATCGGCGCCGGCTTCGCGCGCACCGGCACCACCTCACTCAGTTCGGCACTCGGCATCCTCGGGCTGGGACCGTGCTATCACATGCTGGACGTGATGAGCGACCCGCGGCGGGTGCAACAGTGGCTGGCCATCGCCCGCGGCGGCGCGCCGGACTGGGCCGGCATCTTCGACGGCTACCGCAGCGCGGTCGACTGGCCGGTGGCGGCGTACTGGCGGGAACTCGCCGACACCTACCCCGAAGCGAAGGTGCTGCTCACCGTGCGAGACCCGGACGCCTGGTACGACAGCGTCCGCCAGACCATCTTCAAACCGCGCATCTCGCCTCCCCGCGGACTCGCCCGGGCGGGTGCCCGGGTGGCCGAGGCGCTGAGCCCGGACCTGCGCGCGTTCCTGGCCATGACACAGGAGACCGTCGAGCAGCCGCTGTTCGAGGACCGGCTCGGCGACCGCGCACACATGACGTCGGTGTTCAACCGGCACATCGAGCAGGTGCAGGCCACCGTGCCGGCCGACCGGCTGCTGACCTACGAGGTGGCGGACGGGTGGGCGCCGTTGTGCGCCTTCCTCGACAGGCCGGTCCCGGACCGACCCTTTCCGCACGACAACAGCTCCCCAGAGTTCCGCAGAACCACGGCGCCGTATTTCGCCCGGCTGGTCTACGGCCCACTCCTGCGGCGGGCCCACATCCAACCCGGCCGCCACCGCTAGCGACGACGTCACCCCGCTCCAGCGCTGATTCTGCGTTTTCCCTGGCCACGCGTCGAGCCGCACCAGGGAAACGTCGAGGTCCGACCCGTAGAACCGGTCCGCCTCGAAGGAGGCTGCGTGGAGTTTCGAGGATCCACGTGGGATCCATGCCGGCGGCCTCCAACGGACTGTTGAGCCGCATCGGACGTACGCATCAGGGTGTTGATCTAGGTATACCTAGGCGGCCTCCGCGTGCCCGGCTAAGCACCGCTGACCAGCCAAGATAGGTAGGCGCTTCCGATGTGGCAGCTGCCTCGACGGCCGAGGATTTACCTATCAGCGGTTGACGAGGAGGAACACCATGTTGATGCACCCGGACCTGATGCTGGATCTGGTCAACGACCGCCACCGTGAGCTGATCGCCGAGTCCGACCGGGAGCGCCTGCTCTCCATGGCGCGGCTGGCCCGGCGAGCGCGGAAAGCCCGTACGGCCCGGGGCCGGCCCGCCGGTACCCTGAGCTCGTGCGAACCATCCGCGGTGGTGCCAGCCCGGTGATGATCGGGCGGGAGAGCGAGCTGCGCCGGTTGGCGCAGCTCGCTTCGGCGCGTGAGCCGGCCGTGGCGATCATCGCGGGCGAGCCGGGCATCGGGAAGACCCGCCTGGTGCGGGAGCTGCTGGCGACCGTGCCGGCGGGGACGGTGGTGCTGGTCGGTCAGGCGGAGCCGGGCTCGTTGTCGCGGCCCTACGAGGTGCTGCTGGACGCCATCGACGGGCACCCGGGCGTCGACGAGCAGGACCTGGCGGCGCTGGCGGACGCCGGGCGCAGCCCCGTGGAGCGGCTGCACACCGGGCTGGCGATCCTGTCCGATCTGATCGGCGACTCCCCCGCGGTGATCGTCTTCGAGGATCTGCACTGGGCCGACTCGGAGAGCGCGGCGCTGTTCGAGCGGATCGCCGACCAGCGCGGGCCACGGCTGCTGATCGGGACCTACCGGCCGGACGAGGTGACCCGGCGGCAACCGGTGGCCGGTCTGCTGGCCCAGTTGGAGCGGCGGCACGCGGTGACGTACGTCCGCTTGGATCGCCTCTCCCCCGCCCAGACCGCGGCCCTGCTGGCCGCAGCGACGGGCGCGCCGGCGCCGCTGCGGGCCGCGGCCGCGCTGCATCACCGCACCGGCGGCAATCCGTTCTTCCTGGAAGAGCTTCTCAAAGCACTGCCGGGGTACGACTTGGAAGCGCTCGTCGAGCAACCGCTGCCGTGGAGTCTCGCCGACGTGCTGCGCCGCCAGGTCGACGACCTCGATCCGGTCAGTCACCGGATCGTCGAGGCGGCCACCGTGCTCGGCCACCGGATCCCGTTCGATCTGCTCGCCGAGGTGGCCGGCGCCGGCGAGGACGAGCTCATCGCCGTGCTGCGTGACCTGGTCACCCGGGGTGTGCTGGTCGAGTCCGGTGAGGACGAGTTCGCGTTCCGGCACGCCCTGGTGCGCGAGGCGATCGCCGATCAGATGCTGGGCCGGCAGCGGCGCCGGCTGCACGAGGCCGCGCTGGACGTGCTGCTCAGCAGCGGCGCCTCCGATCCGGCGATGGTCGCGCATCACGCGCGCGGCGCCGGTCGGTACGACGACATGGTCGACGCGGCGCGCAGCGGCACCGCGATGTACCTGTCGATCGGCTCGGCCTACCAGGCGCTGCAGCTGGCCGAGATGGGCCTGGACGAGGTGCCCGACGACACCGAGCTGCTGGCCAGCGCCGCCCGGTCCGCCTGGCTGGCCGGCCTGCTCGACGACGCTCTGCGCTACGGCCGCAGCTGGCGCGACCTCGCTCAGGCCGCGACCGACCGGGCCGAATCGCTGTACCTGCTGGTCCGCATCGCCTGGGAGTCACGCGAGACCGACGAGATGCGCGCCCTGACCCACGACATCGAGACGCTGATCGCGCAGCTCCCGCCCGGCGCCGGGCAGGCCCGGGCGATGACCGCGATCGCCCAGTCGGCGTACCTTCGGGACGAGCTCGACGCCGCGCTGCTGTGGTGCGACCGGGCGCTGACCCTGGCCGACGAGTTCGATCTGCCGGACGTACGGCTGGCCGCGCTGCTGGAGAAGGGTTCGACACTCAGCGAGCGCCCGCAGTCGGCCGCCGACGGCCGCAAGATGCTGTCCGCGCTGGTCGACGAGGCGGAGCAGGCGGGCGAGTGGGTGCTGGCGGCCCGCGCCCTGCACGTCCTGGTCAGCGGGGACACGCCCACGTCGCCGACCGAGCACGCCGAGATCCTGGAACGGATGCGCGTCGACGCGGAACGGGCCGGTTTCGAGTCGCTGGCGGTGGCCACCTACTTCCAGGGCCGGGCCCGGCTGGTGTTGCGCGCCGGCGATCTGGGCGCCGCGATCGCGCTGCTGGAGGAGGGTCGCGAGCAGGACCGCAGCTACCGGCGGCGGGGCCGGTGGGCCGACTACCACGGTGTGTTCCTGGCCGGGCTGTACCTGGAGGCCGGCGAACTGGAGCGGGTCGAGCAGCTGATCGCCGACCTGGCCGCGCTGCCGAACAATCCGCCGACCACGATTCCCGGGCTGGCGTTCCACCTGGCCTGCCGCCGCGGTGACCTGCCGCGCGCGGAGACCACCCTGGACGATCTGCTCGACGCGCTGGCCGGGCAGATGTGGCGCAGCGGTGAACAGGCCCACGACCTGGTCTCGGCCGCTCTGGAGATCGGCCTGCCGGCGCACCGGCTGGAGCAGATGGCAACCGCTCTGCTCGACGCCGAGGTCTGGGACGGCTATCGGACGCTGGTGGACGCTCAGCTCGCGGAGGCCCGCGGCCGGCACGCGGACGCGCTGGCCGGCTATCTGTCGATCGCCGACACCGACAATCTAGGACCGGCAATTCGAGGCACCGTACGCGTGAGCGCAGCCCGATGCCTTCTCGCCGGTGATCAGCGGGCGGCCGCCGCCGCGCAGGTCAAGGCCGCCGCGCCGCTGCTGGCGCAGTGGCGGGGCTGGCGGGTCGCCCAGCTCGCCCAGATCCGCGCCCAGCTGGGCCTGGCCCCGGTCGACGCGCCGCCCGCGGTCACCGGCCCGGCCGCGCTGACCCCCCGCGAACGGGAGGTGGCGGTGCTGATCAGCGACGGGCTGACCAACACCGAGCTGGCCCGGCGGCTCTACATCTCCCCGAAGACCGCCGCCGTCCACGTCTCGAACATCCTGCGCAAGCTGGGCGTGTCGTCGCGTACCGAGGTCGGTGACCTGGTCGGCCGCTGCTGACCGTCACCGCCGCTGCACCACCAGCATGACCAGCGCGGCGATGCCGACGGCGGCGGATCCGAACAGAACGGTGTAGTGCAGGCCGGGCCCACCGAAGTTGTCGTTCGGATCGTCGAGCAGCCGGGACAGGCATGCGAAGGCCGCGCTGACGGCCATCGCCCACAGCCCCGCGCGGGGCTGCTGCCGGCGCGGCTTGTCGTTCATGCCGTGGCCCTTACCCCGCCGGCCCGCTTTCCTACCTGCGGCCGCCGAACGTCCAGCTGTGCACCTCGATCTCGGCGTAGCGCTCCTGCGTCAGCACAGCGCGGGCCTTGTCCGGGTCCGGCGACCGAACGAGCATCGCCGTGCCCAGCCAGGCCGCGCCGTCGTCGGACAGCAGCGGCCCGTAGGCGATCAGCTCATCGCGGCCGGGCGGCACCGCCAGGTCGGCAGGCCGCCCGCCGCCGAAGCCGAGCACCAGGTACCGGTTGCCACCGGTGCGGCCGCCCGGGAAGTCCCACATGGTGCGCCCCAGCAGATTGCGCCACCGGCGCAGCAGCACGTCCCGGTACACGCCGGCCTGATAGTTGGGCTCGTCAAACGCGAACGCCCGCGCGGCGGCCGGATCGGCCAGGTCAACGATGTGCAGACTGCCGGTAGGAGTGTCACCGTCCGCGGCGAGCGTCGGACCGCGGGCGATCAGCTCCGCCTCGAACCGATCCATGTACGCCCAATGGCGTTCGCCGAGCTCGAGCCGCAACGCCAGGGAGCCGGCCCGATCCCGGTGATAGCAGAGA
The DNA here is from genome assembly GCF_036053395.1 of Actinoplanes sp. NBC_00393. Classification (NCBI taxonomy): domain Bacteria; kingdom Bacillati; phylum Actinomycetota; class Actinomycetes; order Micromonosporales; family Micromonosporaceae; genus Actinoplanes; species Actinoplanes sp. NBC_00393. The sequence goes on along the minus strand of NZ_CP107942.1, from coordinate 2,485,092 downwards.
AACTCCATGCCCGCAGTCTGCCCTCAGCAACCGTCGAAACGGTACGTGACGCCCGGGCGCGACGGCCATGCTGCGCAGCGGCAGGCCCGCAGTGTCGGCGCGGCGCTACAGCTCAGCGGCGAAGTACAGGTTGGCGCGTTTGGACTGACTTCCCATGGGCGGTAACGGTGCCGCCGGCTCGCCCGGCAAACAGCCCGGGCGAGCCGGCGGCGGTGCTCAGTCCTCGTCGGCGGTCTTGGTGAGGACCTTGAAGTTGGCGTCCAGGTCGACGTCCCACTCCTTGCCCGCGCTGTCGCGGACCTCGGCCTCGTAGCCGCCGTTGCCGCCGTCAGCGGCCTCGACGTCCAGGACGGTGCCGCCGCCGACGGCGTCGCGGGCCGCGGTCTCGGCCTTCGTGCGCTGGTCGGCGGGGAGAGCCGGCTCGGGCGCCTCGTTGGCGTCGTCGTCGGCCTCCTGCGAGACGACCTTGAGGTCCTTGTCGAGGGCGACCGACACCTCGCTGCCGTCGGCCTTGCGGACCTCCACCTCGTACGCCTCGCCCTGGTCGTCGCTCTCCTCGACCTCGACGACCGTGCCCGGCACGGCCTGGGTGGCGGCCGCGCCGATCCGCTCGCGGTCGCTGTCGGGCACGTCGGCGTTGGCCGCGGTCGCCCACACGGCGCCACCGGCGCCGAGGGCGGCCGCGACGGCCACGGTGGCGACGATGACGCGCTTGCTGCGCAGCTTGGCGGTGTTCATCAGCTGGTGCCTTCCTCGCGGTGATGTCAGGTACGGCGACAGCTTGCGCCCACCACCCTGAAGCCAGCCTGAACGCCGCTGAACAGCGTTTCAGGGAGCCGGCCACCACCAGTCCTCCAGACCGGACAGGGCCGCCGCGATCCATGCCAGCGTCTGACCCTCGTCGAGACCGGCCAGCAGGTCAGCGCCGTGCACCAGGCGCCGTGTCAGCACGTCCAGGTCGAGCCCGGGGTCGGTGCGCAGCGCCGAACGCCAGCCGGCGGGGTCACCGGAGCGCGCCGCGACGGCGGCAAGGATCTCCACGCGCACGTCGGGCGGGTACGGCTTCCGTTCGAGCGATTCGATGCCGGCGGCCTGCACCAGACGTTCCGGGTGCGGGTCGCCGTCGGCCAGCCTGCTCAACACGGTGGGCACCGCCGAGGAGACGGATTCATCAAGCAGCAAAAGGACGTCGTCGCCCTGCTCGTCGCCGAGCCGTCGCCACGGCCGCACTGCCTCCGACAGAGGGAACGCCGGGCCGTCGGTGAGGTCCAGGTCGGCGAGCAGCCGGCCGGCCTGGTCCGGGTCGCCACGCTCGGCGGCCTGGGCGGCCAGCGCCAGCGCGGCCTCGGTCCACGCGTCCCCGGCCGGGACCGACTCCCAGATCCGGTCGGCGTCGAACAGGTGTGGTCGCCGCGCGGCGAGCTGGTGGCCGACGGTCAGCAACAGCGAGTGCGGGTCGCCGGGCCTATGACATGTCCGCCCCGGTGCCCATCAGCGGAAATCGCACGCGCAGGCAGGCGCCGCCCAGCGGGGAGCCGGTGACCGTCACCGTGCCGGCGTGGGCGCTGACGATCTCCTTCACGATGGCCAGGCCCAGGCCGCTGCCGCCGTCGTCGCGGGCCCGGGCCTCGTCGAGCCGCACGAACCGTTCGAACACCCGCTCCCGCTGCTCGGCCGGGATGCCACCGCCGTCGTCCTCGACCACCAGCTCCGCGAACTCGTCAGTCGACCGGACCGTGATCGCCACCGCGCCGGCGGCGTGCCGGGCGGCGTTGTCGGCCAGGTTGCGGACCACCTGCGCCATCGCTGCGCGGTCACCGCGTACCCGGCCCGCTCCGACCCCGGAGGTGTCCACCGTGAGCCCGGCCCGGCGCATGCGCCGGGCCTCGGCCAGCGCCAGGTCGTCGAGGTCGACGTCCTGGCGCCGGCGTGCCGCCGTGCCGGTACGCGTGAGCAGCAGCATCTGTTCGACCAGCCGCTGCATCCGCCCGGACTCCTCCAGCACCGCCTCGGCCAGCTCCCCCTCCGGCAGCGCGCCGGGATGCGACTGCGCCACCTCGGCCGCCTGCCGGATGCTCGACAGCGGCGAGCGCAGCTCGTGCGAGGCGTCGGCGACGAACTGCTGCTGGCGTTCCCGCGAGTCCTCCAGACGGGCGAGCATCCGGTTCATGGTCTGCGCCAGCCGGTGGATCTCATCGCGCGACGGCGGTTCGGGCACCCGCCGGTCCAGCCGCTCGCCGGTGATCGACTCGACCTCACGGCGGATGCGTTCGACCGGGGCGAGCGCGCGGGTCACCACCAGCCAGGTGACGCCGCCGACCAGGAGCAGCATCACCGGTACGCCGAGCAGCAGCGGCGTGACCAGCGCTTCGGTCGAGTCGTCGACCTCGTCCAAGGAGGCGAAGACCACGACGGTGTACGGCCCGGCGTCCTCGGTGACCGTGATGTGCGAGTCCGTGAGCGGCTCCGACGACCGGACCACCGTGCCGGCGGCGTCCAGGATCTGCCACGCGAGTTCGTCCTCGTCCGCCTCAGAAGGCGCCGGTAGGCCGTACGTCTCGATTTGAGTGGCAAGCGCGGAGGCGCGCTGCTCGGCCGTGGTCTCGATGCCGGCGCGCAGCGACGATCGCATCAGGAACAGCAGCGCGAACGATCCGATGATCAGAGCGACCGCCATGACCAGCACGGCGAAGCCGGTGGTCCGCAGCCGCACCGACGCGCGCTCACCCACCGTCACTGCCCAGCCGGTAGCCGGCGCCGCGCAGGGTCTGGATCGCCTCCCGGCCGAACGGGCGGTCGATCTTGTTGCGCAGGTGCCGGATGTAGACCTCGACGATGTTCGGGTCGCCGTCGAAGTCGACGTCCCACACCGCCTCCAGGATCTGCCGCTTCGACACCACGTCGCCGGCGTTGCGCGCCAGGAACGCGAGCAGCGAGAACTCGCGGGCGGTCAGTTCGATCTCGGTGTCACCGCGCCACACCCGCCGGGCCGCCGGATCCAGGCGCAGGTCGCCCGCGGACAGCTGGGTGGGCCGCTCCCGGGCGCCGCGCCGGGCCACCGCCCGCAGCCGGGCCACCAGCACCGGGAACGAGAACGGCTTGGTCAGGTAGTCGTCGGCGCCGGTGTCGAGGCCTTCCACCTGGTCCCACTCGCCGTCCTTGGCGGTGAGCATGACGATCGGCGTCCAGTTGCTCTCGGCACGCAGGGTCGCGCACACCTGGTAGCCGTTGATGCCGGGCAGCATCAGGTCGAGCACGATGGCGTCGTACTCGTTCTCCCTGGCCAGCCACAGCCCGTCGGTGCCGTCACCGGCGACGTCGACGGCGAATCCTTCTGCTTCGAGGCCCGCCCGCAACGACCACGCGAGCCGTTTCTCGTCCTCGACGACGAGTACACGCATGGGATCATCCTGGCCCATCGCACCTGAAGGCCCGCTGAAGACGCTCCGCGCTCAGAAGTTGACGGTGACCCCGGCCGCCTCGCAGGCCGTGGTGAGATCCCCGCTGAGCTTCTCGAAGTCCGAGTCGGCCGCCGTCGCGATCGGGTCGTCGGTCCTGGCCGCCGCCGCGATCTCCTCGGCCAGGGCGCGCGCCGCGGTCACCACATCGCTCTCCCCGGTGCCGGCGAGCGCCTCGGTCACGGTGGCGTGGAACGCGGAGAAACTCTTCTTCGCGTCGGCCGGCTTGACGCTGCCGTCGGCCTGCTGGGCCTGCGAGATGCCGCCCTTCATGTCCGAACCCGCGCTGCTCATGGTCTTGCACAGCGCCTGGTCACGGGCACCGGACGCGACAGCCGGCGCCGACGAGGCGGCCGCGGCGGGCGGGGCCGCCTTCTCAGCGGGGTCCGCGCTGTCGCAGGCAGCGAGACTCAGCAGGCAGGCGCCGGCCAGCGCGGCGGGAAGGATCCGGAAACGCGTCACGGAGACGCACGCTAGCCGACGCCGCCTGGTAGATCGCTGGCAGACCGGCTGCGATGGGCGCCGACCGCGAGCAGGATCACGCTCGCCACGTAGAACATGCCGATCGACGCCAGGCTGATCAGCACGCCGGCGGCCAGGACCACCACGCTCCCCCACGCCGCGAACCGCCGGAGCCGGGACGGCGTCAGCACCGGCACAGCGCACACCAGCACCGGCACGGCCAGCACCAGGGCGACCTCCGGACCCTCGCCGGCCCGCAGCGCCAGCAGCAGAACCAGACTGGTCACGGCGGTGAGCACCAACGCCGCGACGAGCCACCGGCGGCTGGTCACCGGGCGGCCTCGGTGGCGGGCAGGCCGGTTGCGAGCCGGGCCGCGGTGACCGCGCTGTGGAACGAGACCTCGCTGAGCAGGCCCGGCGCGGCGACCTGATCGCCGGCCAGGTAGACGTCGTCGCCGCGGTCGATGGCGGGCCGGTCCCGCCAGGTCTGCCCGGGCAGGTCCAGGGCACCCGTGCGGTTGTGGGCGACGGCGTCGCGCCGCCAGGTGAGCCGGTCGCGCCAGCCCGGCAGCGCCAGGTCGGCCAGGGTTTCCAGCCGGGCCAGCCCGTCGGCCTTCGACTCGCCGGGCCGCAGCGGCATCTGCGCCTGGATCAACGATTCCCCCTGCGGTGCCAGGCCCGGGTCGGGCAGCGTGTACCGCTCCAGCCAACCAGCCTCGTCAAGGTCGGAGACGACGAAGGCGTCGCCGGGCACGGTCCGCACGGCCAGATCGAGCAGCACGGCACGCCCGCTCGCCACCGGCGGCAGCTCGCCGCCGAGCAGCCGGCCGGCCGCTTCCAACGAGGTCGCGACGATGACCGGAGACGTGGGCAGGCTGGTCACGCGGGCATCGGTGCTTATCCGTACGCCCAAACTGCTCGCCCTCGTCGCCAGCCGGTCGACGAGCCCGGACCACCCGCCGATGGCGTACCGGGCGGCCGGCGGGATCGCGGTCACCCGCAGCAGCCGCGGCCAGACGAACGCCGCGGACAACCGGCCGGGGTCGGCGTCGAAAGTGGCCACGCCCACCAGGTTCGACGCGGCGGTGGCCGCGGCCGGACCGTGCTGGTCGCGGATCCAGGTGTGGAAGTCGACGTCGACCGGCGCCTGCCGCCGTCGCCGCCGCAGCACCGGCAGCAGGGCCGCGGGCGGCGTGCGGCGCAGCCGGCCGTGCTGCCGGAACCGGAAGCCGGCCAGCCCGCCCAGCGGCACCGCGGCGCAGGCGCCGAGCAGGCCATGTTCGGCGAGCCAGCGCCACCACGGCCCGTCGCTGTAGAGCACGTGGGGACCTTCATTGGTGATGTACGGGGATGCGCTGCTGCGCGCTCGCCCGCCGAGACTGTGGTGTGCTTCGTGCAGGTGGACCGGAGCGCCGGCCTCGGCGCAGGTGATCGCGGCGACCAGTCCGGCGAGGCCGCCGCCGACGACGGTGATGTTCTCCATGACCGGGTGACGACGTACGGCACAATCCTGTGACATGGACGGCTGGGAGGGGCACCGCCGCTATCTGTTCGCCGTCGCCTACCGGCTGCTCGGCAGTGCCGCCGACGCCGAGGACGCCGTCCAGGAGACGTACCTGCGGTGGCACCGCGCCGAACCCGCCGGCCTGGCCAATCCGCGCGCCTGGCTGACGACCGTCGTCTCCCGGATCTGCCTGGACATGCTCGGTTCCGCGCGGGCCCGCCGGGAGGCGTACGTCGGCACCTGGCTCCCGGATCCGCTGGTCGGCTACGACGACACCGATCTGGATGACACCGTCGGGATGCGCGAGTCACTGCGTACCGCCGTGCTTCTGGTGCTGGAAACCCTGCCCCCTGCCGAGCGGGTGGCGTTCGTGCTGCACGACGCGTTCGGAATGGATTTCGATCGCCTCGCCGCGGTGCTGGAGCGCAGCCCGGCGGCCTGCCGGCAGCTGGCGTCGCGGGCCCGCCGCCGGGTGCGTTCGCAGGCGCCGGCGCGTCAACCGGTCTCCGCCGACGAGCATCGGCGGGTGCTGGCCGCGTTCCTCGCGGCCAGCGCCGACGGCGACCTGACCCGGCTGGTGCCGCTGCTGGATCCGCAGGTGGTGCTGCGCTCCGACGGTGGCGGCGCGGTGCCGGCCGCACGCAAGCCGGTGTACGGGCCGCAGCGCGTGCTCACCCTGCTGACCGGCCTGGCCCGCCGCTACACCGGGGTACGCCTGACACCGGTGACGCTCGCCGGTGGTGGCGGGTTCGTGCTGGAGCAGGCCGGCGCGGTTCTCGGCGTCGTCGGCGTGGAGACCGGCGGCGGCCGGATCACCGAGCTGAACCTGGTGGTCAACCCGGCGAAGTTTCAGGCGATGCCGAGTTCCGCGGCGTAGGCGTGCAGGCGGGCGGCCAGTTCGGCGGGACGGCTCAGTGCCGGCGTGTGGCCGCCGTCGATCACGTCGGGGGTGACGCCGAGCCGCTGCTGGGCGACGCGCCGCAGGTACGGCACCGGGATCAGCCGGTCGTCGCGGCCGATCAGCACCCGGGTCGGCACGTCCGGCCAGGCCTTCAGCGGTGACGGCTCGCTGAGCCGGACGCTGGACTGGTCGGGTGCGCGCCGCAGCGCTTCAGCGGCCAGGTCGGGTGGCACGTCCTGGTAGAACAGGGCGATCGGGTCGTCGAACTGCTCGCGGTCCTCGTCGCCGTAGCGGGTGTTGGTCCAGTACTCGGCGGGCGGCTCACCGGGCGCCGGGATCATGGGCGCGACCAGCACGATCAGCCGTACCGGCAGGCGGTCGCAGACCAGTGGAGCGGTGAAAGCGCCGAGGGACTGGCCGACGACGACCACGTCCCGCCGGTCGCCGACGGCTGCGACGACCGTGTCGGCGTACTCGGCGAGCCCCGCCGCGTCGTCGTCGCACGGCAGATCCGGCGCGACCGTGTCATGGCCGTGTCTCCCCAGCTCGGCCTGGACCAGATGCCAGTACCAGCCGACGTCGCCGGCGCCGTGAATCAATGCAAACGTAGCCACCGTGACTCCTTCGCTGCCCGGATCATCGGTGTCTATTGTGTCGTTGGACGGTGTATTCGTGGGGGTGTGGCAGCGATGAGACGCGGACTGTACCTGGCGCCGTTCGACCAACTGGCCGATCCGAGGCTGCTGGCCGACCTCGCCGCCCGTGCTGAGGCGCACGGCTGGGACGGCCTGTTCCTGTGGGACCGCATCGCGTATCCGCCGGAGGGACGCCCGGTGGCGGACCCGTGGGTGGCGCTGAGCGCCGTCGCCCTGGCCACCGAGACGCTGCGGCTCGGGCCGATGGTCACCCCGCTGTCACGGCGGCGGGTACACAAGGTCGCGCGGGAGACGGTCACCCTCGATCTGCTCAGCATCGGGCGGCTGACCATGGGTGTCGGGCTGGGCAACCCAGCCGACTTCGAAGCGTTCGGCGAGGTCGTCGAGGCGCGGGAACGGGCCCGCCTGCTGGACGAGAGCCTCGAGCAGCTGGACGGGTTGTGGCGCGGCGGCTTCCAGCCGGTGCCGGTGCAGCAGCCGCGGATTCCGGTGTGGGTGGCGGCGAACTGGCCGCATCGCCGCCCGGTGCGGCGGGCGCTGCGCTGGGACGGGCTGTTCCCGATCGAGCTGCCCGGCCCGGCGGAGCTGGCCGAACTCGCCGACGAGGTCCGCCGCGAACGCGGCAGCAGCGAGGGCTTCGACCTGGTGGTGGAGGTGCCGCCGGGCGCGGATGTCGAGCCGTGGCGGGCCGCCGGGGCAACCTGGGTGCTGACGAGTTTCGACCCGCAGCCGCCGGCCGAGGTGGTCCGCAAGGTCATCGAGGCGGGTCCGTGAATGCGGTGGACTACGACGCCGAGCTGATCCGGTACCGCCCGGTGCTGCACCGGTTCGTCGAGCCGCACGACCGGGTCCTCGACGTAGGCTGCGGCGCCGGTCAGACCACCCGGGACGCGGCCCGCGCCGCGGTGTCCGGCAGCGCCCTCGGCGTGGACGTGTCAGCGCCGGCGATCGAACGGGCCCGCACGCTCGCCGACGGCCTGCGCAACGTCGCTTTCGAACGTGCCGACGTGCAGACGCACCGGTTCGAGCCCGGCTCCTTCGACCTGACCGTCAGCCGCTTCGGAACCATGTTCTTCGCCGATCCGGTAGCGGCGTTCAGCAACATCGCGGCCGCCCTGCGGCCGGGCGGCCGCCTGGCGATGCTGGTCTGGCAGGCCGGCTCCCGCAACGATTGGCACGCAACCATCCGCTCGTCACTGACCGACCCGACGATCACCAGCCCGCAGGCCGCCGCCCCACAGGCCGCCGCCCCACAGGCCGCCACCCCGCAGGTCACCGGCCCGGTGATCGCCGGCCCTCTGATCGCCGCCCCGGAGGTTGCCGGCCCGGAGGTTGCCGGCCCGGACCCGTTCTCCTTCGCCGACCCGGCGACCGTGACGCCGATCCTCGACCGGGCTGGTTTCGCCGACATCGACTTCGCAGAGGTGCGGGAGCCGGTCTACTACGGCCCGGATGCCGATGCCGCGCTCGACTGGGTGCGCGGGTTCGCGTACACCAGAGGTTTCCTGAAGGCGGCCGCGCCTGCCACCGCGGCTGCCGGCCTCGCCCGGCTACAAGGCGCACTCTCCGCCCGCGCAACCGACGCCGGCGTCTGGTTCGACGCCCGCGCCTGGCTCGTCACCGCGCGCCGCCGCTGATCCTCTCGTAGTGTCTGAGGCACGCGCCGGCCGACCTCACCCGGCCCACACGAGCCGCCACCCACACACGCTTCAAACACCGCCGTTCCGTGCGCAAGCGGCGGCCGGTCCACGCGAGCCGCCAGCGAGACGGGTTTCCGGGCCCGGAAGCATGCCCGAGCGGCGGCCGGTCCGCACGAGCCGCCGTCCAGACAGGCCCCAGCGTCCGCGAAGCATGCCCGAGCGACGGCCGGTCCACACGAGCCGCCACCCAGACACGCCTCACCGCCCTCCATACACGCCTGAGCGGCGGCCCGGCCGCACGAGCCGCCGACAAGGGCGGGTTACCCGGGCCGGGAAGCATGCCTGAGCGGCGGCCCGGCCGCACGAGCCGCCAGCAAGGCGGGTTCCCGGGCCGGGAAGCATGCCTGAGCGGCGGCCCGGCCGCACGAGCCGCCAGCAAGGCGGGTTCCCGGGCCGGGAAGCATGCCCGAGCGGCGGCCGGTCCGCACGAGCCGCCGCCCAGACACGCCTCACCGCCCTCCAAACACGCCTGAGCGGCGGCCCGGCCGCACGAGCCGCCGACAAGGGCGGGTTCCCCGGGCTGGGAAGCATGCCTGGGCGGCGGCTGGGCGGCGCGAGCCGCCGGCAGGGCGGGTTCCCCGGGATGGGGAGCATGCCTGAGCGGCGGCTGGGCGGCGGGAGCAGCGCTGCGGCACCGGGCCGTGCGGGCCGGCGGCCAGGCCACGGCAAAGAAGCGCTCGGGATGAGCTGGTCTGACATCCTGCTTGCGTGGGGCTGCGATTCACGACTCGGGCATCGGATTCGCCGTGGGTGGGCTCGGTGTGGACCTGCACCAGCGACCGGGTCACTGAGATGACCTCGGTGGCGGCGGTGAGCTGGGGTCTGGTCTTCTTCGAGCAGGAGGGCCGGGCCTACGCCAGCGTCTCCGGCCCGGAGACCGGGACCGGTGTGGCGCCGGTGCCGGAGGGCGCGGCGTTCGTCGGGATCGAGTTCGCGGTGGGCACCTCGCTGCGGGCCGTGCCCACGCCGGCTCTGGTGGACGCCGGCGTCGACCTCCCGGACGCCACCCGCCGCACGTTTCTGCTGGCCGGCGAGCGGTGGGAGACACCGGGCCCGGACGACGCGGAGGCGCTGGTGGAGCGGCTGGTCCGGGCCGGCGCGATCGTTCGTGACCCGCTGGTCGCCGAGATTCTGCGTGGTGGGCGGCCGGACGTGACGGAGCGGACTGTCGAGCGCCGGTTCCGGGCGGCGACCGGGCTGACGCGGGGTGCGGTCCGGCAGATCGGGCGGGCCCGGACCGCGGCGGGGCTGCTGGCGGCCGGGGTGCCGGTGGCCGATGCGGTCGGGAAGCTGGACTACTTCGACGAGCCGCATCTGGCGCGGGCGTTGCGGCGCTATGTGGGGCGTACGGCGCGGCAGCTGCGCGAGGGCACCGGCGGCGCCCTCGCCCTCGATCTGGGTCAGCCGACTTCGTAGACCATTTTGACGATCCCGTTCGGGTACGCCTCGGACTCGCGCAGTTTGAGCACCTGCTTCTCCTTGTCGGCGGTGCTGAACACGCTCTTGCCGCCGCCGAGCAGAACCGGGAAGACCAGCAGGTGGTAGCGGTCGATCAGGCCGGCGTCGGACAGCCGGCGGGCGAGTTCGGCGCTGCCGTGGATGAAGATGGCGCCGCCGTCGGTCTTCTTCAGCTGGGCGACGTCGTCGGTGGTGCGCAGGATCGTGGTCGGGCCCCAGCCGCCGACCAACGCGTCGTCGGACAGGCTCGAGGAGACGACGTACTTGGGCAGCTCCTTGTAGGCGGCGTGGTCCTCGGACTCCCGCCAGGTCGGGGCGAACGCCTCGTAGCTGCGGCGGCCGAACATCAGCGCGGTGGTGTCGGCGAGCTCCTCACCCTTGAGGGCGAAGGCCTCGGGCAGGAACTCGATGTCCTTGAACACCCAGCCGCCGCTGCGGTGTTCCTCGCCCGGCCCGCCACCCGGCGAGTCCACGACGCCGTCAAGCGACATGAAACCGGTGTAGACCAGCTCACGCATGGAATGTCCCCTTCGTCGACAGGTGGAGCGAAGCGCCCGAACTCCATGCTAGGAACCAGTGGCGGCGCAGTCTTGTACAGAAACGACGGCTGAATTGAGGATTCCTCACGTCTGTGACCTGAGGCACAATCCTGCGCCATGGACTCGCCATTGACCGCTGTCGGGCTGCCAATCGCGCTCGGCATCATCATGCTCGGCCTGGGACTCGGCCTGACGGTGGCCGACTTCCGCCGCGTCGTCAGCTATCCCAAACCGGCCTTGATCGCGCTCGTCTGCCAGGCACTGGTGTTGCCGGTGCTCTGCTTCGGGCTGGTCGTCGCCCTCGACCTGCGGCCCGAGCTGGCGGTCGGCATGATGCTGCTCGCGGCGTCGCCCGGCGGCACGACGGCCAACCTGTACAGCCATCTCTTCGGCGGGCACGTGGCGCTCAACGTGACACTGACCGCGGTCAACTCGGTGCTCGCGGTCGTCACGCTGCCGATCATCGTGAACCTGTCGGCCGGGTACTTCCTCGACGACGCCGGCTCGCTGGGCCTGCAGTTCGACAAGGTGCTGCAGGTCTTCGCCATCGTGCTGGTGCCGGTCGCCATCGGCATGGCGGTGCGGGCACGCTTCCCGGATCTCGCCGACCGCCTGGCCAAGCCGGTCAAGATCCTGTCGGTGATCGTGCTGGTCGCGGTGATCGCCGGAACGATCATCAAGGAACGCGACAACGTCGCGGACTACGTGGTCGCGGTGGGCATCGCGGTGCTCATCTTCAACGTGGCCAGCCTGGCGATCGGGTACGGCGCACCGAGGCTGGCCGGTGTGCCCCGGCGCGAGTCGATCGCGGCGGGCATGGAGATCGGCATCCACAACAGCACCCTGGCGATCACCATCGCCGTCAGTCCGTCCCTGCTGAACAGCACCGAGATGGCGATTCCCGCCGCGGTGTACGGCATCCTCATGTTCTTCACCGCGGCCGCCTTCGGGTTCCTGGTCACCCGCCGGAAGGAGCAGGTCCCGGTGTAAATGCGGTTGCGATGTTGCCGGCGGCGGCGTTTTGATGCCTCCCATGGAATGTTTCGCCGCCGGCCGTAGCCGCCGCTGAGGGGCCCTCTGTCCATCCCCTCAGCGAAAGGCGTCCTCTTCCATGTTGATTCGTCCGTTTACTCCGCATGACCTGGCCCGGCTCGTCGAGCTGACCATCGACACGTTCCGGCCCTATTTCGAGGAGTCGTTCCGGCCCGCGGTCGGCGACGTCATCTTCACCAACCAGCACGGCGACTGGCGCGGCGACTACCGTACGCAGGTCGCTGAACTTCATGTTCCCGGCGAGCACAAGCATGTCGCCGTGGCCGAGGTCGACGGCGACATCGCGGGCTATGTCGCCTGGAGCGTCGATCCGGCGCGCCGGAACGGCGGGATCTCGCACCTGGCCGTGGCTGCCGGGCAGCGCCGCACCGGTGCCGGCCGGGAGCTGTGCGAGCACGCGTTCGCCGCGATGCGCACCGCCGGCGCCGAGGTGGTCGAGATCGGCACCGGCGGGGACGCGTTCCACGCCCCCGCCCGCAGCCTGTACGAGAGTCTCGGCTGCACACCGTTCCCGGTCACCTACTACTACCGGGAGTTGTGAGCGCGGCGCTCAGTCCTCGATGGCCTGGTAGACCGTGGTCCAGAAGTCGTGGATGAGGTGCGCCGAGTTCGGTACGGACATCCCGACCTGGGTGAGCAGCAGCCCGGTGACCCGGTGGACCGGGTCGGCGTACGTGGAGGTGCCGCTGCCGCCGTCCCAGCCGAACTGGCCGACCGGCGCGTAGTCACCGCGGTACGTGCGCACCGCCATCCCGTACCCCCAGCCGCCGTGCTGGCCCTGGCCGAACGACAGGTGCACGTTGTTGCGGGCCAGTTCCTCGCGGGCCGCCTGCTGCCCGGGCAGCAGGCGGTTGGTGGTCATCAGCTCGACGGCGGCCCGGGACAGGATCCGCTCACCGCCGTGCTTGCCGCCGTTGAGCAGCATCCGGAAGTACGCGTGGTAGTCGTCGACGGTCGAGTTGAGTCCACCGCCGCCGCCCGGGAACGCCGGCGGACGGCTGTGCCGGCCATCTTCGGCCGGGTCCCAGACGTGGAACTCGCCGGTGGCCGCGTCCGGGGCGTACAGCGGCGGCAGCCGGTGGAGGTCGGCTTCCGGTACGTGGAAGCCGGTGTCCGTCATGCCCAGCGGCTCGAAGATCCGCTCGCGCAGGAACGTCTCGAACGGCTGCCCGGTGACCCGGGCGACGAGCACGCCGAGCAGGTCGCTGGCGATGTGGTACTGCCAGCGTTCACCGGGCTGGTGCATCAGCGGCAGGGCGCCGAGGCGGCGCATCCACTCGTCCGGTTCCGGCATCGGCTGCGGCAGGTCGGGGGTGAGCCCCTGCTCGAAGATCGCGTTCATGATCGGCTTGCCGGTCGCGGTCAGGTCCAAGCCGAGCCCGAACGTCGAGGTCAGCACGTCGCGCACGATGATCGGGCGGCGGGCCGGCACGGTGTCGTCGAGCGGGCTGTCGAGGCTCGTGAGCACCTGCCGGTCGGCGAGTTCGGGCAGCCACTGCTGCACCGGGTCGTCGAGCCGCAGCCGGCATTCGTCGAGCAGGATCATCGCGGCCGCGATCGACACCGGTTTCGAGGTCGACGCCATCCGGAAGATCGTGTCCCGTCGCATCGGCGGACCGCCGTCGTGGCGCATCGAGCCGATCGTCTCGACGTGGGTCTGGTCGCCGCGGCTGACCAGGGCGACCAGCCCCGGGATCCGGCCGGACTCGACATGGCCTTCGAGCACGTCGCGCAGGCGGTGCAGGCCGGACTTGGTGAAGCCGTGTTCCATGGTGTGTCTCCCTGAGGTCGGTGGCGGTCAGAGGCTGCGGGCGGTGATGTCGCCGTAGCCGGTGGTGGCGCGGATGGCGAGGTCGGCGGCGCCGTTGTTCTTGAGGGCGTTGCTGACGCGGCCGTGTCCGGTGCCGGCGTCCAGGGCGGCGGAGACGCCGAGTGCGGCGCCGACCGAGATGTCGCCGGACCCGGTGTTGAGCACGACCGCGCCGGTCACCGCCTCGTCGATCCGGATGTCGCCGCGCTCGGTGCTGATCTCCGCGGCCCCGGTGAGCCGGCCGACCTCGACGTCGCCGTCGATCGCGGTGAGCCGTACGGTCGCCGCCTCATCGATCTTGATGGTGCGGTACGCGCCCTCGAACGCCAGGTCCCCGAGGCGGCCGGCGACGCTCAGCTCGGTGCTGGCGGTCTTGGCCTGGACATCGGAGCCGGCGGGCACCTGGACGGTGACCTCGATGGACCCGGTGTGGCCGAGCAGCCGGTTCGCGTGCTCCTCGGTGTGGATCCGCAGGACGCCGTCGGCGTACGCCACTGTGGTCTGCTCGGCGGTCTTCACGTCGCGGCTCTTGCCGACATCCGCGGGCCGGACCTCCACGGTCGTGTCGCCGCGGTCGGAGGCGATGACCTGGACGCGGCCGGCGGGGATGGTCAGGACGACGGTGATCGGGGCGGGGGTGGTGAAGGTCTGCATTGCGCTCTCCGTTGCTCGCTCGTGCTTTCTGATATTCGAAACGCTACGTTGCGTTCGCAATCCTGGCAAGATATTTGTTGCACATCAATCGTGTAACAGCAGCTCACGATCAGCAGATCGTTGCAACGAGACAATTTCTAACGCAACGTCCTCGTTGCAATGGCAGGAAGGTGAACGCTTATCAAGATTCCGTCTGCGCGCCGCGGGATCAACGACGCGTTGGGGAACGGATCGTTGAGCGACAGGTTCACGATCGGCAATCGCCTGGCTTTGTCGTGGCGGCCAACCTATGGTGGTCGGATGCCGGAGGTGAGGACGTCCTCGCTTGCCGTCACCACGGTGACGGCATCCGGTGCTGCCCACCGGCCGACCCCGACCGGCCGCGGCCCACCGGCGGACGTGCACCACGTCACCGACCGCCAGGGCGAAGCTCATCAGCTTCGGCCCTTTTTCTTTTCTCCCGGAAGGATCAGACGTTGAGCGTCGACATCGGCTTCACCGATCAGGAACGGCAATCCCAGCTACGCGCCTCGCTGAGCGAGGAGTTCGCGGTGCAGACCGCGCGGCTCAAGGAACTCACCGAAATCACCGCGGACACCGGCGATCCCTCTCAGGCCCACGACCGGGCAGCGCTGCTGGCCGCCACCCGCCAGAGCCTCGAGCAGATCACCGGCGCGCTGCGCCGCATCGCCGAGGGCACCTACGGCCGCTGCGAGCGGTGCGAAACCGCGATCCCGGTCGAGCGCCTCGAAATTCTGCCGCACGCCAAGTTCTGCGTGCCCTGCCAGCAGAAACACCACCGCTGAGCGACGGGGGCCGCCGGTTCGGCGGCCCCCGCACCCCCTTACGAAAGGACTTTCCCCATGCCGGCACTTGCCGTCGATCTGGGTAGCGCCACCGCCGGAATCTGGGCAGCCGACCACGGCGCGGTCAGCGCCGCCCACCCGAACGGCCCGGTACGCCGCGGCCGTGTCGTCGACGTCGACAGCTGTGTGACGCTGTTGACCCGCCTGGCCGACGAATACGCGCAGCCCGTCACCGCGGACGTCGTCGTCGCCTGTCAACCGGTCGGCGCGTCCGCATCGGAGCAGGCACAGCTGCGTACCGTCATCGAGACCGCCTTCGCCCCGAGCCGGACCATCCTCATCGACTCCGTGCGGGCCGCCGCGATCGGCGCCGGCGCCGCCGCCGGCACCCTGCTGATCGCCGACATCGGCGCGGAGCTCACCGAGACCGCGCTGCTGCGGCAGGGCCGCGTCGTCGCAGCCCGCCGCGCCGAGTTCGGCACCCGCGACCTCGGTCGTGACGCCGACGTGGACCTGCTCAGCGACATCGTCGTACGCCACCTCGACCACCTGCGCGCCGGCGCCGACCCCGGCCACCTGGCCGAGGCCACCGAGCGTGGCCTGCTGCTGGTCGGCGACGGAGCGCTGCACCCCGCCCTGCCCGGGATCCTGTCCCGCGCCTGCGGCCTGCGCGTGCACCGGGCCGCGGCACCCCGCACCGCCGCGCTCGACGGCGCCGGCCGCGCCGCGATGTCCGCGCTGCGCCACCCCGCGTTCCGTAAGTCTTGAGCAACCAGCTCTGGATGTCGTTGACCGGCCCGGCCGGGCACCTCAAAGTTCAGGAGTCCGTCCGCGGGTTCCTCGACGGCACGGTGCCACCGCGACTGCTCGACGACACCGTCACGGTCGCCGGTGAACTCGTCCGCGCCGCCCTGCGGCACACCGGCGGCGCCGAGCTGATCCTCAGCTGCCGCGACGACGCGATCCTGATCGAGGTCGTCGACCGCGACCCGCGCCCGCCCCGGCCGCTGTCGCCGGTGACGAGCCGGGCCCGGATCTGGGGCACCAACCGGCTGGGCACCGGCAAGGTGACGTGGGCGGAGATGCCGCGCTCCTCACCGGCGGATCGGGGCGCGCTGCCACCAGGTCAGACACCGCCAGACCCACTCGGCGGGCCCGTAGCGGAACCGGCGCAGCCACAGCACACTCCACACCGCCTGCAGCACGATGATCGCCACGGTGAGGCCGACGATCGCGGGCAGGTCGCGGACGCTGCCGATGCCGAGCAGGGGGCCGGCGAGCAGGAACAACACGGTCGCGGAGAGATAGTTGGTCAGCGCCATCCGGCCCATCGGTGACAGCACCGCGGACAGCGCCGGGCCCAGCGGCGTGTTCAGCAGCAGGAGCAGGCCGCAGCAGTAGGCCAGGCCGGTGACGATCCCGGCGAGCGGGTCGAGCAGGCTGACCCCGCCGCCGGGACCACCGATCACGTTGACGAACGGCCGGTCGACGTCGCGGACCGCCAGGACGATCCAGAGGGTGGTCAGGACGGCGAACAGGACGAACGCGATCGCCACCCGACCGGTGCGGCGTTCCAGCGCGACCGGGACACCGAGCATGGCCAGGGCGTATCCGAGGGCGAGCAGGCCGGGGATCGGCCCGTACCCGACCACCAGCTGGGCACCGGCGAACAGCAGGACCAGCGCGACGACGAGGGCGGCGCGGCCGCCCAGAAAACTCAGGGGCAGGAGCACGATCAAACCCGCGATGGCGTACGCCGTAAGCGCCTCCCCCGGGTGCAGGAGGAAGTGGACGGCCCCGATGAGCAGCAGGATCACCAGCCGGCGGGCCAGGATCACGCGTGGCCGGCGGGTGCGCAGCGCGGCGCGTCGCAGGAAGATCCCGAAGCCGATGCCGAACAGGATCGAGAAGATCGGGTAGAAGCGCTCGTAGAACAGCAGCTGCACCGGGACCGGCATCCGCGTGGCCGTGCCGGACGCCGCACCGCGGAACACCACCTGCTGGTAGATGTTGATGATCAGGATGCCGCAGAGCGCGAAGCCGCGCAGCGTGTCGAGCGCGTGGATGCGGGGTCCGGCAGTGGACACATCGCGGGCGGACGGCGCGCTGTCGACAGTCATGACTTGATTCCAGCGCGGGTGGCGCGTACCGGGTCAGCGGTGATGGTCGCGACCGCGACCTACTTTCGTCGCATGCCGGCGGTCGCTTCGTCGCGGCCACCTCCGCACAGCGAGCCGACCGTCGATACCTCGGTTACCCTGCAGCCATGGTGCGCAGCCGGGTGGTTCCGGTCGCGGTCGACGTGCTGCTGGCCGGTGTCGCCGCGGCGGTCGGCAGCGGGCTGGAGCTCGCCGACCCGGATCTGGCCACCAAACACCTCGCCGCCCCGACCTGGGTGTACGTGACAGCGCAGGTCGCCGCCGCGGCGATGCTGCTGGTGCGCCGCCGCCACCCGTACACGGCAGCGCTGGTGATCGCCGCGATCAGCCTGTTCGCGCCGGCCTGGGCGGCGGTGCTGGTGCCGTACGCGGTCACCGCCTACGGCGCCGGCGGCCGCTGGCGGCAGTGGGCCTCGATCGCGGCCCTGACCGTGGCGTTCCTGGTGGGAGCGCAGGCCTGGGCGATCGAGGACCCGTTCACCGCACCGGCCGTGATCGTCTTCTCGGCGCTGCTCGGCATGTACTTCCGGGCCCGGCGCAGCCTGGTGGCCCAGCTCACCGACCGGGCCGAACGCGCCGAACGCGAACGGCTGCTGCTGGCCGAACAGGCCCGCGCCGACGAGCGGATCCGGCTGGCCGGCGAGATGCACGACGTGGTCACCCACCGCATCAACCTGATGGTGCTGCAGGCCGGCGCGCTGCGGGTCAGCACCACCGACCCGGCCGCCCGGGTGGCCGCCGAGGAGCTGCGGGTGGCCGGCTGCCAGGCCCTCGCGGAGCTGCGGGACCTGGTCGGCGTGCTCCGCCGCGGCGAGCGGACGGCGACCGGAGTCGACGACACCGCGGGAGCGCCGATGCTGGCCACTCTGGTGGAGGACTCCCGCGCGGCCGGGCTCACGGTGCGGCTCGACGAGCACGGCGATCCGGCGACGGCTGCGCCGGCAGTGCGGCGCACGCTGTTCCGGGTGGTTCAGGAGTCGCTGACCAACGTGCACAAACACGCGCCCGGCGCGCAGGCGACCGTGGCCGTCGACTACGGCGAGCAGCGAGTTCGCGCGACCGTGTCCAACTCCCCCGCACGCCGGCGGCCCGACACCGCGCTCACCGCGGCCGGCAGCGGCAGCGGGCTGGACGGGCTGCGGCATCGGGTGGAGGTGGTCGGCGGGACGCTCACCGCCCAGCCCGCACCGGACGGCGGTTTCACGGTCCGGGCCACCCTGCCCGCCTATGTGCCGACCGGGGCGCCCCGATGATCCGCGTCCTGGTCGTCGACGACGAGCGGATGGTCTGCGCCCACCTGCGCATCATCCTGTCGGCCACCCCGGAGCTGGAGGTCGTCGGCGAGGCGTACGACGGCGCCGACGCCGTCGAGTCCACGGTCCGGCTGCGGCCCGACGTGGTGCTGATGGACCTGCGCATGCCCGGCGTCGACGGCCTCACCGCGATCGAACGCATCGTCACCCTGCCCCAGCCGCCCCGGATCGTCGCGCTGACCACGTTCGACCTCGACGAGTACGTGCTGCGGGCCCTGCGCGCCGGCGCCGTCGGCTTCCTGCTCAAATGCACGTCGCCCGACGACCTGGTCGACCTGGTCCGGGTGGCCGCGGCCGGGCACACCGTCCTGTCCCCGGCCGCGGCGCAACGGCTGCTCAACGGCACCGCCGACCATCTGCGCGCCCGCAACCTGATCGACGCGCTCACCGACCGCGAGGAGCAGGTGCTGACCAGCCTGATCGCCGGCCGCTCCAACCAGCAGATCGCCCACCGCCTGCACCTGTCCGAGGCGACGGTGAAGGGCTATGTCTCGAGGCTGCTGGTCAAATTGGGCTGTGACAACCGTACCGAGGCTGCTCTTCTGGGCCATCGAGCCGGCCTGCGCCCAGCAGACTGAGGCCCTACGACGGCTTCCGGCGCCGGCTGGTCTCCTCGACATAGGCCGCGACCAGCGGGCCGAAGACCCGCTCGGCGAAACCGGGACTGCGCCCACCCGGCATCTTGTTGATCTCGCCGAGGACCGGCCGCCGGGTCCGCAGAGCAGTAACCCGGGCGCCGCAAACCCGCCGAAGATGTCGGCACTGCCGTAACGCCCGGCGGTCGCCGTCACCGCATCCATGGCGATCCGGCGGACATCCTCGGGCAACAGCGAAGGGTCGAGCGCGGTCGACTGCCCGCCGTGGGCACTGTTGGTCGGGACACCTGAAGCCCTCTGGGTACGCACGACAGCGTGCACCACCCGCCCGTCGAGCACGGTGACGGCGAGATCGGCCCGATGCGGCCGGCCGTGCGCGTCGGCCACCAGTCCGCACACGTCCTCCTCGATCAGGCAGAGTTCACCGTCCGAGGTGGGCCGCTGCGCCTTGCGGACCGCCGCCGTGACGGGCCGGCCCCGCGGCACCCGGAGCACGCGGCGCGTCCGGTGTTTGTAGGTCGCGTTCAGCACCGACTCCCAGCTACCGGCCAGCGTCGCGACCCGATGCGCGGCGAGCTGGCGGTACAGCCCTTCGAAGTCGCGGCGCCGGCCGATGTCCAGCGCGTCCGGCCACACCGCGTCGACCGGGACCGGCCCAGCAGGCCGGCCGGTCGCGCTGAGGACGGTGACACCGTCGACAGTGACCTCACGGATCGAACCGTCCAAAGCCCGATGCCGGCCGTGCAGGCCGTCCAGAATGACAGCGCCCGCGCCGACCACGGCCGGCTGACCGTCGATCCGGCACTGGCCGGCGGCGAACAGTTCGGCGTCGACCAGGAGCGGCAGATGGCCGGCAGCCCGGATCCCGGCCACGATGAGCGGCAATTTGTCACGCTCGCCGGAATCGAGGAGACCCACCACGGCGATCCGCCGCGTCTGCTGTGCCACCGGTACATGTTGCACGTCACGCTCCGCGGCCCATGAAGGATCACCGATCGATGGGTACGGTGGACCGCGTGGCCCTGGACTCATCGCGCGCTCTGCCGACGGTGGCCCTGCGGGCTTTCCTGACCGTTCTGTCCCTGCCGGCGGCGCTGCTGCTGGCCGGCCCCCGGTTGCGGCGCGAGACCGCGGCCGAGGCGCAGCGGTACGCCGACGAGGTGCGGGTGGCGGCCACTCGCGCCGACGACGCCGCCCAGCGGTGGCAGCATGTCTGGCGGCAGAGCGAGCAGCACGCCGACGAGGCATGGCAGGCCTGGCAGGACGCCGAGCAGCAGTGGGAGCGGACCCGGGCGGGCGCCGCGTTCCGCGTACCCCTCAGTTTTCACACCCCGTCGGAATATGCCGACCGTGAGCGATTCCTGCACCGTGCGGTGGCTGCGGCCGTCGGCCGTGGTGATCTGCCGGCCACGGTGATGGCCGACCTGGCCGCCGGGCACGGCGGCTGGAACCCACGGCTGCACCCGGTGGAGCAGGAGCTGGTGCTGCACCGGGCGATCGCCGCCGTGCGCTACCACCTGTACCGGCAGGCCGTCGCCGCCGAGCAGACCGCGTGGCACGACGCCGAGCTCGCGATCGCGGCCCGCGACAGCCTGCGCCGCGAGGCGGACGCCGCGGCCGCCCGGGCCGCCGGCCAGAGCGCCATCGCACCCGGCCGGGAACGTCGTGCCGTCGCCGCCGCCCGCCGCAGCTGGGTCCAGCAGACCGCCTGACCGGCCGCCGGCAGGGTTGCGCACCACACCTGCACCCTCGTTGCCATCAGCCGAGCCCTGCTACCGCTGCCCGGCACGCCGATGGGTGAGGTCGCTTCCCCGGAACGCGACCGATCGGACGACGACCCCGCATGAAGACCTCTCGCTTCGGCGCCGCCCTGGCCTGCCCGCTGCTGCTCGGCCTGGCGCTGCCGCCGGCGCCCGCCTCCGCGGCGACCGGCCCCACCGGCACGATCGCGGCCTCGGCGGCGCCGACCCTGGCGAGCCGGATGACCGCGGTACGCGCCGCGAAGACGATCAACTACTACCCGTCGCATGCCGGCTGGTCGGCGATGTGGACGAACTTCGACGCGGCGAAGATCGAGGCCGATCTGGCGAAGGCCGCGGCGCTGGGCGCCGACAACGTACGGGTCATCCTCTTCCCGCAGACGTTCGGCTATCCGAAGCCGACAGCCACCTACCTCGAGCGGCTGCGCAAGCTGATCAGCATCGCGGACGGGCACGGGCTGACCGTCAAACTCACCCTGTTCGACTGGTGGGACGGCTACACCGACACCGCCAACAGCATCACCTGGGCGAAGGCGGTCGTCGGCCCGTACGCCACCGACCCGCGGGTGATCAGCGTGGAACTGAAGAACGAGTTCCAGCCCGCCGACACCGCCGCGGTGACCTGGGTCCGCAAGCTGATCCCGGCGGTCCGCGCGCTGGCCCCGAGCATGCCGCTGACCCTGTCGGTCGACGGGCAGACCGGGGCCGCCGGCATGGCGAAGATCAAGACAGCGCTGGCGAAGACGCCGCTGGACTACTACGACTTCCACTTCTACGGCGCCTCGGAACGGGCGCTCGCCGAGATCCGCAAGGCGCAGGCCGCGGTCGCACCAAGCCCGATCGTGATCGGCGAGACCGGTCTGAGCAGTGCGGCCGCGGGTGACGGCGAGCAGGCCGCGTTCCTGGCCCGGGTGTTCCGGGCGGCGAGCGAGGCCGGGGTCGGTTCGGTGGCGCCGTGGACGCTCAACGACTTCGCCGCCGGGGCGATCCCGAAGCAGTCGGCGGTCTCGACGGTTGCCGCCCAGTACCGCTTCGGCCTCTACCGGGCCGACGGCACGGCGAAGGTGTCCGCGTCCGTGGTGCGGGGCGCCTGGACCACCGGCGACACCCCCAACAGCGTGCTGAACCTGGGCTTCGAGTCGGCTGCGGGCAACTCGCCGTGGCGGCAGAACCTGCCGGAGGCGGGCGCGGCCACGGTCGTCACCGGCACGGCGCGGACCGGGAAGTACGCCGCACGGTTCACGAAGACCACCCGTACCGCTGCGGGGCTGCCGTCGCTGCGGACCGCGCCGATCACTCCGGTCCAGCCCGGGTACCGGTGGCGGGCGCAGGCGTACGCCCGGGGCACCGCCGCCACCGGGACCACCGAGCTGTGCCTGAGCTGGTTCGACGCGGACGGCAAGTGGATCAGCCAGACGCTGTCCAACCGGCTTCCGGCGGGCGACACCGGCTGGACCAAGCTGGCCGTGGACACCCTGGCGCCAGACCGGGCGGCCGGCGTCCAGCTGCATCTGAAGTCCGGCGACAACACCGGGACGGTCTGGTTCGACGACGTCACGATGAACTGAACTTTATCCGAAAAATGAGTATCATACGTATATGCGGGCCGGGTGGCGATTCCTCGTCCTGCCGCTGGTGATCTGGCTGGTGCTGTCCGCCGCGGGGGCGGCCGGCATGCTCGCCATGGAACGCGCCAACCATCACGGCCTGGCCGCCCGGTTCGGCCAGCGCATCGGCCTGGTGGCCAACTTCGTCGCCGCCTACGTCGACGACCGGGTGCAACGGCAGCGGACCCAGGCGGTGGCCTACCTCAGCGGGCCGGCGATCAGCGCGCCCGACTTCACCCGCCTCGCCACCGGCCTGGGCTTCCCCGCGGCGGTGCTGCTGGACAGCCGGGGCCGCACGCTGCAGGTCGCTCCGGCCGGGGCATACCCGGCCGGCACCGATCTGACCAGTCGCTATCCGCACCTGGCCGACGCGGTACGTCAGGGCGTCCCCACCGTCTCGCCGGTCCTCGATTCGATCGCGCAGGCCGTGCCGGTGGTGAACTTCGCGGTCCCGTTCGACACCGGGACCGGGCGGCGGGTGCTCGCCGGCTCGGTGGAGATCGCGAACAGCCCGCTGTCGGCGTACCTGTCCGCGCTGCCGTTGACCGAGGTCACCCTGCACATGGTCGACCCGGCCGGCCGCCCGGTGGCCGCGAACCGGGCGGTCAACGGCGTGCCGCTCGACGCCGCGAGCGGCAGTAGGCCCGGCCGGTTCTGGCGCGACGGACGCTGGTGGCGGCAGGTGACCCATCCCGTGCCGGGCACGCCGTGGCGGCTGACCGGCGCGATCAGCGAGGACTATCTGTACGGGCCGGTCGCGGTGGCCGAGGCCGGCACGAAGGTCGCGGTGATCACCGCGACCGGGGCCGGTCTGCTGGTCGTCGCCGCGGTCGCACGGACTCGGCGCAGCCGCCGGGACCTGCAGCACGCCAACAGCCAGATGACCGACTTCATCACCATGCTCAGCCACGACGTACGCCAGCCGCTGAGCTCGATCGTCACGTACGGTCACACGCTGCTCGACGAGTGGTCGGACCTGGACGAGGACCTGAAGCACCGGTACGTGCAGCGCATCACCGCGGGCGGGCACCGGGCCGACGGCATCGTCGAGGAGATCCTCACCCTCGCCCAGCTCGACTCCGGGGTGCTGACCGTGCAGCCCGTGCCGCTCGACGTGCACCGCGCCGTGCGGGAGGCGGTCGCCGAGCTCGGCGCCGACCCGGAGCAGCGGATCACGATGACCGCCCCGGAGGTGGTGACCGCGAGGGCGGACCCGGCCTGCCTGAAACTGATCCTCGGCAACCTGATCGGCAACGCCGTCAAGTACGGCCAGCCGCCGATCGAGATCGCCGTGATCCGCGACGGGGCGCAGGTGCACGTCCACGTCAGCGATCACGGCGAAGGGGTGCCGCCGGAGTTCGTCGGCGACCTGTTCGACCGGTTCACCCGGGCCGGCAGCGGGGTGGCCACCACCAAACCCGGCACCGGGCTCGGCCTCTACCTGGTCCACCAGCTGGCCACCGCCGGCGGCCTGCACGTCGGCTACCAGCCGCACGAGCCGCGCGGCGCCACCTTTGTCGTGACCCTGCCCGCTGGTTGACCGGGCCGTTGCGGGGGTGTGGCGGGCGCGATACGTTGCAGCCATCGACAGGCTTCACTAGAGGGAGGCCCCGCGATGACCATGCCGATCAGTCGCCGCGCTGCTCTGGCCGCGGGCGCCGGTGTCGCCGCCGGCCTGACGATCCCCGGCGCCGCCGCCCGGGCCGGCGGGCCACCGCGTACCGGAGTGGGTTTCACGCTCAATGCCCAGACCCTCGACGGCGGCGAGCAGATCACCTCGCTCACCCTGCACACCGCCCGGCTCGGGCGGATCGATCCGGGCGGCCTGACGGCCGGCACGTTCAGCGTGCACGCCACGGCCACCAGCCCGATCCCGCTGGCGCCGGGCGAGCTGATCTTCAGCGAATACGACCTTGATCGTACGGTGACCGCGGCCCGCCTCGACCGGCGCGGCGACATCGTCCTGGAGCTGAGTCACGCCGAGGGCCAGGTCGGCGGCGGCACACTCGGCTACATCGTGAGCCGCGGCCGCAACGTCCGGCTGGACCTCGTCTACACGATCACTCAGAACAGCCCGATCACCGTACGCGGCGGCCGTCCCGTCACCATCTCCCGGTTCGAGCAGGGCCGGTTGTCCAATCCCGAGGTGGACGCCTTCAGCTACCACCGGTCCCGCTCCGGGATGAAATACCGGCTCTACTCCCCCAAGCACCACCGCGGCCGGCGACCGCTGGTCGTCTGGCTGCACGGCGGCGGTGAGGGCGCGTCACTGCCGGACGGCTACTACGACAACGAGACGACCCTGCGCGCCAACCGCGGCGCCCTCGGGTTCGCCACTCCCGAGGGACAGCGGATCTTCGGCGGTGCCTACGTGGTCGCTCCGCAGAGCACGTCGTACTGGATGGAGGACGGCGACCGGTTCGCCCCGCTGATCCGCGAGATCATCGGCGACCTGGTCCGTAAGCGCCGCGTCGACCCGGCACGGATCTCCGTGGTGGGCTGCAGCAACGGCGGCTACATGAGCATGAAGATGACCACCGTGTACCCGCGGCTGTTCGCGTCGTCCGTACCCATCTGCGGTGTTGTGGCCTCCCTGCAAGCCGGCGCCCCGCCGCTGATCCCGGACCCCGAGCTGGCCCGGATCAGCACCCCTACCTGGCTCGTCACGTCCCTCGACGACGACACCGTGCCGCCGCAACCGAACACGGTGCACGCCCACGAGCTGATTCCGAACTCGCTGCTGACCCTGTACGACCAGGTCGTCTGGAACGGCCACCGGTTCCCCGGCCACTGGTCGTGGATCTACGTGGCCCGCAACGATCCCAGCATCGACGGCACCCACATCTGGCAGTGGATGGCCGCCCGGCGACGCTGACCGGCAGTCAGCTGTCGCGCGGCGGCCAGCTACGGTTGGCAACTATGACGACGTACTCCGGTCCGGCACGGCTGACCCTCGCCGACGGGACACCCGTGACCGGCATGGCTTCGCTCAGCACCCACCAGCGCGGCGGTGTCGAAGGCTGGGGCGGCACGTTCCGCCCGGACCAGATCAGCGACGACATCCGCAACGCGACCGACGGGCTGGAGCTGGAGCTGCCCTACGACCGGACCGGGCCGGTGGCGGTCACCGGCGTGCGCAAGCTGCTCGCCACGCAGATCCTGGTGTCGCTCGCCGGCAGCGGCCCGGCGCCGTTCTGATCACCCTGGTCCGGTCAGCCGGCGCCATTCTGATCACCCGCGGTCAGGTCGGCCGGCGCCGTCTGAGAATCGCAGTCAGGTCGGCCGGCGCCGTCCGAGAATCGCGGTCAGGTCAGCCGGCGCCGGATCCACCACAGGGAGAAGGCTGACAGGGCCGCGGTGAGCGCGATGAGCAGGCCGAACTCGCGCCACTGCAGGGGCCAGAACTGCTCGCCCGGCACATAGGTGAGCTTCTGGCTCAGGTTCTGCGCCGTCAGCCACGGCGGGCAGGTCTCGTGGTCGCGCGGCGCCTCCGGACCGCACTGGGTCATGTCCGCCGGACCGGTGAACTTCGCTCCGGTCGAGGTGACCACGGTGTTCTCCAGGATCCAGACGCCGCGCAGGTCGGGTTCGACGTGCAGCTGCATCTCGCCGGTGTCCGGGCTCAACGAGATCCCGTAGTGCCCGTCCACCTCCAGCGGCGCGGTCGAGGTGACCGGCTGGGCCAGCCACGGGCGTACCACCAGCGGCCCGGCGAGCTGGGCCCCGGCGACCAGCAGCAGGGTCACCGCCATCGCGGCGAGGGTGCGCCGCAGCAGCAGCCCGACGGTCACGCCGAGCACGAACGCCAGCGCCGCGTAGCCGACCGGCACGAGACCGCGGGCGCTGAACACCAGCGGGTTCAGCCGGTCCGCGGAGGCGGCGTCGATCGGCTGCGCCCACCGGCTCAGCATCAGGCTGAGCAGGCCGGCGCCGAGCGCGGCGGCGCCGCCGCCGACCGCCAGCTTGACCAGCAGCCAGCGGCCGCGGCTCACCGACTGGGTGAAGACCATCCGGTACGTACCGGTCTCCAGTTCGCGTGCCACCAGCGGCGCGCCCCAGAAGATGCCCAGCAGAACCGGCAGCACCAGGAGCGCCACGATCGCCGCCAGGTGCAGCTCGCCGGCCACCTTCTGGCGCACCGCCTGCAGGAAGGTCTCGCCGGCCGCGAGGCACTCGTCCGCCTGACAGCCGGTGAACCCGCTCCGCGTGGCCGCATCGGTCACCTGCGTCCAGGTCAGCGCCAGGCCGGCCAGCAGGATCAGCAGCAGGGCGCCGGTCACCAGGGCCGGAGCCCGGAACTGCCGCCAGGTCATCCAGATCATCGGTGAGCCTCCGCGAGTCGCTGCGATCCGGTGGTGGCGGCGCCACTCATGTACGCGAGGACGATGTCCTCCAGGTCGAGCCGGTCGACCTGCCACGACGGGTCGTTGATCGGCGCGGTGCTACGCACGACGAACGTCGACTGCACGTCGGTGTGGCTCTGCTCGATCACGGCTCGTCCCGCGCCCAGCTCGGCCGCGTCGCGGCGCGGCCCGACCAGCCGGTGGTGGCCGGCCAGCAGGTCGTCGACGTCGCCGGCCACCCGGACCCGGGACTCGACCAGCACGATCAGGTGATCGCAGACCCGCTCCAGGTCGGCGACCAGGTGCGAGGACATCACGATGCTCATGCCCTGCTCAGCGGTCAGCTCCATCAGGCCCTGCAGAAAATGGCGCCGGGCGAGCGGGTCGAGAGCGGCCACCGGCTCGTCGAGCAGCAGCAGCTCGGGCCGTTTCGCGGCGGCGACGGTCAGGGCCAACTGGGCACGCTGGCCGCCGGAGAGTCTGCCGGCCTTCTGCGCCGGATCCAGGCCGACCTGGGCGATGCGGCGCCCGGCCAGCTCGGCATCCCAGGCCGGGTTGAGGTGCGCGCCCATCCGCAGGTGCTCGGCAACGGTCAGACTCGCGTAGACCGGGGTGTCCTGAGCGACGAACCCGATCCGCGCCGACCCGCTGACCGGCCGCTCGCCGAGCACCTCGATCCGCCCCGCGGTCGGATCGAGGAGCCCGCAGGCCAGCTGCAGCAGGGTCGACTTGCCGGCGCCGTTCGGCCCGACCAGGCCGACGACATGCCCGGCCGGGATGTCGAGGGTGCAGTCGGACAGGGCGGTGCGTCGCCCGTACCGTTTGGTCAGCCCTTCCGCCGTGAGCGCGCTAGTCATGCCCGGGCCTCCGAAAACGCACGAAACGTGCTCAGGAACAGCGCCTCGATGCTCTCGTCGTCCAGCCCGGCCTCGCGGGCCTCGGACAGCCAGCCCGCCAGACTCTGCCGCAGCGGCTCATGCCGGGCCAGCGAGTCACCGCCGAGCGTACGGGTGACGAAGGTGCCCAGCCCGGGCCGCGCGACGACTAGGCCTTCGTACTCGAGCTCGCGGTAGGCCTTCGACACCGTGTTCGGATTGATCGCGACCTGGCCCACCACCTCTTTGACGGTGGGCAGCTTGTCGCCCTCGTGCAGGACGCCGAGCCGCAGAGCGTGCCGCACCTGCTGGATGAGCTGCATGTAGGGCGCTACCCCGGACCGCGAGTCCAGATGAAACTCGATCACCACACCACCCCGTTCCACTAGTTACCTAGTACATTAGACACAGGGCTGGGCCGGCCGCTACCCCGCGCCGCTGCCGAATGCCTCGCGCGTTTAGGGATTCCCTGGGCGTGAATTTGTCAGCCGGTGCGATGCTAAAGACCCCGCGGGCGGCACAGCGTGCTAGCCTCCCGCCACCGCACTCGTTTGACCCGAAGGCAGGCACGACGTCAATGGCCACGACCGCTGAGGTCCGCAGCACGTTGAGAGACTTGCAGCGGCACCCGCACGACCACGGCTGGCATCCGTTCTACGCGGTTCTGGACAGCCTGTTCGCGGCGGAGGAAAAGGCGGGTCACGGGCCACTGACACGCATCACCGAAACGTGCTACGAGAACCGGCCCAGCCTCACGGTCTCGCATTTCGTCACGCTTTTGTGCATCGCCTTGAAGGAGATGTCAGGCGATTGGCGAAACGCCCCCGTCTTCGACAGGACACTCCCGGTCGAGCAGCGCGCAGAAGTTCTCCGGGACGAGATCGACGACAACCGGAAGACCATTCTTGAGCGCGTGCTGACCCGGCAGAACTCATTCTCCAGCGCTCGCCGATTTCTCATTCCACAGGTGCTGATCTCGCACTTCGCGGCTCGGACGAGAATGTCGGTGCGGCTCGCGGATCTGGGCACCGGAGCCGGCCTGCTGCCGCGCCAACTGAACAGCCGGTCGAACTATGAACGCTTCGCCCCGGGCCTCACCTGGCAGGGCTGGGAGCCGTCGTTCGTCGAGGTCGACTACGCGGAGCGGTGGGGCGTCGACCGCACGCCGGTCGAGGACAAGGCCTGGATCCGGCACTGTTACGGCCCCTCGGCGTACTACGACGAGCGGTACGAGGAACTGGCCTGGGCGTTCGACCAACCCGAGGTTCTCGACGCGAAACTGCACATGGCCGATGTCGACCTGCTCGGGCCGGACAAGCTGGCCCGCTTCCTGCGGGAGAACAGGTTCAACGTCGTGACCTGCAGCTTCGTCCTCTACCAGTACGAGCAGGCGGCCCGAGAGACGATCATCGCGGCTGTCGTCGGCGCGCTGCCTCCGCAGGGACTCTTCGTCAGCCTGGAACCGACCGGCGATCTCCTGACACCGGGTGCGGCCATCCGCGCCTACCACCCCGGAGACGCCACCCCGCTAGACATCGGGGAGGTCTCCGACGGCCACTGCATCGGCAAGGTGACCGCGGGCAGCGACTTCGACGCCTTCCGGCGTGACTTCCTCTGATCCGTCGGCCACGCTCGAGCGGCGCGACGACCGTAGCCGGTGACCGAAAACAATCATCGCGGACGCACCGGAGATCATTACACCTAATATGATCTCCATCAATGTGGTGGCATCGCTGCGGTAACGTCATGCCATGTCCAGCCGAACCGACGACGGCGACAACAAAACAGATCTTTCATCGGCTCCGCCGGAGACGCCATGGGGCTATCTCCGGCGGAGGTGGCGGTCGGCCGGACAGCACCGCGGGCTCGAATTCTGGCTACTTTTCCGCGGCTTCCCCTTCGTTGTTCTGTACGCCTTGCTGTTTCTGCTGAACGGCGTCCTCATCGGCTGGCGGAAATCGTATGACGTGAGCATCGCCATCACCTCGCCGGCCGACACCGCACATCCTGTCGCGGCGTGGCTCCTGTCGATGGCCGGTTGGCTGGTGGCACCCGGAATTGCGGGCGCCATCGCCGGCTACGTTCTCAGCGCCTCGATCAACTCCCGCCGCAAGACAAGCGCCGCCGCATTGTACGCCGAGGACCGCGATGAATAGCGCGATGATCCCGAGATTGGCGCATCTGAGCCGCCGGACCGCCAATTTCAACGTACCGAACGACTTCGTCGAACGCTTCGTGAAGCTGCACGACGAAGAATGGAAAACAGCAGAGGAGCACTGGGAGATCCTGGTGTCCAAAGTGCTCAACACCGACGCCGTGGACGCCAATGCGACGCGGCGCCGGGCGATTTATCAAGCGGTCGCCGCGACGGTGACCCTGCTCGAACGCACCGATCTGCGCGAACGGTGCCCGGAATGCGTCTTCGCACCGACGCGCAGACGGTGGATTCGGCCCTGGAGTTGGTGGCGGAGGTGAAACGCATGACGTCGGAACGACACTCCGGCTCCCCGGGCAGCTTCCGGAGGCTGAGCCGGGACCTGTTGAGACGGGCATATCCCGACGGTGACCGCGAGCACCTGGACAGTCAGGCGCGGGTCGTCGCCGGGGAGGTGAAGCACGCGCTGCGCTCGGACGGGCTCGCCGGGCGTACCGATGCTCACGCCGCTGACCGGCGGCTGCCCGGCCGATTCGCTTTCATCGCCGGCGCCCTGGGCGTGCTGCTCGGGGCGGCCGCCGGCTGGCTGATGGCGGCGCCGGCATCCGGGGTGGCCCCGGTCGCCGCCGCGGCCGTCACCGGGCTGTCCAGCCTCGGTATCTACTGGGCGCTGCTGCGGCGCAAGCAGCTGACCGGGGTGACCGAGGGCGTCATCCAGCTGTCGCCGGACACACTGCGCATGCTCGGAACCGGGGAGCACACACCCGGCCACGGCGTGCTGCACTACCTCGAGGCCAAACGCGAATCCGACGAACTGGTCGTGCTCGTGCACGGGCTCGGGCTGGACGCGACGGACTTCCGGGCCTATCTCGCCGAGACCCAGTACAACGCCGTGGCCCTGACTCTGTACGGCTTCAACCCCGACGACAAGGACGACGAGGAATACTCGCCGATCTCCCTCGAGTCGCACGCCCAGTTGTTCGCCCGGGCCATTCGCCACCTTCAGGCGCAACATCCGGGAAAGCGCATCTCGCTGGTCGGCTTCTCGGTCGGCGCCGACATCATCCTCATGCTCTCCAAGCTGGCCGGTGACGTTCTCCGGGACCTGCAGATCCACCGGGTGCTGCTGCTCGATCCCAACATCAATCGGGACACCATGGTGATCTCGAAGAGAATCGCCGATGTCGACGTGGACCAGCCTTTGCAGCAATTCAAGGACCTGCTGACATCGGCGACCAGCATCGAGGAGCTGCGCTACCTGTGCTCCTACGTCTTCAAGGCAGCCAACAAGGACATGGACCAGGTACGCCGGCACGCGCAGGACATCCGTAAGGTGTGGGAGGACCAGGACGGTGTCGAGCAATTCGTCGAGTACCTCACGCAACTGACCAAGATATGCAGCGGAATCTTCGTGCTGCTGTCGCTGGGCGAGAAGGACCTGCTGATGGAGTTGCGGGACAAGGCCTTCGACTTCGGACTGAGCCCGAACAACTTCGGCTGGTCCCGGTCCGGCCACTTCGAACTGCTCGACCCGAGCTTCCTGCGCCAGCAGATCGACTATCTGCTGCAGTAGGTCAGGTGGAGCGGGTGAAGCCCTCGTCGTGCCAGTAGGCGGCGGCGCGGCTGGTGCGGCGGACGACGCGGTCCGCTTCGGGCGGGGCCGGCCAGAACGCCAGCAAGTAGTGATCGATGGGTTCCACACCCTCACGCGGGCCGTGGTAGCCAGTCGCCTCGTCCATGCCGCGGGCGCAGTAGCGGACCCGGTACGCCACTCCCGCCTGCAGGCCGGGCAGCGGGTACTCGTCCACGTGCCAGGTCATCAGGGTTACCTCGTCGCTGACCGGGGTGAACGACACCTCGACGATCTCCTCCCACCCGTCCTCCGGCGGCGGGCCGTCACGCAGCTCCACCCGCAGCTGCACCTTTCCGTCGTGGCGGCCGGTGACCAGGAACAGCCCGCCGGGCACCTGGGCGCCGCACAAACCGTTGGCCTGGCCGGGGAACGCCTCAGTCGGGTCGGGCTCGTCGTCGAAATCGCTGGTGACGTAGAACTGGCCGTAGGCGGTGCTGATCAGATCGTCGTACAGCGCCGGCATCACGTGCTCCCCATCAGCGATATCGTCAAGGTCATGGATCAACGGCGTCCCACCCTCGCCGACGTCGCCCGGGTGGCCGGCGTGTCGCGGGCCACCGCGTCCCGCGCGATCAACGGCGCGTACGGCACTTCGGAGACCGTACGGGAGCATGTGCGCGCGGTGGCGGCCCGGCTCGGGTTCGAACCGCACGCGGTGGCCCGGGCGCTGGCGACCGGCCGGGGCGGCGCGGGCCGGCGTGAGCGCATCGAGGTGCTGATCGTCGACGCGGATCCGGCGGCGATGAGCGCGAAGCCGTTCTACGGGCGGGTGCTGACCGGCGCGATGCGGACGCTGGGTGGGCAGGAGATCTCGCTGGACGTACGCCGGGTTCCGGAACCGCCGGCCGGCGACACGGACCCGCCGTTCGGGCGACTACTGATCAACATGCCGGGTGCGGCGAGCGCTGCCTACGCGCGGCGTACGCGGACGGTGTCGCTGGGCCGCTCGGCGCCCGGGGTGGCTTTCGTCGCCCCGGACAACGACGGCGGCGGCTACCAGGCCGCCCTGCACCTGGTCACGACCGGCCGGCGCCGCATCGGCGCGGTGTTCGGCCCGCCGACGCCGTGCGCGCAGGAACGCCGGGCCGGCTTCCTGCGGGTGATGGCCGGTGTCGCGCAGGCCGTGACCGCGGTGGACGGTGACTTCACCCGGGCCACGGCCTATGCGGCCACCAAGCAGCTGCTGGCCCGGGAGCCGGGTCTGGACGCGGTGTTCGCGGCCTGCGACGTGACCGCGATGGGCGTGCTGCAGGCGTTGCGCGAGGCAGGCCGACGGGTCCCGGACGACGTCGCGGTGGTCGGCTTCGACGGCAGCGCCTTGGCCGAGGCCGCGGACCTGTCCTCGGTCTACATGCCGGTCGAGGACGAGGCAGCGTCCGCGGTGCACCACCTGCTGGACCCCGGCCTGCCGGCCCCGGCCCGGCTGCCAACCTCCCTGACAGTGCGCGGCTCCAGCTGACAGCGGCCGCTCCCCCGCCAGCTCAGCCGTCCCCACACCAGCAACCGAGCCGTCGTAGCACCCATGAACGGCGGCTCGCCTCCCCGGCCATGGCGCACGCCGGTAACTCAGCTTGCCCCCCGCCTCGCGCCGGACCCGTCCGGCCGACAACGCCTTTGGCGACCGCGCAAGCAACGCGGAACGCCAGCCGGGCAACCCCGGCTGACCACCAGCGCTGCTTCCGCGGGCTGGAAACGCCACTCCGCGACAGCCGAGACCACCCAGCTGACCACCAGCACTGCCACAACCGGCACGAGACAGCACTGAGCGACAGCTAGACCACCCAGCTGACCACCAGGGCTGCTTCAACCGGCAGGAAGCAGCGCTGGGCGTCAGCCAGGCCAAAGGGCATTCCGGCCGGCAGCGCCTTGCCGCGCCGCAGCCGGGCGGCACGGCCGGCGGGCCGGCGCGATCGGCGGGCCGGGCGGGCCGGCGGCGATCGGCACGGCCGGGCAGGTGGGTGGCGATCGGCGCGGCCGGGCGGGTGGGTCGTTACCGTGGGGTCGAGGTCCGCCGTGCTCGACGGGTCAGCGACCGGTCTCGGTTCTGAGAAAGGTGTTCTTGTTGGTCTAGCTGTTGCCCCAGAGCGTCACCTTGCCGTAGGCAGCTTCTCCGCCGAGTCGGGCTCGGCCGCCGCGGCGATGCCGCCCGGTGTCAGGCAGGGGTCGCGGCGGCGATCACGCTCGGGGATGTCGCTCCCCTGTGGACACGCCAAGGATCAAGAGTGGAGGAGAGGTGGCAGGGGCGTGGCCTCAGGCGTACATCAGGTGGAGGGTCATGCCCTGGTCGGCGTGGGGCAGGTTGTGGCAGTGGTTGGCCCACATGCCGGGGTTGTCGGCGTGGAAGGCGACCTCCCACACCTCCCCCGGGCGTACGTCGAAGGAGTCCAGCCACAGCGGACTGCCGGTTGACCGCTGCCCGTCGCGGGAGAGCACGAGCACATGATGGCCGTGCAGGTGCCACGGGTGGACCTCCAGGGAGCGGTTGACGATGGTGAACTTGACGATGTCGCCGCGGCGGACCACCTGGGTGGGGATGTCCGGGTCGGCGGCGCCGTTGACCGTGTGGGCCCAGCGCGGGAGCAGGCCTTTCAGGTCGAGGCCGCGGTCCAGCACCAGGGTGAACTGCTGGTCATAGCGGGTGAATGCGGCCGGACCGGCAGCGCCGTAGGTGAGCGGGTCCAGCACCGGCCGGCCGGGAGGAGCGGGCGGCGCCGGGCCGGTCGACCAGGCCACCCGGTTGTCCACGGTCAGGGCCACCGGACGAGACGGCGCCCTGAACGTCAGGTCGTAGCGGCCGCCGGCGGGGATCAGCACCGCGGTGTCCTGCAGTGGGGCCGGGGCGCGCAGGTCGTACCCGTCGATCGCGGCGACGCGGAACGGGGTGCCGGCCAGGGCGTACCGATGGGTGCTGTTGTCGGTGTTGATCAGCCGCAACCGGACCGGCGTGCCCTCCGCGACTGACGCGCTCACCGGCTCGCCGCCGAAGGTGAGGGCCACGTCGAGGCCGGCCGGTGCGGACGGATGCACGACGAGCACGCCGTACAGGCCTTTGCGGACGCCGAGGTCGGAGGCCGAGTGGGTGTGGTACCAGTAGCTGCCGGCCTGGTCCGCGCGGAACCGGTAGACGAACTCCTGCCCCGGCCGCACCACGTCCTGGGTGATGCCGGGCACCCCGTCCTGGCTGTTCGGCACGTCGTAGCCGTGCCAGTGCAGGGTGACGCCCCGATCGATGTCGCGGTTGCGCAACGTGATCTCCAGGACGTCACCCACGGTCGCCGTGAGCTGCGGCCCGGGCACCTGCCCGTTGAACGCCCAGGCACCGTCATCGCGCGCACCAGCCGTCAGGGTGAAGCGCTTGGTCGGTTCGCCCAAGGTGGGCTCGGCGCCGGCTTGATGAGTGTGGGGTACGGGTGAAGCGCCCCCCGTTGCTGCGGCCAGACCGGTGCCGGTCACCAGTGCACCGAGAGTCACCGCGGTGATCGCCCGGGACAGCCTGCGCGGACGGCGTGGACTGAGGAAACGCCAGGTGACCGCGGTGGCCGCGGCTACCCCGGCGACGGTGAGCACGATGACGCCGGCGGACAGCGGGTAGCCGTGCAGCAGCGTCACTAGGAGAGCGGCCGTCTGCGCGTACCCCGCGAAGAAAAGCGCAACCGGCTGCGGCCGGACCATCGCGAGCAGCGCGGCCAGCGCCAGCGGCGCCGCGATGACCACCTTCTCGGCCGCGAACCACCAGCCGGCGCGCGCCAGCACCACCGTGGTTACTGCCCGCGCCAGCGTGAAGGCCAGCGCGCCCAGACTGATGCCCAGCGCGATGCGGCGGCGCCCGGCTGCCGCCGCGGCGCCGGCGCCCAGCCAGCCGGCGGCCGCGAGAACCGCGATGACCAGGTCGAGGGCGAGCACCGAGCCGGTGGTCATGCCACACCCTGGGGTACCGGAACGTCGTCCGCCAGCATCTTAGCGGCCCGCATGACGCCGACCACGACGTGCACGGCGATGATGCCGTTGACAGCATGCAGCCCGCCGATGGTGAGGCTGACCGGGGTGCTGGCGCCGGAGGCGTCGGTGAACGCGCCGGCCAGCATGGCGATCAGCGCCTGCAGGATGACCAGGCCGAGCGGCAGGACGGTGAGGCCGACGACCCGGCCGGGCGCCCGGGCGAGGACTGCGCACAGGATGGTGAGCAGGCACAGGGCCGGAATGATGGCCATCCCGGTGATGCTGTGCAGCGCGTAGGAGTCGTCGCC
Source organism: Actinoplanes sp. NBC_00393 (assembly GCF_036053395.1). Lineage (NCBI taxonomy): Bacteria > Bacillati > Actinomycetota > Actinomycetes > Micromonosporales > Micromonosporaceae > Actinoplanes > Actinoplanes sp. NBC_00393. Next base: position 2,449,403 of record NZ_CP107942.1, on the reverse strand, counting down.
GCCGGGCTCGGTGAACGCGCCGACGGCGGCGAACACGAACTGCAGTGCGAACGCGGCCAGCAGCACGCCGCTGACGATCACGAAGAGTCTGCGCATGGTGGTCTCCTATCGATGGGCCGGGTCGAGGACGCGGGCGATGTGTGCGGTGGCGGTGATGGCGCCGAAGGCGACGAGCCGGACGAGGTCGGCGTCGCCGGGATGGGTCAGCCGCCACAGGCCCACGTCGCCGGGGCTGATCGCGGCGGGCGCGAACGCGGCTTTCAGCGCGATGCGGGTGGCGACGCGGTCGGCGCCGGGCAGGTCGCGGACCAGGTCGGTGGCCCAGTCGTCGGGCCGGCTCGGATGGCGGCCGTCCTCCCAGCTGACGGTTGCGGTCAGGGTCCGGCGGGCGGTGTCGCTGAGCAGGTCGCCGCCGGCCTCGGCGGCTTCGATCAGAGCGGCGTACGCGACACCGACCGGACTGTCCCCCGCCCAGGCCGGTGGCGCCGTGGTCGCCGGATCGAGCAGGGTCAGACCGTCGCCGGGCCGCTTGGGTTGGCGGGCGGCACGGGCGTAGATCCGCCCGCCGACGTTGCGGACCGCGGGCAGCCGTTGCAGGCCGCCGGGCAGCAGATCCGGGGCGAGCAGGGCGGACACCACGCGGTTGAGGAAGTGGAAGGTGAGCAGGGTGCCGGTCAGCTGCGGGCCGTACGGGCTGGTCCAGCCGGTCGCCCGCGGGGTGCGGCTGGTGGCGGCCCAGTGGACGAGTTCGGCGTGTCGGGGCCGGTCGGGCGTGCCGCCACCGGCGACGGTTTCGGCGAGCTCGTGTTCGCCGTGCGCGTGCAGCAGGGTGGCGTGCGCGTCGACGCAGAACCGGCAGCGGTTGGCGAGCGACACCGCCGAGGCGACGACCTCGCGGTCCACCCGGCCGGCCCCGCCGGCCAGCAGGGATTCGCGCATCAGCGCCCAGGTGGCGGCCATCAGCTGCGGAACCGCGGACAGCGCCTGGAAGGCGGGTGCGGGCCCGATGAAGTCGTCGCGCATCTGCCGGTAGACCTGCGCGGTGCGGCCGGTCGCCGCCTTCGCCGGCACCGGTGTGAAGAAGCGGTATGTCATGACTGTCGATGCTGGTCGCACCGGGCCGCGGAAGCGTCGTGCCGGTGGAGACACTTCGGCGGGCGCCGATACCGCGCCAGTGGTACGCCGGATCTACTGCGGGCGCAGGATGACCCGTGGGCGGGGCCGTCCTACAGTTCGCTCATGCGTCCCGATCTGCCCTACGCCCTCGGCGGTGTCGTCCTCGGAGTGCTGCTGCTCGGCAACGCGGCGCTGGCGCCCGGCGCCGACGCGGTGGGACTGCTCGACGTCGTCCTGATCGTGGTGATGGCGGCGGCGCTGGCGCTGTGCCGGCGGTTCCCGGTGCCGGCGCTGGCCGTGGTGACCGCGGCCATGCTGCTCCTGCACGTGCGGGTGCATGCCGGGGTGTCCGCCTCGTTCCCGGTGATCGGCGCGGTCTATCTGGCCGCCTGGCGCGGGCACCGGCTCGCCGCCGCCCTGGCCAGCCTGGTCTATCTCGGCGGGTTCCTGATCTCCGAGGTGTCGGCCGCGCCGCCCGGGCTGCCCGGTCAGCAGATGCTGGAACGCACCAGCCTGCTGGTCGGCTGGTTCGTGGCGGCCAACGTCGCGGGCCTGGTCGCCCGCCAGCATCGCGCCTACCTGGAACAGGTCGAGCAGCGGGCCGCCGAGGCCGAGCGCACCCGCGAGGAGATGGCGCTGCGCCGGGCCGGCGAGGAACGGCTGCGCATCGCCCGGGACCTGCACGACTCGCTGACCCACAGCATCTCGGTGATCAAGGTGCAGGCCGGGATCGCCGTGCACCTGGACCGCAAGAACGGTGACCAGCCGTCGGCGGCGCTGCTGGCGATCCAGGAGGCGAGCAGCACCGCGATGCGGGAGCTGCGGGCGACGCTGACCGTGCTGCGTACCCCCGCCGAGGAGGACCGGGTCGGGCTGGCGCTGCTGGACTCGCTCGCCGAGCGGACCCGGGCGGCCGGGGTGCCGGTGCAGGTGCGCGTGTCCGGGGAGCCCGCGGAGCTGCCGGCCGAGGTGGATCAGGCCGGGTACCGGGTGGTGCAGGAGGCGCTGACCAATGTGACCCGGCACGCCGGGCCGGCGATCGCGCAGGTCCACGTCGGCTACTCCCCCACCGAGCTGACCGTGGCGGTCAGCGACGACGGGCAGACGGCGGCCGGTGGGCCGGTCACGCCGGGGGTGGGGTTGCGCGGCATGCGGGAACGGGTCACCGGGCTGGGCGGGACGCTGCACGCGGATCACGGCGACGAGGGCGGGTTCACCGTACGGGCGACGTTCCCGCTGGACGGCCCGGCGTGATCCGGGTGTTGCTGGTCGACGACCAGGCGCTGATGCGGGCCGGGTTCCGGGCGCTGCTGGACGCCGAGGACGATGTGCAGGTCGTCGGCGAGGCCACCGACGGGGTGACCGGGGTCGAGCTCACTCGGCGCCTGCGGCCGGATGTGGTGCTGATGGACGTACAGATGCCGGTTCTGGATGGGATTGAAGCGACCCGGCGGATCAGTGCCGACCCGCAGCTGGCGGCGGTCCGGGTGCTGATCCTGACCAACTACGAGTTGGACAACTACGTGTTCGACGCGCTGCGCGCGGGCGCCAGCGGTTTCCTGCTCAAGGACGCCGACCCGGCCGAGCTGCTGCAGGCCATCGCGGTGGTGGCCCGTGGGGAGGCGCTGCTCGCGCCGACGGTCACCCGCACGCTGATCAGCGAGTTCGTGACCGGTGCGCCACCCGGTGACCCGGCGGCCGGGCGCGAGGTGCTGACCGCCCGCGAGCAGGAGGTCGTCGAGCTGGTGGCGCGGGGGCTGAGCAACGACGAGATCGCCGAGCGGATGGTGATCAGTCCGTTGACGGCGAAGACGCACGTCAACCGGGCGATGACGAAGTTGCACTGCCGGGATCGGGCGCAGTTGGTGGTGTGGGCGTACGAATCGGGGCTCATCGCACCGCGTCGCCGCTGACCGCACGCATGGCGATCCGGGTCGAGGTCATCACGGCGGCCCAGCCGAGCAGCGCGGCGACCGCGACGATGCCGAGATAGGTCAGCGGGTCGACGGACGGGATCAGGGTCCTGGTCAGGCCGATGCTGGTGCCGACCAGGGCCGGGATCGCGGCGAGCGTGCCGATGACGACGGCGGCGACCACGACGATCCGGGTCTCACGGTGCATCATCGCGCGGACCTGCCGGCGGGTCGCGCCGATCAGTTGCAGCAGGGCGAACTCGCGGAAGCGGGCGGCCGTCGCCATCACCAGGGTGTTCACCACGGCGATCGCGAGGTAGCCGAGCAGGACCGCGTTGAGGATCAGCCCGGCCGCCGATTCGCCGGTGGCGGCGTCGCGTTGCGCGGCGGCGAACGCGTCGCGGGTGTCGACGTGGACGGTCGGCAGGTGCCGCAAGGCGGAACGCAGCGCCTCGAGGTCGGCGCCGGCGACCAGCACCGCGAAGTCCAGGCGTTCGGTGGTGTGCTCCAGCACGACCTCGTGCGGCAGGGTGATGTCACCGAGGCCGAGGCCCCGCTCGTAGACAGCCACCACGGTGGGGGTGATCGGCGTGCCGTCGCCGAGGCGCAGATCGACGGTGTCGCCGAGCCCGGCGCCGAGGGTGCCGGCGGCGATCCGGCTCAGCGCCACGGTGTCGCCCCGCAGGCCGGCGACGTCGCCGTGCAGCACGCCGAGATCCATGGTCTCGGCGAGCCGGTCGGCGGTGACGCCCTGCGCCGCGTACGCCCTGGTCTGCACACTGTCGCCGGAGGGAAAGGTCGCCAGCGTGCGGGTGCGCACGACCGGGGTGACCGCCGCGACCCCGGGCACATCGCCCAGCAGGCCGGCGAGCCCGGGTGACAGGCCGGCGGCCGTGGAGGTGACGACGTAGTCGGCGCGCAGGCTCTGCGCGGCCTGGTCCTGCCCGGCCGCGGTCGCGGTCGTCGCGCTGAACAGCTGCCCGGCAGCGAGGGTGATCCCCATGATCAGCGGGGTGGTCGCGGCGGCGAGTCGCCGCGAGTTGGCGTGCGCGTTCGCGGTGGCGAGGAATCCGCTGACTTCGGAGCCGCGGTTCAGCCAGGGGCCGAGCAGGGTGACAGCGCCGCCGAGCAGCCGCGGCCCCAGCAGCGCGACGGCGAACACCAGCAGGAATGCCGAGAACGCGGCGCTCTCGGCGGCGGCGTCACCGGGCAGCCGCCACGGCAGGACCAGCGCGACGACCAGCCCGGCAGGGATCAGCAGCAGGCCGGCGGTCAGCCGCAGCCGGCCGAGCTTCGGCGGTTCCACCGCGGCTTCACCGAGCGCGTCCACCGGCCGCAGCCGGGCCGCGCGGCGGGCCGCGATCCGGCCGCCCAGACGGGCGGCGAGCAGGCACAACGCCATCGCCACCAGGACCGGCAGCGGGCTGATCGACAGGGTGAAGCCGGCGGGCGCGACACCGGCCAGGAACAGGTAGCTCAGTCCGATGCCCGGGATCACGCCGAGCGCCGCCCCGAGTGTGCCGACCACCGTGGTCTCCGCGGCGATCATGCCGAGGACCTGCTTCGGGGTGGCGCCGATCGCCCGCAGCAGGGCCAGTTCCCGCAACCGCTGCCGCACGGTCAGGGCCAGGGTGCTCGCCACCACGACCATGATCACCAGGACCATGCTGGCGCCGAACGCCAGGGACAGCTCGCTGAGGAACGACCGGGCGCCGCCGATGTCGAGGAACTCGGCCTCGCTGCGGGCTTCGCCGGTGTGGACGGCCACATCGGAGAACCTCGCCGCGATGCTTTCGGCCAGCTCGCCGGCGTCGGCACCGGGCGCGGCCAGCACGCCGATGGTGTCGACGCGGCCGGGCTGCCCGGTCAGCTCGCGGGCCCGGTCGTCGGTGAAGAACAGCGCGGACTGCCGGGCCGGGCCGCCGGGCAGCTCGGCGATGCCGCTCACCCGGTACGCCGACGTGGTCGACCCGACCGTGAGCCGCACCTGCTCACCGGCGGTCACACCGGCCTGCCTCGCCAGCGCCGCGTCCAGCACCACCTCGCCAGGTCCGGCCGGCGGCTGCCCGGCGCTGGTGGTGAACGGGCCGAGCGCAGCCGACTCCCAGCCGTGCCCGAGCGCGGCGACCTCGCCGTCTCCCGTCGACAGGCTGATCGCGACGCTGACATCGGGGATCGCCGCCCGCACGCCCGGCACCCGCGCGATCTCGGCGACCCGCCCGGCCGGCAGGGTGGCCCGCTCGGCGAACCGCGGATCCACGTCGTCGGCGATCGGGAGCGCCTGCGGAGCGCTGACCACGACGTCGGCAGCCCGATAGCGCTCGGTCGGCACGCTCGACCGCTGGCTGCTCTCCAGCAGGATCCCGCAGGCCGTGATCACCGCCGAGCCGAACAGCACCGCGACGAACGCCGCGACGAATCCGCCCTTGCGGCCCCGGATCGTGCTCCAGGCCAGTGCCAGCGCGCGTCTCGACATCATGCGGCCGCTCCCAGCTCGCCCAGGTGGGTCATCTGCTCGGCGATCTGCTCGGCCGACGGCCGGTTCAGCCGCCCGGCCATCCGACCGTCGGCGAGGAACGCCACGGTGTCGGCGTGCGCGGCCGCGACCGGGTCGTGCGTGACCATCAGCACGGTCTGCCCCAGCTCGTCGACGATGCTGCGCAGCAGGGCCAGGACCTGGCGGCCGCTGCGGCTGTCCAGCGCGCCGGTCGGCTCGTCGGCGCAGACCAGGTCGGGCCGGTTGATCAGGGCCCGGGCGATCGCGACCCGCTGCTGCTGGCCGCCGGAGAGCCGGCTCGGGCGGCGGTCGTGGTGCCCGGCGAGCCCGACCGCGGCGAGCACCTCGGCCAGATGTGCGGTGTCGACCGGTCGCCCGGCGAGACGGACCGGCAGGGTCACGTTGTCGGCCACGTTCAGCGCGCCGAGCAGGTTGTACGCCTGGAACACGAACCCGATCTGGTCACGGCGCAGCTCGGTCAGCCCGGTCTCGGACAGGGTGGACAGATCGGTGTCGCCCACCACGACCCGGCCCGACGTCGGCCGGTCCAGTCCCGCCGCGCAGTTGAGGAACGTGCTCTTGCCGGACCCGGACGGGCCCATCACCGCGGTGAACGTGCCGCGCGGGAACTCGGCGGACACCGCGTCCAGGGCGCGCACAGCGTTCCGGCCGGACCCGTACTGTTTCGACACCGCGTCCAGGCGCACCGCGTACCGATCAGATCTCATGCCTTCTGACGCTAGGGACGGCGCGGCGGCGACCCAATACGACCTGCTACCGGGCCGACGGTACAGCTGGCTGTAGTGCGAGACTTGGCGCCGTGCCGAAGACATGGGGGCGGGCGTGGCGCGGTACGGCGTACCTGCTGCTGTCGCTGGCCACCGGCATCGCCACACTGCTCGCGCTGCCGCTGCTGTGCTTCCCGCAACTCACCCGCCGCTGGGCGGAGCGGCACCGTGCCCGCGCCGGCCGGCTGCTCGGCGCCCCGGTCCCGCACCGGCCGCCGCCGACCACCCGCCGCGACCTGCCCTGGCTGCCGGTGAACGCGCTGACCGGCCTGCTGTTCGGCCTGCCCGCGCTGATGTGCGTGGGCAACATGGTGCTCGCCACCATCGCCACCCCGCTGTGGTGGGCGTTCACCGAACCGAACCGGCCACGGCTGTTCATCGACGTGCCCATCACCGGCTGGGCGATCGCCCTGACCCTCGGCCCGCTGCAGTTCCTGCTGCTCGCTGCCCTGGCCTACCTGCTCTTCCCGCCGATCGCGCGAGCCCACGCCCGGATCTGCATGGCGGTGCTGACGGTCCCGGACACCGAGCACCTCGCCGAGCGGGTCGCCGAACTGACCCGGACCCGCGCCGACGTGCTCGACGCCCACGGCGCGGAGCTGCGCCGCATCGAACGCGACCTGCACGACGGCACCCAGGCCCGGCTGGTGTCGATCGCGATGCGGCTGGCGGTGGCCCGGCAGGCGCTGCACGACGTTCCGCGCGACGACGCATTCGTGGAAGGGCTGCTGCGCGACGCCCACGAGGGGGTCGAGGAGGCGATGACCGAGCTGCGGGAGGTGATCCGCAGTGTGTACCCGCCTATCCTGGCTGACCGGGGCCTGGCCGGTGCGCTGAGCGCGGTGACGACCCGCAGCAACGTGCCGACCCGGCTGGACATCGGCGAGCTCGACCGGGTGCCGGCGGCGGTGGAGGCGGTCGTCTACTTCGCGGTCGCCGAGGCGCTCACCAACGTGGCCCGGCACAGCAGGGCGACCAAGGCGAGCGTACGCGTGACCCGCACCGCCTCGCGCCTGTCGGTGGTGATCGCCGACGACGGCACCGGCGGCGCCGACGACCGCCGTGGCACCGGCCTGGCCGGAATCCGCCGCCGGGTGCTCGCCCTCGACGGCGCCGTCGACGTCGACAGCCCGCCCGGCGGGCCGACCACCATCACCCTGGAGCTGCCGTGCGGGTCGTGATCGCCGAGGACAACGTGCTGCTGTCGGCCGGGCTGGAGCTGCTGCTCACCCGGTTCGGCTTCGACATCGCCGCGATCGCCGGCGACGCCGGCACCTTCCTCGCCGCGGTGCGCGAGCACCGCCCCGACGTGACGATCGTCGACGTACGCCTGCCACCGTCCTTCCGCGACGAGGGCATCCGGGCCGCCCTGCAGGCCCGCCGCGAACAGCCCGGCCTGCCGGTGCTGGTGCTCTCCCAGTACGTCGAACAGCAGTACGCCGCCGAACTGCTGTCCACGAGCGGCGGCGGCGTCGGCTACCTGCTCAAGGACCGGGTCAGCCGGGTCGACGAGTTCGCCGACGCGCTGCGCCGGGTCGCAGCCGGCGGCACCGCCATGGACCCCGAGGTGATCGCGCAGCTCGTCCAGCGGGCCGGCGACCCGATCGCCGCGCTCACCCCACGCGAACGCGAGGTCCTGGGTCTGATGGCCCAGGGCCACGACAACACCACGATCGCCGGCCAGTTGGTGATCACCGACAACGCGGTGCACAAGCACATCGGCAACATCTTCACCAAGCTCGGCCTGGCCGTCACCGACAACGGCCACCGCCGCGTCCTGGCCGTCCTCACCTACCTCAACGCGGCCGGCCTGAGCGGCCGCTGACCGGTGATGACGTCATCACCCGCGAGACCTGCACCGGGCCGGTCGCCGCGCCGTATCTGGACTTCGCCCCCTGCTCGGAGCCGGAAACCGTCTCGAAGTGACGCTCAGGTGTCGCAGGCGATGCCGTTGCCGTCGGGGTCGAGTTTCTGCCGGTCCTGGCCGGCGACCGCCAGCGGCGGATCCAGGTAGCCGCGTTCGGCCAGCCAGGCGCACTTGTCGGTGACTCCGGGCGGGAAGACCCACGGTACGCATTGCGCGCGGGTGCCGTAGGAACGGTCGCAGCCGTCCACGTTGGCCGGGACCGCGAGCGGGGCGGTCGGTGACGGCTTGCGGGGCAGCGGGCGCACGCCGGGCTGGCCGGCGAAGGTGTGCACGAACGGCGCCGGGGTGGCTTCCCGGCCGGTGGGCGCAGGCGCCGGCCCGGTGGTGGGAGGCGGCGTCGACGCCGACGAAGCCGCCGGGACCGCGACCGGGACGGAGAGCGGCCAGGTGCTGTCGGTGGGCCGCGGCACCGGCGGCGGGGCGCCGGGCTGCAGCCGGCCGGCGGCCGGGTCGCCGCCGAACCGGATGGTCAACAGCCCGGCCCCGACCAGGACCACGGCGGCCAGCATGAGCAGGACGAATCGGGTTCTCATCCGACCTTCACCCACTCCGCGACCGCCGGCACACCGTTGGTGCCCTGCAGGAACAGCATGTACCAGCCGGGCGGCGCCAGGTTCGGGTTGCTGGTCAGGTTGAGCCCGATCCGGTTGCCGTCCACGCTCATCGGCAGGTCGACCGAACGCTGGTTGGGGTCGCTGGAGTGGGTGACCGCGGCCGGCCGGATCAGGGACGCCTTGAGGATCGGCGCGTCGACGGTGACGGTGTGACTCGACCCGTACGCCCACTGCCGGTCGACCTCCCCGAGGATCTGCGGGCGCGCCCCATGGAACAGGTACGGCGGCGTGTACACCGACAGCCGCATGTCGAACGAGCCGTCCCCCGGGTTGTCCCCGACCGCCATGACCCGCCCGTCCGGCAGCAGGAACGCCGACGAGTGATAGCCGCGCGGCACCGGGTCGACCGCCATGCCGGGCGTGAACGTGTTGGTCATCGGGTCGAACATCGACGCCTCGTACACCGGGTCGGCCCGGTTGTGCAGCGCCCCGCCGGTCTCGAACACCTTGCCGTCGGGCAGCAGGACCGCGGAGACGTACATCTTGCCGGCCGGGATCGGCGGCCCGGCGGTGTAGGCCGGGCTCGGCTGTTTGAGGTCGATGATGTCGGTCAGCGGGTTGGCGTCCGGGTTGCTGTCGATGTTGCCGCCGCCGAGGGTGAGCACCCGCTGGTCCTGCGCCGGTGGCAGCAGCACGCTCATCGACTGGTCACGTTCGTCCTTGTTCTGCAGGCCGGGCACCGGGGTGATCGAACCGGCGTCGTAGTCGTAGATCGACGCGCCGGTGCCGGGCAGCCCGTTACCGAAGACGTGGCTGCCGGTGTAGAAGAGCCGGCCGTCCTGCATCAGGATCATCGACGGGTACAGACCCCAGAAACTCCACGTCTGGTTCGCCTCGTTGATGCCGAGCCAGCGTTCCTCGGCGGCGTCGAAATACTGCGTGGCGACGGTGCCGGAGGAGTCCTCGCCGAGGCCGCCGAGCGCGATCACGTCACCGTTGCCCAGGACGGTGGCCGACGGGTACCAGGAGCCGGCGCTCATGTCGTTGACCCGCTCGTAGCCGCCGGTCGCCGGGTCGAAGATGTACGAGTCCTTCAGCCCCTTGTAGCCGTGACTGAGATCGGCTGCCGGATAGTCCTTGTTCCCGCCCATGATCAGCACCCGGCCGTCGGCGAGCTGCACGTGGCCGGCGCAGAACAGGTCGGCCGGGGTGGGCACGTCGGTGAACGTGCCGGTGTCCGGGTGGTAGACGGCGGTGGTGAAGGTGCCGGCCTCGAACATCTCCTCGCTGTTTCCGGACCCGGCGACCAGCAGCACGTCGCCGTTGTGCAGCACCACGGCGTGGATGCCGCGGACCGGCGCCTCGAACGGCAGCACCTTCCAGGCGCCCTGCTCACACGCGACCCCGGCGCTGCAGCTCAGGTCCGGGGTGGGCTGGGTGGCGTCGACCATCGTGTAGTCGTCGGTGCGCAGCACGCCGGTGCCGTAGATGGTCACGCCCCACACGATCTGATCGGTGCCGGGCGGGACCTGCGGGGTGCGTACCGTCGCCTCGGTCCAGGTGGTGGCCGGGGCCAGCGACAGCAGGTCGGTCCAGTACACCCAGCCCTGCGCGGCGTCGTGCCGGAACGCGGTCAGCACGGTGTCCGGGGTGGTGCTGGTGTACCAGGCGGACAGGTCGTACTGGTGGCCGGGTGTCACGTTGGGCGCGCACGACGGGTTCTCCAGCATCATCGCCTTGCGGTCGCCGCCGCCCGCGGTCGCGGACACGGTGATCTGCATGGCGTTGGCGCCGGTGCGACCGGGATGGCTGACCGCGAACGCGTACGTGTTGCCGCCCCAGCCGGACTGCTCCCAGCACTGCGGGAAGCCGGTGCTGTCGACGGTCTCCAGACCCGGGTTGACCAGCAGGTTCACCGAGGCGTGCGCGGGACGCACCGGTGTCAGCAGCACCAGGACCAGAGTGAGGACCAGCAGCTGGGCGATGCGCCGGCGGTCCTGCCGGCTCATCCACGGCCGGGGCGGCGCGGTCACCGCTGCCGCACCAGATAGATGACGCGGTCCAGGATCAGGAACCGGATCACGAACGAGACCACCAGGGTCACCAGGTTCGCGGTCAGCACGCCGACATGCAGGCCACCGACGAGCAGAGCCAGCAACGGTACGCGCAGCAGCAGATCCGCGTTGCCCATGACGAAGAACCGGGTGAACCGGCCGGCGAGACTGCGCCGGTGCCGGTGGTTGCGGTAGAGCAGGCTGTCGATGAGCGCGAAATTCCAGGTGACCGCGACCATGTTGGCCAGCACCGCGGCCGGCAGGTAGTGCACGCCGAGCACCGAGGCGAGCAGCCAGAGGACCACCTGGTTCGGGATCAGCCCGGACAGCCCGATCAGCCCGAACCCGATCATGCGGCCGCGCCGGGCGCCGAACCGCAGCAGCGCCAGGTGTTTGAGGAAGCGCAGGCCCTCCCGCAGGGTGGACTTCGACTCGCCGGCGTGGCGGGGCTGGAAGGCGTACGGAATCTCGATGATCCGGCCCGGCCGGTTCCGGATGATCAGCTCCAGCAGGATCTTGTAGCCGAGCGGCTGCAGCTCGGCCACTTCCAGGGAGCTGGCGCGGACCGCGAACAGGCCGCTCATCGGGTCGCTGACCCGCAGCAGGGCGTTGCGGAAGACGACCTTGGTGGTGAGGGTGGAGCCGCCGGAGACGATCCGGCGGTACCCGTTGTCCAGCCCGTCGCTGCTGCCGCCGCCGGCCTTGCGGCTGCCCACCACCAGGTCGGCGCCGTCACGCACCCCGGCGGCGACCAGCTGCGGCACGATCTCCGGCGGGTGCTGCAGGTCGGCGTCCATCACGACGATCCACGCCCCATGGGCGCGCCGCATCCCCTCGACGACAGCGCCGCCGAGCCCGCCGGTCGCGTTGCGCCGGTGGTGCACGGTCACCGGCACCGGGCAGTGCTTCGCCTGCTCCCGGATCACCTCGGGGGTGTCGTCGGTGCTGTCGTCGACGAACAGGATCTCCGACTCGTCCGGCGGCAGCACAGCGGCCAGCCGCTGCAGCAGGACCGGGATGTTGTCGCGTTCGTTGAAGGTGGGCACCACGACGGTCTGGCGGACCGCGACCTCGACGGGCAGTTCGCCGATGCGGCCGAGCAGCGTGGCACGACGGGCGGTGGTGACGGTCATGGGGTGGTCTCCTTCGCGACCCGGCGGATCTCGATGCGGGCGTCCTGCGCGCCGAACTCGGCGATGACGGTGGAGTGCTCCAGCAGCGCGGCGACCGTGGGCAGACCGCCCGGGTCCTGCCGCAGCGCCGGGCTGGACACGACGTAGTCGACGTCGCGCCAGCCGCGCGGCAGGCGTTCGGCGACGGCCGAGTCCAGGTCGAGCTTGTAGAACCAGATGACCTGCTCGCTCAGGTATCCGGCGTCGACGCAGTCGAGCCACAGGACGTCGTCGACGACGACGGTCGTGTCCTGCTTGTCCGGGATGCTGGTGCGCAGGTAGGCGGCGGCCTGCGCGTACGGGGCGTTGTCGTCGGTGGTGACGGCCCGTTCGGCGCCGACGTACCAGCGCGGGACCACGAAGGTCAGCGCTACCGCGGCGAACACGGCGACCGCGGTGGCGCGCCGCCAGTCCCGCCGCGGCTGCAGCCGGGTGACGGCCACGGTGACCACGCCGGCCAGGGCCAGGGCGAGGAACGGGATGGCCTGCACCACGTACATGGCCGGCATGTAGCCGCCGGGGCGCAAGGCCACCACGGCCAGGATGGCGCCGGCCACACCGATCGGCCGCAGTTGGCGGATGGCCAGGGCGGCCAGGATGGCCAGCAGGCCGCCGATCAGGATGACCTGGTCGTAGTAGAGCCACGAGTGGATCAGGGCGTAGGTGCCGGACGAGGAGTCGAAGGCGCTGCCGGAACCGGAGCGGTTCATCAGCTGGAACTGCCAGGCGCCGATCAGCGACACGTGGTCGGGGCCGGGGAACAGTTCGCCGCGCAGGATCGCGTACAGCGGGTAGAAGCCGCCGACCAGGACCAGGCCGGTGAAGAAGGCGCCGATCGCCCACGGCCGGGTGGTGCTGCGTGCCGAGTTCTGCCACAGCGCGAGCAGCACCGCGGGCAGGACGATCAGGATGGTCTCCTTGGAGAGCACGGCGATCGCGGTGGCGGCGCCGGCGGCCGCGTAGTGCCACAGGTGGCGGCGGGTGGACAGGGCCAGGGCGAAGGCGCCGAGGATCCAGGCCACCGCGAAGCTGTCCAGGTAGATCTGCCGGCCCATGGTCAGGAACAGCGGGGACAGTCCGCAGGTGAGCAGGGCCAGCGCCGCACCCCAGCGGGGCAGCCCGAGCCGTCTGCCGACCAGGTAGATCAGCAGCAGGGTGGCGGCCTGCACCGGCAGCATGGCGATCCGGCCGGCGGCCACCGCGATCAGGCCGGGGGCGAGCAGGCCGGGCAGCCAGGAGAGGGCGGCCAGCTGGATCCAGCCGAGCGGCGGGTGGTCGTACCAATAGGTGTAGTGCGCAAGGCCGTGGCCGTGCTGGACCGCCCAGGCCTGCGCGAGGTAGGTGCCCTCGTCGTCGCTGGCCGTCGGGAAGCCGGAGATGTTGATGGCGAGCAGGATCAGGACCAGGGTGGTGAGCCCGCCGGCGAGCAGCCAGTCGGGGCTGGGCCGGCGGCGCGGCGTCGGCGCCGCGGTGATCGTGGGGTGCGCGACCCCGTTGACGCGGGCGGGCAGCTCGATGATGCTCATGCGGCACTGCCTTCGGTGCGCAGGTGGGCGCCGATGTGCGCGGTCAGCTCCCAGTTACGTTTGCCGGTGTATTCGCGCCAGATCGCGCGCAGCGCGGCGACGCCCAGCAGGATCGCGTACGGGAAGACGCCGAGGATCAGCCGGGCGTAGTCCTGCGGCCGGATCCGCAACTGGTACTGCAGGCCGAAGTCGTGCAGGCCGATCACCTGGAACACCAGGTTGGCGAGCATCGGCAACACCGGCAGGAAGGTGATCAGGGCGACGCCGACGGGCAGGTCGGCGGTGAGCGCGATCAGGACGCCGAGCGGGATCGCCAGCCCGGCGAACGCCTGCAGGAACGGCCCGGTCAGCGTGTAACGGGCCAGCATCCGCTGCCCGAAGCCGGGCAGCCGCCGCCACTCCCCCTTGCGCAGCACCTGCAGGAAACCCTGGTTCCACCGGGTGCGCTGTTTGAGCAGCGCGGGCAGCGAGTGCGGGGTCTCCTCCCGGGTGACGATCGTGGAGTCGTAGGCGACGACGACCTTGGCGCCGCGGCTGGACAACCGCACCCCCAGGTCGCAGTCCTCGGCCAGGCAGGTCCCGTCCCAGCCGTTGGCCTTGCGCAACATCTCGGTACGCACGAACACCGTGTTGCCGCCGAGCGGGATGAACCCCTTGTCGGCGTGCAGATGCAGCCGGCTGCGGAACCAGAAGAAATACTCCAGGCAGTTGTGCAGGCTGAACCAGCTGGAATGGAAGTTGATCAGCTGGACGCCGCCCTGCACCACGTCCGCCCCGGTCGAGCGGAACGCGTGGTCCACATGCTCCAGCAGGTCCGGATGGACCTCGTCCTCGGCGTCGAAGACCCCGATCACGTCGCCGCGCGCGTACGGCAGCGCCGTGTTCAGCGCCCGCGGCTTGTTCTTCACCTCGTTGTGGTCGGTGACCACCAGGATCCGCCCGGGCGCGGTCAGCGCGACCCGGTCGGCGACGGCTGCGGTCTCCGGATCGTCGTGCCCGACGATGATGATGATCTCGAAACCCTCGTGGGTCGACTGCAGCAGCCGCTGCACGGTCTGCTCGAGGACGGCCTGCTCGTGGCGGGCCGGCACGAGCAGCGTGAACGTCAGGTGCTGCTCGCCGTCGGGCGCCGCGAACCGGGTGGCCTCGAGGGTTTCCGGCGTACGCCAGGCGTGCATGGTCCACCACAGGGTGACCACCGCGAAAGTGAACAGAATGACCGAGACGAGAATCATGATGACGGCGGCCAACGTCGTTGCCTCTCCGATTCAGGTGGTTCCCCAGATTCCACCAACGGCTCCGACGTTATCGGTTCCGCACCGGGTTCTTTCAAGGGCGAATTCGGGTTCTTAACTTTCCGCAGGGAACGCTTTTCCCTGCGGAAACGGCCACGTAACCAGGCCTGCGCCAGTCCACATAGAAGCCGTCTACCGATCCAATTGGGACATACCAAATCGGTGCCGCAGATCTCACAATCTATGTGCGGAGGCTATTTGATCTGCGGTTTCTCGAATGATCGATGAGCGGCGTGTCATGGCTGTTTTACCGGCACATTTCGAATCGGCACGAAAGAGGTGGCGGCGCCGAGCAGCACCAGGCCGGCGCCGAACGCGGTGATCCAGACCGGCAGGGCGGGCGGGATGCCGAGGAACGTGACGATGCCGAGAATGCGGTGCAGGCCCCAGGGCAGCAGCGCCATCTGGTCGTTCCACGTGCTCAGCGCGGTCTCCAGGCCGACCGACCAGATCAGGACGCCGAGGGCGAGCATCGGTGCGCCGAGGACGAGCAGGACACCGCCGGCGACCCGGCGGCGTGACCAGGCATATTGCGTGCGCAGAACGGATCCGGTGGCGACGAAGAGCCAGGCGAAACCCGCAAAAGCCACTATCACGTAGGCGGTGCGCGCGCCCGGGTTCGTCCAGAAGCCCAGCCAGTAGTGGCCGGGACCGCGAGCCGCCAGCACGGCGAGCAGCAACACGGTCCGCAGCAGGGCGACGCCGCCGATCACCGTCCACATCGCGTACGGGTCGCGGCCGCGGACCAGCAGGCGGGCCACCAGGGCGAAGACCAGCCAGGCGCCGAGGGTGGCCAGCAGGTGGGCGGGGGCGGCGAACCAGGTGAAGATCTCGCGGCTGAGCAGCAGCACCGCGGCGGGCAGCAGGATCGCGACCCAGCGGGCCGTGCGGGTCGGTGCGGGCGGCGCCTTCCACGGCATGCTCGCGGCGCGCCACAGGGCGCGGATCGGCGGCCAGGGCACCAGGGCGGAGATGAGCAGCAGGGCGAGCAGGACGGCGGCCAGGATCGCCATCGCCGGGTCGCGGTCGAAACGGTCCGAGCCGAGGTCGGCGGCGGTGAAGTTGTAGGCGGGCAGGTCGAGGTCGCCGTCCCACTTCTGCACGTAGGTGTCGCGGGCTTCGGCGTACGCGATCTCCGCGGCCTCCCACTGCTGCCGTGCCGTGCCGGAGCCGGTGTCGAGCCACTGCGTGCGCCGCAGGAACATGGTGCGGTAGGCGCCGAGGGTCGCGTACAGATCGCTCTGGTAGTCGAGCGCGTCCAGCAGCTGCATGCGCAGGGCGGGGTCGCGCCAGGACGCCGGATCGGTGCCGGCCACCAGCGTGCGCTGCTCCGCGGCGACGGCGATGGCCCGGTCGCCCTCGGCGATCGTGGCGTCCAGATCGTCGCGGCTGATCTCGTAGATGCTGCTCAGCACGGCCGAGTCGCCGGTGACGATGTCCCACTCGAAGATCCACATCATGGGTGGCGGTTCGAGGCCGAGGGCTTTCACGGCATAGTCCGCGTACGGGGTCAGGTACAGACCCTTCGTCACGGCTTCTCGGGATGCCGCGAACATCCGGACGATCGCGGCCACCGTCCCCGGGTCGGTGGAGAACGTCTGGCGCACCCAGTCGGCGGTGACCTCGCCCGGGTCGGCGTCCGGGGCGCGGGCCAGGCGCCCCATCGCGTAGGCGTTCAGGTCGTAGAGCTGCCAGAAGCCCGTACGCAGATAGAGGGTTCTCGGGCCCGCGCGCAGCGGGCCGCCGTCCTGGGTCCAGAACCAGACACCCTCGATGTTCTCGTTGGCGGCGAGCAGTTCCCGCAGCGCGGAGGCGTGCAGGGCGGTCAAATCGTTGGGCAGCGAACCGAAGCCCTCGAACTCGCGGCGGCCCTGGAACTCGACGATGCGCCGCTGCGGTCCCACGGTGAGGGTGGTGTTGAGCGGCAGGTGACTGTAGAAGTCGCCGAGCGTGAACTTGGTGGAGACGATCAGGTGCGGGTCGGTGAGATCGCCGAGCACCTCGGCGTACGAATCAGGGTTGGTGTGCAGGTCCCCCACCGCGCCGACGCCGACCGTCCAGGTCCGGAAGATGATGTCCCGACCGGTCTCGCCGGCCACGGCGAGGAACGCTTTCAGCATCGCCTGGACCTGCTCGGTCGTGGTCACCGCGATCTGCGAGTAGTAGTCCCAGCCGGGCGCCTGGTAGGCCGAACCGCCCTCGCCGATGCGGATCATCAGGCCGGCGGCGAACGGCATGCCGGCGAACAGTTCGCGCAGCCCGGCCTGGTAGATCGGCCACGGGTCGTCCTGGGTCTCCAGGTAGGCCTCGAGCGGGCCGGACAGCGCCAGCATGTCGGTCATGAAGTAGACGCGCATGCCCATGTCCGCGGCGTACTGAAACACCGGCCGGAACGCCTGGACCATGGCCTGCGCGCGGGCGATGTGCGGGTCCCCAGCCACATAGACGGTCTCGCCGAACGTGACGTACTCCAGGAAGCCGGGCACGACGACCCCGTTGTAGCCCTGGGCGGCGGAGTGGTCGATGAACTGCCGGAACTCGGCGGCGATCTCGTCGACCGCGGCCGGGTCGACCCAGGGCGCCTGCGGGAGCAGCGCCGAGGTGACGATGTCGGAGTTCAGCGAGTAGTCGGTGCCGCCCTGCCAGCCTTCCGGGTCGGCCTCGCGGCCGACGGACCCGGCGTCGGTCAGGCGCAGGCCCAGCT
This sequence comes from Actinoplanes sp. NBC_00393, assembly GCF_036053395.1. Lineage (NCBI taxonomy): Bacteria > Bacillati > Actinomycetota > Actinomycetes > Micromonosporales > Micromonosporaceae > Actinoplanes > Actinoplanes sp. NBC_00393. The sequence goes on along the minus strand of NZ_CP107942.1, from coordinate 2,431,857 downwards.
CCGGGGTCACGCTGCCGGTTCTCAGGGGTACGCCGGAGCGCAGCTGGTCGCCGACCGCGTACAGGCCGGCCGCGGCGCCGGACTCCCCCGCCGCGGTCAGCGTGAAGCCGGATCCGGCGCGGTCGAGCCGGTAGCTCTCGTCGTCGCTGTCGCCGGTCACGGTGACGGTGAGGACGCCTTTCGCGTTCTGGCCGGCGGCGGTGACGGCCCGGGCGGCGGTGTCGAGGCGGTGGGTGTGCCGGTTCAGCGTCACCACGCCGATCGCGGGCGCGACGGCGGTGCGCTGCTGCGGCACGGCGGTCGGCGGCTCGGGCATGACCTGCGCCGGAGTCCACGACAGACGCAGGGCGCTGTCCAGCCCGTACGCCATCCCGGCGCCGAGCGACAGCAACAAGAACACGACCAGCAGCCGGCGCATGGCACTTTATAGATCACGCGCGCGCGGTTCGCTAGATGCTTCCGGGCCCCCGGCTCAGCTTTTCGGTCCCGCTCCTTCGGGGTACCCGCCACACCGCGCCCGCCGGATCGTGACCGTTCCCGCCGCTCCCCGCGAGCCGGGCGCTCCCCGCGAGCCGTGGCTACGACGGTTGTATTTGGCCCCACCAGGGCGGCTTCAAGTGGCTCCACCCTCGCCAAGATCCCCACCATGACGGTTGAAACTGGCCCCGCCTTCGACCAGCCAGAAGTCGTCCCGGAGAACGCCGAGTGGGGCCAGTTCGAGCCGTCATCGATCAACGAGGTGGGTCCAACTCGAGCCGTCATGGTGGGGCCATTTCACACCGTCGTAGCCAGAGCCGGGCGCTCCCCGCGAGTCGGGCATCGGGTCACGGCACCCAGCGCGGCCGCCGGGCCCACCCCAATGCCACCCAGTTCATCTTGCGCCTCGGCGTGCGGCCAGACCAGGCATCGCGCCCCCAGCCTCATGATCAACCGGTCGGAGTGGCGACGGCGATCCGGTGGCATTGGGGCTCACCCTGCCGGTCACACTCAAACCACAGCCGCCCGGCTACCGAGTCTGCGGGTGACAGCGCTATCGCACGGCCCGATCAACCGGCCTCAAACCGGACACCACGCTCAGACCCGGGTTGCGAGGCCGGCATTGCGATGCCCGGGTTGCGAGGCTGGCACTGCTATGCCCGGGTTGCGAGGCTGGCACTGCTATGCCGGGGTTGCGAGGCTGGCACTGCAATGCCCGGGTTACGAGGCTGGCACTGCAATGCCCGGGTTGCGAGGCGGCACTGCGATGCCCGGGTTGCGAGGCCGGCACTGCAATGCCCGGGTCGCGACGCTTGCCGCCAATAGGCGCCGGGTTACCGGGAGGCGGGCACTACTTCCGGCTCCGCAAGCCACTCTCCGTGCCAGTCGGGAAGGCAGGACCAGCGCTGGAGCGGGTGACGGCGCCAACGGACGGCTGAGGCGCTGTTTTCGGCCTGGTTGATCACCGGGCCCTGCGGTAGCGCTGTCTCACCGCCCGGCAGGCAGCGCTGGTGCGCGGCCCAGTGATCAAACAGCCTCCAAAAGCAGCCCCGGCCGCGCGTTAGCGCTGTCTACCGCCGACCGGCCGGATGCGGCTTCGAGCGTGACCAACGCGGCGGTCGCGGCTCGGCCGGTCGGCCGGATGCTGCTTCGAGCGTGACCAGCGCCGAGGTCGCGGCTCGGCCGGCCGGATGCGGTTCGAGCGTGACCAGCGCCGAGGTCGCGGCTCGGCCGGCCGGATGCGGTTCGAGCGTGACCAGCGCCGAGGTCGCGGCTCGGCCGGCCGGATGCGGTTTGAGCGTGACCAGCAGGGTGAGCCCGGCGGTCGCGTCGGCTGCCGTGACCCGGCAGCCGGCTCGCGTGGAACGGCGGGAACGGCCACGACTGAGGTGGGACGGCGTAGCTCGTACCCCCGAAACGCCGGAACCGGAAAGCTGAGGCTGACCTCGGAGAGCTCTCTAGAGCAGCTCGCGGGCCAAGGTTTCCGTCCACCATTGCTCGACTCGGGCCGGGGGCCAGCCGCGTTCGGTGGTGAGGGTGGTGTAGACGTCGACGTTGCAGATTGCGGCGTAGATGTCGACGGCCGTCTCCAGGTCCAGGCCGCTGCGCAACGGCCAGGAGTCGAAGACCTGGCGGCGGGTCTGGTCGCCGCCGCGGCGGCCTTCGCGGTAGGCGTCGGCCAGGGCCGGCTCGGTGCGGCCGGCCTCGCGGACCAGCAGGATCAGGTCGCCGGCGTTCTCGTAGAGGCGGCGGTCGTAGCCGGTCATCGCGGCGAGCTGGCGTACCGGGTCGTCGGCGGCGGCCTCGATCTCGGCGAGCGACTGCTCCGGACCGGCGGCGTTGTCGGCGGCCTCGGCCAAAGCCTGGACCAGGCCGGTCTTGTTGCCGTAGGCCGCATAGACGGTCGGCACCGAGACGCCGGCCTCGCGGGCGACGTCGCGCACGGTGGTGGCGGCCCAGCCGCGGGCGACGAACAGGCGGCGGGCTGCTGCGGCGATCTCGCTGCGGGTCTGTGCCGCCTGGGTGGCACGGCGCAGCGACTCGTACTTCCGCATGCCTTCCCCTTTCACTTTACGCCTCCTATATTCAATATATGACTCGGCAACTCGCAGGCGCGGCGGGCATCGGTTTCGCCGTGCTGATCGTCGCCCTCAACATCGTCCTCGTCCCGGCCGGCATGCCCACCACCGGCACCGGCACCGCGGAAGCCCTCACCTTCTTCGACGGGCACGCCACGGTGGTCCGGGTGGCGGCAGCCGTGGCGCCGGTGGCGTGGGTGCTGGCCACGCTGTTCGGCGCCGGCCTGGTTGCCGAGCTGCGCAGCGCGTGGTCCGTCGCCGGTTTCGCCGGCCTGCTCATGCAGAACCTAACCTTCACCGGCGTGATGGCCACCCGGCTCGCGCTGACCAGCACGCCGGATCCGGGGCTGTGGGCGCTGCACGACGCGTTGTTCGTCTTCAACGGGACGTTCCTGGCGCTGGCAATGCTCGGCCTGTCGCTGGCCGGCCTGCATGCCGGGCTGATCCGCCGGTGGCAGGCCGGGCTGGGGCTGACGGCCGCGGCCCTGCAGTTCGCGTCGGCGGTGCTCGGCCCGCTGGTCATCGAGAACCCGGGGCCGATCGGTCTGCTCGGCCTGGTCGGCTGGTTGCTCTGGGTGGTGTGGCTGATCGCGTACGGGGTGGCGCTGCTCCGGCCATCTGTCCGGTTCGGAGCACGCCGCCCAGCCTTTTCTGACCGCTGACGACGCTCGTTGACCGATCCGGATCGCTGGATCGGGTGAACCGGGCCCGGCCGTCGAACGGTGTCTGTCCTCCGCAGGTATGCGCTCATGTCCGAAACAACGCGTGCACCTGGAGCAAACCATGCGGAACAAGACGATCCTCAGCACCGTCGCCGTCACCACGGCACTCATCGTGGCTGCCTCACCGGCGACCGCGCAGGCCGCCTCGGGCCAGTACTACGGCGGTGACGACACCGTTCAGATCGTTCACAACTTCCTGAACGCCGCGGCGGTCGGGTCGGTGACCTGCGGGATCAACGACGTCGTCGGGAAGATGAAGAAGTTCAAGGGCCGTGGCGGACTGCCGGCGATCGCCGCGTACTCGTCGCAGATCAGCGCGAAGACCGCCGGGACCAGCGCGGCGTGCAAGCTGGGCAAGCAGATGGCGCTGGCCGCAGCCTGGACGGCGGCGATCGGCGCCACCGGGCAGGAGGTCTGGATCGAGGACCTTTCGTACGCCGACAGCTGCGGCCTGGTGTCACGCAAGGAACACGTCATCTACCGGATCGGGCCGTCGCCGTCGCGGACGGCCGAGTTCGCCGGCAGCGTCAAGGTGCCCTGCTTCGCCTAGATCTTCGGCCAGTCCGCCAGGGTCGCGGCCGCGGCGAAGGTCGACTCCAGGAAGGCGGTGAGCGCGGCATCGGGGTCGGAGGCCTCGGCTACCGCTTCATAGGGCAGCAGGAACTCGCCCAGCTCGTGGTCGAAGCGGGCCTCGGCGGGCAGCACGGGATGGTCGGCATAGCCGGGCGGCTGCGGGTAGGCGTACGCGTAAAAGGCTCCTTCCTGGCCGCCGCCCGGCCAGAAACCGCAACTGGCCAGCTCGTGCGAGTAACCCTCGCGCATCACCGAAGGTGGGCAGTTGGGCGCGCCGCCCGGATGCGGCGGCGCGATGCGGCCGGAGAAGCGGGTGTACGCCAGGTCCATCGCACCCCAGAAGAAGTGCACCGGGCTCGCCTTGCCGTAGAACCGTGACCGGACCTGACTCATCACCCGGTCGGCCTGCAGCAGCTGCCGCCAGAACTTCTGCGCGGCCTCGCCGTCGTAGCTGTGGTGCACCTCGTCCTCGGCGAACGGTGTGGCCGGGTCCACCTCGTTGGGCGCGGCGGTGATACGCGTCGGCACCCCCACCGCCTCCAGCGCCTGCATGGTCTCGGCGTAGAAGACGGCCACGCTCTTCGGTTCCAGGGCGACCGCGGCGGAGCCGCCCGCACTGGTCCGGACCTGCAGCTGGTGGGCGAGAAAGTCGAACTCGAGCTCGAAAGCGCCGCCGGCGTGCGGCACGGCTGAGGTGGTCAGGCCGCGCGCGCTCGGGTACAGCGTGACGTGCCACCAGTGGTTGACGAACGGCGCGTGCGCCATCCGGACCTTGCCGACGATCTGCATCCACATGTGCAGGGTGTCTTTCGTGTCGGCCCAATCCGGTACGCGCAGTCGTGGCCACGGCGACATCAACGTCTCCCCTCGTTCGGCGGGCGCTGTCACAATTCTGCAGTCTGCCCAGTCCATCAGACATGACTGTTGGAAACGCCACCCCCGCCGTGTCGTCGCTGCGCCGGCAGCTGCGGGCCGGGCTGTTCACGCTGGCCGGGCTGCAGGCGCTGGTCTCGGCCTGGCAGTACTTCCTCCCCCGATCGTTCTACGACAACTTCCCGACGGTGCGGCTCGACCCGCCGTACAACGAGCATCTGGTCACCGATGTGGGCGGGCTCGGGCTGGCGCTGACCGCGGTCCTGCTGATCGCCGCGATCACCCGCGACGACAACGTCGCTCTGGCGGCGCTGACCGGCTACCTGGTGTACGCGGCGACCCACTTCACCTTCCACGTCACGCACTTCGACAACTTCTCGGTGCTGGAGGCGCTGGGCGTCGGCACCGGCCTCGGCATCGAAGTGGTCCTGGCGATCCTCCTGCTCTGGGTGACCTGGCGGCTGCGGCGCAGCGAAACCTAGAATTCCTCCGATCGAGCGCACCATTCCGGCGGCTCCCAGCGTGTAGTGGCCGATGACGGACTTCGACGAGTTCTACGCAGCGCACTACGGCAGCCTGACCGTGCAGGTGTACGCCTACTTCGGCGACCAGCACGAGGCGCAGGAGGTCGTGCAGGAGGCGTTCTGCCGGGCGCTCGCCCGGTGGGGGCGGATCTCCGGCTACGACGACCCGGCCGCCTGGGTGCGCCGGGTCGCCTGGAACCTCGCCACCAGCCGGTGGCGACGGATCCGTGCCATGCGGACGTTGCACATCCGCTCGCGGGGCGAGCCAGTCGTCGACGGGCCCGAACCCGACCGGATCGCACTCGTCGACGCGCTCGCCACCCTGCCGGCCGTGCAGCGGCGGGCGATGGTGCTGCGCTACCTCGCCGACCTGCCCGTCTCCGAGATCGCCGAGCGCGAGTCGGTGTCCGAGAACACCGTCCGGTCGTGGCTGTACCGCGGCCGCCTCAAACTCGCCGAGCGCCTCGGCCCGGTTCCCACGGAGGAAGCACATGCCTGAGGAGTACACCGAGGAGCAGACCCGGGACGTCTTCGCCGACCTGCACACCACGATGCTGACCCGGGTGCGGCCGCCGGGGACGGAAGAGGCGATGCGCACCGTACGGTCGCGGCGCCGCACCGCGGTCGCGATGGTCGCCGCCGGGGTGGGCACCGTCCTGGCCGGCGGGATCGCGTTCGCCGGGCTGGGCGGCGTCGACCGCTCCGCCCCGCCGCCGGCCGCGCATCCGTCCCGGCCGGTGCTGTCCGACGCCGAACTCGACCGTCTTTACGCTGCCGCTCAGGCCAAGCTCGGGATCCCTTCGGTCTTGGACAACCGGCAACGCCGTGAGGAAGGCAAGGATGTGGTCGCTTTCTTCGGCGGCGGCCCCCTGAAAGCGGGGAACGGCGGGCACGTCGGCGGTGGATCCAACATGAACAAGACCGGCGAGTACACCCTGGACGTGCTGTGCGTCGGGGAGGGGACGGTCGAGGTGCATTTCTGGACCGCGGCTCAGGGCCAGCACGGACCGGCTCCGGCCACGACCGGTCCGACCTCGACGAGGCTGCGGGTGGCCTGTTCCGCCGATCCGGCCCCGAGCACGGCCACGCTCCGCGCCGCGTCGTTGAAGCACCTCGCCTACGTTGCGCTGGAGCCGGACGAGGTGGCCTTCGGACGTTCCGCTGTCGCCCACCTCACCCGCTACCCATAGCAGCGGTCGCTGTCCCACCCCGCCGGCCACGGCATACCCGGTCCGGCTGGCGCTCACGGTCGTCTCTCGCCCGCCGAAACAGCCCTGGAAGCCAGCCGGACCCGCTCAGCTGGCGCTCACGGTCGTTTCCCGCTCGCCGAAACAGCCTTGGAAGCCAGCTGGGCCGCGCAGCTGACGCTCACGGTTGTTTGCGCGGCGCCGTAGCCCTGCGGCGGCGAGGCGCGGCTTCGGCGATTCCTGGATCATGCTGGCCGCCGTAGCTCCCAGCTCGGTGGTCCGCCAGGCCGGTTTGCGGGATCGGCTGGGTGCTGTTGCTGCTTCCGGCGGCCGGAAGGGTGCGCAGCTGCCAGCTCGATGATCGGAAAGCCCGGAAACAGGGCCCGGCTGGGACTTACGGTCGTTCGTAGCGCTCGGTTGATCAGTCGGGCGTGCGGAGGTGCTGTCTCGCGGCTTGGCAGACAGGGCTGGCGGGCGGGTGCGTGATCGGTGGTTCGCAGCGGTGGTCTCGGGTCCCTACATTCATGGGGATGGAGATCCGGGCATTCACCGAGCGGGATCGGGACGGGCTGCGGGCGTTGTTCGGGCGGGCCGGGCAAGGGTCGCCGACCGAGTCGCTGTGGGGGCATGAGGAGTCTGAGGCGGCTGTGTACCTCACCCCGTACATGGATCTTGAGCCTGAGTCTTTGCTTCTTGCCTTTGTTGATGGCGAGATGGTCGGGTATCTCGCCGGATGTCTGGACAGCGGACGGTTTCCCAGTGAGAGCGCGCGGATGAGCAAGGCGGTCACCGGGCACCGGCTGTTTCTGCGTCGGCGGCCGATGGGGTTCTTTCTGCGCGCGGCCCGCGACGGGATCGGGGTCATGGTTCGGCGGGAGCCGACTGCGGGTGATTTTGAGGACGCGCGGTGGCCGGCGCACCTGCACATCAACGTCGCTGCGGAGGCTCGGGGCACGGGTGCGGCGGCGGCGCTGATGGGGCGGTGGCTGGACCGGCTGGCGGAGTTCGACGTTCCGGGATGTCACCTGCAGACGCTGGTCGAGAACACGCGGGCGGTGCGGTTCTTCGAGCGGATGGGCTTCGTCAAGCACGGGCCGAATCCGGTGGTGCCGGGCATCCGGTACGACGGGCGGCGGCTGCATCAGCAGAACATGGTCTACCCCGCGTAGCGGGTGGCGATCGCGGCGGCGCGGTCGCGGAGGACGGTACGCAGCCAGGGTGGATCCAGGGCTTCGGCGTTCGTGCTGAGCTGCCACAGGGCCCATTCGGCGTGCCGGGCGTCCTGGAAGGTCACCTCCAGGCGCTGCCAGCCGTCCGGGTCGGTCTGCTCGGCGAGGACGGCCAGGGCGGTGGCGACCAGGTCCTGGCGGCGGGCCGGGTGCAGCCTCACGCGTACCGTGACCTGGTCTCCGCCCGTGCGGAACCGCGTGCTGCGTTCCTGCCAGGCCCGGCCCAGATCGACCCGGTCGGGGCGCTGGGCGGCCTCGGCGAGTTCCTCGGCGGCCAGGATCCGCGACAGCCGGTAGGTGCGGTCCGCGCCGGATCTGGTGGCCAGCAGATAGCCCTGCTCGCGTACGGTGACCAGGCCGATCGGATCCACTGTGCGCCACTGCGGGCTCTGGTCCACGGCCGCGTAGCGGATGCGCAGCTTGTGCCCGGCGAACACCGCGCGGCGCACCTCGGCCACGATGGTGTCGGGCACCTCCTCCGCGACCTGCCGCCGGGCCAGCAGGTCGGTCTCCGGATCGATGAGCAGGCGCTGGGTCGCGCCGGCCGCGGTGTCCCGGTAGCTCTCCGGCAGCGCGTCGATCACCTTGAGCATCGCCGAGGCAAGCGCCGAACCGAGACCGAAGGCCTGCGCGCCGCGCCGTGACCCGGCTACCAGCAGGGCGAGCGCCTCGTCGTGGTTGAGGCCGGTGAGTTCGGTCTGGAAGCCGGGCAGCAGGGCGAAACCGCCGTTGCGGCCACGTTCGGCGTAGACCGGGACTCCGGCCGCGGACAGTGCCTCGATGTCGCGCAGTACCGTGCGGGTGGAGACCTCCAGCTCGCGGGCCAGCGCGGTGGCTGACAGCCGGCCGCGCTGGCGCAGCAGCAGCACCAGCGAGACCAACCGGTCGGCGCGCATGGCCGGAATCATGCCAGGAATACACGACACAGGTTGTCGTGTATTGGTTGCGAGGCTTGCTCCCATGACGAAGAACGTGGCTACCGAGCCGAACGACCTGGGCAAATACTTCATCGAGCGGGCTAATGCGGGAGACGTCGACGGGCTGGTGGCGCTGTACGAACCGGACGCCGTGCTGGCCTTCCCGCCCGGCAACCTGGCGACCGGGCACGCGGAGATCCGCAAGGTGTACGAGCAGTTCGTCGCCGCGGCGCCGGTGCTGCAGCCGGGCCGGCAGCATCTGGCGCTGGTGAGCGGTGATCTGGCGCTGACCGCGTCCACGCTGACCACCGGAGAGATGACCGTCGAGGTGGCCCGTCGCCAGCCGGACGGATCATGGCTGTGGGCCGTCGATCAGCCGGTGCTGGTCCCGTAGCCGCCACGATCGGCGTCTACGGGTTCACCGCCGAGGCGTTCCTGGAGACGCTGACCGGCGCCGGCGTGGGACTGCTGCTCGACCTGCGCCAGCGCCGCGGCGTGCGCGGCCCGGTAGAGGGTGAACCGGTAGCTCGCTGAGGGGCCGCCCGCAACCGGGACATTCAAAACCGATTCCTTTCGGGTACGGCCGCGGTCAGCACGGACATGGATGCGATGAAGCAGATGTACGCCCGATGGGCCGACGGGGACATGGGCTCCGACGACCAGTGGGGGGATGTGACGGCCGAGCCGCGTGGGCTGGACTACCTGGAGGTGTCGGCGGGTGGGGTGCCGGCGATGTGGCTGAGCCCGCACGGCGCCGACCCGGACCGGGTGATCGTCGCCTGGCACGGTGGCGGCTTCGTGGGTGGGTCGCTCTACACCCACCGCAAGATGTACGGGCATCTGGCGAAAGCGGCCGGCGTGCGGGTGCTGCTCGCCTCGTACCGGCACACGCCCGAGTTCCGGTATCCGGCGCAGGTGGAGGACGCGGTCTCGGCGTACCGATGGGCGGTTGGGCGTACCCCGAAGGTGGTGCTGGCGGGTGATTCCTGCGGCGGTGGGCTGGCTGTGCAGGTCTCGCTGCGTGCGGCCGGCGCAGCCGGGCTGTTGTTGCTGTCGCCGTGGATCGACATGGACCCGGCGCAGAGCTCGCCCTCCTATGACGACAACGCGGCCACGGACCTGTTCTTCACGCGGCCGATGGTGCAGGGTCTCATCGAGATGTATCTGCCGGACGGGGTGAGTGGTCTGTCGCCGCAGGTCAATGCGTTCCACGCTGACCTGTCCGGGCTGCCGCCCGCCTACATTCAGTGCGGTGGCGACGAGAGTGGGCGGGGTGACAGCGAGCGCCTCGCGAAGCTGACCGGTGCCCGGCTGGACGTCTTCGACGGGCAGTTGCACACGTTCCAGATGGCTGCCGGGCGTGCCCCGGTCGCCGACGAGGCGATCGGGAGGTCGGCGGCATGGGCGCGCGAGCGGCTGGGGCTCTGACCGCGGCGTTCTCGGCGGAACGCCGGGGGTTGCTGGCCCACGCGTACCGGATGCTCGGCGCCTATCACGAGGCTGAGGACGTCGTGCAGGACACGTACCTGCGGGCGCTGCGCGGATGGGAAGGGTTCGAGGAGCGGTCGTCGGTGCGCACCTGGCTGTACCGGATCGCCACGAACGCCTGCCTGAACGTGCTCGACAGCCGACGGCGCAGCGAGGTTTCCGGTCTTGTCCTGGAGCCGTTCCCGACGGATCCGGCCGACCTGGTGACGGCGCGGGAAAGCGTGCGGCTCGCCTTCGTGGCCGGGTTGCAGCATCTCGCGCCGCGACAGCGGGCGGTTCTGCTGCTACGGGAGGTGCTGGCGTTCTCCGCCGCCGAGACCGGGGAGACGCTGGGCATGTCGGTGCCGGCCGTGAAGAGTGCGCTGCAGCGGGCCCGGGCGCGGCTCGCCGAGGCGGCGCCGGCTCGCGATGGTGTGCTGGACGCGTCCTCGCCGCGGGCGCAGCAGTTGCTCGCGTCGTACATGGCCGCTTGGGAGGCGTCGGACGCGGAGGCGTTCCGTGAGGTGCTGCGGGCGGATGCGTCGATCGAGCCGCTTGGTGCGGCACGCGTGTACACCGGTCGTGAGGAGTGCCTGGCATTTGCGACGCCGTCGATGGAAGGGCCGGGTTCTTGGCGGATGCAGGCGACCGAGGCGAACGGGCAGCCCGCGGTGGTCGCGTGGTTCCGCGGCGAGCCGTTCGGGGTGGCGGTGCTGACGGTCGCCGCCGACGGGATCTTGATGATCACACTGTTCGGTGACCCGAAACTGGCGGACGTCTTCAGTCGCTGAAGCCATGTCCATACATGCGCGCGGCGCGGCACCGGATCGGTGCCGCGCCGTCGTCGTGTCTCGCTGTAACCCGGACAGCGTAACCCTTCTCCGGTCGGTCTACCGATCATTGCGAGGCGTCCCCCATCATGAATCCCGCAGTGCCTGGCGACAGGCGAGTTCCACTCGCCCTGACGGCATTGCTCTCTTCGCACGGGGTTAGGGCTGTTAAGGGGACGGCCCGACCGGCTGAGAATCTTCTCGTACCGTGGCTGGCGAGACGGCTCCAGGAAGCCCGCGGTTACGCGGTGATCGCCTTGAAGGCCGTTGGGTTCTACTTCAAGATCTCGTTCACGCCGGAGAGCCCGCCTGAACTCGAGGCGGCTGAGATTGAAGCTGCACCTGCCGGGGCGAACCCTTCCATCGGCTCAGCTGACAGCGCCGGGAACGGTGGTGGCAGCCCATGACCTGAACGCCTGCGGCGCGGCACTCCAGCTGGAGTGCCGCGCCCCGCTGTGTTTCGGAGAAGGTGATCGGACACCCCCCACTTTGGTAAGGGGTCGTCCCTGACGAATGCCGGTGGGCTGCACGGTCAACGAAATCTACGGTTTCCCACATGCCCGAAATGGGCCGGCCGACGGATTCGAAGGTGTGGGAAATGGGAACGGAACTGCAGCATGCGACCGCGGCGGATCGGATCCGCAATGTTCCGGACGTCGCCGGCGAGTGGTACGTGGACGTCGTCACGTGGGCACACACCACCCCCGGGCTGGTTCAGGCGTTCATGAAGCACTTCACCGAGTTCGGCATCGTGGTGCTCGCCGCAATCTGGGCGCTGGCCTGGTGGCGGGCCCGGGCCGCGCCGGCGCGGACCATGGCGCTCGCGTTCGGCGGCGCGGTGGGCGTGGTGCTCTCCTACGGGCTGAGCGAGTGGGCGAAGACCTATCTGGACGCGGAACGGCCCTGCCGTACGTTCTCCGACCTGTCGATCATCGCCGGTGAGTGCCCGCCGACCGGCGACTGGTCGTTCCCGAGCAACCACTCGACGATCGCCGGGGCCCTGCTGGTCGCGATCCTTCTGGTGAACCGGCGGCTCGGCCTGATCGCGCTGCCGATCGCCGCGCTGGCCGCGTTCTCCCGGGTCTTCGTGGGCGTGCACTACCCGCACGACGTGGTGGCCGGACTCCTGCTCGGGGTGGCGGGCACCGCGGTCGTGGCGCTGTTCTCGGCCGGCCCGCTGACGACGCTGGTGACCTCGCTGCGGCGCCACCCGCGGGTGGGCCCGCTGCTCAGCACTATTCCGTGAGCCCGGCCTGGTAGGCCAGCAACATCATTGCGCCGAGCAGGGCCGGGCGGAGCAGCCCACCCGGGACCGGCGGCCCGTTCCCGGGCGCGCAGCAGAAGGTCCATCGCCGCCAGGCTACGACGGGGTCGTACGGCCCCGGGAGTCAGGCGTGCCGGGTGGGGCGGTAGACGAGCTCCTGGGTGTTGCCGTCGAGGGTGTGGCTCTCGAGCAGTTCCAGGTCGAAGTCGGCGGCGTCGCGGAAGATCGGGTCGGCGCCGGTCCGGCCGCTGATGACCGGGAAGATGGTCAGCTGGATGCGGTCCACCAGGCCGGCGGCCATCAGCGAGCGGTTCATCGACAGGCTGCCGTGCGAGCGCAGCGGGACCGGGGACTCTTCCTTGAGGCGGGCGACGACGTCGACGGCGTCGCCTTTCTCCAGCGTCGCGTTCGGCCAGACCAGCGGGCCGTCCAGGGTCGTCGACACGACCGTGGTCGGCATGCTGCGCATCCGGTTGTTCACCGGGTCGTTCACCGTGGACTCCTCGGGGCTCGGGCCTAGGATCTCGACGAACTGGCGGAACGTGTTGGCGCCGAGGACCAGTCGCTGGTCCGGGGTGTACAGGGCGAGGCGGCGGTCGAGGAACTCGGGACCGTGCTTGCCCCAGTAGCCGCCCCAGTCGCCGTCGCTGGTGTACGAGCCGTAGCCGTCGAGGGTCATGAAGATGTCGAAGGTGTAGGTCGCGGTCATGATGCGCTCCTCGAGTGCGGTGGATCAGACCCGGCTCTCTACCGGGTTCTGCCACTGCTACGAACGGGTCGGCGCCATTTCGACAGGACGGTGACGCCGACGAGCAATGTGACGCCCATCATGACGATTGCGGCCGGGCTGAGCAGGGTGGCGGAGCCGTCGACGGTGTCGGCGATCCAGTCGTTGAGGGTGTCGGTGCGGGCGCTCAGGTCCGGGCCGGGATGCGGACAGTCGGGGCCGCTGCTCACCACGGCCGCCAGCTCGGCGGTTCCGTCGGGCAGTTCGCGGAAGTACGGGCCGCCGGAGTCGTGCGGGCACGGGCTGGTGTCGGCGCGCGGTGCGAGCCCGGAGGCTTCGATCAGCGTGTCGCCGACGGCATCGACGGTGAACTGGCCGGTCTGCATCCGGTTCGTGGGCACGATTGCGCCGCCGTCGACGGTCAGTCCGAATCCGGTCAGCCGCAGGACTTCGCCGGGTTGCGGCGCGCTCGCGGCGAGCCGGATCGGGGTCACGCCGGTGACCGGGTCGGCCAGTTCGGCCAGTGCCACGTCGGTGTGTTCGGCCTGGTGCACGGCGATAACCTCAGACTCGTACCCATCCCGGGTTTTGAGGTTGGTGCGGCCGATGGCCGCGATGGTCCGCTCGGCCACCACATGGCTCACCCGGCGGCCGTCGCGGTCGCGGAAGCAGTGACCGGCAGTGATCACCCAGCGGGCGGCGACGAGCGCGCCGGAGCAGGAGCTGTCGCGGGTGCCGCCGCCGTCGGCGGGCAGGCCGGTCATGGTGAGCAGGACCGAGAATCGGTACGCGCCGGCGGGGGCGTTCTCGCCGTACGCGATGGCCGCGGCCGGCTGGGCTCCGGCCGTGACAGCGACGGCGGCCAGCACGAGAACCGTGAGACAATTCCTCAGATTTCGGAGCAAGGCGGCCCTCCGTGCAGGTGCGAGAGACGGGCAAGGGACGACCATGTTTCCGGCGGGCACGTCCGGTGAGAGTCAGCGGCGCCTTTATCAACCACTTACCTGTGGTGTGGCAGCGTGGGCCCGGAGCGGAAGGATGACGGATGCGGGTGCTGGTGGCCGACGATGAACAACTGCTGGCCGACACCGTTGCCCAGGGGCTGCGCCGGATGTCCATGGCCGTCGACGTGGTCTACGACGGTGAGGCCGCGCTGGAACGGCTCGGCGTGAACCGGTACGACGTGGCTGTCCTCGACCGCGACATGCCCGGTCGCACCGGCGACGAGGTGTGCCGGTGGATCGTCGACTGCGGTGCCACCACGAAGGTTCTGCTGCTGACCGCGGCCGCCGGGATCCGGGATCGGGTCGAAGGGCTGGGTCTCGGGGCCGACGACTACCTGACGAAGCCGTTCGCCTTCGCCGAGTTGGCCGCCCGGGTGCAGGCGCTGGCCCGCCGCTCGGCGCCGGCACTTCCGCCGGTGCTGGAGCAGGACGGGATCGTGCTGGACAGCACCCGGCACACGGCGTCCCGGGACGGGCAACTGCTGGCGCTGTCGTCGAAGGAGTTCGCGGTGTTGCACGTGATGATGCGGGCCGGTGGGCGGGTCGTCAGCTCCGAGGAGCTGCTCGAGCAGGCCTGGGACGAGCATGCCGATCCGTTCACGAACACCGTACGGATGACGGTCATGACCTTGCGCCGCAAACTGGGTGACCCTCCCGTGCTGCACACCGTGCGCCGCGCCGGATATCGGCTGGGCGCATGAGCGCCGGCTCGCCGGCGCGGCGGATCCTGCTGCTCTGCGCGATCCTGCTGGTCGCCGGCCAGCTCGCGACGCCGGCCTCGGAACTGATGATCATGCTGTGGCACGAGTTCGGGCCCGGCTGGTGCCGGCTGCCGATCGACCGCGCCCCGGGCGCTGACGCCTCGTTCGTGTGCGTTCAGGTCTGGCGGCGCCCCAGCATTCCCACGATCATCACCCATGCGCTGGTGCTGGCGGCCATGCTGGCCGCCTGCTATCCGGCGGTACGGTGGTGCCTGCGCCCGCTGCGCGATGTGGTCGGGGTGATCGCGAACGTGGGCCCGCAGAACCTCGGCCACCGGCTGCGGCCCGGCCCCGGCAGCGACGAACTGGCGGTGCTCGGGCGCACCATCGACGAGATGATGGACCGGATCGCCGTCGGGTACGAAGCTCAGCGCCGGTTCGCCGCGGACGCCTCCCACGAGTTGCGTACGCCCCTCGCGGTCCAGCGCACCCTGATCGAGGTCGGCATGGCCGGGCAGCTCAGCGCCGACCAGCTCGAATTGCTCACCGCCCAGCTGCTGGCCACGAACGAGCGCAACGAACGCCTGATCGAGGGCCTGCTGGTGCTCAGCGAGAGCGACCGTGGCCTGGTGGCGCGGACGCCGCTGCGGCTCGACCAGATCGTTGCCGAGGTGCTGGCCGCGCACGGGGCGCGGGCTGCGGAGGCCGGGGTGAAGATCAGCAGCGAGCTGAAGCCGCGGGTGGTACTCGGGGAACGGATCCTGCTCGAGCGGCTGGTCACGAACCTGGTGCAGAACGCGCTGAAGTACAACCGGCCGGACGGGACGCTCACGGTCCGGGTGGGTGATGATCCGGCGCTGGTCGTCGTGAACACGGGTGAGGACGTGCCGCCGGAGGAGGTGGCGGCGCTGTTCGAGCCGTTCCGGCGGCGGGCGGCCGCCCGGATCGACCACAGTGGCGGGGCGGGGCTGGGGTTGTCGATCGCGCGGTCGATAACGCAGGCCCACGGCGGCCTGATCACGGCGTCATCCACCGGCCGCGACGGCCTCACCGTGCAGGTGTCCTTCCCACCAGCGGGCGACGCGTAACACTCGCCCTTTGGGACCGGGCAGGAGTCGAAGCACTCGCGAATGACCTACTCGGACATCGCGCGTTCATGATCTTGAGGTAGCGGATCAGCCCGGTTCGGACTCGTGACCGGCCGGGTGGGTGCGCAGCAGGCCGTCGTAGGCGCGCTCGGCGGTGATGTCCCCGGTGATGACACGGTGGATCGTGCGGGTGATCGGCATCGGCAGGCCGTGCCGGTCGGCCAGTTGGACGGCGGCGTGGACCGTCTTGACGCCCTCGGCCACCTGGCCCATCTCGGCCAGGATGTCGTCCAGGCTGCGGCCGCGGCCGAGCTGCTCGCCGACGTGCCGGTTGCGGCTGTGCGGGCTGATGCAGGTCGCCACCAGGTCGCCCATCCCGGCCAGCCCGGCCAGCGTGGTCGGCTCGCCGCCCATCGCGACCGCCAGCGTGGTCAGCTCGGCGAGCCCGCGGGAGATCACCCCGGCCCGGGTATTGTCGCCGACGCCGAGGCCCTGCGCGATGCCGGTGGCGATCGCGACGACGTTCTTCAGCGCTCCCCCGACCTCGCAGCCGATCACGTCGTGGTTGGTGTACACCCGCAGCAGGCCGCGCCGGAACACCCGCTGAATCTCGGTGGCGACGGTGAGATCCTCGGTGGCGATCACCGTGGCCGCGGCCATGCCGGCCATGATCTCCTTGGCCAGGTTGGGACCGGTGAGTGCGGCGGCGGGATGACCCGGCAGCACCTCCTTGATCACCTCGGTCATGCGCAGCAGGGAGTCACGTTCCAGGCCCTTGCTGAGGCTGACGACGGGGATCCACGGGTGCAGGTCGGGGCGGACGGCCTCCAGGGTGGTGCGGAACGCTCCGGTCGGCACGCCGACAACCAGCAGCTCCGCGTGGGCGGCCGCCTCGGCGAGGTCCGCGGTGGCGCGAAGCCGCTCCGGCAGCGGGAAGCCTTCGAGATAACGATCGTTGGTGTGCTTGGCGTTGATCTCGTCGGCCGTGGCCTGGCTGCGCGCCCAGATCAGCGACTCATGGTCCCGGCGGGTCAGAACGGACGCGACCGTGGTCCCCCACGAACCTGCACCCAGCACGGTGATCCGCATGGTTCCCCTCTCCTCGGACGCGAGGTTGAGAATACGGTGGCAGGCACCCTCTGCGGGTGCCGTCCATCAGCTATTTCGACCGGCGGCGTGAACCCGGGATCAGCTCGCCAAGTTCCTCATCCTGCGGCGCCAGCTCCTGCGTGTCCGCCGCGCGAAACTCGGCCAGCGCCTGCGGATCCGCGTGCAGGGCCGTGCTCAGCCCCGCGATGTGCCGCACTGCCTGATCGAGCAGCGACTCCAGGACCGCGTCGAAGGAGGTTCCCAGCGGCGCCTGCAACGGCAGGGCGACACCGAGTCCGTCAAGCCGGGCCCGGCGCCTCAGCTCGACCTCCTTGACCGCGCGGCGCGGTTCGTCGGCGTGGCGGCTGACCCAGAACGGGCTCGGGAATGCGGCGGTGGGCCCGCCGGTTTCCGGATGGAGCGGATCGCCGGGCGTACGGGACCAGTGCTCGCTGTCGTAGCCCACCCAGATTTCGTGCCCCAGTATGGCGAGGGAGACCCACACGGCCCGGCCCCACTTCTGGGTCCTGCTGATCCAGTCATAGTCGACCCCGGCCTCCTCGAGGCGGGCCGGCAGCGCCGCGCACAGTTCGTAGGCCACATCGACGATCTGTGTGACCGCCTGACCCACCGCGATGTCCTGAATCAACGGGGTGAACGGCACGAACGCCGGAAGTTCCTCGATCGCGGCGGCGAGCGCCACCAGGTCCGGGAACGGCTTGCCGGCGGGGTCCACGATGGCGCGCAACAGACGCCCCCACGACAGTACGAGTACCTCGCGCCCTCGCAGAGCGGTCCGGTGGACCCCGTTGCGTATCGGCAGGGTGTTGCCAAGTTGCCCCGAAGCCTGTACAGCCAGTCCCCGCACCAAGGGCTGCCTGGTGACGAGTATCAGCGCACCGCCCTCGTCGAGTTGGTCGAGGTAGCGGGTGACCTGGTCTTCGGAGGTCAGCGCCGAGTCGATTTTCGTCTCGACGATGGCCCGCGTATTGGTGCCCGATGAGATGAGGAAGTCGCGGAAGGAGCGCTTCCCAGTGGCATCACTGCGATACGCCTCCCGCTCGACCCGGCAGTCCCGCAGGTCGACTCCGGTGAGCTGACTCAATTCCTCCAGGAACGCGGCACGCAACATCGTGTCCTCGTCCAGCAGCGCCTGCAGCAGATTGTTCGTGGTGATCTCGGGTGTCCCGGTGGACCGGAGCAGGTACTGCAATGCGCGGTGAGCCACGCCGTCGTCTGTCACGGCTGCCCTACCGGGGGAAGCGTCAAGGACACAGTGTTGTAGCCCAGGCAAGACTTGGTGGTGCGGCACTTGCCGAACAACGCCTCGTGACGCATCCACAGCACGACGTCGAGGGCCCGCAGCACGGACGTCAAGTCGGACACCCCTGCCGTAGAACGCGCGTCGACCAGCGCCGCCCGCAGCGCACCGCCGTCGCCGGTGAACCGCTCGTACAGCGAAATCCAGAACGCGTCCGGCCGGCCGAACTGGCATTTGATCCGGGAGTCGTAGACGGGGATGAGGTACGGACGTTTGCGGGCCAAGAGCTTGCCCGCGATCACGTATCCGAGGCGGCGGGGGCCTTTCCGCCCGTCATACTTCTCGTTTTTGAGCGATTCATGAGCCTGGTTGGCGTCGCCCTTGTCGCAGAACAGTTCCGCCGCCTCCGGGTCGGTGATTTCCACCGATCTCGGGATGTTCGCAAGGTGCTCATTGATCTTGGCTCCGAGAGCTCCGTCGATCAGGTCCCAGCGGGCAGCGGCAGGGAACTCGACATCGAGCATCTCCACGGCTATCAAGTCGTCCCCGGTAAGTCGATCCCATGCGTCGTCGCGGTCGCCGCCGCCTGCCAGCGTTTCGAACCAACGGCCGGTGTACGTCCTGGCGGGAGGTTCGGCGAAGTACGCCGTGAGGTAGCGGGCGCCGTCGCGGCGAACGATGTCGGTCAAGTCTGCTGGCATGGCCGCATAGTAGGGGTCCACTTCGGACTGCGGCATGGTCAGTGCAGGCAGAATTCGTTGCCTTCCGGGTCTTGCAGGACGTGGGTCAGCGGACCTCAGTCGCCTTCAGGAACTCGCTGGAAGAAAGCCGGGAGCGCCGCGGGCGGTGTGCGCTTGGTCATGGCCGGGTGGATTACGCACGGTTATGGTCACGGCCATGCTGGAAACCGCTGCTCTGCCGTACGACGCCGTGCTCTTCGACTGTGACGGGGTGCTGGTGGACTCCGAGCGCATCACGAACTCGGTGCTGCGGGTGATGCTGCACGAGCTCGGCTGGCAGATTTCCGAGGCGGACTGCTTCCGGCTGTTCGTGGGGCGCGCGCTGCGCGACGAGACCGCGGTGATCACGGCGCACACCGGGTTCATCGTGACCGACGAGTGGCTCGAGACCTTCCGGCGGCGCCGCAACGACGCGCTGATGCTGAATCTGCTGCCGATTCCGGGCGCGCTCGCCGCCGCCCGCGAGATCGACCGGATCTATCAGGGCCGGCTGGCCTGTGCCAGCGGCGCCGACCGGCACAAGGTGGAGTTGCAGCTCGCCAAGGTCGGCCTGGACGACGTGTTCGCCGGCAAGATCTTCAGCGGGATGGAGACGCCGCGGAGCAAGCCCGCGCCGGACGTCTATCTGGCCGCGGCAGCGGCGCTCGGCGTCGACCCGGCCCGCTGCGCTGTGGTCGAGGACACGCCGACCGGGGTGCGCGCAGGTGTGGCCGCCGGGGCGACCGTCTTCGGCTACTGTCCGCCGCAGAGCCTGGCGCACAACCCGCCGCACGTGCTGCTGGACGCCGGCGCTGCGGATACCTTCGCCGACATGGCCGAGCTGCCGGCGCTTACCGGCGCCGCTCAGGGTGTGCGCATGGCCGGCGAGCTGTAGACGCTGGAGACGCGGAACCCGGCGAGCCAGGCGGTCAGCCGCTGCGCCTCGACGTCGAGCAGACGCTGTTCGGCGGGCGAGATCGTCTCCGCCAGGCGTACGAGCACGGTCCCGTCGGTGTCCTGCACCCAGCAGCCGACGGCCCGGCCGTTGACCCAGGCGGTGGTGCCGGCGTTGCCCCGCTGGTCGAAGAGCAGGTCGCGGTGCGGGCCGAGGTAGAAGCCGCGTTCCTGCCAGCCCATCACGGTCGGATCGAGTACGGGTAGCAGCGCCGCCCACGGTCCGGGGTCGCTGACCTCGTCGAGGTCGTCGGGTGACAGCCAGCCGATCAGGCCGGAGTCCAGGGTGACCGGCACCGCGCCGAGCTCGGCGAGCGCCTTGCGCACGATGCCTTTGGTGGCGCCGAGCCACCAGACGATGTCGTTCTCGGTGCCGGGGCCGAACGAGTGCAGCCAGCGGCGGACGATCTCGCGGTAGCCGTCGGCGGCGCTCACCGCGTCCGGCAGGTCGTCGAGCCAGTGCTGCATCAGGGTCCAGCGCGGGCGCGAGGTGTACCAGCTGCCGGTGTTCGTGCCGCGAACCAGGTCGGCGTTGAGCACGAGGTGGGTGAGCACCCGCCAGGCGACGCTCGGAGTGACCGCCATCTTGACGTCGATCATCGGGACGGCGGCGCGGATGTCCTGGGCGGTGCGGCCGTCCGGCTGGCCGGCGAGCAGCGTGAGAACCTCGGCACGGGCCTGGTCGAGCCAGACCGCGCCGTCGGTGGCCAGGCCGGCGTTCTCGAGGTCCTTCGCCGTCCGGGCGCGTGCGGTGGCGGCGACCCGGGCGGAGGGGCCGGCCCAGGCAGCCGGCAGCAGGTCGCGCGGGAAGACGAACAACGTACCCCGCATCGCCAATTGTTTGATCAGCGCGCGTTCGGCGTACAGGGAATGGTTCAGATCTTGAATGTCGAACGCGGCCATCCGCGCCTGGCAGGAGAGGTAGACGGTGGCGGGCTCGGTGGCGTGCAGGACCGTCATCGCGCGGGTGACGGCCTCGGGGGACGTGGCCCGGAAGGCTGGGGCGAGGGCATGCCGGATGGCGAGGCGGGCGCGGCGCTCGGTGTCGGTGACGTGGCGGTGTGGGGTCATCGGGCGGCCTTCGTGTAGCGGTGGGCGAGTTCGGCGCAGGCGGTCTTCAGTTCGGGTGGGCCGATGATCTCCATGTCGGCGCCGAACCGGCCGAGGGCGGCGGCGAGGCTGGTCCACGACCAGGAGCCCTGGATGAGCCGGCAGCGGCCGGGGCCGGCCTCCTCGACGACGCCGTCGCGGGTGTAGGTGGCCACGACGGTGGCGGGCAGGTCGAGGATGACCTCGCCGGTGCACGGCCAGGCCGCGGAGCTCTCGTTGCCGCGGAACCGGCCGGCGACGAAAGTGGCCAGGTCGGGGGCGGGCAGCCGGCGCGGGGTGAAACGCGGGCCGGTCGGGATGCGCGGGCTGATCCGGTCGGCGCGGAAGGTCCGCCAGTCGTCGCGGTCGAGGTCCCAGGCGATCAGGTACCAGCGGCCGTTCCAGGTGACGAGGTGGTGAGGTTCGGTGCGGCGCGGCGGTGCCTGCGCGGCGTAGTCGAAGCGGAGGACCTCGCGGGCGTGCACGGCGGCGCCGATCGCGGTCAGCACGGTGACGTCGACCGGGTCGGCCGGGGCTTCGACGGCGGTGACCTGCAAGGTGTCGATGCGGTGCCGCAGCCGGCTGGGCATCACCTGCCGGATGGTGGTCAGCGCCCGGGCCGCGCCCTCCTGGATGTCGGCGCCGGAGACCGTCGCCAGCTGCAGGGCGACGGTGATGGCCACCGCCTGATCATCGTCGAACAGCAGCGGCGGCAGTTCGGTTCCGGCATCCAGGCGGTAGCCGCCGTCGGGGCCTTTGAACGTACGGATCGGGTAGCCGAGCTCGCGCAGACGGTCAACATCGCGGCGTACGGTGCGCGGGCTGACCTCCAGCCGCTCGGCCAGCAGGCTGCCGGGCCAGTCACGGCGAGCCTGCAGCAGCGAGAGCAGGGACAGCAGGCGGGCTGAGGTCTTCGGCATGAATCTGATCATGCCTGGAGTAGCGGACACTTCCTGTCCTCTACCTCTGGGATTGTCGTTCTCGCACCGGGCAACCGGCACGACAGCAACGAGGAGAGAACGCCATGGCGATCACCACCGTCACTCACATCAACCTGCGGGGGAACGCGCGGCAGGCGCTGGAGTTCTACCGGTCGGTCTTCGGCGGGGAGCTGACCGCTTTCACGCACGGCGACGCGGGAACCCCGGATGTCAGCCCGGACCAGCTCACCTGGGGGCAGGTCCGCTCGCCGGAAGGCTTCCACATCATGGCGTACGACGTGCCGCCGGCCAGGACGTGGAACCAGGGGGACAACCCGTTCTTCGTCTCGGTTCGCGGGCAGGACGCCGACGAGATCAGCGGGTACTGGAAGAAGCTCAGCGAAGGCTCGACGGTGATCGTCGACCTCGGCCCGGCGGGCTGGTCGCCGTTGTACGGCATGCTCACCGACCCGTTCGGCATCACCTGGGTGCTTGACATCGCTGTCTGAGGCGGGCGGCCGGCCGGTGAATCCGAGATGGCACTCCCCAGCTTTACCGTCGCGACTGTCAATGCGGTTCTGCTGGAGGAGCCATTCATGCGCCATTTCCGTCAGCGGTTGGTGAACGAGACGACCTGGCCGACTTCGCGCATCCGGAGTCCTTCGTAAAGTCTGCGGGGCATCGGATAGGCGTCGTCGCCGCGCGGGCCGACGACTGCCTGGGTGGCGCCGAGCTCACGGGCGGCGCGCAGGATCTCGGTGCACAGCGCTCGGGCCAGCCCTCGGTCGGCGTGGTCCGGTGCTGTGCCGACCGGCTCGAACAGCACCGACTTCGAGCGCGGGTCGAGCCAGCCCAGACCGTAGGCGGCGAGGGTGCCGTCGGGCGCTTCGGCGACGAGGTCGAGTTCGCCGCGGTAGGGCGGCGTGCCGATCACGGCGAGATGTTTGTCGAGCGAGTAACTGGAGTCACCCTCGTCGCCGGTCACCGGCAGGTTGAGCATCTGTTTGATGCGGGCCGGCTGCCAGCAGCGGCGGTGCACGTCGACTCGGGCGGGCAGTTCGTCGGGGCGTACCTGGCGGATGGTGTAGCCGTCGGGGACGGGCCGTTCTTGCAAGTCGGTGAGGCTTCGCCACAGCTGCGCGAACCACGGGCCGTCGCAGCGCCGGAACCCTCGCTGTTTCAGCGCACGGACAAGCTCGGCGTGCTGGAGCGAAGCCTTCAGGGTGACGCGGGGCGCCACCGCCAGGATCTCGTCGACGACGGTCGCCACCTGGTGGGCGGGCAAGCCTGGCGTCAGGTGGAGAGCGGCGGTCCCCGGCAACCAGATGTCGGCGAATCCGTGGAGTGGGCTGCCCCAGGTCAGGGCCACGTCGGGGGCGGTGCCGCCGTCGCCGCGGGCGTAGGCCCACGCGACGTTGCCGATATGCAGCCGCTGCTGCGGCGTCCAGCCCTGGGCAACGCAGTCCAGGCGGGCCTGAAGATCAGCGATGTCCACCTCAGAGGCCGGGGTCGAAGCTCGCCACCACGGATTCCGCGGCTTTCCGGGTCTGGCTGACGCGGCACGGAAGGGAGGTCATCCCGAACCCGTTGAGCCGGGTCAGCACGTGGGTCACGGCGGGCAGCGTACCGGCCGGTCACACCGCTGCGAGCTCGGCAGGGATGCCGGAGAAGCCCACCTCGATGATCAGGCCGCCGCCCGGGCGGGGCCGGGCCTGGAGTGTCGCCCCGTGTGCCTGGGTGATCGCTCGGACGATGGACAGGCCGAGGCCGTGGTGGCTGCCGTCGGCGGTGCGGTGCAGCCGCTGGAACGGTTCGAAGAGCCGGTCGACCTCGGCGGCCGGGATGGTTTCGCCGGTGTTGGCGACGGTGAGCACATGCCGGCCCAGCGAGCGGTGCAGGCTGACCGAGACGCTGCCGCCGGGCACGTTGTAGTGGATGGCGTTGTCGCACAGGTTGACCAGCAGCCGGCCGAGCAGCACCGGATCGCCCGGCACCAGGGCCGGCTGCAGCGACGTGCTCACCTGCAGGCCACGCTCGGCGGCTTCCGGCGCCCGTTCGCGCAGGGTCAGTTCGGCGAGGCCGGCGAGGTCGACGAGGTCGTCGGCGGCAGCGCCGTGTTCGCTGCTGGACAGGGTGAGCAACGATTCGAGCAGCTGGCTGCGCCGGTCGTTGATGACCAGCAGGCGTTCGAAGTTGGACCGGAACGAATCCAGGTCGGCGTCCGGGTCGATGAGGGGCTCTTCGAGCAGCGCCCGTTCGATGGTCAGCGGGGTGCGCATCTCGTGGGCGGCGTTCGCGACGAACCGTTTGTGCGCGTCGAGGGCGGTGTCGAGGCGCCCGAGCAATCCGTCGACGGTGTCGGCCAGATCCTTGAGTTCGGTGCGGCGACCGGGCAGGGCGAGACGTTCGTGCACGTTGCGGTCGGAGATGTGGCGCAGCCGTTCGGTCATGGTGAGCACGGGACGCAGCACCCGGCCGGCGATGTACCAGCCGAGCGCCAGCGAGATGACCGCCATGATGGCCAGCGCGATCAGGGGCTGGGCGAGCTCCAGGGTGCCCTCGCCGAGGCCCGGCAGCGGGTCGGGTTCCGGCACCGGCCCGGTCCCGGTGAACGGGTCGGGCACCGGGGCGGGTTCCGGCACCGGCGGCACCCCCGGGGTCAGGCTTCTGGCCAGCGCCCACATGATGATCAGCAGGACGGTGCTGGAGGCCATCGAGACCAGGCAGTACATGAGGGTGAGCCGCAGGCGGAGCATGCTCAGATCCGGTATCCGGCGCGGGCCACGGTTTCGATGACCGGTGGCTCGCCGAGTTTGGCGCGCAACCGGTTCACGGTGGCTTTAACCGTGGTGGTGAACGGGTCGGCGGCTTCGTCCCAGACCCGCTCGAGCAGTTCCTCGGCGGAGACCACCCGGCTGCCGCAGGTCATCAGGTATTCGAGCACGGCGAACTCCTTCGGGCTCAGCGGCAGGCGGGCGCCGGCCCGGGTGGCGGTGCGCTGCGCCGGGTCCAGGCGCAGGTCACCGTGGACGAGCACCGGCGGGGCGGCCGGCTGCGAGCGGCGGGCCACCGCGCGGATCCGGGCGACGAGTTCGGCGTACGCGAAAGGCTTCGGAAGATAGTCGTCGGCGCCCAACCCGAGCCCCTCGACCCGGTTGGCGACAGTGCCGGAAGCGGTCAGCATCAGCACCCGGCTCGCCGAACCGGCGCCGACCAGGGCCCGGCACACGTCGTCGCCGTGCACCACGGGCAGGTCCCGGTCCAGCACGACCACGTCGTAGTCGACGACGCCGGCACGCTCCAGCGCGGCCCCACCGTCGTAGGCGACGTCGACGGCCATGCCCTCGCGCCGCAGCACCCGGGCCACCGAGTCGGCCAGATCTGGTTGGTCTTCGACGACGAGCACCCGCATGCCGAGACCCTAGCGGCCGGCCAGTCACAGCGCGGTCACAGCGGCGCGGACCGTGCTGTGACCGTCCGAAGTCTACGAATGGGGCCGACACAGAAAGTGGGGAGGACGGGATGACGTTCGTCATTCGTACCGAGAATCTCAGCAAGCGCTATCGCCGCCGGCTCGCCCTGGACGACTGCAACCTCGCGGTGCCGGCCGGGCGCATCGTCGGCCTGGTCGGCCCGAACGGGGCCGGCAAGTCCACGCTGCTCGGCCTGGTGTCCGGCATGCTCACACCGACCAGCGGAAGCATCGAGGTGCTCGGGCAGCAGCCGGCGGCCGGCGCCGGGCAACTGTCGCGGGTCGGGTTCGTCGCCCAGGACGCGCCGGTGTACGCCCGGCTGACGGTCGCCGACCATCTGGAGCTCGGCGCCCGGCTGAACCCCGGTTGGGACGGCGAGTTCGCGCATCGGCGGATCCGCCAGCGCGGGCTGGACCTCAAGCAGCGGGCCGGGTCGCTGTCCGGTGGCCAACGGGCCCAACTGGCGTTGACGCTCGCCGCGGCCAAGCGCGGCGAACTGCTGGTGCTCGACGAGCCGGTGGCCGCGCTGGACCCGCTGGCCCGGCGCACCTTCATGCACGACCTGCTCGACTTCGTCGACGAACTGAAGGTCAGCGTGGTGCTCTCGTCGCACCTGCTCGGCGATCTGGCGCAGGTCTGCGACCACCTGATCGTGCTCGCCGGTGGCCGGGTGCAGGTTTCCGGTGACGTCAGCGATCTGCTGGCCGGCGGTGAGCGTGCCGGGCTGGAAGAGCTGACTCTCGCGTACCTCAATCGGGCTGGAGGAATCCGATGATCTGGCTGACCTGGCGGCAGTTCCGCGCGCAGACCCTGGTGACCTTGGGCGCGCTGGCGGTCCTCGCGCTCTACCTCGTCGTTCTGGGCAACCAGATCCGCACCTTTTACACCACGAGGATCGCCGATTGTACGGGTGACGCGTGCACCCTCGCCCGGTTCGAGCTGCGCGCCGACTACGGCCACACGATCTCGGTGCTCGTGGTGGTGCTGCTGGCCGTACCCGGTCTGATCGGGGTCTTCTGGGGTGCGCCGTTGGTGTCTCAGGAGCTGGAGCAGCGCACCGACCGGCTGGTGTGGAGCCAGAGTGTCACCCGCACCCGGTGGCTGGTTGTGAAGCTGACTGTCATCGGCCTGTTCAGCGTGGCGGTGACCGGTGTGTTCAGTCTTTTGTTGACCTGGAGTGTGAGCCGTTACGACCAGGTGATCGGGGAACGGTTCGCGGCGTACAACTTCGGCTCGCGCAACATCGTGCCGATCGGGTACGGGCTGTTCGCCTTCGTGCTCGGCGTGGTGGTGGGTCTGCTCGTACGCCGCACGCTTCTGGCCATGGCGCTGACGCTGGCCGCCTTCGCGGCTCTGCAACTGCTGGTCCCGGCCGTGGCCCGGCAGAACCTGATGCCGCCGGTCACCGAGACCATCACCGTGGACGCGGAGGTGCTGAGGCAAGGGGTGGGGATGAGCCTGGAGGACGACGGCACCTTCACCCTCCGCGGCTACACAGTGCCCGGCGGTTGGGCGCTGACGGACTCGTCCCCGCTGCTCAAGCCGGACGGCTCGGCCTACACCGGCGACGACGCGAAGCCGTGCATCGCCATGGTCGGGGACCGTGCCGAGTCGGACGCATGCACCGCCGCGCAGAACCTGCGGTTCACCCACACCTACCAGCCGGCCGACCGGTACTGGACGTTCCAGTGGATCGAGCTGGGTTTGTACACGGCGCTGTCGCTGCTGCTGGCCGCGTTCGGGCTGTTCTGGCTGCGCCGCCGCCGGTAGCTCCCCGGGCAGACCGGCGAGGACACCCTCGAGCCGACCCCCGGGTGGGTCTGCCCGCCGCCGATCGAACCCAACCGAGCCTCGTTGGCGCAGGTGGCAGGCCCACAACCGGCAACTCGCCGCCACCCCGAAATATCCCCTGCGGGGGACATTCTCCGACCGGGGGTGTGGTCTGCTGGTGGACAGCCGCTGGCCGGCACCGGCCGGGGTGGCGCTGGTCGTCGCCGGTGCGGCGGCCGCGTTCACCGCCCGGTCGGCCGCTTCGTGCCCGGCGTCGGCCGCTTGCGCCGAGGTTGACCCACCAGGGCAGAATCCGGCGGCGTGGCATCACGTTATGAGCGGACCGTCCTGGTCGCCGCCGGTTGGTACGCCGCCGCTGCTGTCCCCTTCTTCATCAACTCTCGGTTGGCCCACGAGGACCGCT
This sequence comes from Actinoplanes sp. NBC_00393, assembly GCF_036053395.1. NCBI lineage: Bacteria > Bacillati > Actinomycetota > Actinomycetes > Micromonosporales > Micromonosporaceae > Actinoplanes > Actinoplanes sp. NBC_00393. Next base: position 2,404,497 of record NZ_CP107942.1, on the reverse strand, counting down.
CCTGCGACGACACCGGCAACCTGTGCTTCACCGCCCAGGACAGGACGGCGCTGCTGTTCGCCGGCAGCCTGCTCTTCCTCGGCGCCTCGCTGCTCGCCGCAGCGCTGGTCGCGCTGCCGCTGTCGCGCCGCCCCATCTCGGTGTTCGCGGCTGGAACGGTGTCTGCGCTGGCCGGTTCGATGACAGCGGGCGCGGGACTGTTGCTGTGGATCGCCGCAGCATGAGGCGGCCACGCTAGGCCGAGAAGCGGTTCACCTTCTCGGGGTGCACGACGATGCGTACCAGCCCGGACTCGCGCCACTGTTCGAGCCACAGCTTGTGGTTGGGATCGTCGAAGGTCCAGTAGCGCGGGGCGAGCCGGGTCGCCAGCTCGAGGCCGCCGTCGTCGTGCAGGGTGACGGCGCCTTCGGCGGCGACCCAGTGTTCGGGTTCGCCGGCGGGGGCCGCGACCACGACGGACGCGCGCGGGTGTTCGCGCAGCCGGCCGACCTTCGGCGCGCCCGGTTCGGAGAACATCTGCAGGGTGCCGTCAGCGGCCGCCTCGAACCAGACAGGCCGCGGCGCGGGCCAGCGCTCTTCGCGCGGCGCGACGGTCAGGAAGGCGTAGAGGGGCCGCGACAGCAGGGCAAGATCCTCATCACGGAACATGAGATCCACTCTAGGCGGGCTATCGGGCCGGCTTCGACTGGGCGAGCAGGAAGTCCGTCACAGCCGGGGTGAAACCAGGACCCAACTGGGGTACGTGTACGCCTCCGTTGATCGTCCAGAGCTGGACGGTCGACCCGCCGGCGCAGCCCTGCTCGTAGGTGCGTACCGACGTCTCGGCGGCCGGCAGGTCGGCGATCAGGTCCAGAGCGGCGGCGTCGCGGGCGGTTGCGGCGCACCCGTTGAAGCCGACCCACTGAGCGACCGTGCTGGCCGCCGACGGGTAAGTGTGCCGGCCGTTGGCGCCACCGCCGAACGCGATGGTCTCGTCCACGCTGCCGTGGACCGCGAGCACGCTGACCGGTTCGGACGGCCGGCACTGCCCGGTGTCGTTCCAGGTCGCGCCGTTGAGCGAGACGATCGCGGCGATCTGGTCGGCGTGGTCGCAGGCCATCCGGAACGACATGAACCCGCCGTTGGAGTGGCCGATCAGGTAGACCCGGGCGGGGTCGATCCGGTACGACGCCTGGATGGTGGTGATGAGCTCGCTGAGGTAGCCCGAGTCGTCGGGTTTGTCGCTGCCGAAGGCGCAGCACGCGTCGGTGGCGTTCCAGAAGCGATGGCCGCGGTCGTCGGTCGATCCGTCCGGGTAGACGAAGATGAAGCCGCGCCGGTCCGCCTCGGGGCGCAGCCCGAAATACATCTCCAGCTCCTGCGGGTTCGACGTGTAGCCGTGCAACCCGAGGATCAGCGGCGCCGGCCGGGCCGGGTCGTAGGTGTCCGGGACGTGCACGTTGACCTGCCGGTTCCCGATCTGCACGGCGCCGGAGCCACTGCTCGGCATCGCCGGCGGGGTGCTGGGCGCCGGGTCGGGACGGTCCGCCGAACCGCAGGCCAGCGTCACCATGACGGCCGCAACGGCGGTCACGGCCCGCGCTGCCTGCCACCACTGTCGAGCCATGGCACCTCCCGGTCTGGGATGCGGATCTCAGGGTACCGCCGCGCGTCACCTCCGTTCTGCTCGGCCGTAGGCGCGCGCGAGCGTACGAAATGCTTCTTTGGGTTGCCGATGCCAGTCGGGGACGCCCGCCAGATAGTCGGCCTGGGTTCGCTCGCTGCGCGTCAGGTCAGCCGTGAGCTCCGGGGGCGTCTTGGTGTGGTCGACCAGCTTCCACCCCATGCCGCCGTACTGTGGCGCGCCCTCGAACGTGCACGTGCCGAACTCCATGATGGCCAGCGGCTTTCCGGGGCGGAGATGGCGCCGGAGGTCACGTGCGTAGTCGGCGCGCCGCGGGAAGTAGCTGTAATAGTCGAGTCCGACGACGCGCTCGACGATGGTATCTCCGGGGACGATGCCCGGGACGAACAGGACGAACTCGCAGCCGACGCTGAGGTGGACGAGGGCGCCCAGGTGCCCGGACGGATCCGGGCGCCTGGCCTGGGTGCACGGTGACCCGTGGTCGAAACGGGGACGGGGCGGAAGGTCGGTGAGCCGCCCGCTCTGCCGGGCCGGAGCCTCCTCCGGCTCTCTGAGCTACCGCCGTGCAGCCACAGCCTTCTCTCTTGATCGCGGCGGGCGCAACGCATTTATCGCGGCTGGGCCTGGCCGGAGAACATGCCGATCTGCCGCAGCACCGCGGCCAGCAACGGCGACGACACGGTCACCCCGTGCACGAGGTCGCGGGCCGGCGCCGGCAACTCGGTCAAACCCTGCCGGTACGGCTGGGTCCAGCCGGTGGTCTCCGGGTCCACGCCGTGCCGCATGCATGCCTCGCGGACCAGGTTGGCGTCGCAGGAGTCGTCGCCGAGCACGACGTCCCACGGCAGCGGCAGGTCGGCCCACACCTGCACGTCGGTGTGCTGGTCGCGGCCGTCGCGCCGGTGCCAGGCCGCCACGTCCGCCGCGACCAGGGCGGGGACTTTGCCGGGGCAGGACGCCTCGATGATGTCGTCGTACCCGAGGCCGCGGGTCAGGTTCAGCCAGCCGGTGCGGGCCTGGTTGAAGGCGCGGGACGCGCTGTTCCACGTCGACGAGTCGTCGCCGGCGCGCACGATCATGTGGGTGGGGTCGCGGCGCACGTCGTAGGCGCGCCGCAGCGACCGCGCGGACGCGGCGAGCTGCTCGTAGTACAGCCCCATCAGCCGGCCGCACTGGGCGTCGTCGAGCCGGTCCAGTACCGACCAGCGGGTCAGCACCGAGGCCAGCACCCACGGCCGGCAGGTCGAGGCCGCCAGCGCAGCCGCCAGCAACTGCTCGGCGAGGGTGTCCATCGGCCGCGCCTGGCGGCCGGAGGTGAACACGGTCCGCATGTTGAGCCGCGCCACGTAGTAGGCGGTGAACGCGGCGGTGGCCGGGCAGGCGGTGAAGTCCTGCTCGGTGACGAGGTACGCGAGTCGCGCCTTGCCGAACGCCACCGACGCCTCCCGGTCACGTTCGGCGGCCAGCACCTCGGTGCGCTGCTGCAGGTGCAGCACGGCTCGGACCGCCCGTCGGTATGCGCGCACCGACACCCCGGGCAGGGTGCTCCGGCGGGTGGCGGCGTCCATCCGGTCCCGGGCGTCGGCGTGTCCACCCCGGTCACCGCGGGCGCCGGACGGCTTGCGCAGGCCGTAGAAGGTTGCGCCGTTCCAGGAGGTCATCGGCGCCGGGCGGCGCGGGATGGTCCGGCGGGCCGGCCAGGGCTGTTCGCCGGGAAGGCCGAGCAGCGTCAGCGCGCCGGCGAGCCAGCGGCGCAGCGAAGCCGGGTCGGACGGGTCCGCCGGCGCGGGCTGCTCCGCGATCACCGCGACCGCGGCTCGGGCGGCCGCATAGGCGCGGGCCAGCCCGGGGTGGTGGCGCCACGTGGCCGGCATCGACGATCCGGGTGGCCGCGGATGCGCCTGCTGGTGACGCATCATCGCGTACAGGTCGCGGACCCCGACGGCGCTGAGCCACTGCTGCGCACCGAGTTCCACGATGTCCACCGCCACGTCCTGCGGCGGGCGCCGCTCGCGCAGCCCGAAGTACAGCCGATGCAGGACCACTTCTTCCGAACGCTTCACCGGCACCATGACCACCCAGCCCCGTCGTCGCCAAGGCCCGGTGAAGCGATCGCCCCCGAGCGCCGGCCGAAGGGAGGCCAGCCGCACAGTATCGGCGTGCGCGGGGCGCGACCGTCCAACCAATTACCGCGCTACCCGTACGCTGGCTTGATGATCGACTTTCGAAGTGCGGTGGAAACGCGCGACGCCGACGCCATGGCGGCGGCCCTGGCCGACAACGTGGTTTTTCACAGCCCGGTGGCGTTCAAGCCCTATCCGGGCAAGGCGATCACCGCGGCGATCCTGCGCGGGGTGCTGCGGGTGTTCGAGGATTTCCGGTACGTGCGTGAGCTCACCGGCGACGGCGGCCGCGATCACGCGCTGGTCTTCGAGGCCCGGATCGGCGATGTCGCCGTGGAGGGGTGCGACTTCCTGCACCTGGACGACAACGGCCTGATCGACGAGTTCACCGTGATGGTCCGCCCGCTGTCGGCCGCACAGGCCCTGGGCGCCGCGATGGCCGCCCAGTTCGAGCAGATCCAGCGCGAGGCCGCCGCCGGCTGACCCGGCCCGGCAAAGGTTGCGGCAGAGCCGCGCCGGATCAGGGAAGAACTCGCCGAGCGGCCTGCTGAACAGCGGGCGGCCGCGCTGGAGCGCCTCTTCCGGTTGGTGAAGGACCGGCCGGACCTGCTCTGGCGGGACTTCTTTCCCGACGAGGTGGTGGCCGCGCTTGAAGCCCTGCTGTCCGTCGCCGGCCCCGGCGGCCCATGGCATCAGGGTTGGACCAACGAGACGGACGCCGCGGAGGCGCGCGACACGATCGCCGCGCTGACGCAGGTGCTCACCCGAGTGGACGACGGCAGCGAGCCGGCCGGCTTCGGCCGTGGATAGCGCGCCGGGGATAGCATGCGCGGTCGGCGCACACGGAGGTGGCGATGCTCAACGGCTGGCACGGCTGGTTCGGCACGATCACCGGCGTTCTCGCCCTGACCGTGGCCGCGCTGCCGCTGGCTGCGCTCACGGTGTGGGTGCTGGCGCGCCGCCGTAACGCAGCCGGCACTCCCCTGGCCTGGCGCAAATCGCTCGCCGAGGTCGCCATCGTCTACGGCACCGTGCCGTGGATCTGGATGATCCTGTTGCCGAACGACCGGTCCGGTGACGATCCCGCCCGGGTGAACCTGGTGCCGCTGCGGGATCTGATCACCGTCCTGGGCGACGGACCGCTGACCGCCACCGTGCAGATCGTCGGCAACCTGCTGGTGTTCGCGGCCCTCGGCTTCTTCGGCCCGCTGCGGTTCGCGGCGCTCGCGTCGGTGCCGCGCATCCTGGCGCTCGCAGCGGGCGGCTCCGTGCTGGTCGAAACTTTGCAGTACGTCCTGCGCCTGGACCGCGTGTCCTCCGTCGACGACGTGCTGCTCAACGCCGCCGGGGCCGGACTTGCCGCGCTGGCCTCGCGCCGCTGGTGGCGCGGCCGGGCCGGGGCGCCGTCAGGCCGGCCGGGAACGGTCCTGCTGCCCGGACGCTGAGCTGTTCGCCGGGGCGCCGAAGAAGTCGGCGAGGGCGTCGACCAGGACCTGCGGGGCGCGGTTGAGGGCGTCGTGATCGGCGCGCGGCACGATCAGGGTGCGGGCGTGCGGCAACGCGCCGGCGAGCGCCTCGATGGTCGGCGGGTAGTAGGGCGGCCCGCTGGCGCCGCAGGCCAGCAGAACCTCGGCCTCGGTGGTGGCCCACTGCTCCGGCGGCCCGTCGTTGCGGTGGATCAGCGAGGTCTCGTCCAGCGTCGTCGGCAGCAGTTCCGCCATGGTGCGCCCGATCGGCGTACGCAGGAAAAGCTTGCAGAAGGCCACCTGCACAGCCAGCGGCAGGCGCGCCGCGGCCGAGTGGGTGTTGATGCCTGCGCTGGTCAGCGCCATGGCGCGCGGTAGATCGCCGGCCTCCGCCGCGGCGCGCGCGGCGGGCAGCCAGGCGGTCGGTGTGAGGCCGTTGACCTGGACCGCCGGGTCGTAGAGGGCGAGCCGGGAGATCGGCAGGCGCCGCGCGGCGGCACGCAACGCGATGAAGCCACCGGCGCTGTGGCCGATGACGTTGGACGCTTCGGTGTACGCCAGAAGCGTCGCCAGGTCGTCGATGTCCTGCTCGCCGTCGTAGGGCTCGGCGCGCGCTGCCGCGTCGGCCCGGCCGCGACGGTTGTAGAGGTGCACGGTGAACCGGTCGGCGAGGCGAACGGCAAGACGACGATACATGTCGATGGTGACGCCGCCGCCGTGCACGACGATGATGCCCGGCCCGGCGCCGAGGGAGTGCAGCACGATCTCGGCGCCGTCGGCCGCCGGAACCCGTTGAATCGTCCAGTCCTGTGTCATGACGCCTCCCCTGAGCCGCGAATCGAAAACTGCGAACGCCGTTTGCAGTTTAGAGTGTAGCAGTGACTTCCTCCATCTGGTCCCGTCCGGCCCGGGGCACCCGCGGGCCCGCCCCCACGCATACGCGGGACGAGATCGTGACCGCGGCGATCACCCTGGCCGACGCCGACGGCCTCAGCGCGATCTCGATGCGGGCGGTCGCGGCCGCGCTGAACACCGGCGCCGGATCGCTGTACCGGTACCTGTCATCCCGCGACGATCTGCTGGATCTGATGACCGACCACGCGGTGGGCGAGCTCCGGCCGTACCCGGAAATCTCTTCTGATTGGCTGGACACCATGCTGGCGATGGCGCGCCGGCAGCTGGAGCTGTACCGGCGGCATCCGTGGCTGGTGGAGCTCATGCCGCGCTCGACCGCCGTCGGCCCGCAGGGCCTGGCCTGGTTCGACCGCTGCCTGGCGGTGCTGCAGCCGGTGCCGGCGGCGACCGCCGCCAAGTTCGAGGCGATCGCGATGATGACCGGCGTGGTGACGCTGTTCGCGCGCAGCGAGGCCGCCCAGCCGGCCGGCGGCTTCGCCGAGGTCGACATGACGGCCTACCCGAACCTGGCGGCAGCCTTCACCGCCCCACCGGCGGCGGCCCCGCCGCGAGATCTGTTCGACGTCACGGTACGCAGCGTGCTGCGCGGCCTGCTGTCCTGATCAGCGCCGACGGCTACGACGGGCGGGCCGGCATGGGGTCGCGCAGCAGGAAGCCACGCTTCTGGAACTCGGCCAGCAGGGCGGCTTCGCTGCGCGGCGGGCCGTGCATCTGGCAGGAGATCGCGGCCTTGTCGTCCTCCCACCAGATGGCCCACTCGTTCTCCGGTTTCGCGGACACCGGGTAGCTGTAGAAGTTGCCGTGAAGGTCGGAGTCCTGCCGATACCAGGAGTTACGGCGCCCGCCGACCTCCTCCAGACCTCGGGTGTCCTCGCGCGCCGGGCGGTTGCCCGGCTTCGCCATCGTGGTTCGGTCGCTCCACTCCGCGCACAGCATGTCGATCGAGTCGGTGATCTCGCAGCGGTCCCGGGCCTTCTGCCCGGCTTTCCTGTTGTAGGTGGCGCAGGTGACGGCGGGCCAGAAGGCCTCGTACTGCTCCAACAGCGACAGCGCCGCCGCGGCAGACGTGGGTGGCGGGGTCGGCTCGCGTTCACTGGACGACCCGCCGGACAGCCCGGGCACGGCCCAGATCACGACTCCTGCGACCGCGACCGTTCCGATGAGGGCGGCCACGGCTTTGCCGGTCTTCGGACTGTCCGGCGGCGGCGCCGGGACGACCGGCCGTTCCACCAGCGTGGGCGGTGCCGGCACCGGCCTCGGGGGACGCTGCGCCTGCTTGACGGGGCGGGCGGCAGCCGACGCCGGTTTGGGGCGCCGGCCGAAGAGCAGCTTGCGCGCCTGACCGGCGGTCGGCCGGCGCTCCGGCGTCTTCTGCAGGCACGCCCGCACGCAGGTCAGCAGCGGCTCCTCGACGCCGTCCAGCTTGGGCGCGCGGTTCAGGATCGCGTACGCCACCTGCTCGCGACTCTCCCCCGGGAACGCCGCCGCGCCGGTGGCCGCGAAGACCATGGTCGAACCCCACGCGAACAGGTCGACCGCCGAGGTCAGCGGATCGTTGGCGACCTGCTCCGGCGCCATGTACGGGAACGACCCGGCGATCTCCCCCACCCGGTGTGTGGTGTCGAGCGCCTGCGCGATGCCGAAGTCGATCACCCGGGCGCCGCCCTGGCCGAGGATGATGTTGGCCGGCTTGAAGTCGCAGTGGATGATGCCGGCCTGGTGGATCGCCTCGAGCGCGGTGAGCGCCTGCATCGCGACCTGCAGCAGGTCGCTGTCCTTGAGCGGCCCGACCTCGCGCACCTGCTCGGCGAGCGTACGCCCCTCGATGTATTCGCTGACGATGTAGGGCAGCTCCCCCACCACGTCGAAGTCGAGCACCTTGGCGGTGACGAACTGCGCGACCTTGCGCGCGTTCACCAGCTCCCGGTTGAGGTTGCGCTTGAGGTCCCCGCTGGCATCCCAGTCGACGCGCAGGACCTTGACCGCCACCTGATTGCCGTCGGGGTCCGCGGCGAGATACACCTCACCCTGCCCGCCGCGGCCGAGCCGGGCGAGCGTCATGTACGGCCCGATCTGCGGCGGGTCGTGCGGCCCCAGCTTCGCCGGTCGCGACATGGGCGCCTCCAGACAAGCGAACACCCATTGTGTGCAGACGGTTACTGTGCGCGCAACGGCCCAGGCATTAATGGGTGTCGCTGGAGAGAGCTGACCGGTACGAAGATCACGTGCCCTTCTTAGCGCTGTTCGCCGCCGTTCTGCTGTACGGCGTCGCGGATTCGATGGTCAATTCCTACATCGTGCTGTTCGGCGCGGATGTGGCCCGGCTGACGCCCTTGCAGATCGGCGTCTGGTCCTCGGTGTTCGCGCTCAGCGGGATCACGATCAGCTGGTGGCTGGGGCGCCGGTTCGACCGTCGGCCCGCGCGGGCGTACGCGATCGTGGTGATTCTGATGTGTTCGGCCGGCTATCTCGTGCTGCCCGGAGTGACCAGCTTCCCGGTGTTGCTGCTGATGGCAGCGACCGTGCTCGGGGTGGCGAGTTCGGCGTTCCCGCAGCTGTTCTCCCTGGCCCGCGCGGTGCTGGGCGACGGCCCGGCCGGGCAGCGGTCCACCCCGCTGCTGCGGGCGGCCTGGTCGCTGGCCTGGGCCGTCGGGCCGTTGCTGGGCGCGCTCGTGCTGTCGCGCGGCGGCTATTCGTGGCTGATGTGGACGGCCTCCGCGGTGTTTCTGTTCGCCGCGCTGACCGTTTTCGTGGTGCCGCGGCCACCCCGGGCCGTCGTGACGGCGAGCGACACTCGAGGCGGCACTCCGGTGCTGCTCACGGCCAGTGTCACCCTGTTCTTCACCGCCATGTTCGCGGGCGGGCTAGCGCTGCCGCTGTTCGTCACGCGGGGCTTGGATCAGCCGGCCGCGTCGGTCGGGGTGCTGTTCAGCGTCTGCGCGGCGGTCGAGGTGGTGGCCTCGCTGGGGCTGGCTGTCCTGCCCGCCCGGGTGAGTCAGCGGGCCGTGATCCTCGGTGGCTTCGCGGCGTTCGTCTGCTATCACGCCCTGACGGTGGTGGCGTCGGGCATGGCGTTGCTGGTGGCCGGGCAGGTCTTGCGGGGAGTGGGGATCGCGATCGTGGGGACGGCCGGCATCCGCTACTTCCAGGATCTGCTCGCGCCGGCGACCGGCCGGGCCACCACGCTGTTCTCCAACGCGTCCATCGCCGGCCTGCTGGTCTCCGGCATCCTGGCCGGTCTGGCGGTCGAGCAGTTCGGGTACCGGACGACGCTGCTGCTCTGCGCGGTGGCGGCGGCGCTGGGCGGGGTCGCGTTCATCGCCGGTTCGCGCCGCCGGGCCGCCACCTCCGCCCTCAACAGGTGAACACCGACCAGCAGATGTCGTTGCGCAGCCGCTGGTCGTCGAGGACGAGCTCGCGGATCGCCTGCGGCAGTTGGTCGCGCTGCCACTGGCATTCGCGCCGGGCCGCGGCGTCGCTGGACGCCGCGGCGCGGGCCGCTTTGATCGCGTAGGCGGCGGCACCGAGTTCGTGGGCGGCGACGTGGGCGACGACGGCGGCCTGGCCCGCGGCGTACGCGGCGTGCCGTGCCGCCCCGCGCAGGTCCCGGGCGGCGCCCATCGCGTGGCCGCCCGCGGCCCGGGCCTGCATCATCCTGACTTCGCCGCGGGTCCAGGCCCGGGCCTGTTCGATCGCGTGCCGCGGTCGCGGGTCGTCGGGCCGGACCGCCTCGAACAGGTCGAGGACGTGCTCGGCGCACGTCGCGGCCCACAGGGCGAGCAGGTGGTGGTCGTCGTCGGTGAGGGTTCCGCCGCGGCGGATCGTCACAAAGCGCGGGTCCCGAACCTTCGGCAGGATCACGACGCGCCTCGCAGGGACTGGTCCAGGGCAGTCATCAGCTGGGCGACCCGGCTGCTGCCGCCATGCGCGGGTGGGTAGCGGCGGAGCACGTCGAGGAGCTGCGGGGTCGCCCGCTGCAGCGATTGCTGAAGCACGGCCTCGCCGGTCGTGCCACCTTCAAGCTCCCCGATCCGGGCGGTGCTGGCGGCGGCGCGCAGGATGTGGCCGACCTGGGTGGCCTTGGCGATGGGATGCAGGTAGGCGGCCGAGGCGGCGTCACCGGCGCACCGGGCGGCCAGTTGCGCGGCTTCCGAGGGCGCGGACCGGGCGGCGCGGTGGGCATCGACGGAGGTGACGCGCTGCAGCTTCGTACGCCGGGCGCCGTTGACGAACGTCCAGGCCGCGTCGATCGCCGCGCACGGACGGGAGTCGTCGGGAACGGCCTGCTCGAAGACCGGCAGGACGTCCTCGGCGTGCTGGACGACGTAGCGCGTCACCGCACGCAGCTCATCCATCGTCAGTTCGAAGTCTCCGGAAACGATCAGCATGCCTGTGAATCGTATCGCTGAACCCTCGGTGGAGACTTCTACGGTTCTACGTAATTACGTTATGCTGGACGGGTGAGCGATACCGACCGCCTTGCCGCGCTCGAGCAGCGCGTGGCCCACCTCGAGCAGATTTTGCAGAGCCCGTCTGGCAGCCCCGCGACGCCGGACGCCGACGTGTTCTGGGCCCTCGAAGGGTTGATCTCGCGGGTCAGCGACCCGGGCGGCGTCCTGTTCACCGGGCACGTGACGCTGCCGGACGGTCGCGCCGCCCGGTGGCAGGAGGGCGCCGGCACCGAGGAGCTGCTCGACGGCGACTGGTCGCAGCACGTCGCCGCACTGGCCGCGCTGGCGCACCCGGCCCGGATCCGGCTGCTCCAGCACGTGCTGCGCGGCGCGAGCACGGCCGGCGATCTCGTGCAGATCGACGGCATGGGCACCAGCGGGCAGGTCTATCACCACCTGCGGCAGCTGGTCGCCGCCGGCTGGCTGCACGCGGTCGGCGCGGGCCGCTACGAGGTGCCGGTCGCTCGCATCGTCCCCCTGTTAACCACGATCCTGGGAGCCCGGAGATGAAACGTACGATCGCCCGCTGGCAGACCTGGTGGCTTCGGCTGTTCGTCGTGGTCGTCATCGCGTTCACCGTCCTGCCCGTCCCGAAACCGTTCGACTTGATGCTGATGGCCGTGCCGCTGGTGCTGGCCTTCGTCCGCCCGCCACGCTCGCCGAAGGAGCCGGTCGACCTGGCGGCGCCGGTCCGCGGGCGATGGGTGGCGATCAACAGTCCCGGCACCGCCGTCCCCAGTCACGGGGTGAAGGCCTACGGGCAGACGTACGCCGTGGACCTGCTGCGACCGTCCGCGGACGCGCCCACGTCGATCGGCTGGTCGCTGCGGACCCGCGCGCCCCAGTCGTACGCCTGCTTCGGCGCCCCGGTCTTCGCCATGGCGCCGCGAACCGTGCTGCGCGCGACCAGCACGCAACGTGACCATCGCAGCCGCGACACCTGGCCGGCGCTGATCTGGATGATGACGGCCGAGGCGTTCGGCCGGGAGCTGGCCGGGGTGGGCCGCATCCTCGGCAACCACGTGATCGTCGAGCACGACGACGGCACCTATGCGGCCTACGCCCACCTGCGGCAGGGATCCACGCTGGTCAGCAAGGGCGATCGGGTGGACGCCGGTCAGCAACTGGCGCAGGTGGGCAACACCGGCAACACCTCCGAACCGCATCTGCACGTGCAGCTGATGGACCGTCCGATCCCGACGGCGGCGGCCGGCATCGCGATGCGCTGGCCCGATCTGGTCACCGCCGGTGAGGAGATCGACCCACGCTGGTCGACCGGGAAAGCGAAACCGACGGCGCTGGCCGGCTTCCCGCCGAACGGGCAGGTGTTCCGTGCAGATACGCATTCCCGCGAAAGCGCAAAAGAATGAGGTGACAATCTCTTCCCGCGTATTCGGCTGGCGATTACGGCGGCCCGGCACTTAACTTGCCGACCGAAGCTTGCCGCACCGATTCGGGGGATGTGCGAATGCGCCAGAATGCTGCGATCGACGAGGAGCAGCGGTTCCTCGACCGGGCGACGGCCCGCCGCGACCGGCTCGCCGAGCACCTGCGCGCCGAGCTGGCGTCCGAGGTCACCGACGCGGTGCAGCAGGCTCGGCAGCGCATGCTGCGCGGGCAGCACGACGAGCTGCGGCGAGCCCAGGAGGGTCTGGTGTTCGGCCGTCTCGACGCTCTCGACGGGACGGTGCGCCATGTCGGCCGCGTCGGCCTGAGCGCGGAGGAGATGGACGGCGAACCGTTGTTGCTGGACTGGCGTGCCGCGGCGGCCCGCCCGTTCTACACCGCGACGGCCGTCGACCCGCAGGGCCAGGCCCGGCGCCGACACATCCGCACGACCGGCTCGGTGGTCGTCGGGGTCGACGACGAGCCGCTGGACGGCACCGCGGCCGGCGACCTCGTCGGTGAGGGCGCCCTGCTGGCCGCGCTCGATCAGCGGCGCACCGGGCGGATGGCCACGGCGATCTCCACGCTGCAACGGGAACAGGACGAGATCATCCGGGCCCGGGCGAGCGGTCCGCTGATCGTGCAGGGCGGTCCGGGCACCGGCAAGACGGTGGTGGGGCTGCACCGGGTGGCGTACCTGCTGTTCACCCACCGTCAGATGGCGGAGCAGGCGGTCCTGGTCCTCGGTCCCTCGCCCCGGTTCCTGGACTACATCGCGCAGGTGTTGCCGGCGCTGGGTGAGACGGCGGTGGTGTCGGCGACCTGCGACACGCTGCTGCCGGGCGTCGGCGTGGGCCGCGCCGAGAGCCGGCGGCTCGCCGAGATCAAGGGGCGCGCGCTGTGGCAGGAGGCGCTCGACAGGTTCGTCGCCTCGCTGCTGCCGCAGGCTCGGGAGTTGAAGCTGCGGTGGGAGGGCGAGTTCTACGTCATCCCGGCGGCGACGGTCGGGCAGGCGCTGGCTTCGGCGGTGCCGGGTCGCTCGTACCATCAGGCCCGTCTGGTCTTCGCCGACCAGCTGCACCATCTGCTTGCCGAGGCGGTCGCGGAGCAGCGCGAAGCGCTGTTGGCAGAGATGGAAGAGGGGTACGAGGAGATCCTCGCCCGTTTCGACCGGGGCATGCCGCCCGGCACCGCCCACGGCAGCAGCAGTGACGTCGACGGGCTGCTGTCCGAGGAGGAGATCGACGAGCTGCGCGAACGGATCGCCGCCGACGCGAGCATCGCCCGGTTCCTCGAGGCGTGGTGGCCCATCCGCGAGCCCGCGACACTGTTGCGGACACTGCTGAGCGACCGCGCCCGGCTGGCCGAATTCGCCCCGCAGCTGACGCCGGAGGAGATCAGCTTGGTCGTCGCCGAGCCGGCGCCCTGGTCGTCGAGTGACATCGCGCTGCTCGATGCGATCACCGACCTGCTCGGCGACGAGGAGACGTCACTCTTCTCCGGCGGCGAGCCGGTCGCCGAGCAGGCCCGGCGCCGGCGCGGCTGGGTGTACGGCCACGTCGTCATCGACGAGGCCCAGGATCTGTCCGAGATGCAGTGGCAGATGGTGCTGCGCCGCTGCCCGAGCCGCTCGATCACCGCGGTCGGCGACATCGACCAGGCGCAGGCGGCGCACCGGCACACCAGCTGGGCGCAGGCCGTGCAGGCCGCTTTCGGTGACCGGTGGACCGCCGCGGAGCTGACCATCTGCTACCGCACGCCGCGTGAGGTGATGGAGCTGGCCGGGCCGGTGCTGGCCAGGGCCGGCAGCCACAACGCTCCCCCGCGAGCCGTCCGGTCCACCGGCATCGCCCCGTGGCAGCGCAGCGTGCCGGCGGCCGAGCTGGCCGGCGCCGCGCTCGAACTGGTGCGCCAGCTGCAGCAACGCTGGCAGGGCGGCACGGTCGGCGTCGTCGCGCCCGCCGACCGGGTCGACGGGCTGCGGGCGGTGCTGGGCGAGGTGCCGGTGCTCACCGCCACCCAGGCGAAGGGCCTGGAGTGGGACGCCACGCTGCTCGTCGACCGGGACGGCATCGCGGCGGAACCGCGCGGATGGAATGGTGTCTACGTCGCGCTCACCCGGTGCACGCAGGAACTCGGTCAGCTGAATTCGGCCTGAATAGCCGCATTCGTTGTGGGGTATATGGGTCGGCTGTGACACGGAGAGATCAGGGCGGGCACGGGGATCGCACCGCTTCGACGATGCACGACACCGCGGAACAGCTGGAAGTGGTGGAGGACCGGCTGCACCACATCGCGGAAGAGTCACCGGATCCGGGGACCACCGTGCGGCTGCACGCGCTCGGCGATCAGGTCACCGCGCAGGCGAAAGACATCGATCGGCGCGCCGATCGCCTGCGCGACGACTTTTAGGAGCGCACCGCTGCGCTGCGGCTATTTGGAGCCAGCGGTGCGCTGCGCCGCCGGGCGATGAGTGCGTCGGCCGACCACGGACCCGCGCCGATCACCGCGATGGCCAGGAACGCCCAGGCGTAGAGCGCCGGGGTGACGCCGCCGTTCTCGATCGGCAGCAGCGCCTGCGGCTGGTGGACCACGAAGTAGGCGTAGGCCATCGATCCGGAGGCCAGGACGGCGGCCGGCCGGGTGGCCAGACCTGCCAGGACCAGGGCGCCGCAGATCAGCTGGATCACGCCGGCGTACCAGTTCGGCCAGGTGCCGGGCTCGATCGCCTGGCCGGAACCGCGGCTGCCGCCGAGCACACCGAACACCGTGGCGAGCCCGTGGCACAAAAAGAGCAGGCCGACCACGATCCGGAACAGCGACCAGACCGGCTCGGCGAAACGCGGGGATGCCATAGCACCCTCCTTCGGGGGAAGGGGAACGGGGATGCCTGGCAGGTTACGAAGGGTCACAGTCCTTTAACAATGACGTTCATCTATTCGCAGGTGATTCCATGGGAGCGCTCCCATATCGCGGGAAGGACCGGGCGCCGGCCCGGTCCTTCCGGAGAGCCGCGTGGTCAGCCGCGAGAGCGGGGCAGGCAGCACTTCTTGTACTTGAGCCCGGACCCGCACCAGCACGCTCCGTTGCGCTCCGGCGGCCAGCTGATCCTCGCGGTGCCGGTGGCCAGCTTGGCCGCGTAGCCCGCGCGGGTCTCCACAGCGGCCGGATCGGCGTCGATCCCGGCCTGCGCGGACAGCCCACCCACCGTCGCGGGGAACACCACCAGCTCCGTCCGGCCGGCGCCGGCCAACCGGACCAGTTCCCGCTCCAGCCGGGCACGGTGCTCGTCCCACGTCGCGCCGTACGCCTCGGTCAGCGCCGGCCACTTGCTCACCAGCTTGCCGAACTCCGCCTGCGGCCAGAACAGCAGATCCCCGGCGGGTGCGGCGGTCTGTGCGCTGGCGTTGGCGAGCTTGGTCTCCAGCCGCTCAGCGAGGTTGTCGTGCGTGTCGTGCGGCATGCCCAGCGCGTGACGCAGCCGGTGGCGCTGCTGCAGGAGGAAGAACAGCAGGCCGGCGTCATCCGCGCTGGCCGGCTCGGGGCCGCCCCGCTCGGCCAGGCTCTGCTGGATCGCCTCGCTCAGCCACTGCTCGGCCTCGCGGCCACGCCCGCCGACGGCCAGCGCGGTGGTCAGATAGGCGGCAGCATCCGGGTACTGGGTCAGCAGCGGGCGCAGCGGCTCCACCTCGGCGACGGCCTCATCCTCGCGGCCGAGACGGAACAGGATCCGGGCCCGCAGCGCGCGGGCTGCCGCGACCTGACTCTCCTCCCGTTTCCCGTACGCCTCCAGCGCCCGGTCCACATAACGCAGGGCGGCGTCGAGCTTCGTGCGGCTCTCGGCGATCTCGGCGGCGAGAGTGAGCGCGAGACCGGCGTCCTGCGGGTCGGCGAGGCGCCCGGCCTCCGCGGCGGCCGCCAGGTCGGCGGCGACTCCGAGCGGATCGGCGGCGCCCAGAGCGGACTGCCGGATGTCGTTGAGGTCTGCGCTGGTCAGGTCAGCTTTAAGGGCCACGTCGACACCGTACTGCGCGCCGCGTCTCGACGACTGTTGATCTGAGTCACTTCCGCCGCTGTTTCCCGGCGAATACCGTGACGTGATGCTGGACCTCGCCCCGCGTCCCGGCGACCTCGAACCCATCGAGACGGCTTCGGTCGACGAGCTGCGGTCACTGCAGTTGCAGCGGCTGCAGTGGACGCTGCGTCACGCGTACGAGAATGTGCCCTTCTATCGGCGCACCTTCGACGCCGCCGGCGTCCATCCGGGTGACTGCCGCAGCCTCGAGGACCTGGCCCGGTTCCCCTACACGACCAAGCAGGACCTGCGCGACAACTATCCGTTCGGCATGTTCGCCGTGCCGCGGCAGCGGATCGCCCGGATCCACGCCTCCAGCGGCACCACCGGGCAGCCCACCGTCGTCGGTTACACCCAGCAGGACCTGGACATGTGGGCCGGCGTGATGGCCCGCTCGATGCGCGCCGCCGGCGCCCGGCCCGGTGACCGCGTGCACGTCGCCTACGGCTACGGGCTGTTCACCGGCGGGCTCGGCGCGCACTACGGCGCCGAACGGCTGGGCTGCGCCGTCATCCCGGTCTCCGGCGGTATGACCGAACGGCAGGTCCGGCTGCTGGTCGACTTCGCGCCGGACGTCATCATGGTCACCCCGTCCTACATGCTCACCATCCTCGACGAACTCGACCGCCAGGGCGTCGACCCGCGGCAGCTCAGCCTCAAGGTCGGCATCTTCGGGGCCGAACCATGGACCGAGAGCATGCGTACGGAAGTCGAGCACCGCCTCGACATGCACGCCGTGGACGTCTACGGCCTGTCCGAGGTGATCGGCCCGGGCGTCAGCCAGGAGTGCGTCGAGACCAAGGACGGCCTGCACGTCTGGGAGGACCACTTCTACCCCGAGGTCATCGACCCGACGTTCGAGAACGTGCTGCCCGACGGCGAGTCGGGGGAACTGGTGTTCACCTCGCTCACCAAGCAGGCCATGCCGATCATCCGCTACCGCACCCGCGACCTGACGCGGCTGCTGCCCGGCACCGCCCGCACCATGCGGCGGATGGAGAAGGTCACCGGCCGCAGCGACGACATGATGATCGTCCGCGGGGTGAACGTGTTCCCCACCCAGATCGAAGAACTCATCCTGCGCGTTCCCGGGCTCGCCCCGCACTACCAGTGCGTGCTGGAACGCCCCGGACGCCTCGACGAGCTGACCGTCCGGGTCGAAGCCCGCTCCCCCGAGATCCCCGATCGGGCAGCCGGCGAACTCGCCGAGCTGATCAAACACAACATCGGAGTTTCGGTACGCGTGGACGTCGTACCGCCTGCTGCCCTGGAACGGTCGATCGGCAAGGCCCGGCGCATCGTCGACCGCCGTGCCGCGTCGCCGCCGGCCGGCGCAACGTGAGACGCTTCCGCAGTGACATCACCACAGCCTCGCCGCGGTCGGGGGCGACCCGGGTACGACCAGGCGGCGGTCCTGCAGACAGCGGTGGGCCTGTTCAACCGCAAGGGCTACGACGCGACGAGCATCGGTGATCTGGCCAACGAGCTGGGCGTCACGAAGTCGGCCATTTACCACCACTTCACCAGCAAGGAAGACCTGCTGCGGCTGGCGATGGACGACGCCCTCGACGAGCTGACCGCGGTGGTGTCCGCGGCGGTCAGTGACGCCGACGGGACCAGCGCCTACGACCGGTTGCGCGAGGTCGTACGGCGGTCGGTCGAGGTGCTGGCCGGGCACCAGCCGGCGGTCACGCTGCTGCTGCGGGTGCGCGGCAACACGCCGGTCGAGGTCGAGGCGCTCAAACGCCGCCGCTGGCTCGACGACCAGCTGGCCGAACTGGTCCGCGCCGCAATCGCCGAGGGCGCCCTGCGCGACGACGTCTCCCCCGACCTGGTCAGCCGCTTGCTGTTCGGCATGGTCAACTCGCTGGTCGAGTGGTACCGCCCGCACGGCATGCACGACCCGGCCACCGTCGCGGACGCGGTGGCCTCGATCGCCTTCGACGGCCTCAGATCGGCGGGGCCCGCAAATCAGGCTGCCCAGTAGGCGGCCCCTCAGATCGGCCGGCCCCAGTGGGGGCTCCTCAGATCGCGCGGCCTCTCCTTTCGCGCGGCCCCTCCGATCGCGCGGTCCCTCCGATCGCGCGGCGCCCTTAGATCGGCCGGCCCAGTGAGCGGCTCCTTCCCCGGAACTCCGCGATGACCGTGTCGGCCCGCAGCACCGTGACGTCGTAGATGCCGGACCGGCCGCGTCGGGCCCGCTCGACGGCTCGCGCCCGCAGCTGGTCGCCGGCGCGCGCGGACTCCAGGAACGTGATGTCGAACCCGGCAGCGACCGTCACCTCGCCGTAGGTGTTGCAGGCAACCGCGAACGCCGCGTCGGCCAGCGCCGCGATCAGCCCGCCCTGGCACAGGTCCCAGCCGTTGGTCATGTCCGCCCGTACCGTCATCGCGACCTCGGCGGTGCCCGGACCGACGTGCTCCAGGGTGATGCCCAGCGAGCGGCTGGCGGCATCGCCGGCCAGCATGATCTCGGCGCTGCGCCGGGCGATGTCGTCGCCGGCCACGCTCACCACGTGAAGAACCCCTGCCCGCTCTTGCGGCCGAGGTGCCCGGCGGCGACCAGGTCACGCAGGATGGCCGGTGGCTCGAAGCGGGGCCCGAGCTCGCGGGCCAGATGCTCGGCGATGGCCAGCCGCACGTCCAGGCCGACCAGGTCGGTGGTGCGCAGCGGCCCGGTCGGATGCCGGTAGCCCAGCGTCATCGCGGTGTCGATGTCGGCGGCGGACGCCACGCCCTCCTCGAGCATGCGCATCGCCTCCAGCGCGAGGTGCACGCCGAGCCGGCTGCTGGCGAACCCCGGGGTGTCATGCACGACGATCGGGCTCTTGCCGAGCGCCTCGACCCAGCCGCGGGCCCGATCGACCAGATCAGGCGCGGTGCGGGCGCCGACCACGATCTCCACCAGGTCGCTGACCGGAACCGGGTTGAAGAAATGCAGCCCGAGGAAACGCTCCGGGGCGTCCAGCCCGGCGGCCAGGGCGTCGATGGACAGGCTGCTGGTGTTGGTGGCCAGCACGGCGCCCGGCGCGTGTTTCTCGACGCCGGCCAGCACCTCGGCCTTGAGAGCCGGGTCCTCCGGAACGGCCTCCACGACCAGGTCGCAACCGCCCAGCGCGGACGGCTCCGTCATCACCCGCAGCCGCTGCGCCGCGGTTGACGGCACCGCACCCCGGTTTAGGGACCGCTGCACCCGCTCGCGTGCCGCCTCGACGGTCTGCGCGCTGCTCTCGACGACGATCACCTCGCTGCCCGCGGCGAGGAACGCATACGCGATCCCGGCGCCCATCCGTCCGCCACCGACGACGCCGACCGTCGCGGGAAGCGTCACGGCCGTTCCACCAGCAGCGCGCTGCCCTGCCCGACGCCCACGCACATCGTCGCGAGCCCACGGCGGCCGCCACCGCGTTCGAGCCGGCCGAGCAGGGTAACCAGGATGCGGGTACCGGAGGCGCCGAGTGGGTGGCCCAGCGCGATGGCGCCGCCGTCAGCGTTCACCCGGTCCGCGTCCAGGCCGAGGTCGCGGATGCAGGCCAGCGACTGCGACGCGAACGCCTCGTTGAGCTCGACGGCGTCCAGGTCGTCGACGCTCCAGCCGGTCCGCTCGAGGACCTTGCGGGTCGCCGGGACCGGGCCGATGCCCATGATTTCCGGTGGCACCCCGGCGTTGGCGGCGGCGACCAGCCGGGCCCGTGGTTGCAGGCCCTTCCGCTGCACGAACCGTTCGCTGACCACGACGACCGCGGCGGCGCCGTCGTTGAGCGACGACGAGTTCCCCGCCGTGATCACGCCGCCGTCGCCGTGGATCGGGCGCAGCCGGGCGAGCCGTTCCAGGCTGGTGTCCGCCCGTGGGCCCTCGTCGGTGGTCACCGAGCCGTCGCGGACCGGGACGGCGACGATCTCGTCGGCGAACCGGCCGTCCTTGATGGCGGCGACGGCGCGTTCGTGCGAGCGCAGCGCGAACGCGTCGAGCTCCTCGCGGGTGAGTTGCCAGCGGGCGGCGACGGTTTCGGCGGTCTGCGGCATCGAGGCGGTGGTCGCGGCGTCGAACCGGGGATTGGTGAACCGCCAGCCGATCGAGGTGTCGAAGCTCGCGCCCGGTTTGGCGAACGCCTTGGCCGGTTTCTCTGTCACCCACGGGGCACGGGTCATCGACTCCACGCCGCCGGCAACGATCACGTCGGCGTCGCCGGCGGCGATCAGCGCCCGTGCGGTCGCGACCGCGGTGAGCCCGGAGGCACACAACCGGTTGACGGTGAAGCCGGGCACTGTGTCGGGCAGCCCGGCCAGCAGGGCGGCCATCCGGGCGACGTTGCGGTTGTCCTCGCCGGCCTGGTTGGCGGCGCCGAGGATCACCTCGTCGACGACGCCCGGGTCGATGCCGGCGCGGGCCACGGCCTCACCGACGACGAGCGCGGCCAGGTCGTCCGGCCGCACGTGGGCCAGCGCGCCGCCGTAGCGGCCGATCGGTGTGCGGACCCCGGACAGGACGAAAGCCATCGCGGAACTCCTCCTAAGCGTCGTAGTCGACGGTGACGGTGTCGCTGACCGGGAAACTCTGGCAGGTGAGCACGAAACCGGCCTCGATCTCGCCCGGCTCCAGAGCGTAGTTGCGGCGCATGTCCACCTCGCCGTCGCGAACCAGCGCCCGGCAGGTGCCGCAGACCCCGCCCTTGCAGGCGAACGGCAGGTCGGCACGGCTCACCTGGGCGCCGTCGAGGATCGTCAGGTCCTGCGGCACCGTCGCGGTGGCCTTGCGCCCGTCGAGCACGGTGGTCAGCGCGGTGGTGGCGCCGGCGATCTCGGCGACGGCGCGGCGTGGCTGCGGTGGTGGCTCGTCGACGTAGAACAACTCCACGTGGACCCGGCCGGCCGGCACGCCGAGGTCGGTGAGCACGGTCCGCGCGTCCTCGATCATCGGCAGCGGCCCGCAGAGCCAGACGTGGTCGAAGGTTTCGGCCGGGATCACGTCGGTCAGCAGGCGGCGCAGCCGGTCACGGTCGAGGCGGCCGGAGAACAGCTCGACGTCGCGGGGCTCACGGGACAGCACGTGGGCGACCTGCAGGCGTGGACCGTACCGGTTCTTCAGGTCGCCGATCTCCTCGGCGAACATCACCGTGTTGCTGCTGCGGTTGCCGTAGAGCAGCGAGACCTGCGCGTCCGGGTGGGCCAGGACGGTGGCCGCGATGGACAGCAGCGGGGTGATCCCGGAGCCGGCGGCGATGAGCAGATGCCGCTCGCCACCGGCGGGGTCGGCGTCCCAGGCGCCGGTGGGCGTCTGCACCTCGATGGTCGTGCCGGGCGTCACGTCGTGGACCAGCCAGGACGAGAACAGGCCGTCCGGAATCTCGCGGACGCCAATGCGTGGCGCGGCACCGACCGGGGCGCAGATCGAGTAGGAGCGGCGCTCCTCGCGGCCGTCGATCATGCGGCGCAGGGTGAGCGACTGGCCGGCCCGGAACGCATACGCCTCCCGCAGCTCATCGGGCACCGCGAAGGTCACCGCGACCGCGTCGTCGCACAGGCGCTCGACGCCGGCGACCCGCAGCGAGTTGAAGGCGGACACTCACAGCTCCTTGACGTGGTCGAACGGTTCGAGACAGTCCGCGCAGCGGTACAGGGCCTTGCAGGCGGTGGCGCCGAATTCGGAAACCTTCTCGGTACGCGATGAGCCGCACCGCGGGCAGCTCAGCGCCCGCCGGGTCACCCCGAGGGTGAGCGGCACCGGGCCGTCCCGGCGAGGTGCCGGGCCCGGCGGGGAGAGACCGGCGTCGCGCAACGCGGCCCGCCCGTGCTCGGTGATCCAATCGCTGGTCCAGGCCGGCTCCAGGACGACCCGCACCTCGACGCGGCCGAAACCGGCGTCGGTGAGCCGGTGCACGAGGTCGTCGCGCATGGTGGCCATGGCGGGGCAACCGGAGTAGGTCGGCGTGATCGAGGCGACGACGACGCCGTCCTCGTCGACCTGCACGTCGCGCAGCACACCGAGATCAGCAAGCGTCAGCATCGGCATCTCGGGGTCGCGAACCGCACCTGCAACGGCAGCGGCGCGCTCCCGTAGCGTGCCGGGGCCGGCCGGCGTCAGCGTCTCGGTGCCGGCGCGCTCCCGCGGCATGCCGGGGCCAGCCGGCGTCAGCTTCTCTGCGCCGGCGGTGACCGCTCCCCGCACGCTCACCACAGGCCCATCGGGTGCGCTCGGGCGACGACCTGCATCTCGGCGAGCATCCGGCTCAGGTGCTCGGTGTGCAGCCCGTCGCGGCCGGTGCGGCCGCCGACGCCGGCCAGCGGGGCGCGCTGCGGTCGGTCCACCTCGGCGACGGCGAGGACCTGGTCGAGCACGGCGTCGAACTCGCCGCGAACCGTGCTGGGATCCACGGCGACGGCCGGCGAGCGTTCGATGGGGTGCGCCACCAGCAGCTCGGCGTGCAATGGCCAGAGCTCCTCCAGGGCGGCCAGCAGCCGGCGCCGGGACTCCTCGGTGCCCTGAGCGAGCGTGACGAACCAGCGCCCGGCCCAATCACGGTGATACGTGAGCTCCTTGACGCCTTTGCCGGCGACCGCGGCGAGCACCGCGTCGCCGCTGCCGCGCAGCGGCTGCAGGATCGCCAGCCGGGCGATCGAGAACAACAGCAGGCGTACGACCACGTGCGCGAAATCGCCGTTGGGCACCTCGGCAAGCCGGACGTTGCGGAACTGCCCGGCGTCGCGGAAGAACGCCAGGGCGTCCTCGGCGGGCACCGGTGATCCCTCCGGCAGCGGTGGCACGCACGCCGGGTCGGCGGCCGCGGCCCGGGCGAGCAGCAGCCGGGCCTGCCCGAGCAGGTCGAGCGCGAAGTTCGCCAGGGCGATGTCCTCCTCGAGCTCGGGAGCGCGGCTGCACCACTCGGCGAGGCGCTGGGACAGCACCAGGGTGTCGTCGCCCAGCATCAGGCAGTAGGTGGCCAGCTCGGCGCCGTCGACGCCGGCCGGCACGGTGGTGTCGACACCGGCCAGCGGGTCCTCGAAGTCGGTGCCGAACGCCCACTGCGACGAGTCGCCGCCGAGCAGGCCGTCGTAGACGCTTTCGTCATTCATCACGGGCCTCCTCACATGTGCGGAACGTCGGCGGGGATCTCGTAGAACGTGGGGTGCCGGTAGACCTTGTCGCCGCTCGGGGCGAACAGCGGGTCCTTCTCGTCGGGGCTGGACGCGGTGATCGCGTCGGCGCGCACCACCCAGATGCTGACGCCCTCGTTGCGGCGGGTGTAGACGTCGCGGGCATGAGCGAGCGCGAAGGCGTCGTCGGGGGCGTGCAGTGAGCCGACGTGCACGTGGTTGAGGCCCCGCTTGCCGCGGACGAACACCTCGTACAGCGGCCAGTCCCGCCGGCCGGCGCTCATCGGGCGGCCTTCTCGGCGAACGCGGTCGCGGCCTCGCGGACCCAGGCGCCGTCCTCGTGGGCGGCGCGGCGGTGTGCCATGCGCTGGGCGTTGCACGGCCCGTTGCCCTTGATCACCGCGGTCAGCTCGGCCCAGTCGGGCTCGCCGAAGTCGTGGTGGCCACGCTCGGCGTTCCACCGCAACTGTGGGTCGGGCAGGGTGACGCCGAGCGCCTCGGCCTGCGGCACAGTCATGTCGACGAACTTCTGGCGCAGCTCGTCGTTGGAGTTGCGCTTGATGCCCCAGGCCATCGACTGCTCGCTGTTGGGCGACTTGTCGTCGGGTGGGCCGAACATCATCAGCGACGGCCACCAGAACCGGTCCACCGACTCCTGCACCATGGCGCGCTGCTCATCGGTGCCGCGCATCATCGTCATCAGCAGCTCGTAGCCCTGCCGCTGATGGAAGGACTCCTCCTTGCAGATGCGGATCATGGCCCGCCCGTACGGCCCGTAGGAGGTGCGGCACAGCGGCAC
Source organism: Actinoplanes sp. NBC_00393 (assembly GCF_036053395.1). Classification (NCBI taxonomy): domain Bacteria; kingdom Bacillati; phylum Actinomycetota; class Actinomycetes; order Micromonosporales; family Micromonosporaceae; genus Actinoplanes; species Actinoplanes sp. NBC_00393. Next base: position 2,380,563 of record NZ_CP107942.1, on the reverse strand, counting down.
CTGGTTGCAGATGGCGGCGCCGTCGACGAGCCAGCCGATGGTGCCGACGTCGGCATACGACAGCGTCGGGTAGTTGAAGATCGAGGAGTATTTCTGCCGGCCGGACAGCAGCATCTCGACGAGCTCGGCGCGGGAGATGCCGAGGGTCTCGCAGGCCGAGTAGAGATAGAGCCCGTGGCCGGCCTCGTCCTGCACCTTGGCCAGCAGGATCGCCTTGCGGCGCAGCGACGGCGCCCGGCTGATCCAGTTGCCCTCCGGCTGCATGCCGATGATCTCCGAGTGGGCGTGCTGCGCGATCTGCCGGATGAGCGTCTTGCGATAGCCCTCGGGCATCCAGTCGCGTGGCTCGATCCGGTCGTGGTGCGCGATCGTGGCGTCGAACGCTGCTTGTAGCTGTGCGTCCGTCATTGGCACCTCCGCGCATTTACTTAACGATCGGTCTGTAATACGGTGACACGAGTCCGCCGCTTCGCGCAACCATCAGCCGTAGGAGGAGTAAGCGTGAGCACGCTGCTGGAGAGCTACGCCGCCGGGCGCTGGTTCCGGGCCGCCGACGAGGGCGCACCGCTGCTGGACGCCGCCACCGGTGAGGAGGTCGCCCGCATCTCCAACCGCGGCCTGGACATCGGCGCGATGGTCGGCCACGCGCGGGAGACCGGTGGTCCGGCGCTGCGGGCGCTGACCTTCCACGAGCGTGCCGCCGCACTCAAGGCCCTCGCGAAGCACCTGCTCACCGGCAAGGACGAGTTCTACGCGCTGTCCGTGCGCACCGGCGCGACCAGCCGCGACACCGCCGTGGACGTCGACGGCGGCATCGGGACGCTGTTCAGCTTCGCCAGCAAGGGCACCCGTGAGCTACCCAACGACACGATCGTGCTGGACGGCGCCGTCGAGGTGCTCGGCAAGGGCGGCACGTTCGTCGGGCAGCACATCTTCACGTCGCGGCCGGGCGTAGCCGTACAGATCAATGCCTTCAATTTCCCGGTCTGGGGGATGTTGGAGAAGCTGGCACCGGCGTTCCTGGCCGGACTGCCGACCATCGTCAAACCGGCCAGCCAGACCGCCTACCTGACCGAGCTGGTGGTCCGGCGCATCATCGAGTCCGGGCTGCTGCCGGAAGGCAGCCTTCAGCTGATCTCCGGCAGCGCCGGCAGCCTGCTCGACGAGCTGACCATGCAGGACTCGGTGGCGTTCACCGGCTCCGCGCACACCGCCGGCATCCTGCGCCGCCACCCCAACGTCGTCGACGGCGGCGTGCGCCTCGGCGTCGAGGCCGACTCGCTGAACTGCTCGATCCTGGGCCCCGACGTGCGGGCCGGCGACCCCGAGTTCGACCTGTTCGTCAAGGGTGTGGTCGCCGAGATGACGGTCAAGGCCGGCCAGAAATGCACCGCGATCCGCCGGGTCATCGTGCCCGATGCGATCGCCGGGCAGGTCGTCGACGCCCTCGCCGAGCGGCTGTCGAAGATCACCGTCGGCGACCCCCGCAACCCCGACGTGCGGATGGGCGCCCTCGCGAGCCTCGGCCAGCGTGACGAGGTCCGCAAGGCGGTCGAGTCGCTGCGGGCCAGCGCCGAGGTGGTCGTCGGCGATCCCGACGGCGGCCCGCTGCTCGACGGCGACGCCGAGCGCGGCGCGTTCCTCACCCCGCTTCTGCTGCGGGCCAACCCCGGCGCCACCGAGCCACACAACGTCGAGCCGTTCGGGCCGGTCAGCACCGTGCTCACCTACGACAGCGTCGACGAAGCCGTCACGCTCGCCGCCCGCGGCAAGGGCAGCCTGGTCGCGTCGGTCGCCACCCATGACCCGGGCGTCGCCCGCTCGATCGTGCTCGGGCTTGCCCCATGGCACGGCCGGGTGCTGCTGCTCGACCGCGACGACGCCAAGGAGTCCACCGGCCACGGCTCCCCACTGCCGATGCTGGTGCACGGCGGCCCGGGGCGAGCTGGCGGCGGCGAGGAGCTCGGCGGCGTGCGCGCGGTCCTCGGCCACATGCAGCGCACCGCGATCCAGGCTTCCCCCGACCTGCTGACCGCGGTCACCGGGCAGTGGACCACCGGCGCGGCCCGCCGCGAGGACGGCGTGCACCCGTTCCGTAAGAGCCTCGCCGAGCTGCGGATCGGCGACACGATCAAGTCCGCCGAGCGCACTGTCAGCCTCGCCGACATCGAGCACTTCGCCGAGTTCACCGGCGACACGTTCTATGCGCACACCGACGCCGAGGCGGCGGCCCGCAACCCTCTGTTCGGCGGCATCGTCGCCCACGGCTACCTGGTCGTCTCGCTGGCCGCCGGCCTGTTCGTCGAGCCGTCACCGGGGCCGGTGCTGGCCAACTACGGCGTCGACAACCTGCGGTTCCTCACCCCGGTCAAGGCCGACGACACCATCGCGGTCACCCTGACCGTCAAGCAGATCAAGCCACGCAACAGCGCCGACTACGGCGAGGTGCGCTGGGATGCCCTGGTCACCAACCAGGACGGCCAGCCGGTCGCCACCTACGACGTGCTCACCCTCGTCGCCAAGACCTGGCCGCTCAATCCTCAGTGACCGTCAAGGCGCTGAACCCGCCCTCCGCGTCGAGGTCCAGGCCGCGGCCATCGTCCAGGTCGCCGGAACGCACCGTCGTGCCGGCGACCAGGCCCTCGGTGACGTGCCCGTAAAGGTCGACCCGGCTGCCACCGCGCCCAGCCACAACGCGCACCGGCAGCTGGGCCGACGTCCGGATGTTCCAGGCGCTCACCCCGCCGGACATCCGGATCGGCACGGTCGCGCCCTGCCGGCCCAACTCCATGTTGATCTCCGCGGCGCCGCCGACCAGATCAATACGGCGTACGGTGTGCGCGGCCAGATCGAATGACGCCCGCGCCACTCCCCCGGTCATCCTCAGCCGCCAGCTGAGGTCGTCGCTGAGCAGCACCTGCACCCGGCCGTTGCCGCCGTCCCCGGTCGACGTCGCCCGCACCCGCAGCAGCCCGTCCTCGAAGCTCGGGCGAACCTTGAGCCCGGAGTCGTGCGGGGTGCTGACCTTGAACGTTTGGTCCAGCTCCGTGGTGCGCACGGACAGCTCGGTGACACCGTCAACCATCTCGAACGCCACGTTCTGCGGCGGCGGTGGCGCAGCCGGTGCGGCCGGCGCCGGTGGCTTCCGTGACGGCGGCCGGGTCGCCTCCGGCGTGCGGCTCGGTGCGGCCCCAGCTTCAGCTGGTGCCGACGCCGACGGCGCCACCGTTGCCGGCGCAGCGGGCAGCACCGCGCTCGGCGCCGCAGCCGCCGGCGGCGGTGTTCCCGCCGCGAGATCGGCCGGCCCCGCAGGCTGGTTCGCCAGCTGCGCAACGATGACCCCGCACGCCGTCACCGTCAGCACCGCAACCAGCCCACCCAGCGCCGTCCGCAGCCGCCGCCGGCGCGGGCTCACCGGAGCGTCCCCGATCATGCGAGGCGCGGGGCCCTCTACCTCGATCATCCCGAGCGCGGCGTCCTCTCCGCCGATCACCCGAGGCCTGGAACCTTCTCCTCCGATCATCCGGCGCGCTGAGCCATCCGCCCCGATCCGGCGCGCAGGCCCCTCTGCCCCGGCAGGGCCCGCAGGCCCCTCTGCCCCGGCAGGGCGCGCTGAGCCCTTTCCATCGGGCGTCGCCGACCCAAGCCGGTCCGGCGACTCCGCCTCAGCAGGTGTGGCAGCGGCATCCCGCCGGTGCGCGTCCGGCCAGTAGTCCGAGATGTTCGGCCAATTGATCCCCGCTGCGCGCGCATCAGCGGCGGCCGCGGTCTCTCTGCCTTTCACGCAGCGGGTGATATAGCCCCCGACCCGCAGAGTCCGGTCGCCGTCCGACGGAAGCCGTTCCACGCCATGTCTCCCTGCTGCCACCCCGACACGCTCGGTGAGTGGTACGCGTGGCAACCCTGTGCGGTTCGATCATCCACCGAATGTCATCGATCAGATTTCAAAGGGCTCGTCCACAGAGGTTGGCAGCCGGGACGCACAGCGCAGCGACCAGGGCTTTCCCATGCGGCACGATGGCCGGTCCGCGGTCGGATGCAGCGCCCACCGGGACTGCTGGAGTGTCCGGCGGGCGAGCGAGATCATCCGGACCGCCCGCAGCAACGCAGCCATCCCTCGTTCAGCGCTACTTGCGCCGAAGAGCAGCGAGCTCCGACGGACAGCGGCGCAGCCAATGGACGGCCAGGGCGTCACATGCGCTCGAGCAGCAGAGCGGCTGGTGGAGAGGGGCGGGGCGGACAGAGGCACAGCCGCCGGACGGCCAAGGTCCGGGCGCTCAAGCAGCAGAGCAGCCAGTGGAGAGACAGAGGCGGGGCGGACAGCGGCGGAGCCGGTGGAGGGCCGGGGTCAAGGTACGAGCGGGCAGCGACGCAAGCGGTGGCAAGCCGAGGACAGGTGCGGGCCGGTAGCGGCGTGGCCGGTGTGGATCTGGTCAAGCGCGGGCCGGCAGCGAAGCGAGGGTGAAGCGCAGCAGAGGGCCGTAGACCTGCCAGGAGTCGGTGACGCTGCTGAAGTTGGAGGCGGCGTTGCCGTTCAGGTAGGTGGTTTCGATGGCTACCTCCTCGATCGGGCGGCCGCAGGCCGCGGCGTCCAGCAGGACGTTCATCTCGTATTCGAAGCGTTCGCCCTCGATGCCGCACAGGTGGTCGAGTGACTCGGCCGGGTAACCACGTAAGCCGGTCTGGGTGTCGGAGACGCTGCGGCCGGTGGCGGCTCGAAAGAGTGAGCGGGTCACCGTGTTGCCGAAGCGGCTGCGCGGCGGCATCAGCTCGAAACGGCGCACGCCGAGGACGATTCGGCCGGGGGCCGCGCGCGAGGCAACCCGGCGGATGTCGGCGGGGCTGTGCTGGCCGTCGGCGTCGGCGCTGATCACGTTCAGGCCGGGGTGGTGCTGCTGGGCGTACCGGAAACCGGTTTTCAATGCGATGCCCTTGCCGCGGTTGGCCGGATGGTGCAGCACCGCGCAACCCCGGCTGCGGGCGGCCGAGAGGATCGGCCTTGCCTGCGGGCCGCTGCCGTCGTCGACCACCACGATCCGGCCGGCGTCGGCGCCGTCGGTGAGCAGACCGGTGATGAGTTCGTCCAGGTGAACACTGGGGCGGTGCACCGGGAGCAGGATGACGGACTCGGGATAGGGGCGCTCGCTGCTCACCGGTTCTCCTTCACGTGTTGCGGGCAGACCGTCCTTACCCGATTCGAGCGCCGAAGCATCACCGATAGGGTCACGGTCATGCGGTTCGGCGTCCATCTGCCGCTTGTCGACTTCGACGGGCGGGGCTGGCTGCCGGGTGAGCTGGGGTCCTACGTCGAGGTTGCCTGCCGACTCGGGTACGCGGCGATTGCGGCCAATGACCACTTCGTGTTCCAGCGGCCCTGGCTGGACGGGATCGTGGCGCTGGCGAGCGTTGTCGAGCGCAGCGGCGACATGAGCCTGGCGACGACCGTCTCGCTGCCGGTGCTGCGCGGCCCGGCAGCGCTGGCGAAGGCGGCGGCCGCGCTGGACATCGTCTCCGGTGGACGGCTGATTCTCGGGGTCGGGCCGGGTTCGTCGGCGAGCGACTACCGGCTCGCCGGCGTCGAGTTCGATGAGCGCTGGCCGCGGCTGGACGAGTCGATCCGGGCGCTGCGCACGTACCTGGGCAGCGGCCCGGCGTTCGACGGCCGTTTCTACAGCGCGGACGCGGCGCTGCAACCCCGGCCCGCCGCCGGACCGCCGATCTGGATCGGCAGCTGGGGTTCGGCGGCCGGCCTGCGGCGGGTGGCGCGGCTGGGTGACGGCTGGCTCGCCTCCGCCTACAACACCTCGCCTGCCCAGGTCGCTGCGGCCCGGCTGAAGCTCGGGGACGGGTTTCCGTGCGCGCTGGCCACGATGTGGACCTATGTGACCGATGATCGCCCGACGAGCGAGGCCCACCTGAACAGGCTCGGCGAGATGCTGAACCGGCCGCCGGATCAGCTCAGACATCAGGTCCTCATCGGGCCGGCGCAGGAGTGCGCGGCCACCCTGCGCGCCTACGCCGGGGCCGGCATCGACCACGTCTTCATCTGGCCGCTCGCGGATCCGCACGACCAGCTGGAGCGCTTCATGTCCGAAGTCGTGCCGCTCAGCTGGAAGGCGTGAGCTGCACAGTCCACGTCCGGGCTGTCCCGACGACCGCGCTGGCCCGGCAGAGCAGCTCGCACCCCAACTGCGGGCTGCCCTCAGCGAAGCCGCGGTTGATCAACCTGATCGCTCTCGCATGATCGCCCGCGGTGAGCGCTTCCTCCAGCGCGGCGGCCAGCACCGCGGCGAGGGCCGCCTGAAAGCTGTCTGCTCCGCGCTCGCGGAGGGTCTTGCCGGGCTCGCGAGTTGTTGGCACTGAGGTGGCTCTCCTGGAGGTGTCGGTGGCGCCCGGCTGAATCCGCCATGAATTCTACGCCGGAAAGGCCGCGTACAGCGTTTCCGCGAGGCCCGGAAAATTCTGTGCTAGAGTTTCCCCGTTGCAGTTTTGATTTCCGTAGACGTTTTCGGCGCCTGATGGGTTATCTGAAACCTATCGAGGCGCTTTTTTCGTTTGTCGTGTCGGTTCGACGCGGGTGATCAACGCGGCGGCGCAAGAGTGCGCACCGTGCGTTCTCGACCAGCCTGCGAAGGAGCAGACAATGGCTACCGGTACCGTGAAATGGTTCAACGGCGACAAGGGTTTCGGCTTCATCGCGCAGGACGGCGGCGGCGCCGACGTCTTCGCCCACTACTCGGCGATCTCGGCGAGCGGCTTCCGCAACCTCGATGAGAACCAGCGGGTGGAGTTCGACATCACCCAGGGCCAGAAGGGCCCGCAGGCGGAGAACATCCGCCCGCTCTGATCCACGGTTTCTGTCACAGGCGGCTCGGCTGATGCAGCGGGCCGCCTGTGGCGCACCTTTCGAAAGGAACAGCTTGACCACGAGCACCGATCCACCCCGGGCGGCTCTTGAGACCCCCTTCCTGGCGCCGCGCAACGCCGACGAGCCGCGCACCGCCGACGAGCCACGCACCGCCGACGAGCCACGCACCGCCGATGAGCCACGCACCGCCGATGAGCCACGCACCGCCGATGAGGAGAAGAAGACACCGTCTGACCGCGGCAAGGAGGCCATGCACCGCCTTCGCCACCCCTTCACCCCGCCGAACTAAACGCGTCACAGTTCCGCACGCTGCACGGTCTTACCTCCGAAACGATGGCCCACCCATCAGTGCAGGAGGTGTCCGGTGCGGACCAACCGGCTCGAAGCGATCAGCGATGGCGTACTCGCCATCATCATCACGATCATGGTGCTGGAACTGAAGGTGCCGACCGGCCACCACCTCTCCGACCTGATCCACACCACCGGCGTGGGCCTGCTGACGTACCTGCTCAGCTTCCTGTACGTGGGCATCTACTGGAACAACCACCACCACATGTTCCACCTGGTACGCCGGGTCAGCGGCGCCGCCCTCTGGGCCAACCTGGCGCTGCTGTTCTGCCTGTCGCTGCTGCCTTTCACCACCGCCTGGCTGAGCGAGTCGCACTATGACCGCACGCCGGTGATCGTCTACGGGCTGAACCTGCTGGCCGCCGCCGTCGCCTACCTGATCCTGCAGACCACGATCATCCGGCAGGAGGGCGACGAGTCACCGCTGCGACAGGCCGTCGGCTCGGACGTCAAGGCCAAGGTCTCCAATGGACTGCTTCTGGCCGGGGTGTTGAGCGCAGTGGCGATCACCCCGAACGGCCACGTCGGCGTCTGGATCGCCCTGGCCTGCTACATCGGCGTGGCGATCATCTGGATCATCCCGGACCGCCGGATCGACCGCCTCGTCCACCAGCACGAGGCTTGACCTCAACCTCGCTTCAGGACCTAGCGTCGGCGCCATGACTGTGACGTGGGCATACATCTACGAACACCCGGAGACCGACCCGGTGATGGACCGCCGGGTCATCGACCGGGGTGGGCAGCGGACCGTGCTCGTCCCCGTGCCGGATCCGGCGCAGGCCGCACAGGTGGCGCAGGACCTGATCGCCGAGGGCGTGACCTTGATCGAGCTGTGCGGAGGGTTCTCGCTGCCCGCGGCCGCCGCGGTGAGCGCCGCCGTCGCCGGCCGGGTGCCGGTCGGGCACGTCACCTTCGCCGTCGACTCGGTGCGCGGCGCGGCGGACTACGCCAACGGGGTCACCCCAGCCGGGGCAGCGCCGGGCGGTCCAGCCACGCGGTGAAGAGATCGTTCAGCGACCGGGGCGCGAAGCGCTGGGCGTGCGCGCGGAACTGCTCGGTCGTCACGATCTGATGCTGGTGCTCGGCGGACCAGGAGCGCAGCAGCGCGAAGAATGCCGTGTCACCGAGCCGCAGCCGCAGGGCGTGCAGGGTCAGCGCGCCACGCTTGTAGACCAGCGGGTCGAACATCCGGTCCACGCCGGGGTTCGCGATCGCGACCTGCGGCCGGTGCGTGGCCACCCAGGCATGCCACTGGGCGGCGTGGGCGGCAACCGAAGGGCCGCCGGAAACCCCGGACCACAACCATTCGGCGTACGTCGCAAAGCCCTCGTTGAGCCAGATGTGCCGCCAGTCCGCGACCGTCAGACTGTTGCCGAACCACTGGTGGGCGAGCTCGTGGGCGACCAGCCGCTCGTGGGTGCGCCGCCCGTCGACGTGGTTGCGCCCGAACACGGCCATGCCCTGCGCCTCGACCGGGTCGTCCAGGTCGTCGTCGGTGACCACCACGACGTACTCGCGGAACGGGTACGGCCCGAACAGCCCCTCGAAGCTCGCCATGATCTCGCCGTGCCGGCCGAAGTCGTGCCGGAACAGCGTGCGCAGCCGCGGCGGGATCGCGGCCCGCTGCGCCACCGCTCCCCCGGCGGCCAGGTCGACGTGCTCGTAGCGCCCGATCTGGATGCCCATCAGGTACGGGGCGGTGGGTTCGTTGCGCTCGTACACCCAGGTGGTGGTGCCGGCCCGGCGGCGGCGGGAGACCAGGTCGCCGGTGGCTAGGACGGTGTACGCCGACGCGGTGGTCAAGGTGACCAGGAAACTCGCCTTGTCGTCGGGCCGGTCGTTGCACGGGAACCAGGACGGCGCCCCGTTCGGCTGGCTGGCGACGAGCACCCCGTCGGTCAGCTCGTCCCAGCCGATGTCGCCCCAGCGGCCGGCGATCGGCACGGGTGTTCCGGCGTACCGGATCTCGGTCTTGAAGGTGGCGCCGTACCCGATCGGCCGTTCCGGTTTGATCCGCAGTTTGCCGCGACCGTGGGTGAACTTGGCCGGGCGTCCGTCGACCCGGACGTCCTGCACCCGGAACTGGCCGAGGTCGAGGCTGAAGCGTGACAGCGACTGGACGGCACGCGCGGTGATGACCGCCTTGCCGCCCAGCCGGTTCGACACCACCCGGTAGTCGAGCTCGAGGTCGTAGTGCAGCACTCGGTACCCGCCGTTGCCGTGCGCGGGCAGGTAGGAGTCGGTGGAGTGATCGGCGCCGGGCGTCGCGGCAGCGGTCATCTCCACGCCGCGATGGGGTTGCCGAGCCACCGGCTGTCCTCGGGCACCGCGTCACCGCGGGTGATCAGTGAGCCGGGACCGACAGTGGTGCGCGCGCCGATGCTGGCGCCGGGCAGCACGATGCCGTGCGGGCCGAGTGTGGCGCCCGCGCCCAGAGTGACCTCGTCCATGCTCATGATCCGATCATGGAACAGGTGGGTCTGCACCACGCACCCCCGGTTCACGGTGGCGCCCGCACCGAGCCGCACCAGATCGTACTCAGGCAGCCAGAAGGTCTCCAGCCAGACACCGCGGCCGATCCGGGCGCCGAGCGTGCGCAGCCACATGCTCAGCAGCGGCGTGCCGGTGGCGAAGCTGAACAGCCACGGCGCGGCGAGCACCTCGACGAACGTGTCGGCGAGCTCGTTGCGCCAGACGAACGACGTCCACAGCGCCCGGTCGGTGACCCGGAAGCGGCCCACCAGCAGCCACTTCGCGGCCGCCGCGGTCAGCGCGGCGCCGATCGCGGCGGCGAACAGCACCGGTCCGGCGGCCAGCGCGGCCACCCAGCCACCGGCGGAGTTCCAGATCAGGGCCAGCGCGGCGAGCACGAGCACGGCCAGCGCGCCGGCGCACATCACCGGGATGACACGGCACAGTTCGATCGCGGCGCGGGCCAGCTTGAGCCGCAGCGGCGGCGCGAAGGTGCGGCTGGTGTCGGCGGCCTCGACGGTGCGGCGCAGCGGCATCGGCGGGGCGCCGAGCCACGACGAGCCCTTCTTCGCCTTGCGCGGCGCGGACGACAGCACCCCGACCAGGCCCCGCTTGGGCACCGAGCGGCCGGGCGCGGCCATCCCGGAGTTGCCGAGGAACGCCTGCTTGCCGATCCGGGCCGGGGCGACCCGCAGCCAGCCGTGGCTGAGCTCGTAGGTGGCGACCATGGTGTCGTCGGCCAGGAACGCGCCGTCGTCGACGGTTGTCATCGCGGGCAGCGCGAGCACGGTGGAGGCCTCCACACCGCGGCCGACCTTGGCGCCGAGCAGGCGCAGCCAGACCGGGGTGAACAGGCTGGCGTACATCGGGAACAGCCCGATGCGGGCCATCCCCATCAGGCGTTCGGTGGTCCACACCTGCCAGGCGACCCGGCTGTGGACCGGGTAGAAGCCGGCTCGCATGCCGATGCTGAGCGCGCGGACGGCGACGAGGACCAGCAGGGCGTAGCCGGCGAGGTAGGCGAGAGTGGCAGCCGGGACGGCGATCAGCGCGGAGCTCAGCGCCGGCTTGTCGGCGACCGTCCAGCCGAGCAGGGCGAGTGCCGGCAGCGCGGCCAGCACCGGGACCAGGCCGAGCAGTTGCGCGGTCAGGCTGTACGCGGCCACCCAGAAACGGGAGCGCGCCCGCGAACGTTCGGGACGCTGGGCCGGCCAGGGCGCGGCGTCCTTGGCGGCGGCGGGCACGGCCGGTGAGCCGGCCCAGCGCTGGTTGGCCGGGACCGCGCCGGTCACGGTGGAACCGGCGGCGATCTTCGCGCCCTTGCCGATCCGGGCGCCGGGCATCAGCGTGCTGCGGGAGCCGACCCGGGCGCCCGCACCGACACGCACCCGGCCGATCCGCACCACGTCGCCGTCGACCCAGTGGCCGGACAGGTCGGCCTCGGGTTCGATCGCGGCGCCGCGGCCGAGCTTGAGCAGGCCGGTGACCGGCGGCGCGGAGTGCAGGTCGACGTCCGGGCCGATCTGGGCGCCGAGCGCCTTCGCGTACGTGATCATCCAGCCGGCGCCGGCGACGCCGGTCGCGCCGGTCAGCTCGGCGAGCCGCTCGGCCGCCCACAGCCGCAGGTGCACGCTGCCGCCACGCGGATAGGCGCCGGGTCGCACGCCGCGCAGCAGCAGCCGGGCGCCGGCCGCGGACACGGCGATCCGCCCGGCCGGGCTCAGCAGCAGCGCCCAGCCGGCCGCGATCCACCACCAGGACACCTGCGGCGCCCAGGGCGCCGGCGCGATCAGGGACAGCACGTTGCCGAGCGCGGCGAGCACGGTCAGCCAGCGCAGTCCCACCAGGGCGAGCATCGGGAGCATCAGTACGGCCTGAGCGAACCCGGCCCGTCGCGGGGTGGGCCGGATCTCGCGCCGGGTCGTCGCGGTGGTGCCCAGCGCGTCGACGACGGCGGCCATCTGGGACAGCCGGGGCTGCTGGTAGATGTCGGCGACGGACACCTGCGGGTGCCGGTCGCGGATCCAGGCGACCAGTTGCGCGGCGTTCAGGCTGCTCCCACCGCTGCTGAAGAAGTCGGCGCTGGGCTCGGTCGGGCGTACCCCGAGAATCTCCTCCCAGCCGCCGGCCAGCCACGCCTCGGTCTCGCTCAGTTCGGCGGCCTCCGCGGCGACGGTGGCCAGCGGCCACGGCAGCGCCGCCCGGTCCACCTTGCCGGACGTCCGCGTCGGCAGCGCGTCGACGACGGCCAGCAGCGGAACCAGCGCGGCCGGCAGCTGCTCGCGGATGCGCAGCGCCGCGGCCGCGGCATCGAAGCCCTCGCCGTCGTGCGGCACCAGATAGCCGACCAGCAGCTGGTTGCCGGCGGCGGTCTTCTTCACCGCGGCGGCCGCGCCGGCGACTCCGGGCAGCGCCTGCAGCGCGGCGTCCACCTCGCCCAGCTCGATCCGGCGCCCACCGAGTTTGACCTGTTCATCGCCGCGCCCGAGGAACAGCAGCCCCTCGGGTTCGGCGCGCACGATGTCGCCGCTGCGGTACGCGCGCCGCCAGTCGAGCGCTGGCAGCGGCGCGAACTTCTCGGCGTCCTTGGCGGCGTCGAGGTAGCGGGCCAGGCCCACCCCGCCGATCACCAGCTCGCCGGTCTCACCCATCGCGACCGGCTCACCGGCCGCGTCGACCACGGCCAGCTCCCAGCCGGCCAGCGGCAACCCGATACGCACCGGACCCTCGCCGGTCATCCGGGCGGCACAGGCGACCACGGTCGCCTCGGTCGGGCCGTACGTGTTCCACACCTCGCGGCCCTCGACGGCCAGGCGCTCGGCGAGTTCCGGCGGGCACGCCTCGCCACCGAAGATCAGCAGCCGGACCTCGTCGAGCGCCGCGGCCGGCCACAGCGCGGCCAGCGTGGGCACCGTCGACACGACGGTGATGCGCTGCTCGGCCAGCCACGGGCCCAGGTCGACGCCGCTGCGCACCAGCGAGCGCGCGGCCGGCACCAGGCAGGCGCCGTACCGCCAGGCCAGCCACATCTCCTCGCAGGAGGCGTCGAAGGCCACCGACAGCCCGGCCAGGACCCGGTCGTGCGGGCCGAGCGGCTCCGCGCCGTCGTCGGCGAGGAACAGCTGGGCTTCGGCGTCCACGAACGCGGCGGCGGCGCCGTGCGAGACCGCCACCCCCTTCGGGGTGCCGGTGGATCCGGAGGTGAAGATGATCCAGGCGTCGTCGGCCGGCTCGGGCCGGCCGGTCCGCCCTTGCGGGGTACGCCTGAGCGAAACGGTCAGACCGTCGCCGAGGACGGCGCAGACGTCCGCTTCGGCGAAGACGAGTTCGGCGCGTTCCTCGGGGTCGTCGGCGTCCACCGGCACGTAGGCAGCGCCCGCGGCCAGCACGCCGAGGATCGCCAGGTAGAGCTCCGCCGAGCCGGACGAGATCCGTACGCCCACCCGGTCGCCGGCGCCGATCCCGTGCCCGGCCAGCGTCGCCCGCAGCCCCTCGACCTCGTCGGCCAGCTCGCGGTAGGTGAGCGCGGTCGCGCCGGCGTCGATCGCCAGGGCACCGGGATGGGCGTGCACCGTCGCGTCGAGGATGTCGATCAGCGTGCGGCGGATCGGGGCGGACGGGGACCGGAACACCGCCGGCGCCTCTGCTGCGAGCTCGATCGCGGGTAGGTCGATCAGTCGCAGGTCGGTCATCACGGTCACCGGGTCGTGCTCCATCCACCTCGAACGTCAACGTCGGCCAGGGGCACAGCGCTGAACCGCCCGGGGCGACAGTCAAAGCTACGGGCGGAAATCGCGAAATGACGCCGAGTTGTCAGATTCGTGTCGAGACACACACGAGCCGGCCCCTACCCCGGTCGTAGCCGGCGGCGGCGCGAACGAGACCGTGGGCGCTCCTGCGGCCGGGGTGCGCGGCCATAGCGTCGCACCATGATTGAAGTGCGGGAATTGACGAAACGCTTCGGCGCGACGACGGCGGTCGACGGGCTGTCGTTCACGGTGAAGCCGGGGCGGGTGACCGGGTTCCTCGGGCCCAATGGCGCGGGCAAGTCGACCACGATGCGCATGATCATCGGTCTGGACCGGCCGGACGCGGGGACGGCGACCGTCGGCGGGCGGCCGTACCGGGCGCATCCGGCGCCGCTGTGCGCGGTGGGAGCGCTGCTGGAGGGGCGGGCGGTGCACCGCGGCCGGACCGCTCGCGAACACCTGCTGGGGCTGGCGCGTACGCACGGGATGCCGGCCCGCCGGGTCGCCGAGGTGCTGGCGATGGTCGGCCTCACCGACGTGGCCGGGCAGCGGGCCGGTGGGTTCTCGCTCGGCATGAGCCAGCGGCTCGGGGTGGCGTCCGCGCTGCTCGGCGACCCGGCGGTGGTGATCCTCGACGAGCCGGTGAACGGGCTCGACCCGGACGGGGTGCTGTGGATCCGCACGCTGCTCAAGGATCTGGCGGCGCAGGGCCGTACCGTGCTGGTCTCCAGCCATCTGATGAGCGAGACCGCGGTGACCGCCGACCATCTGCTGATCATCGGTGCGGGCCGGCTGCTCGCGGATCTGAGCCTCGACGAGCTGATCGCCCGGGCCGGAACGACCCGGTGCCTGGTGCGGTCGCCGGACGCGAGCGCCCTGCGTGACGTGCTGCTCGCCGCCGGAGCGACGGTGACCAGCGCGGAGCCGGGAACCCTCGAAGTGCAGGGTCTGGACCCCGAAGCGATCGGTACGGCAGCGGCCGCGAACCGGCTGGTCCTGTACGAGCTCACCCCGCACCGGGCCTCCCTGGAGCAGGCGTACATGGAACTCACCCGGGGTGCCGTCCGGTTCCGCGAGGAGGTGGCGGCGTGAACGCGTACCGGGTCACCTTCTCTCGGGTGACGCACGCAGAGTGGGGGAAGCTGACCACCCTGCGCTCCACCTGGGTGGTCCTGTCAGCGGCCGCGCTGATCACCGTCGGGCTGGCCACGGCGATCAACTGGAACGTCTACCGCGACCCGAACGCCGAGGTCTCTCCCGGCGCGCTGATCGCGCAGACCTACCTCGGCATCGACGTCATCTCGCTGGTCCTCGGCGTCTTCGGCATCTTGATGGTCACCGGGGAGTACGGCTCCGGGCTGATCCGGGCGACGTTCGCCGCGGTCCCCCGCCGGGTGCCGGTGCTGTGGGCGAAGGCAGCCGTCCTCGTCCTCACGGCGTGGCCGCTGATGCTTCTGGTCTGCGTGTTCTCCCTGGCTGCCGCCGCGCTGATCGTCGGCCCCGGCGTCCCGCTCGGCGACCTTCCGGTGCGGGCACTGCTCGGCGCGGCCGTCGCGCCGGTGGCCTCGGCGCTGATCGGGCTCGGCTTCGGCGCCGTCATGCGGCACACCGCCGCCGCCATCACCGTCTACGTGCTCGTCCTGCTGGTGCTCCCGGCCCTGGTGCAACCGGCGCTCCCGGACCGGATCGCCGACGACGTGCTGCGTTTCGTCCCGGTCGCGGCCACCCAGGCGCTGTACGCGGTCGACTCCACCAACCCCTTCGAGATGCTGGCGCCCGGCCTGGCCGCGCTGACCGTCGCCGGCTGGGTGCTGCTCGCCCTGGCCGCCGGCAGCCTCGCCGTGTGGCGCCGCGACCCGTGAGCCCCGCCGGTTCCGGCCACAATGGGCGGATGAACGTGCACGGATGGCGCGTCACGGCTCAACAGCACCCCCACGTGGTCGACGCCGGCATCGCCGGGCTGGTCGCGCTCGGCTGCGGCCTGGTGCTGACCGGCCGGACCGGTGCGACCGTCGAGCCCGCCACCGCCCTGGACTGGGCGACCGTGGTCCTGTCGCCGATCCCGCTGATCTGGCGCCGCGACGCACCCGTGCTGGTCTTCTGCGCCGTGACCGCGCTGTTCTGGGCATCCAACGCGGCCGGCGCGCAGTCCCCGGCCGCGTTCGTGGTCAGCCTGACCGCTCTGCACGCCGTAGCCCGATACCGTCCGGCCCGGTTCGCGTGGCCGACCGCCGCGCTGGCCGTACTCGTCGGGTTCGACAACCGGCTGGAGCCGGCCCGGGCGTGGGGCGCCTTCGCCGCGCTGGCGGCGGTGACGGTCGCCGTCGTCCTGATCGGCATGAACCAGCGCACGCGTGCGGCGTACCTGAGCGCCCTGGAGGACCGCGCCCGGCTCGCGGTCGCCGAGGAACGGGCGCGGATCGCCCGCGAGATGCACGACGTCGTCGCCCACCACCTGGCCGTCATGGTCGCGCTCTCCGACGGCGCGGCGGCCACCGCGCCCGGCGCGCCGCAACGCGCCGCCGACGTGATGGGCCAGGTCTCCGCCACCGGACGCCAGGCCCTGGGCGAGATGCGCCGGCTGGTCGGCCTGCTGCGCGGCACGTCCGAGCCGGGCGAGAGCACCCGCGCGCCGCAGCCCGGATTCGACGACATCGACGCGCTGGTCGACCGGATCCGGGCGGCCGGAGTACGGGTCATCGTGCGCCGCGAGGGCACACCGGGTCCGTGGGGTCCGGGCGCCGGACTGGTCGTCTACCGGATCGTGCAGGAGGCGCTGACCAACACCCTCAAACACGCCGGGCCGCGGGCCACCGCCGAGGTCACGGTGCGCTACCTCGCGGACGGGGCTGACGTGTCGGTCGTCGACGACGGCGCCGGCCGGGCCGCCCGGCAGCCGGCGCCCGACGGCCGGCACGGGCTGGCCGGCATGCTGGAACGCGCCGCCGCATACGGTGGCCGCGTCGGCGCAGGTCCCCGCGACGGGCCGGGCTGGCAGGTGCACGCGACGCTCACCTTCGACCGGGCCGGAACCCGCGCATGAGCGTCTCGGTGCTGCTCGCCGACGACCAGCCGCTGCTGTCGCTCGGATTCCGGCTCGTCCTGGAGGCCCAGCCGGACATCACCGTGGTCGGCGAGGCGGGCAACGGCGCGCAGGCGGTCACGATGACCCGGGCGCTGCGGCCGGACGTGGTGCTGATGGACGTACGCATGCCGGTCCTCGACGGCATCGAGGCCACCCGGGAGATCGTCGGCGCCGGCAGCCCGGCCCGGATCCTGGTGCTGACCACCTTCGACCTGGACGAATACGTGTACGCCGCGCTGCGTGCCGGAGCCAGCGGCTTCCTGCTGAAGGACGTGCCGCCGGCCGACCTGGTCAGCGCCATCCGCGCCGTCGCCGGCGGACATGCGGTGGTCGCGCCGGCGGTCACCCGCCGGCTGCTCGACACAGTGGTGCCGCTGCTGCCCGGCCCGGCCGTCGAGGACGTGCGGCTGCAGCGGCTGACGTCGCGCGAACGCGAGGTGCTGCGCCTGGTGGCGCGCGGTCTGTCGAACACCGAGATCGCCGCGGACCTGCACCTGTCCGAGGCCACCGTGAAAGCGCACGTCGGCCGGCTGCTGAGCAAACTCGAGCTGCGCGACCGGGTGCAGATCGTGGTGTACGCCTACGAGAACAACCTGCCCGACTAAAGGGCTGGCCGGGTCGCGGTGCAGGCGCGCACCAGCCCGCCCTCTCTTTCCATCCAGCCGGACCCGCACGGCTGGCAGAGCACCGTTCGCGCGGCGGCCGGCGCTCTGCGGCGGGAGACCTTCCGAATAAACGGCCACACCCAAAGCGGGTGTACCCACACCCGCAACGGGTGTGCCAGCGTTCGGGAACCCATACGTCACCGGGACCGCCGTACCTGGCCGCCAGGCGGCGCCGAAGGCGGACGCCGGCCCCGCGGACCCCTCAGCTGGGAGTCGCGGCTTGATCCACCAACGCTGGTCACCGCCCCGCGCGCTGATCCGGCGTCACATGGCGCCCGGATGCAGGCAACGCCTTCGATGACACGCGAACAACCCCGAGCGAGCGCCGAACAACCCGGCTGGCTGTCAGGGCTGTTTGCGCGGGCGGGAAACAACCCTGAGGGCCAGCCGGACCGGGGTCTGCCCGTGCGGCGGGCCGGGTTGTACCGAGACCGGCGCTATCCGGCGGGCAGGCCTCGAGCCGCAACCGGTCTATGAGCCTTCGCGGGTCAGGGTCTGCTTGTCGGTTTCGGCCTTTGCGGGGTACGGGCTACGCCGTCGCGCCGAAGTCGTGTCCGTTCTGCCGTGCCGCGCGATCCAGGCATCGCGTCACGGCCCCGAGCGCGGCTGCCGGGCTCACCCTGATCCTCACGCTGCACCCGCGGATCGCCCTCCGCCTGTTCTGAGCGCTGCCCCCGGCCGCGCGAACCGCTCTCCACGCCCAGCCGGAAAGGCAAACTGCGCTTCGCCCAGCCCGACCGGCGCCGGGGGTTGGGTGACGTCGCCAGCGGGCGGCTGAGGCGGTGTTTTCGGCCTTGTTGATCACCGGGCCCTGCGACGGCGCTGTCTCACTGCCCGGCAGACAGCACTGATGCGCGGCCCAGTGATCGAACAGCCTCCAAAAGCGGGCCCGGCCGTGCGTTAGCGCTGCCTGCAGCCGACCGGTCGGCTGCTGTTCGGCGGCCGGGGATGCTGTTCGCTGGCCGGCTGCTGTTCGGTGGCCGGGGATGCTGTTCGGTGGCCGGCTGCTGTTCGGTGGCCGGCTGCTGGGGTTTGAGCGTGACCAACAGGATGAGCCCGGCGGTCGCGCCGGCTGCCGTGCCCCCGCGGCAGGCTCGCGCGGAACGGCGGGAACGGCCACGACTGCGGCGGGGCGGCATAGCCCGTACCCCTGACCCGGCGCAGCGGGCACTGGTTGCTCAGCCGGCTCGCAGCGCGGAGAGCACCGCGGTGATCTCCGGGCGCGGCGCCGGCGGGCGGCGGACCGCCGCGGTGATCCGGCGGGTCACCGGCGGGGTCAGCGGCCGGGTGACCACCCGGTAGCGCGGGTCGATCGCCAGGCTCGGCAGCACGGCGATCGACCGGCCCGCCTCCACCTGCTGCAACGCCAGCATGTAGTTGTTGAAGCGGCAGGTCACCGTCGGTTCGAAGCCGGCCTCCCGGCACAACCGGGTGGCCAGATCAGACATGTACGAGCCGGCCACGTCGAACGTCCACGGCTGGCCGGCACACGCCTCGACCGCCACGCTCTCGTCCGCCGTCAGCGGGTGGTCCACCGGCAGGACCAGCACGATCTCGTCCTCGGTGATCGGCATCAGGTCGATCCCGGGGTCGAGTTCGACGCCCACGTAGTCGCGGGTGGTGATGATGACGTCCACCTCGCCGCGGCGCAGCGCCGGCATGCTGTCGTGCGGCTCCAGTTCCAGCAGCACCACGCTGACGTCCGGGTGGCGTTCGGCGAGGCGGCTGATCGCCGGTCCGGCCAGGGCATGCACCGCGCTCTGGAACGCGGCCAGGGTCACCGTGCCGGCCGGCTCGTCGGCGAGGCCACGCAGCTCGGCCTCGACAGCGTCCATCGCGGCCAGGATCTCTCGGGCCCGGCCGGCCAGCAGCACCCCGGCCGCGGTGAGCCGCACGCGCCGGCCGGTGCGTTCCAGCAGCACGGTACGGGTCTCCCGCTCCAACGTGGCGAGCTGCTGGGACACCGCGGACGCGCTCAGATTGCCGTGGTGGGCGACGGCGCGGACAGTGCCGTACGTCGCCAGGTCGGCCAGCAGCCGCAACCGCCACGGATTCAGGGCCATGGCCGTGACTGTACGGCTCTGCTTAACAGCCACCGCCAGAAAGACGAGATGGACCTGACGCTCGGCGGTTCCTACGGTCGGGGTATGGCTGATTCGTTCTGGTCCGACGCCGAGCGTCACCTGGTCCGCTACATCGGTGGCGGCAGCTTCGTCCCGGAGATCATCGAGCGGGCCGAGGGCAGCTTCGTCTACACCGCCGGCGGCCGCCGGCTGCTCGACTTCACGTCCGGGCAGATGAGCGCCATCCTCGGCCACTCGCACCCGGCCGTCACCGCCACCGTGCAGCGGCAAGTGGCCACCCTCGATCACCTGTTCAGTGGGATGCTCAGCCGGCCGGTGGTCGAGCTGGCCCGGCGGCTCGCCGAGTCGCTGCCCGAGCCGCTGAGCAAGGTGCTGTTGCTGACCACCGGCGCCGAGTCGAACGAGGCGGCCATCCGGATGGCGAAACTCGTCACCGGCCGGCACGAGATCGTCTCGTTCGGCCGGTCCTGGCACGGCATGACCCAGGCGGCGGCGAGCGCCACCTACAGTTCCGGGCGCAAGGGGTACGGGCCGGCCGCGCCCGGGAACTTCGCGATCCCCACCCCGAACGCGTACCGGCCCGACTTCACAACCGCCGACGGTGAGCTCGACTGGCGGCGGCAGCTGGACTACGCGTTCGAGCTGTTCGACGCGCAGTCGGTGGGCAGCCTGGCCGCCTGCATCGTGGAACCCATCCTCAGTTCCGGCGGCGTCATCGACCTGCCACCCGGCTACCTCGCCGCGCTGCGCGACAAATGCCACGAGCGTGGCGGCCTGCTCATCCTCGACGAGGCGCAGACCGGCCTGTGCCGCACCGGGGACTGGTACGCCTTCCAGCGCGACGGCGTCGTACCGGACATCCTCACCCTGTCCAAGACGCTCGGCGCGGGCCTGCCCCTGGCCGCCGTGGTGACCAGCCCCGAGATCGAGCAGACCGCCCACGAGCGGGGCTTCCTGTTCTTCACCACCCACGTCTCCGACCCGCTGGTCGCCGCGGTCGGCAACACCGTGCTCGACGTCCTGCACGAAGAGCGTCTGGAGCTGCGGGCCGCGGAGCTCGGGGCGTACCTCTCCAAGGGCCTGCGTGAGCTCGCCGAACGCCACCCGGTGATCGGTGATGTGCGCGGCCGCGGCCTGCTGGTCGGACTGGAGTTGGTGGCCGACCGCGACACCAGGGAACCGGCCGACGAACTCGGCGCGGCAGTCACCCGGCGTTGCCTCGAGTTGGGTCTGCATATGAACGTCGTCCAGCTGCCCAAGATGGGCGGCGTCTTCCGGATCGCCCCGGCGCTGACCTCGTCACCGGCCGAACTCGACCTGGGCCTGGAGATTCTGGACCAGGCGATCAGCGACGTCACGGGATGACCATCCTTTTTGTACGATCACCCGAGGTAAGCCGGACCGAACGGACCGTGCTTGCGATGATCTAGAACTCGCATCGATGAGCATCCGTGTGTGGAGACGGTAGGCAGCTGCGCCTACCGTCTCGACGCAGGGGGAACGAATGCTCAGCACAACCCGGTCCCGGATCCGCGCGCTCGCCGCCGTGGGCCTGGCCGTGGCCGCCACCGCGGTCCTCACCGTCTCCACCGCCGGCTCGGCCGCCGCCCAGACCACCCCGCTCATCCCGGACATCATCCAGCCGCCGGCCGGCTCCAAGCTGGTCGGCGCCTACGTGGTCACGAAGGGGACCCAGACTTACACGTGCGTCGTCCCGGCCGGCGCCACCACCGGCGCGTACACCGGCGCGTCCGTTCCGGAGGCCAAGCTGTTCGGCACCGGCGGCTGGCTGCACCACTTCGGCGGCCCGAGCTGGCAGTCGGTCAGCGACGGCTCGCTGGTGACCGCGGCCCGGGTGGAGGGCTCGCCGCGCCCCGGCACCATCCCGGAGCTGCTGCTCAAGGTGACCACCCGCACCGGCAACGGGGTGCTCAGCCGCTCCGACTACATCAACCGGCTGCGCACCTCCGGCGGCGTGGCGCCCACCGGCACCTGCACCACGGGCCAGACGGCCAGCGTCGCGTACGGATCGGTCTATGTCTTCTGGGACGCCCCCGGCGTCTGACCGGCACCCGGGCTGCCGCCGCCGATCGGCGGCGGCAGCCGGCCCACCTCAGTCCCCGCCGCCTCCGCCGCCGCTGTCGCCGCCCCCACTGTCACCGCCGCCGTCCCACCAGGAACCGCCACCGTCATGGCTGTCCCCGCTTGACGAGTAGGTGCCGTCGTTCCCCGAGCCCGACCTGCGCTTGCGGCGCCCGACCTTCGCCTCGGCTTGAGCCTTCTTGAGCGCCTTGCGCACCGGGTTGTTCCGGTTGATGTTGATATTCCAAACGACCAGAACCACGACGCCGACCAGCAGCAACGCCCCCACGACAATCACCATGGCGCCAGTGTGAGGGAGCGGCTCCACCCCGATGCCAGCGGCCGCCGCTAACGTGGCAGGTTCGCCGCCGCGGCCACTCGGCCCCGCCACTCGCGCCGGATGGCGAGCAGATCCGCACGGTGCTTCTCCACCCAGGCGTCGAGTCGCTGGTCGACCAGCCGCATGGCGGCGAGGTAGGCGGGACGCCGGCAGTCCACATCGGCAGCGAAGACTGCTTTCATCTCGGCCAGACCGCGACGCCATTCCGGGCTACGCGGTACGCCGTTCAGCCTGCTCGCGAACAGGAATTCGGAGCGATCCGCGCCGACGACATAGCCGTGACGGTCCTTCATACAACCGTCGTACCCCCGCCACGCCTCGACGACCGTGGGGTCGCGATCGATCGGCTCCAGCAGGTCATGGAAGGCGGTGAGCTCGTACGCGCCGGCGGGTGGATCGATATCGAAGTACGGCTTGTAGTCGTACACGGCCCTGCATTCGTTGAGGGCATCCACATCGTCGGGCTTCACCGGCGGATCGATGACTCCCGCCTGCCGCAAACGCAGATACGCGTACTCGTTCAACTCGAACCGGCGGGTCCCGGCCGTCAAAGAATCGACCCTGCGCGTCGGCTGACGGTCGCGCCGCAGGTGCGGCCCCGCCGGCAAGAACCACGATCCAGGACACCACTGCCACCAGCCGACGCCGCATAGCGATCCAACGAACGCGAGCAGGTGTTCGTTACGTCGCAGGCTGACGGTTACCGATGACGCTGTAGCGGTGACTTGTCTCCCACGAGCCAGAGATGACCGTACGGATCGAAGAAACCACCTTGGCGGTGCGTGCCCCACGGTGCGGAATGGTCGCGCACCGGATCGTGGTAGTCAGCTCCGGCCTCCGCGGCGCCGCCGACGACGGAGTCCGGGTCATCGACGAACACCTCGATCCGGGCTGTGGTGCTGCCGAGCGCCTTCGGGCTTTCCCACCCGTTGTTAGCGGGCTCCGCGACGAAGAACGGCGCCCCCTGGAGTTCCAGGCCGACGACCGAGCCGAGGTTCCACAGCTCAGTGGCGCCGAGGGCTCGCTGATACCAAGCGGAAGCTGCTGCGGCGTCCGGCACCGCGAGCATGACGGAGATGGCGGTCATGAATGGGAGGGTAGCCGGGAACGCCGCGCAAAAGGGGGTGCCGGGCCCGGCACCCCTGATGGAACGACCTCAAGCGGCTCAGGTGTTGTTGGCCAGCGCGATCAGGCGGCTGCGGTCGCCGTTGAAGTAGTTGCGGTCGACCGCGCCGCTGATGCCGGGGACCGCGCCGCTCGCGGTGTACTGCCAGAAGCTGTAGTACGGCGCGCCCGCCGGCAGCGTGCCCGGCGTCGTGGCCCAGCGGGCGATCCACAGCGGGTGGTTGGCCCACGGGCCGCTCCAGTTGCCGGTGCAGCTCGTCCACCAGCTCGTCGTCGTGTAGATGACCGCGTACCGGCCGGTGCGGTTGCGGTAGGTGGCCAGGAAGCCCGAGATCCAGGTGCGCATCGCGGCCTGGCTCAGGCCGTAGCAGGTGGCGCCGTACGGGTTGAACTCGATGTCCAGCGCGGCGGGAAGGGTCCGGCTGTCGGCCGACCAGGCGCCGCCGCTGCTGGCCAGGTAGTTGGCCTGCACCGCGCCGCTGGAACGGTCGGGCAGGGCGAAATGGTAGGCGCCCCGGATCACTCCGGCGTTGTACGCCCCGACGTAGTTCGTACCGAAATTGGGGTCCCGATAGCTCACCCCCTCGGTGGCCTTGATGTAGGCGAACTGGATGCCCGCGTTGCGTACGCTCGTCCAGTTGATCGTTCCCTGGTAGCGCGACACGTCGATGCCGGGCGTGGCGGCGGCCGCAGCGGGTGTCGCGGTGACCGCAAGGGTGGCGGTGATCGCCGTCGACAGCGTGATCAACGCTGCGGCGAGCTTTCCGGAAATACTCATGCGGCCATTCATATAGGTGAATGCGAGAGGAGGCAATGCAACCAACCCCCGCCCTCCGGATAACCTCAGCCTGCGGCACGTCAGCAGGAGAGGAACCAACAGGCAGTGGGCAACGAGGAAGACCTGCATCTGCTGCGCGCCTACGAGCCGGTGGCCCGGTTCACCGAGGGTGAGTACTTCTTTCCGGTCCCGGTCGACCGGTACGTCAGCCGCGCCGGGCTGTGGCGCTCCGAGCCCGGGGAACGCCCGGTCCAGGTCGCCACGCCGGGCGAACTGAGCCTGGACACCCTCGCCGCGGCCGGCGGTGCTGAGCTCGGGCTCGGATATTCGCTGTCGGGCATCGACGGCGACGAGACGCATCTGCCCGCGCACATCCCGCTGCGGGACCGCCCACCGCACCTGGCCCGGTCGAGCCGGCTGGCGTCGGTCGGGCTCACCGCCCGGCTGATCGACACGCTGAACCGGTTCTCGCTGCTGTTCCGCGGCAGCGTCCCGGGTGGCAGCGCGGCCCGCTCGTTCCTGCTGCAGCGCGATCACCTCGGGCCGGGGCGGCCCACCTACTACGGGCGGGTGGTGCGCGACGACCCGTGGATCGTCTGCCAGTACTGGTTCTTCTACAGCTTCAACAACTGGCGTTCGGCGTTCGGCGGGGTCAACGAGCACGAGGCCGACTGGGAACAGGTGACGGTCTACCTCGACGCGGCCGGTCCGCCCGGGCCGGACGGGCTGCCGAAGCCGGCGTGGGTGGTGTTCTCGGCGCACGAGGAGACCGGCGACGACCTGCGGCGGCGCTGGGACGACCCGGACCTGACCGTGGTCGACGGCCGGCATCCGGTGGTCTTCGTGGGCGCCGGCTCGCATTCCGGCGCGTACCTTCCGGGCGACTACCTGATCACGGTGCGGCCGCCGCGCCTGCGCGGTCTGGTCAATGCGCTGCGCTGGTCGGGGCGGCTGCTCGCACCCTGGTCGGCGGAGGATCAGCGCAGTCTCGGCATCCCGTACGTCGACTATGCCCGCGGCGACGGCCGGGCGGTCGGCCCGGGCCGCGACGAGGCCTGGCATCCGGTGGTGATCGACGACGACACCGCTTGGGTACGGGACTTCCGCGGCTTGTGGGGCCGTGACACCCATGACCGGCTGGGCGGCGAGCGCGGCCCGGCCGGCCCTCGCTACCGGCGGGACGGCACGGTACGCCCGGCGTGGGCGGATCCGGTCGGCTGGGCGGGCCTGGCCAAGGTCGTGCCCGATGCGGCCACCGAACGCAAGCTCGCTGAGGCGCGTACCCAGCGGGATCGTGACCGGATCGCCGAGCTGGACCAGCAGATCGCTGAACTGCGGCACGAACTGACGGTGGCGGCGGCGGGCCTGCCCGCCGGTGACCCGGAGGTTCGGGCCCTGCTCGGCCAGGAGCAGCAGTTGCTGGGCCTGCGGATGGAACGCACCCGGCTGGCCGACGAGTTGCACCGCAGTGCCGTGGCCGGGCCGTTGCCGCGGCATCCGCACGCTCATCTGCTGCACCGGCGGGTGCCGATGGAGGCCTCCGCCGGGTTCCTGGGCCGGGCCCGGTCGTGGTGGGCGGTGCTCAGCACCCCGCTGATCCTGTGGGCGATCGGGGCGGTGCTGTCCCCGCTGCCGATCGCCGGGCAGGAGACCGCCCTGGTCCTGTTGCTGGTGCTGCTGATCGTGGAGGGTCTGGTCCGGAAGAAGTTCCTGGCCGTGCTGGTACGCCTACTGCTGGCCTGCGTCGCGATCCTCGCGCTGGTGGTGCTCTGGTACGACGGGCGCTACGTCGTCACTTTCACCTTCTTCGCCGCGGCGCTGCTGGTGCTGCTGGTCAATGTTCGCGAGGCGACCCGCCGCTGACCTCGTTTCAGCAGGCGCATCAGTACGGTGGATCGATGGTTCTCCCCCGGTTCGCCGCCATCCGGCCGTTCGCGGTACTGCCCTGCGCCACCCCGGCCGAGGTCGCGGCCGCACTCGGCAAAGCCCGCGACGGCGGGCACCCGGTGGCCGTACGCGGCGGCGGCCATTGCTTCGCCGGCCGGTCCACCGGCACCGGGTTCGTGATCGACACGAGCCCGATGAGCGGTGTCGAGATCGACGGCGACCGGGCCGTGATCGGCGCGGGCACCCGTCTCGCCGAGGTGTACGACGCGCTTGCCGCCGCCGGCCGTACGATTCCGGCGGGTTGCGGGCCGACCGTCGGCATCGCCGGGCTGACTCTCGGCGGCGGCCTCGGCATCCTCGGCCGCCGGTACGGTCTGACCTGCGACAGCCTCGTCGCCGCCCGCCTGGTGCTCGCCGACGGCCGGGTGCTCGAGGCCGGCGACGACCTGCTGTGGATGCTGCGCGGCGGGGGCGCTCCCGGCGTGGTCTGCTCGCTGACCTTCACCACCGTGCCGGCGCCGGACTCGACCGCGTTCCGGCTGCGGTTCCCGGCCGCCGCGGCCACCGACATCGTCGACGCCTGGCAGCACGCCCTGCCGGCCCTCGACGACGCCCTGGCCCCCAGCCTGGTGGTCACCGCTGCGCCGGACCTGGACGTGTCCGTCTTCGGGGCGGCACCGAACAGCGCCGCGGTGGACGACCTGATCAGGCGCCTCGGCGTAGCGCCGGTGTCCGACGACCGGCAGGCCGGCACGCATCGCGAGACCAAACGGTGGCTGGCCGGCGAAGACGTCCCGGACGACCGGTTCGCCTACCTGCATTCCGAGTACTTCCGCTCGCCGGTGCCGGCAGCGGAGCTCATCGCCCGCCTGCTCGACGACCGCCGGCCCGGTGAGGAGCGGGAGCTCGACTTCTCACCGTGGGGCGGCGCCTACAACCGGGTTCCGGCGGACGCGACCGCGTTCCCGCACCGCGACGCCCGGTTCCTGCTCAAGCAGACCGCCACGGTGGCGCCCGGTGCGCAGCCGAGCCCCTGGCTGGACGAGTCCTACGCGCTCATGCACCCGTTCGGCACCGGCGGCGCCTACCCGAACTTCCCGGAACCGGGCCTGCCCGCCGAGGCCTACCACCTCGGGAACACCGCACGGCTGCGGCGGCTGAGGGCCGCCTACGACCCGTCCGCGGTCTTCACCGACGAGGTCTGATCCGCGGACGCGGCCCACCAGCTGAGGATCTTGTCGACCACCGGTCCGGGCGACCGCACCCAGTAGATGTGATCGTTGCTGGCGCCCTCCGGCACGTCCTCGCGCCGGTAGAGCCACCTGGTCAGGCTCCCCGCGGCGAACAGCCGGCCGGCGAACCGGTCGACGGCCGCCGGCGGCGCCAGCCGGTCGCCCTGCAGCGCGACCACCAGCGCGGGCGTCTCCACGGGCGCGGCAGCCGGGAACGGGGTGCGCCCGGTGACCGCCATCCGCCCCCACTCCCGCATCAGGGTGCGCGCCCCGGGCCCACCGAAAGCCGGCTTGGGCAGATGGCCGAAAAGGGCGGTCAGCGCCGGCACGATCACGCCACCCATCAGGGCGAGGGGCAGACCACGGTACGGGTAGTCGCGGTGATACGGCAGGCAGGTGCCCACCGTGACGATCCCGTCGGCCGGCGCCCGGTTGAGCTGGTGCCCCACCGCGAGCTGCCCGCCCAGGCTGTGACCGAGCACGATCACCGGGCGGCCGGGCGCCTCGGCGCGCGCGGCAGCCACCGCCCGGGCCGTGTCGTCGATCTCGTCGCCGTACGACCAGTCGTGCTGACGCGAGGCCGCCGGCTCGCCGGGCTCGAAGCCGCGTCGTGGCAGCGCCCGGGCCGCCCAGCCGCGCGCCTCGAACGCCTCGACGAGCGGCCGGTAGTACCGCGAGCCGATGCCCATGGCCGGGGAGATCAGCACCAGTGGCGCGCCGGGGTCGGTCACCTGGCCATCTTCCGCGGGAGCTGCTTGATCACCCGCGTGACAGTACCGAATCCGACTGCCCGGCCGGCTGTGGAACTCCTCACGCGTCCCGGGACATCGCCACGTCGACCGCCAGCACCGACGCCAGGATCAGCAGGTGATCCTGGCCCTCGGCGATGCGTACGCCATAGGTGTCACGGATGCTGAACCACTTCTTGGAGACCGACGCCACCTCCACGCCGTCCCGCTCGATCGTGAACTCGTGATCCAGCAGATTGCCGCGGACCTCCAGGTCATTCGGCCCGGGAACGTCGATCGTGAACTTCTCCCGGAACGCGGTGAACACCTTCTTGCGCAGCTCCGCGGCCTTCTCGCCGCCGATGGTGATCTCGTACGTCGGGCGCAGCGCCACCAGATGCCGGTGCACCTGCGCCAGCTCCTGCCCCTCGAGGTCCCGGATGATCAGCCGGTTCCGCAGGGTCAGCACCTTGCCGTCGACGTGCAGAACCTTCCGACCGTCCTCGTCGGTGATGTCGAAGTCGTTGCCGATGTCGAAGAAGCGCTCCCGGATCAGATACATGCCTCCCATACTTGCCGCTGCGCACAAGACTCGCTTGGATCCGTGCATGGGTGTCGACGGCAAGGCTCTGGTGCTCGGCGGTGGCGGCGTCACGGGCGTCGCGTGGGAGATCGGCCTGCTGCACGGCCTGGCCGAACACGGCGTCGACCTGATCGATGCGGGGCTGGTGATCGGCACGTCGGCCGGGTCGTCGGTGGCGGCTCAGGTGCTGTCCGGCGTACCCCTCCAAGATCTTTATGGCGCGCAGCTCGCCGATGCCGGCGGTGAGGTCGCCGCCCGGATGAGCCCCGGCAGCCTGCTGAAGTTCGTGGTCGCCGGCCTGCGGCCGGGCGATCCGGTGCGCGGCCGCGCCTGGCTGGGCCGTCAGGCGCTGCGCGCCCGGACGATGCCGGAGGCCGAGCGCCGGGCGGTGATCGCGCGCCGCATCGGCGATGCCGGCTGGCCCGCGACCCGGTTGCTGATCACCGCGGTCGAGGCCGAGACCGGAGAGGTACGCGTATTCGACGCGGCCAGCGATGTCCCGCTGATCGACGCCGTGGCCGCCAGCTGCGCGGTGCCGCTGACGTGGCCGCCGGTGACGATCGGCGGCAAACGCTACATCGACGGTGGGGTGCGCTCGGTCGCCAACGCCGACCTGGCCGCGGGCAGCCGTCACGTGGTGGTGCTGGCGCCGGTGACCATGTCGCCCCGGCGTTCCGGCCGGCCGGCCGCGCAGGTCGCCGCGCTCGGACCGCAGGTGCGCAGCGTGGTGGTGTCGCCGGACGCGGCCGCGCGCGCCGCGATCGGCCGCAACGTGCTGGACCCGGCACGGCGTCGGCCCGCCGCGGAGGCCGGGCGGGCGCAGGCAGCCGCGGTGGCGGACCGGGTACGCGCGGCCTGGACGTGACCGGTCAGGCCGCGCCGAACGGGTTGTCGATGACGTAGCGCCACCTGCCGTCGTCGCCACGCCGGGCGATGTCGGTGGCGGTGCCCTCGATGTGCACCGGGTTGCCGTCGGGCCCGGCGCCGTCGATCGACCAGTCGGCGATCAGCAGAGCGATGTCGCCGGTGGTGTAGACGTGCCGCAGGCTGACCCGGATCGGCAGGCCGAGGCCCATGAACTTGCCGTTCGCCGCGGCCCGCGACTCACCGGTGACGGGCCGGCCGGGGCCGGGCACCAGGACAGCGTCCGGCTCGTAGAGGGCGTCGACGGCGGCCGGGTCGCCACTGTTGAAGGCGGCGGCGAAGGCGGCCGGCAGCTGGGCGGCATCGGTGAGGATGGGTTCATGGTCGGTCATGAGAACAGCGAAGCCCAGGCAGCCGTGACTCACCAAACGGAAAGTGCCGGCTGGGACCCGGAGCTGGTCCGCGACGAGGCCGGCCGCACGGACCGGCCGGCGCCGGACTGCCCGGTGGAGGTGGCCCTGGCCGCGCTGAGCAGGCACGCTCGCGGTGGGCGGCGCGTCGGACTTGAGGGATTCAACGAGCCGGTTCGGCCCCGGTGACGATCGACCGGCGAGGCTCGCGCTTCGTGGTCATTCGGGCGCCGCAGCGTTGCCAACCGCGGTGGGTGCCGTGACGATCGGCGTCGCTTCGATCCCCGTCGTCCCGCTTCTCCCGGCACAGAAAGGACTCGGCGCAAACGTGCGGTCGTCCCTCTCCCCCTCCGTTTCCGGCTCCGGGCTCGAACAGCCCGCCACCGTCGATCTGAGCAACCGCTGCGTCGGCAACTCGTACGTCCTGGTCTGCCCGGTCGGGCAGGGCGCCACCGGCACGGTCTGGCGTGGTGTGGACCGCTCCACCGGCGAGCCGGTCGCCGTCAAGCTGCTGCACGAGGGTCTGCTGCGCCAGCCCAAGCTGGTCACCCGCTTCGTGCAGGAACGCACCATCCTGCTGATGGTCCGGCACGAGAACATCGTCGGCGTCCGCGACCTGTTCAGCGTCGGCGAGTCCATCGGCCTGGTCATGGACTTCGTGGCCGGCGGCAGCCTGCGCGACCGGCTGCGGGCGGCCGGCACGCTGCCGCCCGCCGACGCCGCGCGCCTGCTGGCGCAGGTCGCGGCCGCGCTGACCGAGACGCACGCGCTGGGCGTGGTGCACCGCGACGTCAAGCCGGACAACATCCTGCTCAGCGACGCGGGCCAGGACGCCGAGGTACGCCTGACCGACTTCGGCATCGCCCGGGTGCTGGACACCGCGGGCCTCACCACCCCGCACGCGATCATCGGCACCCCGCACTACATGGCGCCGGAGACGATCAGCGGTGGTGAGGCCGCCCCGTCGGCCGACGTCTACGCGCTCGGCGTCACGCTCTACGAGCTGGTCTGCGGGCACACGCCGTACACCGGGGAGCCGCTCGGGGTGCTGCAGGGCCACCTCAACGACGTGCCGGCGCGCCCGGCCGGGCTGCCCGACGAGGTGTGGTCGGTGATCGAGGAGTGCCTCGACAAGGACCCGGCCCGGCGCCCCACCGCCGCCGATCTGCAGGACACGCTGCGCAAGCTCGCCCGCCGCACCGCGGGCGTCCCGGCCCTTCCGGTAACGGCCGGCACCGTGGTCACCGAACCCCGCGGACTCGCCACGGACCTGCCGAAACCGGCGCCGCCGCGACCCGCCCGCCGACCGCACCGCAACGGCCCGCGCAGCTGGTTCTGGAGCCGGCACGGCCTGGTGATCGCCCTGGTCTCGGGGTCGCTGGCGGCGGCCGGGTGGGGCGGTTACAACGCGTGGCAGCTGCGCGATGCGCAGCGCACACCGGCGCCCGCCACCGCGCAGGTTCCGGGGCAGAACACCGAGGCGAAACCCATCCTGAGTACGCCACCGCAGCCCCTGCCGTCCGCGCAGACCACCCCGTCCGCGCCCCCGGCCCTCGCAGCCGCCGCCGGCGTCGGTGCCGGCGTTGACGGCGGTGACGTCCGGTCCGTGGCGCCGCCCGCGGCCGGCAGATCCGGCGCGGCGCAGGTCGGGGTCACCGCCGGGCCGGGCCGCATCGGCGCCACCGTGGGCCCGGGCCAGGTCGGCGGCACGGTCGAGTTCGGGCCCTGGCAGTGCGGCGAGAAGTACAGCTGGGACCTCGGCCACCCGGTCCTGGCCCAGGCCTGCCACGCGCTGGGGCCGGCTGTCCGGGTGCAGGGCGAGATGGAGGCGGCGCCCGGCGTCCAGGCCGACATCTCCCTGGCGTTGCACGACGCGGAGACCGACGAGATCGTCGCCGGCCCGTACCGGTGCCGGGGGCTGATGTTCACCGACTTCGCCATCAAGCACAGCTGCGGCCCGGGCGAACTGAAGGCGCCGCGCGGGCGCTCCTATGTCGTCGTGCAGAAGTGGGAGTACACCGGCCGGCCGCTGCTGCCCGGCGGAACCATCCGGGGCCGCGAGTTCAGCTGGTGAACCCCCCGGCCGGCGCCCGGCTGTGCGCAAGCGATGCAGACCGACTCGCCGCCGGCGTTCCTATTTGTTCGATCCAAGTTGCTGCGTGTTCGAATCGGTTCAACTCTTGCGCCTTCTGTTAGGACTGTGTCACGTTGTCGTGGCGTACGTCTCACCCCCCGTCGCATGTGGCCGCGCCGTCCTCGCGGTCCGCCTGCCGACGCCCAAGGAGGGCGCATGTTCCGACGCACCCCGTCCCGTTCCCACCGCCTCCGCACCCGCCTCGCCGCAGCGTTGATGGCCGCCACCGCCGTCATCGCCACCGTCTCCCCCGCCGCGGCCGCACCGATCAAGACACCGCCGCTGACCACCCCGTGGACCAGCCAGGTCAACCCGGCCGCGCCGCTGCCGGAGTACCCGCGACCGCAGATGACCCGCCCCGACTGGCAGAACCTCAACGGCGAATGGCAGCTGCGCCAGTCCGCCACCAACGACGCGCCACAGTTCGGCGTGAACCTGCCGGACCGCGTCAACGTCCCGTACCCGGTGGAGTCAGCCCTGTCCGGCATCATGCGCGCGGCCAACGACAACCGGCACTACCTGTTCTACCGCCGCACCTTCACGGTGCCCGCGAACTGGTCCGGCCGCCGGGTGCAGCTGCACTTCGGCGCGGCCGACTGGGAGACCACGGTCTGGGTCAACGGCCAGCAGATGGGTACGCACCGCGGCGGCTACGACCGTTTCGAGTTCGACATCACCCCGGCGCTCAACGGCGGCACCAACGAACTCGTGGTGAAGGTCTGGGACCCCACCGACTCCGAGCAGAACGGCATGGTCCAGGCCGTCGGCAAGCAGACCAAGACGCCCGGCGGCATCTTCTACACCCCGAGTTCCGGCATCTGGCAGACCGTCTGGATGGAACCCACCCCCACCTCGTCGATCTTCAGCGTCGACTACTACCCGAACCTGTCCAACAACACCCTGCGCGTACGCGTCTTCACCAGGGGAAACGTCTCCGGTCACTCGGTGCTGGCCGAAGCCATGAACGGCACCACCGTGGTCGGGTCCGCGACCGGCGCCTTCACCGACTTCTCGGTGCCGGTGCCCAACGCCCGCCGCTGGTCACCGAACGACCCGTTCCTCTACAACCTGCGCGTCACCCTGCGCAACGCGGCCGGGGCCAATGTCGACCGGACCATGCACTACTTCGGCATGCGTGAGGTCGGCGCCGCGACCGTCAACGGCATCCGCCGGCCCACCCTCAACGGCCAGTTCGTCCCGCACGTCGGCACCCTGGACCAGGGCTACTGGCCGGACGGCCTCTACACCGCGCCCACCGACGCGGCGCTCGCCTCGGACCTGCAGCGGCACAAGGACCTGGGCTTCAACATGGTCCGCAAGCACATCAAGGTGGAACCGGCCCGCTGGTACTACCACGCCGACCGCCTCGGCCTGCTCGTCTGGCAGGACATCCCGTCGATGACCGCGGACGCCGGGGTCAACGCCAACGCGGCGCAGCAGGCGCAGTGGGAGACCGAGGCCCGCGAGATCATCGACGAGCACCGCTTCTCGCCCGCGGTGGTGCTGTACACGCCGTACAACGAGGGCTGGGGCGAGCTCAACCTGGCCACCACGACGCGGGTCGGCAACGAGCTGAAGGCGTACGACCCGACCCGGTACATGAACACGCACAGCGGCTTCAACTGCTGCCAGTCCAACGGCGACCCCGGCAACGGCGACCTGGCCGACTGGCACTACTACACCGGGCCGGAAGCGCCCCGGGCGACCAGCACGCGGTGGTCGGCGCTCGGCGAGTTCGGCGGGGTCGGGCTGCGCGCCCCGGGCAATGAATACAGCCCGAACGGGAACTTCCAGGCGTACGAAATGGCCGGCTCTTCGACAGCGCTGACCGACCGCTACGTCCAGCTGGTGAACGCGTCCGCCCAAATGGTGCGCAACGGCGGGCTCAGCGCCACCGTCTACACCGAGATCACCGACGTGGAGGGCGAGGTCAACGGCTTCCTCACCTACGACCGCAGGGTCGCCAAGATGGACCAGGCGAGGGTACGCGCAGCGCACCAGAACCTGTTCACCCAGGCGGGTCAGGCGCCCCTGCCCCGCGTCGGGCTGCAGGTCGGCTCACGGGTCTCGCTGCAGGCGCAGAACGTGTCCAGCCGGTATCTGCGGCACCAGAACTCGCTGGTCCGCACCGACCCGGTGACCGCTTCCAGTGATGCGCTGACCAAGAACGACGCCACGTTCGTGGTGCGGCAGGGCCTGGCCGATCCGTCCTGCTACTCGTTCGAGGCGGTCAACGTCGCGGGCAACTTCCTGCGGCATGCGGACTCACGCGTACGGATCGCCTCGGGCTCCGGAACCGTCTTCAACGGTGACGCCACCTGGTGCGCACGCCAGGGCCAGACCGGGTCCGGGGTCTCCCTGGAGTCGTACAACTTCGCCGGCTCCTACATGCGGCACTACAACGCGGAGGTGTGGCGCTCCACCGGTTCCGGCGGCGCCGCCTGGAACACCCCGAACCTGTTCCCCAACGACACCGTCTGGAACGTGGTCGCCCCGTGGGCGCCGTGATCTGACAGCGATGCGGTTCGGCGGCTCAGCGCCGCCGAACCGCCCCGTATCGCTCGGCGAGCACGTTGCCGATCGAGGCCAGATGGTCGCGCACACCCGGCGGGCCCGTCACCTCGAGCCATTCGACCAGCCCGGCAAGCTCTCCGGCGAGCGTGTGCTCGTCGTTGCCGCGGATCACGACCTCGATACGGCCGTCGGCCGTGGAACCTCCCACCTCGAGCCGGCCGCCGAACCCCATCCGGAGCACGCCTATCCCGTCGGGCACGCATAGCGCCCGGGCCTCGAGGGGCATTCGCCTGCGGTCGACCTCGTCGGCGATCTCGCGCCAGCTCCCGGCAAGGTCGAAGTCCACGGGCCGGTGCACGGGATCACCGGTCGGGTCGGCAGAGGACACGCGGTCGATCCGGAAGGTCCGCCGACCTGACTCGGTGCCGGCGACGAGGTACCACGACCGACCTTTGGCGACGATGCCCAGCGGGTGGACGGTCCTCTCCGTCTCGGCGCCGGTGCGGTCGACGTAGCCGAGCCGCACCTGAACGCCGCGGATCACCGCGTCCTGGAGCGGGTCGAGGAAGCGGGGTGGCCGGCGTTCGGCCCGGCCCGACCCCCATCGTTGCGGGTCCACGACCAACGACGACGCAGCCGCCTCGGCCTGCACCCGGAAGGGCTCCGGCAAAGCCCGGACCAGCTTGCGCAGCGCCGCCTTCACGGCCGGCGTCGCCGCCGAGGCCGGACCGGCGACCAGGAAGAGGGCCCGGGCCTCACTCGCGGTCAGCCCGGACAGATCGGTACGGGCGCCGCCCACGAGACGCCAGCCACCGCCCCGGCCCTGCAGGGAGTACACGGGCACCCCGGCCATGGCCAGGGCGTCGAGGTCGCGGCGGGCGGTGCGCTCGGAGATCTCCAGCTCGCGGGCGACCTCCGCTGCGGTCACCTGCTCACGGTGTTGCAGCAGGAGAAGGATGGCCATCAGTCGGTCGGCTCGCACCCCGTTGATACTTCCGGGAAAACCGGTCAGGAGGTGACCTGTTTCGGTCGGCAGGATGCCGACATGACCTCAGCAACGAGTTTGTTTCCCCAGCCGACCCTTATTTCGGTCAACGGAGTGGAACTGGAAGTCTTCGAAGCCGGCCGGGAGAATGCGGGAAACCCCATTGTGCTCTGTCACGGCTGGCCGGAGCATGCCTTTTCGTGGCGCCACCAGGTGCCCGCCCTCGCCGCAGCGGGCTATCACGTCATCGTCCCGAACCAGCGGGGTTACGGCAATTCATCCCGTCCGGCCGAAGTGACGGAATACGACATCGAGCACCTGTCCGGTGATCTCGTCGCGCTTCTCGATCATTACGGATACGAAGACGCCACCTTCGTCGGTCATGACTGGGGGGCAATGGTCGTCTGGGGCCTGACCCTGCTGCATCCCGACCGCGTGAACAAGGTGATCAACCTGAGCCTGCCCTACCAGGAGCGCGGCGAGAAGCCCTGGATCGAGGTCATGGAAGAGGTGCTCGGCAGCGACTTCTATTTCGTCCACTTCAATCGGCAGCCAGGCGTCGCGGACGCCGTGTTCGACGAGAACACCTTCCAGTTCCTGCGCAACCTGTACCGCAAGAACGAACCCCTCAGAGCGCCCCAGCCGTTGATCGACCTCGCGACAGCAGAAACGCCGCTCGGCGAGCCGGTGATGAGCGACAGCGAGCTGGCCGTTTTCGTCGCCGCCTTCGCATCGACCGGGTTCACGGGCAGCCTGAACTGGTACAGAAACCTCGACCGCAACTGGCACCTGCTGGCGGACGCGAACCCGATCATCCAGCAGCCCACGCTCATGATCTACGGTGACCGTGACCTGGTCGCGAAGTCTGAAAGACTCACTGATTTCGTGCCCAATGCGGACGTGGTCAATCTGGATTGCGGTCATTGGATCCAGCAGGAAAAGCCGGAAGAAACGAACCAGGCGATTCTTGAGTGGCTGAACCTGCCTCGAGACTGACCCTCCCGCGCCCTGTCAGCGTGTCCGCTGAAGTCCGTGGACCGGGCGCACCGATCACTCACCGAACTCAACAAAGGGATGGACGGTGGCAATCGCCTCCGGGCGAGAGCCCGCGACCCATCGGCAGGCGGCGTCGGCAGCCAGATAGATGTCGCGGGTCTGGCCAAGTGCCCGCTGCCGGCCGTTTCCGTGGAACGACAGCAGGTAGGACCCGTCCACGTCGCGCACGTTGACGAACCGATCCGCATGGGACAGGACGGCTTCCGCGGTGCCGGCCGCAGTGAAGTCAGCGTTCACGACGTCGTTGAGCACACTGGCAAGGTCATTCATCGCTTGCGGGCGACACCGCAGTACACGTTGAGCGCTTCCGGGGTGGCCGCAGGGGCGGGTCGCCACAGCGGCGTCGGCACGACGCCCGGCTCGACGACGTCGAGGCCGGTGAAGAAGCTGTTGATCTCCTCGACCGTACGCAAGTGGTAGTCGGCGCCGCTGCTGCGCGCGGTGCGGACCGCCTCGGCCGTCTCGGCGGTCACGACGCTGTCGTTGACGACCAGGTGGCTGCCGGACGGCACGGCGGCGAGGAACTGCGCGACGATCTCTGCGGGACCGGGCACGTCGGTGTCGGCAACGTTGCCGAGAATGCCGAGCATCATGACAGCGATCGGGCGCTCGAAGTCCAGGGTCTTCGCTGCGGCCTGGAGAATGGCCGCGGGGTCGCGCACGTCCGCGTCGACGTAGTCGGTGACGCCCGACCCGACCAGCAGGGCGCGGGCGTGAACCAGCACGAGCGGGTCGTTGTCGACGTACACCACCCTGGCATCCGGCGCGATGGCCTGGGCGATCTCGTGGGTGTTCCCGGCACTGGGCAGGCCCGTGCCGAGATCGAGGAACTGCCGGATGCCGGCCTCACCCGCCAGGAACCGCACGGCCCGGCCGAGGAAGTCCCGCGAGGCCCGCGCGACCTGTACGACCTCGGGATACACGTCCTTGACCTGGTCGCCGACGGCACGGTCGGCGGCGAAGTTGTCCTTGCCGCCGAGCCAGTAGTTCCAGATCCGTGCGCTGTGCGGCTGATCGGCGTTGAGCCGCGCCTGCAGGTCAGGGTTGGAACCACTCATTCGGGCCACCTCCGCCAGGATCATACTGTCCACTGTGTAAATATGGGGTCCTGGAGGAACCACGGCGGGTCGCCCGGAGTCCAACCGTCATGAGACGCGGAGCAGTGGCATTCGTGCTGGCGGGCCTCCTCGCTGCCTGCGGGCAGACCGTCGTACCGGCAGCGACCACCCCGTCCGGATGGCTGGCGCTCCCGGATTCGCCGTTGGGCCCGCGCGATGCGGCGCTCGGCCTGTGGACGGGAAGCGAGGTGCTGCTCATCGGCGGCAGCAACGGGCGGCCCTGCCCACCCGCTGCCTCCTGCGTCAAAGGTCCTCCGCCGCTCACCGACGGAGCCGCCTTCGATCCGGCCACCAACCGCTGGCGCAAGATCGCCGACTCGCCCGTGCCGTTGGCCTTCGGGCAGGGCGTGGTCATCGGTTCGGCGGCCTACATCCTGCCGGATGCGGGGGCCGAGCAACTCCTCGTCTACCAGGTCGATCATGACGAGTGGACGCGGGTGCCGCTGCCGTCGAGCGGCGGCTATCAGCTGCTTGCCGCAGGCGACCGGCTCGTGGCCTACCAGAACTCCGACGAGACCCGCCGCGGCAAGGACTACCTCTTCGACCCCCGGACGGCGACGTGGTCCGAGCTGCCACCCGATCCGCTGAGCGCCGCCTACCTCCGGACGATGGCCTGGACCGGCAGTGAACTCGTCCTTTTCGACCACGAGACGGTCCCGAACCCCGGCTCCGAGAAGCCGTCGCTCACCCGGGCCGCCGCACTGAACCTCACGACCGGATCATGGCGGCGGCTGCCCGACTCCACCATCCTGGGCACCGGCCCGTGGCTCACCGCAGGCGACCAGCTGATCAATCCGACGCTCGGCGGCGAGGACGGGGGCAAGGTCAACAACTGGGGACGGATTTATCCGTACGGCGGAAGCGTCGCCCCCTCGACCGGCGTCTGGTCACCGCTGCCGAACCCACCCGCCGGCACCTCGACCGCCGCGGGCGCGCGCACCGGCACGACGGCGGTCTACCTCGGCAATCATGGCTTCGTGCTCGACATGACAACCGGCGCCTGGCAGCCAGTCCCCGCCATTCCCGGCGACGATGTCACCGGACGAACGGTCGTCGCGGCCGGCGTACGCATGATGGTCTTCGGTGGAGCCCGATGGGATCCCACCCCGGCCGTTGTTGCCGACGCCTGGATCTGGACGCCCTGATCGTTCGTCAGCTGACGGCCTGGATCACGTAGAGCCCGCCGAGCGCGGTGGCCACCGCGCCCAGCAGCAGGCGCAGGCCGCGCTCGGGCAGAAACGGTTGCAGCCGGGCGCCGAGGTAGCCGCCGACGAGCCCGCCGAGACCACAGAGCAGGCCGAGCGTCCAGTACGGGGCGATGTCGCCGGGCGCGGTCAGCGACAGGACGCCGTAGGTGGCGGCGCCGACGATCGAGGCCAGGAACGTCGAGGCCAGCGCGGCCGGTGCGACCTGGGTCATCGGGGTGCCGCGCCCGGCCAGGATCGGGCCGAGAATGGAGCCGCCGCCGATGCCGTAGATGCCGCCGACCGTACCGGTGATGAGGCTCAGCCCGAGGATGGTGCGCGACGACAGCGGCGGCCGATCCGGGATGCCGGGCCGCAGCGCGCGGGCGCAGAGCCAGGCGCCGAGCGGGAGCAGGACAGCGGCGGCGACCAGGCGGAAGACCTGGGCGCCGGGGATGGCGAAGACCCGGATGATCGCGCCGAGGATCACGCCGGGCACCGTGCCGGCGATCAGCAGCCGGGCGAGTGGGCCGGTGAGCTGGCCGTTGCGGCGGTAGCGGAGCAGCGCGCCCGGCCCGGCGACCACGTTGTACAGCAGGTTCGTGGGGGTGACCGCCGGGCTGGGCACGTGCAGCACGCTGAGCTGGACAGGCAGCAGGAACACCGCGCCGGACACCCCGACGGGCGTGGTGACGATGGAGATCACCAGCCCGGCGAGGAACCCGGTGATCCCGGCCTGCCAGGTCATGATCAACAAGCTAGTGACCAATTGTTACAGCGGCTCCGGCGGCACGACCCGCATGACGATCTAGCCGGCCGACCGCCCGTGCCCGGCAACATGCCGCTTGCACGGCGGCCAGAATCGTCCCGCAACCCAAAACCGCACCAGCCGTCAGCCAGCCAACCCAGCTGACACCCAGCGTCGCCTCCCGCGGCCGGAAGCAGCGCCACCGGTCAGCCAGCCAACCCAGCTGACACCCAGCGTCACCTCCCGCAGCCGGAAGCAGCGCCACCGGTCAGCCAGCCAACCCAGCTGACACCCAGCGTCACCTCCCGCAGCCTGAAGCAGCACCACCGGTCAGCCAGCCAACCCAGCTGACACCCAGCGTCACCTCCCGCAGCCTGAAGCAGCACCACCGGTCAGCCAGCCAACCCAGCTGACACCCAGCGTCACCTCCCGCAGCCTGAAGCAGCACCACCGGTCAGCCAGCCAACCCAGCTGACACCCAGCGTCACCTCCCGCAGCCGGAAGCAGCACCACCGGTCAGCCAGCCAACCCAGCTGACACCCAGCGTCACCTCCCGCAGCCTGAAGCAGCACCACCGGTCAGCCAGCCAACCCAGCTGACACCCAGCGTCACCTCCCGCGACCTGAAGCAGCACTAGCGGTCAGCCAGCCAACTCAGCTGACGGTCAGCGTCGCCTCCCGTGTGCCGAGACAGCAGCAGCCGTCAGCCGAGCAATCCGGCTGACGGCAGATGCTGCTTCCCGCGGGCTGAGGCAGCATCCGCCGTCAGC
Organism: Actinoplanes sp. NBC_00393; assembly: GCF_036053395.1. NCBI lineage: Bacteria > Bacillati > Actinomycetota > Actinomycetes > Micromonosporales > Micromonosporaceae > Actinoplanes > Actinoplanes sp. NBC_00393. The sequence goes on along the minus strand of NZ_CP107942.1, from coordinate 2,340,755 downwards.
CAGGCGGCGCGGGTGCCCGTCTGCGGCAGGACGCGCGCCGGTGGGGCCGTTGATGACCCTGACTGGCCACTGAGCGGCCCGTTGCGAGCGCCGGTCCGCCGCCGGAGCTGGACCCGCGACCGGCGGGGCGGGCCGCGACCGGCGGGGCGGGCCGCGACCGGCGGGGCGGGCCGCGACCGGCGGGGCGGGCCGCGACCGGCGGGGCGGGGTCGGGGGGTCAGATGCCGGGTAGGCCGGCCAGGCCGGCGAGCAGGCCCAGCACTGCGCAGACGCCCAGCACACGCAGGACCGACCATTTTGCCTTGAAGATCAGTGCGGCGGCGATGATGGCGATGGCTACCGGGGTCCAGCGGATGGTGTCCAGCTGTGGCAGCTGCAAGTTGAGGGGGCCGGCGGTGATCGTCTGGGTTGAGCTGAACAGGGTGTGCATGGCGAAGTAGAGGCCCAGGTTGGCGATCACGCCGACCACGGCGGCGGTGATGCCGGTCAAGGCTGCGGACAGGGCGTGGTTGCCGCGGAGCCGTTCCACATATGGGGCGCCCAGCAGGATGAACAGGAAGCACGGTACGAACGTCACCCACGTGGTCAGCAACGATGCCACCACGCCGGCCACCCACGGGGACAGTGCGCCGGGGTTGTGGAAGGCGCCCAGGAAGGCGACGAACTGTACGACCATGATGAGCGGGCCGGGGGTGGTCTCGGCCAGGGCCAGGCCGCGCACCATGTCGCCCGCGGAGAGCCAGGCGTAGTGTTCCACCGCGCGCTGGGCTACGAAGGCGAGCACCGCGTACGCGCCGCCGAAGGTGACCACCGCTGTGCCGGAGAAGAACAGGCCCTGTTGGGTGTAGACACTGCCGGTCCCGGTGGTCAGGGCGAACAGCGCCACCGGCAGCAACCACACCACCAGGCCGACGATGAGGATCGTCGCTGCGCGGCGGGTCGACGGGCGGTCGTGGTGCAGGGCGTCGTCGGAGATCAGCGGCTCCGGGCCGTCGGAGCCGCCGCCGTGACCGCCGCCGCTGGTCACCAGCTGCGGGCGCCAGCGGTGCAGTGCCCAGCCGGCGAGGGCGGCCAGGGCGATGACGATCGGGAACGGTACGCCGAAGACGGCCAGGGCCACGAACGCTGCCACCGCGAAGCCGATCAGCAGCGGACTGTTCAGAGCCCGGCTGCCGACGCGCCACACCGCCTGGGCGACGATCGCCACGACCGCGGGCGCCAGGCCGGCGAAGAGCGCGGTGACCAGGCGGGTGTCGCCGTACCCGGCGTAGATGGCTGACAGGGCCAGCAGCGCGACCATGCCGGGCAGCACGAACAGGGTGCCGGCGACCAGGCCGCCGCGCAGGCCGTTGAGCAGCCAGCCGACGTAGATAGCCAGCTGTTGAGCCTCCGGGCCGGGCAGCAGCATGCAGTAGTTCAGGGCGTGCAGGAAGCGTTTCTGGCCGATCCAGCGGCGCTCGTCGACCAGGTGCCGCTGCATGACCGCGATCTGGCCGGCGGGGCCGCCGAAGGTTTGCAGGGAGATCGCGAACCAGGCGCGGACCGCGTCACGGAACGGTACGACGTCGCGCCGCACCTCGGGGGTGGCGGTCATGCGGGCGGCCGGTTCAGGAGGAGGGCGCGGCGCTGGTGCTCGTACAGGCCGTCGAAGATCGGGCCGGTGAGCGAAAGGACCTGTTCATCGTCGCAGACCATGGACAGGCCGCGCAGGATGACGTCGAAGCCGGGCGCCTCCGGGGCGTCGAACCGCTCGTCGTCGATGTCGGCCTCGTGGACGATCTCGGCGATCTTCCACAGCACCGGGTCGTGCAGCTCGTAGCGGCGCAGGATCGTCTCGAAGGTGCAGTCGCCGCCGTGGTGGCCCAGGTCGACGCCGCGCATGTCGAACGGGGTGGCGTCGGCGGGGACCGCGGCCGGGTCGGCGACGAACACGAACTCGGCGCCGGGGTCGACGTGGCGGCGGACCAGCCAGGCGCACGCGGCCCGGTCGATGTGCACTCCGGCACGGGTGGCCCATTTCATGACTGCTCCCAGTTGGCGATCTCGGCCGGGTCGGAGGGCTTGGCGATGTCGGCCGGGTCGGGCTCGGCCAGGGTTTGCACGGCCGCACGGGCCGCCTCACGTTCGCGCGGTGGAAAGAAGTCGCGCCGCCCGATGCGGTGCAGCTCGCTGCGCAGGCGCCGCAGTGCCCGGGCCTGGTCGGCGTGCGAGCCGTCGCGGGCTGCGGCCGCCTCGTCGATGACCGCCCGGTACTCGTCGGCGCGGGCCTGCTGCATCCCGGCGGCGATCTGCTGTTCCTGCGCAAGTGTGGACGCGGTGGCCAGCCAGACGGTGGCCGAGCCGTCCGCCTCACCGATCTCGTCGGCGAGCCAGTCGAGCTGCTCGCGGGTCCGCGCGTCGGCCGGCAGCGCAACCAGGCCGTCGCCGAGCCGGGCGACGCCGAGGCGCTCCAGTTTGCGCCACACCGCGATGCGCGGGCGGGACGGCTCGCGGGGCATCCGGTACGCCAGGAGGACCCATTGGCCTGGTTTGTCCAAGGCACACCACCCGCCTGTAACCATGGTTCCTCCGACGGCCCTCATGTAACCACGGTTACTCCGATAGGAGAAGGTCCGCGATGGCGGCGACGCCGGGTTCAATGGCGTGTCGCGGTGTGTCGCCGAAGCCGAGGACGAGTTGCGGGGCGGCGGCGCGGGTGCCGTGGCGCATACCGGCCATCCCGTAGAGGCCGACCCCGCGCCGCCGGGCCTCGTCGATGACCTGCCGCTCATCGGTGCCGCCCGGCAGGTGCAGGACGGCGTGGAAGCCGGCGGCCAGCCCGGTCACCGGCAGTCCGGGCACGTGCCGAATCAGGGCGTCGAGCAGGACGGCGCGGCGGGCGGCGTACTCGGTGCGGGCTCGCCGCAGGCTGCGGTCGTAGCGGCCGGATTCGATGAGCAGGCCGAGCGCCATCTGGTCCAGGGTCGGGCCGCCGCGGTCGGCCAGGTGCTTGGCCCGGGCCAGGGCGGGGAGCAGCGGCGGCGGGGCGACCAGCCAGCCGAGGCGCAGGGCCGGGGCCAGGGATTTGCTGACCGTGCCCAGCGAGACGACGTGGTCCGGGGCCAGGCCCTGCAGTGAGCCGACCGGGTCGCGGTCGTAGCGGAACTCGGCGTCGTAGTCGTCCTCGATGATCACGCCGTCGCGGCGGCGGGCCCAGGCGATCAGCTGTTGGCGGCGGGGTCCGGCCAGCGCCACCCCGGTGGGCCACTGATGGGCCGGGGTGACGACGACGGCGCGGGCCGGGGTGCGGTCGAGGGCGGCGACGTCGAGGCCGTCCGCGTCGACCGGCACCGGTACGGGCACGGCGGCCGTTGCCGGGGCGGTGCCCGGGTCCTCGTAGGCGACGGTGTCGATGCCGCGCCCGGCGAGCACGCGCAGGACCAGGCCGAGGCCCTGAGCCATGCCGGAGCAGAGGACCACCTGGTCGGCGGTGGCGGTGACGGCCCGGACCCGGCGCAGGTAGGCGGCGATCACCTCGCGGGCGCCGGGGTCGCCGAGCGGGTCGCCGTAGTCGAAGGCGGTGTTCGGCGCGGTCCGGCAGACCTCGCGGACCGCCCACGCCCAGTCCTCGCGGGGTGCGAGCCGCAGGTCGGGCACGCCGTGCCGGAAGTCGGCGATCATCCGGGCCGGCGGCGCGGCGGCCGGCGCGGGCGGGGGCGCCTCCGGCCGGGTGACCGCGGCCACCCGGGTGGCGGATCCGGGACGGCTGGTCAGGTAGCCCTCGGCCTGCAACTGCGCGTAGCAGTCCTGGACCAAGCCGCGGGACAGGCCCAGCGTGCGGGCCAGCTCCCGGGAGGAGGGCAACCGCTCGCCGGCGGCGAGGCGGCCGGTGCGGATGGCGTCACGCAACTGATTCTCGAGCTGCGACCGAAGCCCGGTACGACCGTCGCGATCGATCGTCACGAGCAGCTCGGGGCTCGAACCGGCCCACTCCACAGGCATGAAACCGGACCTTATCAGGGGTCCGGTTCGCTCCTAGCGTCGAAGTCATGACCACCGACGTGCGTACCCCTCAGTTGCTCTCCCCCGCCCTGCTGCGGTGCTTCGCCGCGATCGCGGCCTCGGCAATCGCCTTCTACCTGCCGCTGTCGGTGGTGCCGATGCTCGCGGAGCAGAGCGGCTCGGCGGGCGCGGGCAACGCCGGCCTGGCGACGGTCGCGCTGTTGCTGGCCACCGTCGCTGCCGGACTGGCAACGCCACGGCTGGTGTCCCGGGTCGGATACCGCTCGGCGCTGGGCATCGGGCTGGTTCTGCTCGGCGCCCCGACGATCGCCCTGACGGTCAGTGACAGCACCGCGGTGATCATCGCGGTGAGCGTGGTCCGCGGTGCCGGGTTCGCGATCTGCGCGGTCATCACGAACGCGATCACGGCGAAGCTCATCCCGGCCGATCGGCGCGGTGAGGGACTCGCGCTCGCCGGGGTGGTCTGCGGGCTGCCGAACCTGCTCGCCCTGCCGGCCGGCGTCTGGGTGGCCACGCACTGGGGGTTCGCGCCGGTGTTCGCCGTGGCGGCAGCGGTTCCGTTAGGAGCCGTTCTGTGCGTGCCCGGACTGCCGCGATTCGCGGCGCCGGTCACGACCGGGAGCGGTCAGAGTGTGATCGCAGGACTCAGGAACGCGATGCTCGTACGCCCGAGTTTGATCTTTGCAGTCTCGACGGCGGCAGCCGGAGTCCTGGTCACCTTCCTGCCGCTGGCCGTCGGCGGCGCCTCGGCCTGCGTGGCCGTGGCCGCGCTGCTGGCCCAGCCCGCGGCTGCCACCCTGGCCCGGTGGGTCGCCGGGCGCCTCGGTGATCGATACGGCAACGCGCGCCAACTCGCCCCCGGCCTGCTCCTGGCCGCGACCGGCATGGCCGCGCTGGCCTGCACCAGCGTGCCGGCCGCGGTGATCGGTGGCGCGCTGGTCTTCGGCGCCGGCTTCGGGGTGCTGCAGAACGCGACGCTGACCCTGATGTACGCGCATGCCGCGGACGGCGGCGAGGGCGCGGTGAGCGCGATCTGGAACGCCGCCTACGACCTGGGAATGGCCGCCGGGGCACTGGGCGCCGGGCTGGTCGCCGCATCGGCCGGATACCCCGCGGCGTTTCTGCTCACCGCGGTCGTGATGCTCCCGGCGTTCGTGCTCATCCGTCGCGACCGCTCCGCCGGTGATGGCACGTGCCGGTGAAGATCCCGGCGAGCTGGCCGGCCAGCGCGGACCGGGCGGCCTGCTCGGTGATCGCGGCCGGCTCGCTGTACGCATGCAGCTTGAGCCCGTCGACCATGGCGAGCAGCCCCGCCGCCGCAGCCTGCTCGTCGACGCCGGGCTCCACCTCGCCGCACTCCTTGCCGTTGTGGACCGCCTGCGCAAGACGGGCCCGGACCTGGGCGTTGCTCTGCCCCAGCGCCTCGGCCAGCCGCGGGTTGTCCACGGTCCGGCCGGTGTAGGCGAGCTCGACCCGGCACTCGCGTCGCCGGCGCTCGTCGAGCGGCAGCAGTTCGGTCAGGACGCCGAGCAGGATCTGCTCGATCCGGGCGCCGGCCTTGTCGGCGCTGTCCGCGTCGGCCAGGACCCGCTCCTCGATCCGGGCCCGGAGCTGCGTGAACGCGTGCAGCAGCATGTCGTCCTTGGTCGGGAAGTAGTGCTGCACCAGCCCGACCGAGATGCCGGCCTCGGCGGCGGTGCGGGCCACGGTGACCGCGCCGAAGCCGTCGGTGGCGACGAGGTGTTCGACCGCGGCGGCGACCTGGCGGCGGCGGGCTTCGTGATCGGCGGTGCGAGCCATTGCATAACCATATACCGGTACGGTATATCTCGATAATCGTATCGCCATATGGTTTTGGAGGCCCGTGGATGAAGTGGCTGGTAGCGATCCTCATGGCAGTGACGCCCCAGGTGCCCACCGCCGACATCGACACCTACATGCGGGAGTATCGCGTCGCCAACCGGATCCCCGGGCTGGCGTACGCGGTCGTCGGCCGCGACGGGGTGATCTCGCAGGCGACCCTGGGCGAGGTGACCGCGCAGACCCCGTTCCTGATCGGCTCGGTCTCCAAACCGGTCACCGCGACGGCGGTGATGCGGCTGGTGGAGGCGGGCCGCGTCGGGCTCGACGATCTGGTCCGCCAGCATCTGCCCTGGTTCCAGCTCGCCGGCGGCGCCGACGGCGTCACGGTGCGGCACCTGCTCACCCACACCAGCGGCCTGGCGCAGTGGGCCTCGCGCACCGACCGCTTCGACAACAGCGCCGACGGGCTCGCCCGCTCGGTGCGCGATCTCGCTTCCGTGCGGCCGAAGAGCGTGCCGGGTACGGCGCACGAGTACAGCGACGCCAACTACATGGTTCTCGGCGCGCTGGTCGAGGAGGTCAGCGGTCAGTCGTTCGGCGACTTCCTGCATCGGGAGGTGCTGGATCCGCTCGGCATGACGCACTCGGCGACCACGGCGGAGGAGGCATCGCGGGTCGGGCTGCCTGCCGGGCATAGGTACTGGTTCGGGCAGCCGCGCCGGTTCGACGCCGGGTATGACACCTCGGGCGTGCCGTACGGATACCTCGCGGCGAGCCTGGAAGACATGAGCCGGTTCGCTGCGGCCCAGCTCCGGCTCCCGCCGCCGGAGGGCCTGGTCGACACGGGCAACGGCGGGCAGTACGGCCTCGGCTGGCGCACGAGCCGCCTCGACGGCACCGGTGATCGCCTCGTCTGGCATGCCGGCGCGACTCCGGGCTATTTCGCCCACCTCGTGCTGGTGCCCGACTCCGGCATCGCGGTGATCGTCCTGGCCAACAGCTACAGCTTGGGCATGGACGGGCGGCTCGCCGCCGCGGCGTTCGACCTCGCCCGCCTCACGCTCGGCGCCGCACCGATGCCGGCCCCCGGCGGCGATCCGCTGCTCGACGGGGCGCCCTACGCGCTGCTCGCGGTGGCAGCGATGCTGCTGGGAGGCGTCGTGTGGTCAGTGGTCCGGCTGGTCCGGCCGCGGGGACGAGTGCGCCGCAGCCGGGTCATCATGGTGGTCGCGGGTTGCGCGGTTGTCGCCGGCGGTGTCGCGGCGATACCCGGCATGCTGGGCGGCGACCTCGGTCAGGCCCTGTTGTGGACGCCGGACATCGGCTGGTCCATCGTGGCGGTCATCGTGCTCGCCTGCGCGCTGGCACTCGCCCGCGTCGGCGCCGCGGTCCACTCGGCCCGCAGCAGGACGGACACCGCGTAGGGGTCGATCTCGCCTGCGTACCGCATGCCGATCCGCTGCATCACGGCGCGCGACCGCACGTTGTCCCGCTCCGCGCACGAGACCACGGCCTGGGCGCGGAGGACGTCGAAGGCATACGCCAGACCGGCCTGGCCGATCTCCGCCGCGTAACCGCGCCCCCAGAACTCGTGGCGCAGCGCCCAGCCGAGCTCGACCCAGTCCGCGTGCGCAGGAAAGGGATCCCGGCTCTCATGAACGGCACGGACCCAGGGAAAATCCGGAAGGAAGGCGTAGATCCGCCCCCAATCGTCGTCGACCGGCGTGCGCGACAGCCCACCACGCCCGACGACCTCGCCGGTCACCCGGTCATAGGCGATCCATTTGTGTACGCCGTGCAGGCGCCACGATTCACCCATCTCCGCCGCGCGCTGCCGGGCCTGCTCCAGGGTCGGCTTCGCGCCCTCATACCAGCGCCACACCTCATCGTCGGCGTGCACGAGCCACAGATCAGCGGCGTTCGCCGGACCGACCGGCACCAGCCGCAGGCGCGGCGTCAACACTTCCATGCCGGGCGAGGGTACGCCGGGGTAGCCGGATGGCGCTGAAAATTAGAGGATCGATCGTCATGGAGATCATCGAGGCGCCGGCGGTCGTCACCAAGGATGAGCGGCACTACGCGGGTATTCGTACGGTGACGCCGTTCCGCGGAATGTTCGCCGTCCGCGACCAGCTGATGAAGGAGCTGTACGACCGGCCCGGCAACCTCTTCTTCCGGCTGCACGTGATCGACATGGCCGGGCCGATGGAGGTCGAGGTCGGCGCGCTCACCGGCGAGCCGGTGCAGGCTGACGGCCGGATCACCGCGGGGGTGCTCCCGGCCGGCCGGTACGCGCGGATGGTCTACGTAGGCCACGGGCGGCGGGCGAACCGCACGTTGCTGGAGTGGATCCGGGCGCAGGGCCTGACGATGGACGTCGTGGAGGACCCGTCCGGCGACCGGTTCGGCTGCCGCTACGAGGAGTACCTCACCGATCCCCGCACCGAGCGGATGAAGACCCGCTGGCAGATCGAGCTGGCGATCCGGCTGGCGTGACAACCGGGGGCCCGGTGAGCCGGGCCCCCGGGTCGGGCTCAGCCCAGGGCGTTCAGGAACGGCTCGTGACTGTTCCGGAACTCCCATCCGTAGAATTTGTCCCAGTTGATCGACCAGGTCATCAGTCCACGGAAGTTCGGGTTGGTGCCGCTGCGCGGGGTGTAGCTGCCGCAGTTCGTGCCCTTGACCAGGCAGTTCACCGCCTGCTGGACGCCGGGCGGCGAGACGTAGCCGTTGCCGGCGCTGACCGAGCTGGGCGCGCCGAACGCGATCTGGTCCTCGCGCAGCGCGGGGAACACGTTGGCCGTGTTGCCGGCCACCGGGAAGCCGGCGAGCAGCATGTCGGTCATCGCGATGTGGAAGTCGGCGCCGCCCATCGAGTGGTACTGGTTGTCCAGGCCCATGATCGAACCGGAGTTGTAGTCCTGGACGTGCAGCACGGTGATGTCGTTGCGCAGGGCGTGGATCACCGGCAGGTACGAGCCGGCGCGCGGGTCCTGGCCACCCCACGGCCCGGAGCCGTAGTACTGGTAGCCGAGCTGGACGAAGAACGTCTCCGGGGCCATGGTGAGCACGAAGCCGGCGCCGTAGCGGGCCTTCAGGCTCTTCACCGCGTTGATCAAGTTGACGATCACCGGGGTGGTCGGGTTCTTGAAGTCGGTGTCGCCGGTGTTCAGCGAGAGCGAGTGACCCTCGAAGTCGATGTCGACGCCGTCCAGGCCGTACTTGTCGATGATCGCGCTGACCGAGCTGACGAACTTGTCGCGCGCTGCGGTGGTGGTCAGCTGGACCTGGCCGTTCGCGCCGCCGATGGAGAGCAGCACCTTCTTGCCGGCGGCGCGCTTGGCCTTGATCGCCGCGATGAACTCGGCCTCGGTCTCCACGCCCGGGCACTCGGTGGCCGGGCAGAGGCTGAACCGGATGTCGCCGGAGGTCGCCGTGGTCGGCTCACCGAAGGCCAGGTTGATGATGTCCCAGTCGGCGGGCACGTCGGCCATCCGCAGGTAGCCGGAGCCGTTGGCGAAGCTGGAGTGCAGGTAGCCGATGAGCGCGTGCTTGGGCAGGCCACCGACCGGGATCGGGGTGCTCGGGCTGGTGCTCGGGCTGGTGCTCGGGCTCGGGCTCACGCTCGGCGACGCGGACGGTGAAGGCGACGGTGACGCGGACGAGCGGGACGGGGACGGCGACGGGTTCGTCGTGCCACCGCACGCGCCGTTGTTGATCCAGACGTCCCACTGGCCGCTCTTCAGGACCGGGTCCTCACCCTGGGTCCACCACTTCGCGGTGTAGTTGTTGCCGCCCTTGGAGACGACGTTGTCCTTGACGTAGACGGCGGACGCGCTCCAGGCGGAAGCGCAGGCCGCGGCGGCGCTCGCCATGGTGGCGACATAGACAAGTGAGCATGCGGCGGCCAGGGCAGCCGCCGCGGCAAGGATCGCGGATCGACGCATGGCCAATTATTAGGACTGTTTACTGAAGATGTAAATAGATGACGCTCAGCGTTGGTGTGGACTTCCACGATGACGGTGTGCCGGAAGTCCACAAGATCGCGAATGCCGGGTCCGGGCCGAGCGGTGACCGGCCCGGCGCCGGCGCTGTATCGGCGTCTGCGAACGGGTCGTGGGGGTTCGGCGAGGAGTTACGGCTGCCCGTGAGTCGCATGGTTTGCGAAACGGCAGCACACCCGCAGCGGGTGTAAGCACACCCGCTGCGGGTGTGGCCGCTTTCGCCGGAACACCCGCAGCGGGCATGGCCGCATTCGGCAGCGGTCGGCTGCCGGCTCTGGAACAAACGGACGACGGCGAGACCCCGGCCCCGAAAGCTCCCTACCGTGCCGGCGGCCCCGTACTTGACCGAACGGTGAGGGTGGTCGCCAGTTCCACCCCGATCTGCGCCGGGCTCTCCCCCCGCCCCAGGGCGAGCGCCATCTCGGTGGCCGCCACCGCCATCTCGGCAAGCGGCTGGTGAACCGTGGTCAACGGCGGATCCACCAGCTCGGTCACCGGCAGATCATCGAACCCGACCACGCTCAGCTCGTCCGGAATCCGCAGCCCCACCTCCCGCGCCGCCTGATAGACACCCAGCGCCTGCAGGTCGTTGCAGGCAAAGACGGCGGTCGGCCGGTCCGGCCGGGCAAGCAGGTCACGCGCAGCCTCCCGGCCGCCTTCCTGAGTCAGATCGGTACGCACGACGAGCGCCGGATCCACCGAGAGCCCCGCCGCCTCCAGCGCCGACCGATACCCGTCGAACCGCGCACTGCAGAACAACACCCGGTCCGGCCCGCCGACCATCGCGATCCGCCGGTGCCCCAGGTCGATCAGGTGCCGGGTGGCCGCCCGCCCGCCGGACCAGTTCGTCGCCCCGACGAACGGCACGTCGTCCGGCAGCTCGGAGGTCGGGTCGAAGACCACGAACGGGATGCCCTGCGCCCGCAGCTGGTCGCGTTCCTGCCGGGACAGCTGGGCGACGGTCACCACGCACACCGGCCGGCGCGACACCGCCCCGTCGATCCAGTAGCGGATGGTGCTGCCGTCCGGCCCGAACTCGGACAGCACGACGCCCAGCCGGTGCCGGCGGGCGGCCTGCTGCACCCCGCGGATGATCTCGACGCCCCACAGGCTTTCGATCTGCTCGAAGACCAGTTCGAGCGTGTTGCTGCGGGCCGGCGGGGTGGATTTGCGGTAGCCGTACGCGCTGATCAGCGCCTCGACCCGGGCCCGGGTGTCCGCCGCCACCCCGGACCGCCCGTTGATCACCTTGGAGACGGTCGGCACCGAGACGCCGGCCGTCTCCGCGATGTAGGAGATCGTCACCGGCCGGGACGGGTCGCCCGCACTCACGACGTGTAGTCCAGCCAGTCGAAGTGCACCGTGCCGGAGACCGCGTACATGCCGATCACCCGCCCGGTGAATCCGCCGGCGACCTCGGTCGACAGGTAGCGGCCGTCGAGCTCGGCGAGCACGTGGAACACGCCGTCCGGCCCCTCGACGCCGAGAACGACCGTGTCCGGGCCGTCCCGCGGATCCTGCACAGGTGCGGGGGTGATGTCGATCCGCAGGACGACCGGGCCGTCGGGCACTTCCCGGTCGCCGGCGACAGATCTGAGCGGCCCGATCCGGGCCCGCGCCGCGACGTGGCCCGCGGCCGCCTCCACCTCGTAGTGGTGGCGTTCGTCGAGCCGGACAGCCAGCCCACCACGGCCTTCGGAGGCGTCGAGACGGACCCGGATCCGGCAGGTGTGATCCTGCTGCCGCAGCCCGAGGAAGGTGACGTCCAGGTCGTCGAGGGTGCCGGGCCCGGCGTGCAGGGTCAGCCACCCGCTGCGGTCCTTGGTGGTGTACCGCTCGACGGGCCGGTGCCGCGGCGAGATCCAGCGCGGGTGCAGGTCGGCGGTGTCGAAGTCGTCGTGGCTGCGCGTACCGATGCCGGGTTTTGATGCGGTGAGCTCTCCGACGACCGGCCAGTCATCGACCCAGGTGACCGGCGCCAGGAACGTCTCGCGGCCGAGCACGTGCCAGCCGGGCGTGCCACCGCGCGGCCGCGCGCCGAGCAGCACCATCCACCACGAGCCGTCCGGGGCCTGGACCAGGTCGGCGTGCCCGGTGTTCTGGACCGGGTGGTCGGTGCCGCGGTGGGTCAGGATCGGGTTGGCCGGGCACGGCTCGAACGGCCCGGCCGGGGTGCGGCCGCGCGCGACCGCGACGCTGTGGCAGCGTTCGGTGCCGCCTTCGGCGATCACCAGATACCAGTACTCACCGATGCGGTACAGGTGCGGCGCCTCGGGCGCCTTGGCCGCCGGGGATCCGGACCAGATGGGGTACGGGGAACCGAGCGTCTCGCCCGTGCGGGGATCGAGGCGCACCTGGCTGACCCCGGCGACGGTGCAGTAACAGTTGCCGTCCTCGTCCCACGCCAGGTCCGGGTCGATGCCGGGCACTCCCCGCAGCGGGATCGGGTCGGACCACGGGCCAGCCGGGTCGGTGGCGGTGTAGAGCTTGTTGCCACCGTCGTTGACGTTCGTGACGATCAGGTGGAAGCGGCCGTCGTGATGCCGCAGCGTCGGCGCGTAGAGCCCGCCGGACGACGTCGTGCCCGCCGGCAGGCGCAGCTGCTCCGGCCGGTCGAGGGCGTTGCCGAGCTGCGTCCAGTTCAGCAGGTCGCGGCTGTGGAAGACCGGCAGACCGGGAAAGTACTCGAAGCTGGAGCAGACGAGGTAGTAGTCCTCGCCCACCCGGCAGATGCTCGGGTCCGGATAGAAGCCGGGCAGTACAGGGCTGGCCAACGTCGAGCCTCCGAAGAAAGTTTCAGGTGACGTTGTCGGACCGTATGCGCATTCGTCCACCTCAGTCAATGCTTTCATTGACTGCCGTCTTCGAAACACGTAGTGTCCCGCCCAGAAAGTTTCGAAGCGTTGCGAGGAGCCGCGCAGCGTTTCCGCGGATGCCGAGGCAAGCATCCGCACCCACACACCCGCACCGAGTGCTGGAGGCTCCGTGTCCTCATTAGCCACGCCGCGAAGGCGAATCACCATCGCGGCCATCGCCCTGTCCCTGCTCACCTTCCTGCTGATCGACGCCCGGCCCGCCGAGGCGCATGGATCGGCGATCGACCCGCCGTCGCGTCACTACGAGTGCGCCCGCCGGTGGGACACCGACTGGCAGAACCCGATCATGGCCACCCAGGATCCGATGTGCTGGCAGGCCTGGCAGGGCAACCCGGCCGCGATGTGGACCTGGAACGGTCTCATCCAGGACAACGTCCGCGACGATCACCCGGCGCGGGTCCCGGACGGGCAGCTGTGCGGCGGTGGCGACCCGACCTACGCCGCCCTGGACACCCCGGGCCGGTGGCGGGCCCGGGACGTGGCGAACACCTTCACCTGGACGATGCACGACCAGGCCCGGCACGGCGCCGCGTACGTCCGCATCTACGTGTCCAAGCAGGGCTTCGACCCGCTGACCCAGCGGCTGCGCTGGAGCGACCTGGAACTGGTCAAGGACACCGGCCCGTTCCCGGCCGAGGGCCCGACCACGACCGACCCGATCCTGAACGGCGTCTCCTACTCGTACGAGATCAGCGCCCCCGGCCGCACCGGCCGGCACATCGTGTTCGCCGTCTGGCGCGCCGGCCACGCCGACCAGAACTACTACATGTGCTCCGACGTCCGATTCCCCGGCGGGACCCCGGACCCGACGACGCCCCCGCCCCCGCCGCCGGGCGAGAACGACGGCTGCACGGCCCGCTGGTCGGCCGCCGGGCAGTGGGCCGGCGGCTTCCAGGGCGACGTCACGGTGACCGCCGGTCAGGCCGCGATCCGCGGTTGGACAGTGACGCTGGTGTTCCCGGACGGGCAGACCGTCGGCCAGTCGTGGAACGCCCAGGTCACCTCGGACGGTCCACGGGTGACCGCCCGCAACGTCGGCTACAACGGCGACCTCGCCGCCGGTGCCACAGCCTCCTTCGGGGTGATGGGCACCTGGCTCGGCGTCAACGGCGCACCCGCCCTCAGCTGCACCGCAACCGCCCGGTAGAAGGAGCCCGTACCGATGATGCGACAGATACCACGACGATCCGCCCTGGTCGCGGGCGGCGTGGCCGCCCTGCTGGTGGCCTGGATGATGACCGCGATCAGCGCGTACGCGGCGGCCGGGTGCCGGGTGACGTACACCGTCGCCGCGCAGTGGCAGGGTGGCTTCACCGCGAACGTCACCGTCGCCAACCTCGGCGACGCGGTCAACGGCTGGCGGCTGGAGTGGACGTTCCCGGCCGGCCAGAAGGTCACCCAGGCCTGGAACGCGACGGCCACCGCGACCGGGCACCGGGTCACCGCCACCAACGCGAGCTACAACGCGGCGATCGCGACCGGCGCGAGCGTGTCCTTCGGCTTCAACGGGTCCTGGTCGGGCAGCAACCCGGTGCCGGATTCGTTCGCCCTCAACGGCACCGCCTGCACCGGAACAGTGCCCACCTCGCCGTCGCCGTCCCCGTCGACCTCGGTGCCGCCGGCCGACGCCGCGGCGACCGTGGCCGCGATGCAGCCCGGCTGGAACCTGGGCAACACGCTCGACGCGATCCCCGACGAGACCGCCTGGGGCAACCCGCTGACCACCCAGGCGCTGCTGCGGCACGTGCGCTCGCAGGGCTACAACAGCATCCGGCTGCCGGTCACCTGGAGCAACCACCACGGCCCGGCGCCGGACTACACGATCGACGCGGCCTGGCTGAACCGGGTCAAGCAGATCGTCGACTGGTCCCTGGCCGAGGGCTTCTACGTGATGATCAATCTGCATCACGACTCCTGGCAGTGGATCAACACGTACCCCACCGACCGGACCACGGTGGCGAACCGCTACACGAAGCTGTGGACCCAGCTCAGCAGCACGTTCCGCGATCACTCGCCGAAGCTGGTGTTCGAGAGCATCAACGAGCCGACGTTCACCGGCACCGCCGACGACGCGGAGAACTACCGGCTGCTCGACGAATTGAACACCTCTTTCGTACGGATGGTGCGCTCTTCCGGCGGCGCCAACGCCACCCGGCTGCTGGTGCTGCCGACCCTGTACACCAACGCCGACCAGGGCCGGCTGGACGCGCTGAACGCCACCTTCGACGAGCTGGACGACCCGAATCTGGCCGCGACCGTGCACTTCTACGGGTTCTGGCCGTTCAGCGTCAACATCGCCGGCGGCACCCGGTACAACGCCGAGGTCGAGCAGGACCTGATCAGCACCTTCGACCGGGTGCACGACAGTTTCGTGGAGCGCGGCATCCCGGTCATCGTCGGCGAATGGGCGCTGCTCAACTGGGACCACAACCGGCCCGGGGTGATCGAGCGCGGCGAGTTCCTCAAGTTCATCGAGGCGTTCAGCTACCACGCCCGGATCCGGGACCTGACCACGATGGTCTGGGACGCCGGCCAGTTCCTCAACCGCAGCACGCTGCAGCAGCGGGACCCGGGCGTGTTCGCCATGATGAAGGCCGGCTGGACGACCCGCTCCGGCACCGCGTCCTCCGACCAGGTGTACGTGCCGCGTACCGGCGCGATCACCGCGAAGACGCTGACCCTGAATCTCAACGGCACCACGTTCGAGGGCCTGTGGCAGGGCGGCACCCGGTTGGTCCAGGGCAGCGACTACACGGTGTCCGGCAGCACGCTCACCCTGACCGCGGCGGCCGTGACGCGGCTGGCCGGCGACCGGGCGTACGGGGTCAACGCCACCCTGGAGGCCCGGTTCTCCGCCGGGGTGCCGTGGCCGATCAGCATCATCAGCTCCGACCCCCCGGCCCAGGCGAACACCACCGGCACCACCAGCTCGTTCGCCATCCCCACCCAGTTCCGCGGTGACCAGCTGGCCACCATGGAAGCCAAGTACGCCGACGGCAGCAACGCCGGGCCGGCGAGCTGGACGTCGTACAAGGAGTTCTGGACGCACTTCCAGCCCGACTACACCGCCGGCACGATCATCCTGAAGCCGGAGTTCTTCGCCGAGGTCAACGACGGGCCGGTGACGCTCACCTTCCACTTCTGGAGCGGCGCGAAGCTCACGTACGCCATCACCCGGGCCGGCACCACGGTGACCGGCACCGCGGGCTGACCCGGCGGGCCACCCGGCGTCAGCGCCGGGTGGCCCGCACCAGCACCAGCCGCTCCGGGAACAGCGCCGGGGCATGCACGCCGGCGACCTCGAGGGTGCGCCCGGTCAGCTCGGCGCCATCGGCCCACCACGGCAGCGGGGAAAGGGTGGGGCCGTGCACCTGATCGCCCGGCGGCAACGGGGCGATCCGGTACGTGGCGCCCGGCTCGAGGCCGGGCAGGCGTACCCGCCCGGGCGGCGACCACACCCCGGTGGCCACGCTGACCAGGGCGTACACGGCCTCCGAGCGGTCCTCGGCGACCACCCCGTGCACCCACAGCGACGAATCCGGGTGATCGCCGCGCACCACCGTGCCGCTGTGCAGCAGCCCGCGCAGCTGCTGGTAGAGCCGGATCCAGGCGGCCAGCCGGTCGCGGTCGGCCGCGCTCGCCGCGGTCAGGTCCCATTCGATGCCGAAGTGGCCGAACAGCGCGGTCCCGGCCCGGAAGTCGAGGGTGTGCGTGCGGCCGGTGGTGTGCGCGACGGTCGGCCCGACGTGCGCGCCGATCATCTCCGGTGGCAGCAGCATGCCGGTCCAGCGCTGGATGGCCTGGCGTTCCAGCGCGTCGTTGCAGTCACTGGTCCAGACCCGGTCGGTGCGTTCCAGGATGCCCAGGTCGACCCGGGAGCCGCCGGACGCGCAGGACTCGATCTCCACGCCGGGGTGCCGGTCGCGCAGTTCGTCCAGGAGCCGGTAGAGCTGCCGGGTCTGGCTGTGCACACCGGCCTCACCGCCGGGCGAGTGACCGGCCTCGATCAGGTCGCGGTTGTGGTCCCACTTCAGGTACGCGATGTCGTACTCGGACAGCAGCGCGTCCAGCCGGGTGAGCAGATATTCGTAGGCCGGCTCGTGCCCGAGGTCCAGAACCTGCTGGTGGCGGGCCTCCGGTGGGCGGCGACCGCCGGTCGCCATGATCCAGTCGGGGTGGGCGCGGGCCAGGTCCGAGTCCGGGTTGACCATCTCCGGCTCGACCCAGAGGCCGAACTGCATGCCGAGCCGGCGCACGTGGTCGACGAGCGGGTGCAGGCCCTTCGGCCAGACCGTGTCGTCGGTGTACCAGTCGCCGAGCCCGGCGTGGTCGTTGCGGCGGTGCCGGAACCAGCCGTCGTCGAGGACGAACCGCTCGACGCCGACCTGCGCGGCGGCGTCGGCCAGGGCGGTCAGCTTGGTCAGGTCGTGGTCGAAGTAGACGGCCTCCCACGTGTTGATGATGACCGGGCGCGGTGAGCGCGGGTGCTGTGGCCGCGCGCGCAGGTAGCGGTGGAACCGGGCGGACAATTCGTCGAGGCCGTGGCCGTAGGAGCCGTACAGCCACGGGGTCCGGTAGGTGCCGCCGGGCGGCAACCGGACCTCCCCGGCCAGCAGGAGTTCGCCGCCGCCGAGCAGCGACACTCCGGTGGGGGTGCGCTCGGCGAGCGTACGGTGATTGCCGCTCCATCCCACATGGACGCCCCACACCTCGTCGGCGCCGAAGCTGAAGCCGGGGGTTCCGGCAGCCAGGATGATGGTCGCGTCGGCGCCGGTGCGGCCGCGCCGGTTGTCGCGCAGCCGGGTGCCGACGCTGAACGGCTGCCGTTGCGGAATGCGTTCGCGCAGGTGGCGGCCGGTGAAGTCGAGCAGTTCGGTGGCCTCGGCCGGCACCGGCAGGGTGGGCAGCAGCCCGTCGAGCGTGAAGAGGGAGGCCGGATCGTCGTTGGTGAGCGTGGCCCGCTGCCGGATCAGCCCGGATTCCGTCATCTCCACGTCCAGCAGCAGGGAGAGCGCGGCCGCGCTGTCACGAGCGGTCACCGTCAGCCGCCGGGCCGCCGGCTCAGTCACGTCGAAGACGGTGAAGCACGTGGAGAACGCCGCGCCGTCGCGGTGCCCGGTCAGCCCGGGCGTGCCGAGCCAGCCCGCCGACTGTTCCGGCAGCAGGCTCACCGGCACGACCTCGTCGGTGGTGTTGGCGGCCGGCTGCGGGATCGCGGTGACCGCCAGGCCGGTCAGATCGCCGGCGGCGCCCAGATCGGCGCCCCAGTGCAGCACCCGGGGCAGCCGGGGCCCGGCGCAGTCCAGCACCAGGCTGACCCCGGCGGCCCGCCAGTGCAGCGGCTTCACTGGGCTACCTCGAACAGGGCGTTGAGCTGGTCGTTGAGCGTGGTGAGCGACGACACCGGCTCCTCGCCGAGGTAGACGGCGTCGAGCCGCGGGACCAGCAGCGCGGTGATGTCGGCGGCGTTGGTGGTCACCGGGAACAGGAACGTCGTCTTCTCGGTGACCTGATCGGTGAAGGGGGTGACGTCGAGGTTGCGTTCCTCCTTGTTGTAGGTGATCGCGCGGGCGGTGGCCTCCGGCCGGGCCGGGAACACCACCCCGGAGTCGGCGATCATGTTCTGGCACTCGGCGCCGGACATGAACTTGACCCACTTCGCGGCGTTGTCCGGCTGCTTCGACAGCGTGGTGATGGAGTCGGCGAGGCCGTTGAACATCGACGCGCGCTTGCCGGACGGCCCGATCGGGGTCGGCGCGACACCGATGTCGAGCTTGGCGCCGGACTCGTCGGTGAGCTTGCTGAACGTGGAGATCATCCAGGAGCCGCTGAGTCCCATGGCGGCGATCCCGGACTGAATCTGTTTGTCCGTGCCGATCGGGTTGCTGCCGCCGATCTCGGCGTAGCTCGGCATGTAGCCCTTCTCGGCCAGCCCGAAATACCAGTCGAGGGTGTCCTGGAAGGCCGGCTGGTCGAGGTTGAAGCGCGTACCCCAGGGGTTCTTGTCGGTCACCTGCCAGCCGGCGCTGCCGGTGAAGGCCGACCACTGGGTCTGTCCCCAGCCACCGCCGCCAGCGCCTTCGGAGGAGAGGCCGTGCATCGTGACCTTGTTCTTGTCGAAGCCGGGTTCGTCGCCGCGCACGCCGTTGGCGTCGACCGTCAGATGCGCGACGAGCTTCTCGAAGGTGCCGCCGTCGGACGGGTTCCAGGTGAGGTTCCGCAGGTCGGCCTCGTCGATACCGGCCTGCTTGATCGCCGCCCGGTCGTAGAACATCGCGACGGTGTCCCAGTCCTTCGGTACGCCGTACCGTTTGCCGTCCTGGCCCTTCCAGAGTTCGGCCAGGCCCTCCTGGTAGTCGGTGTCCTTGATATCGCTGGTCGGGCCCAGGTCGTCGAGCGGGCGCAGCACCTTGAGGTCGACGTACTGCGCGAACTTGGCCAAATGGTCGGTGAAGACGTCCGGCGCGGTGTCGGCGATGAAACCGGCGGTGAGCTTGGACCAGTACGTGTCCCAGCCGTTCTGGGTGATCCGCACGCTCAGGCCGGGATTCTGCTGCTGGAACGCGTCGGCGCACTTCTGGTAGCCGGGTTGCTGGCCGGAGTCCCACAGCCAGTACTCGATGACGCCGATGGTGCCGGTGCCGGTGTTGCCGCAGGCGGCGGTGAGCAGTCCCAGGGTGAGCGCGGCCGCGCCGGCCCGGATTCGCTTGATCACGGCGTCCTCCTCACTTGATGCCGCTGAAGCCGATGGAGTTGACGATGCGCTTGGCGAAGACCATGAACAGCACCAGCATCGGCAGGGCCGCGACCAGGGTGGCGGCCATCAGCCCGGACCAGTCCGGCCCGGTCTGCGGGGTCTGCGACTTGAACACCCCGAGGGCGACGGTGAGCACCCGCGACTTGTCGGTATAGCTGACCATCAGCGCCCAGAAGTACTCGTTCCAGGTGGAGATGTAGGTCAGGATCCCCAGCGTCGCGATCGGCGCGGTGGACATCGGCAGGATCACCCGGAAGAACACCCGGACCTTGGAGGCGCCGTCGATCAGCGCCGCCTCCTCGACCTCCTTGGCGATGCCGAGGAAGAACTGCCGCAGGAAGAACACAGCGAACGGCGTCATCAGCATGCTCGGCAGCGCGATGCCGAGCAGCGTGTCCACCAGGCCCAATTGCTTGATCAGTACGAAGTTGGGCAGCAGCGTGAAGATGGCCGGGATCATCAGGCCGCCGAGGAAGAACGCGAACCACTTCTCGCGGTGGCGCCATTCCAGCCGGGCGAAGGCGTACGCGGCCATCGCGGAGAAGAACACCTGCCCGGCGGTGACCAGGGTCGCCACCACCACCGAGTTGAACAGGTAGCGCCAGAAGTCGATCGGTTGCCCGGCGCCGCCGGCGTCGATCGCCTCCTGGCCGGTCTGCAGGCCGAAGACACGCTGGAAGCCACCCAGCGACGGTTGCACCGGCAGCAGGCTGTCGCTGCCCGCGTAAAGGGCGTTGTTGCTGGACAGGGCGGTACGCAGCATCCAGTAGAACGGGAACAGGCTGACCAGGATGACGAAGATCATGAACATCCAGGCGATCGCGCGGCCGACGCTGAACCTTCTGGGTTCCGGCGGTTCGACAGTGCGCGGGGGCGGTGTGGGTCCGACCGTGGTGGCCGGCGGGGCGGTGTCGATGGCCATTGCCAGTCCTCTCAGTTCAGGTCGGACGATTCGGCCCGGGTGACCCGGTACTGGACGAAGGTGATGATCACCAGGACCAGCAGCAGCGCGACCGACATCGCGGAGGCGTAGCCGAACTGGAAGCGGCCGAAGGCCACGTCGTAGATGTAGTACTGCAGCACCCGGGAGGAGTCGACCGGGCCGCCGCGCGTGGTGATGGCGACGGTGTCGAACACCTGGAACGACCCGACCACGGTGATGATCAGGACCAGGGCGAGGACCGGGCGCAGCAGCGGCACGGTGATGCTGCGGAACATCCGGGGCTCGCTGGCGCCGTCCATGCGGCCGGCCTCGTACATCGTCTCGGGGATGGTCTGCAGCCCGGCGAAGATCAGCAGGGCGGTGTAGCCGACGTGCCGCCAGACGTTGATCAGGGCGATGGTCGGGATGACCCATGCCTCCGACGACAGGAACGCGATGCGTTCCATGCCGATCGCGGCGATGATCTGGTTCCCGATGCCGAGCTGATAGTCCAGGATCCAGAGGAAGACCATCGCGGCGACGACATTGGAGACCAGGTACGGCGTGAGCACGATCCCGCGCAGCCAGGTGCGCCGGGTGAGCCGCTGCATCATCACCGCGATGACCAGCGCGAACGCGGTCTGGATGACGATGTTGACGAACACGTAGTAGACGGTCACCTTCATCGCGTTCCAGAACACCGGGTCCTGGACCATGCGTACGTAGTTGTCGAGGCCGTTGAACTCGGGCGGGGTCAGCAGGTTGAACTTCGTGAAGCTCAGGTAGATGCCGCGCAACGTCGGCCAGACCATGAAGACCAGGAAGCCGATCAGGGCGGGGGCGATGAAGGCGATCGCCAGCCGGGTGTCGTCGCGGGGACGTAACCGTACGGAAGTGCTCGTAGCCATCGTGTCTCCTTGCGGTCGGGACACGGATACTTACAACCAGAATGAAAATAATCCGGCGTCGATGCCGTGACAACGGTCACTTCGTAGACTGAACAGATGGTGCCTCAGCGGACGCTCACCGCGGGACAGTTCGCCGTCACCCGGCACCTGCTCGTCCACGGCCCGGCCACCCGCCAGGACCTCGGCGACCGGCTGAATCTCTCGTACGCGTCGATGTCCCGGCTCGCCCGGTCGCTGGTCGACCGGGGCATGGCGTCGGAGGCGCTCGAACCGGAGACCGCGATCGGCCGGCCACGGCAGGTGCTCACGGCCGTCCCCGAGGCGCGGCACGTGGTCGGGTGCAAACTCACGGCCGACACCGCGTACGGGGTGGTCTGCGACATGTTCGGCAACGTGAAGGCCACCGCGCGGGCGGCGCTGCCGGGACCGGGGGCGGACGGAGGCGTACCGGTGGACGGCGCCGTCAAGGTGATCGCGCAGCTGACCGGCCGGCTCGCCCGGCGGGTGCCGGCGGTCGACGGCATCGGCGTCGCCCTCGGTGGCGTCGTCGCCGACCGGGTCACCGTCCGGGAGGGCACCTTCCTCGGCTGGCGCGACGTCGACCTGGCCGGCCCGATCACCCAGCGCACCGGGCTGCCGGTCATCGTGACGAACGACGTCACCGCCCTGGCCCGCGAACAGCTCTGGTTCGGCGCCGGCCGCAGCCACGCCACGTTCGGCCTCATCACCGTCGGCGCCGGCCTGGGCTTCGGCGTCGTCCGTGATGGCGTGGTCGTCGAGGCGCTGATCGACAACGGCCACCTGCTCGCCCACGCCCCGATCGACCCGCGCGGGCCGCGATGCGGGCTCGGGCACGCCGGCTGCGTCGCCGCCTACCTCAACCGCGAGGACGTGTCCGCCGCGGCACACCATCCGGTCACCTTCGGCGAACTGGCCCGGCTCGGCGACCCCGCGTCCACCCGGCAGCTCGACGGCGCCGCGCACGCCCTCGGCCACCTCGTCGCGACCTTCGCCGGCGCCCTGCAGACCACCTGCGTCGTGCTCGCCGGCGAGGACGTCGCAGCGCTCACGGCGTCCCCGGCGATGCACGAGGCCATCGCCGACCGGCTGCGGCCCGGCCCCGCCGAGGTGCAGCGATGCGAGCTGGACATCATCACCACGCCGCTCACCTTCACCGACTGGGCCCGCGGCGCCGCAGTCGCCGGCATCCAGAACGTCCTCGGCGGCGCCTAACCGGCCGGGAAGCGCAGGACGCGGTCGTCGCCGTCGCGGACGTCGCCGCGGCCGTCGGTGTTCGAGGTGGTCACCCACAGCGCGCCGTCCGGGGCGACCTCGACGGTCCGCAGCCGGCCGTACTCGCCGTTCAGCTGAGCGGACGGCTCCCCCACCTGGTCGCCGTTCAGCGGCACCGTCCACAGCCGCTCCCCGCGCAGCGCCGCCACGTACGCCGTCCGTCCCGCGATCGCCATGCCGGACGGCGAGGCCTCCCGCGTCGACCACGTGACCAGCGGATTCGTGAAACGGTCGCCGTCGGTGTCGCCCTCACCCTCGACCTCGGGCCACCCGTAGTTGCGGCCGGCCCGGATCAGGTTGACCTCATCCAGTTCGTTCTGGCCGAACTCGGTGGCGAACAGCCGGCCGTCGGCGTCCCAGGCCAGGCCCTGCACGTTGCGGTGGCCGAGGCTGAAGACCGGCGAGGAGGCGGTCGGGTTGCCGGGGGCGGGGTCGCCGTCCGGGGTGAGCCGCAGTATCTTGCCGTTGGGGCTGTCCGGGTCCTGCGAGCTGGAGGTGTCGCCGGCGTCGCCGGTGCCGGCGTAGAGCAGGCCGTCGGGGCCGAAAGCGATCCGGCCGCCGTTGTGGAAGCCGGCCTTCGCGATGCCGTCGAAGATGACCTCGGGTTCGCCGCCGTCAAGGTTGAACCGGACTATGCGGTTGTCGGTGGCGGCGGTGAAGTAGGCGTACACCAGGTTGTCGGTAGCGAAT